>NZ_JACUZT010000003.1:0-860282 GCF_014851495.1 Acidovorax sp. ACV01 | reverse complement strand
TCACCACCTTCTCAGCCCCTGCAGCAACAAGGCCTCAGCCCCATCACCACCCGAACAACCAGCTCTCTGCATTTCTGCAGAACCGCCTCAGTAGCGAAGCCCTCGACTATAGCACTAGTTTTAGGGGTTTAGAAAGATCTGGCTGCAAAAATCCAGAAGGCTATGGGGCAGAGGCTGTCATTGCAGCCTCCAGGGCATCGATGAACAAGGAAGCTACATCGCACCCCGTCTGGTCAAAGATCTCCTGAAAGCAGGTTGGGCTGGTGACATTGATCTCGGTGACGCAGTCGCCGATCACATCCACTCCTGCCAACAGCAGGCCCCGCGCCTGTAGCACTGGCCCCAGTGCGTTGCCGATTTCCCAGTCCCGCGCCGAAAGCGGCTTCGCCACGCCCTTGCCCCCTGCAGCCAGATTGCCCCGCACCTCACTGCCTTGCGGGATGCGCGCCAGGCAAAAGGACACCGGTTTTCCGCCAATGATGAGAACGCGCTTGTCCCCTTCGGTGATCTCAGGCAAGAACTTTTGAACCATGACGCTCTGCGCGCCGTGGCGGTTCAGGGTTTCGGTGATACTTCCCAAGTTGAGCCCATCCGGGCCCACGCGGAAGATTCCCATGCCGCCCATGCCGTCGAGCGGCTTGAGAATGATGTCCCCGTGCTCCGCATGAAAACGCTGGATGTCTGCGGCATCCCGTGTCACCAGGGTGGGGCCGATGAATTCCGGGAACTCCATGATCGCCAGTTTCTCCGGATGATCGCGAAGCGCCCGGGGCTTGTTGAACACACGGGCGCCGTCGCGCTCGGCCTGCTCCAGCAGATGTGTCGCATAGAAATACTCGCTGTCAAAAGGCGGGTCCTTGCGCATCAGCACCGCATCGAACCCCGCCAGGGGCGCACTGTGCACGGGCTGCGCGGTGTACCACTGCACCGGGTCTCCCGTCAGTTGGATGTCGCACACGCGGGCCGTCACCTTGCTGCCACGCTGCCAGGTGATGTGTTGCGGCTCGCACACCGACAGGGTATGTCCGCGCCGCTGGGCCTCGCGCATCATGGCGAAGGTCGTGTCCTTGTAGATCTTGAAGCTTTGCAGGGGATCGGCAATGAAGAGCAGTTTCATGGTGTCGGGTCAGAAAGGTGCGCAGGCGCTGCCTATGGCAGATCACTTGCGGACAGAGAAAGAGATTTGGGTGCGGCGCATGCAAGGCGCCACGAGCCTCACGCTGGTGAACGCCTGTACTGTTGCACAAATAGCGCAAAGCTGCCGGCGACCACGCCCCAGAAGGCCGATCCGACTCCGGCGATCACGACCCCGCTGAGGGTCACCAGAAACGTAACCAATGCCGCCTCACGGTGCGACTCGTCGCGCAGAGCCACCGCCAGGCCATTGCCAATCGTGCCCAGCAAGGCAAGCCCCGCGATCGCCACCACAAGCTCCTTGGGAAACGCTGTCAGCAAACCTGTGATCACCGCGCCGAACAGTCCAATCGCTATATACAAGGCACCACAGGACACGGCCGCCGTATAACGCCGACGGCGGTCCTCATGTGCTTCGGGGCCCATGCACATCGCGGCGGTAATAGCGCTGAAATTCAGCGCGAAGGCGCCAAACGGCGCCAGGACCAGGGTGGCGAGTCCCGTCAGCGTAATCAGGCGGGAGACAGGAAGGTCGTAGCCCGAGGCGCGGATCACCGCCACCCCGGGCAGGTTCTGCGACGCCATCGTGACCACAAAAAGGGGGACGGCCAGGCTGATGGTGGCGGCAAGACTGAACTGAGGGGCCGTGAATACCGGCATGGCCAGCTCCAGGTGCACGGCGGACCATGCCATCTGTCCTTGCAGGGCCACGAACACCACGGCCACCGCCAGCGTGATGACCACGGCATAGCGTGCGGCGAACTTGCGCGAGAACAGGTACACGACCAACATGGTCAACACGAGCGGCAATGCCGTCTGGGCAGCGGCAAATGCCTGCAGGCCGAAGCGCGCCAGCACACCGGCCAGCAAGGCGGCAGCGATCTCCATGGGGATGCGGCCCATCGCGCGCTCGAACCAGCGTGTCACGCCCACCAGGATGATGAGTGCAGCGCTGACCATGAAAGCCCCCACCGCTTCGCCCATGTGGAAGCCACCCGCCAGGCCGGCGGTGGCCAGCACGGCCGCACCGGGCGTGGACCAGGCCACCATGACGGGCTTGCGCAGAACGAGCGAAGGCACCAGGGAGCACAAGCCCATGCCCAGACCCAGCGCCCACATCCAGGATGTGACCTGAGCTGGGGTGGCGCCAAACGCCTGTGCGGCCTGGAACACGATGGCCACCGAGCTCGTGAAGCCCACCAGCACTGCCACGAACCCCGCAGTGAACGCCGACAGGCTCAAGTCTTTGAAAAATTGCATGGACGGGATTCTGGCACCGTGCCACCGCAGGCCACCCAGTGCATGCCTCGCGAGGCAAACACCCGAATTGCTACATATTTAATAGCAAATAACGCTTTATAGATAAGCGCCAGGCCTCAAAAGCCACCAACTCTCTCAGATCTCGATCTTGGACCCTAGTTCGACCACGGCGTTGTTGGGCAGGTGCAGGAAGTCCGCAGCGCCGCTCGCGTTGTGGTGCATCTGGGCGAACAGCTTTTCGCGCCAGGGGGCCATGCCACCACCCATGGTGGGGATGACCGTATCGCGCGAGAGGAAATAGCTGGTGGTCATGGGCTCCAGTTCGCAGCCCCGCCCCCGCAACAACTCCAGCGCACGCGGCACGTCGGGGTCGTTCTTGAAGCCGTAGTGGATGACGACCTGCCAGCAATCGTGGCCCAGCGGCTCGACCTGCAGCCGTTTGTCCATCCCGATCCAGGGAGTTTCATGGTTGTGGACCGTCACGAACAGGTTCTGCTGGTGGAGCACCTTGTTGTGCTTGAGGTTGTGCAGCAGCGCATTGGGCACGGCGCCCACGTCGGCGGTGAGGAAGACGGCCGTTCCGTCCACCCGGGTCGGGGGGCTGATGAACACCGACTCCAGAAAGTCCTTGAGGTCGATGGCATCCGCACGCAGCTTGTCATTGAGCAGCCTGCGCCCTTCCTTCCAGGTCATCATCAAAGAGAACACGATGCCGCCGATCAGCAGCGGGAACCAGCCGCCCTGGAACAGCTTGAGCAGGTTGGACGCGAAGAACGCCAGGTCCACCACGAAGAAACACCCCGTGGCCGCGATGCACAGCGCCAGCGGGTAGCCCCAGCCGTAACGGATCACGAAAAACGTCAGCGTGGTGGTAATCAGCATGTCCAGCGTCACGGCGATGCCATAGGCTGCGGCCAGATTGCTGGACGAGCGGAACATCACCACGGCCAGCACGATGGCGGCAAACAGCCCCCAATTGACCAGCGGTATGTAAATCTGCCCCGTATCTCGCACGCTGGTGTGCTGGATGTTCAGGCGCGGCAAATAGCCCAATTGGATGACCTGCTTGGTCACGCTGAACGCGCCGGTGATGAGGGCCTGCGATGCGATCACCGTGGCCATGGTCGCCATGATGACCAGCGGGACCAGCGCCCAGTCGGGTGCCATCATGTAGAACGGGTTCTTGACCGCCTCGGGCTCGGCCAGCAGCAACGCCCCCTGGCCAAAGTAGTTCAGCGTGAGCGCCGGCATTGCCACGCCAAACCAGGCCAGGCGGATGGGGCGCTTTCCAAAGTGGCCCAGGTCGGCATAGAGGGCTTCGGCTCCGGTCACGCACAGCACCACCGCGCCCAGGATGATGAAGCTGGTGCCCGGATGGGCCCACATGAAGCCGAGCGCATGGTGTGGACTCAGCGCCCAGAGGATCTCGGGGTGGCCGACGATGTGGGAGACCCCCAACAAGGCAATGGTGGCGAACCACACCAGGGTGATGGGCCCGAAGAACTTGCCAATGCCACTCGTCCCGCGCTTTTGCACCGCAAAGAGGCAAAACAGCACGACCAGGGTGATGGGAATCACATACTGCTTGAAGTGGGGAGAGACCACTTCCAGCCCTTCCACCGCCGACAGCACCGAAATGGCGGGCGTGATGACGCCGTCGCCATAAAAAAGGGAGGTCCCGAAGATCCCCACCGCCAGCAATACGCCGCGCAGCCGGGGCTTGTCTTTGACCGCCTGCGACGCCAGCGCCAGCATGGCAATGAGGCCGCCCTCGCCGTGGTTGTCGGCGCGCAGCACCAGCACCACGTACTTCAGCGAAACAATGACGGTGAGCGTCCAGAAGAAAATCGAGAGGATGCCGTAGATATTGGCTGGGGTGAACGGCACATGGCCGGACCCGAAGACCTCCTTGATGGCATACAGCACGCTGGTGCCGATATCGCCATACACAACACCGATGGCGCCCAGCGTGAGCGCTGCGAGCGATGACTTGGAGCTTTGCACTGACCGCCCCCGGGCGCAGGGCCAGACGGGGTTCCGTTACTTTTGGGAACGCTATTGTGCGCCTGAGCCAGATCAAGTGCCTGGGGGCATCTCTCCATGTTGCGACGCAACAACTTGCCCTTGGCAGCCGGGCATAGACATGGCAGGCCTACCCGGCGTCGCACATTTCTGGGCCCCCAAAACGCTGCACCTTGCCTATGTAATTGGTGCGATCAGACAAAGAGACGCCAAGCAAGAACCACCCCGCGGCAAGAGTGTTGTCCCTTCAGCGGGGGGCTTCCATTCAGTCGTACACCTCAGCGTCCGGGTTGGTGGCCTCCAGCTCGTAGCTGGCCGCCAGCATCGCAAGGCGCGCCACCACGCCATACATATAGAAGCGGTTGGGCGCGCTCACCCCGGGGCGCATGCCGGGCTGGGGCATATGGGTGCTGTGCTCGAAGGCAAGGGGCACAAAACTTGCGCCCGGGGCGTTCAGGTTCTCATCCACGCCGCGCTCGGCGTGCATGCGATAGAAGCCGCCCACCACGTAGCGGTCCATCATGTAGACCACGGGTTCGGCCACGGCCTCGTGCACCCGCTCCTGCGTCAGCACGCCCTCCTGGATGATGAGGTCGCTGACCGGCTGGCCGTCCTTGATGATGGCCATCTTGTTCTTGGTCTTGCGGTTCACCGCATCCAGCTCCTTGGCGTCGCGCACGGTCATGATGCCCATGCCGTAGGTGCCGTTGTTGGCCTTGACGATGACGAAGGGCTTTTCGTTGATGCCGTATTCCTTGTACTTGCGGCGCACCTTGGTCAGCAGCGCGTCCACCGTGGTCTGCAGCTTGTCCATGCCTTTGTCCTCGGCAAAGTCCACGCCGTCGCACTGGCTGTACATCGGGTTCACGAGCCAGGGGTCGATGCCCAGCATCTTGCCGAAGCGCTTGGCCACCTCTTCGTAGTTCTTGAAGTGGGTGCTCTTTCGGCGCACGCTCCAGCCCGCGTGCAGCGGGGGCAGCAGGTACTGCTCGTGGATGTCTTCCAGGATGCCCGGTGGCCCGGCCGACAGATCATTGTTCAGCAGGATGGTGCAGGGGTCGAAATCCTTGAGTCCCAGGCGGCGCTTGGTGCGCACCACGGGCTCCAGCGTCACGGTGTCACCGTTGGGCAGCTCGATCAGCGTGGGCTTCTTGATCTCGGGGCTGATGGAGCCCACGCGCACGTTCAGGCCCGCCATGTTGAAGATGCGCTGCAACTGCACCACGTTGGCCAGGTAGAAGGTGTTGCGCGTGTGGTTTTCCGGAATGATCAGCAGGTTGCGCGCCTCGGGGCAGATCTTCTCGATGGCGGCCATGGCAGCCTGCACGGCCAGGGGCAGCATCTCCTTGGTCAGGTTGTTCCAGCCGCCAGGAAACAGATTGGTGTCCACGGGCGCAAGCTTGAAACCTGCATTGCGGATGTCCACGGAGGTGTAGAACGGCGGCGTGTGCTCCATCCACTCCAGCCGGAACCAGCGCTCGATGGCGGGCATCGAGTCGAGAACGCGCTGTTCGAGTTCGTTGATCGGCCCGGTCAGGGCCGTGATGAGATGCGGAACCATGGGGAGCCTTCAGAGGAGACGGGAACGATTGCAATCCATTGTAGGGTTGGGGCGTGACAGGGCCTTCGCAAGTCCGACCGCCCGCTTTTTCGGAGGCCCCGGGCTCAGCGCCGCCAGAACGCCGGGGTGAGCAGGGCCATGAAGCTCAGGATTTCCAACCGCCCGAGCAGCATGCCCAAGGTGCACACCCAGATCTGAAAATCGGTCAGCACCGCATAGTTGGACGCGGGCCCCACGCTGCCCAGGCCCGGCCCCGCGCAGTTCACGCTGGCCAGCACCACCGAAAATGCCGTCACCGGGTCCAGATCGGTCAGCAGCATCACCATGCTGAGCCCGAAGACCGTGCCGCCATAGACCAGCATGAAGGCCAGCACCGAAAAGATCACGCGGTTGTCCACCACGGCGTCGCCCAGCCGCACGGGCTGCACGGCACGCGGGTGCACCAGTCGATTCATCTCGCGGCGCGCCTGCTTGACGAGGATGAGCATGCGCACCATCTTGATCCCCCCGCCCGTCGACCCGGCACTGGTGGCCACGCCCGACAGCAGCAGCATGAACACAGGCGCGAACACCGGCCATGCCAGGTAGTCCACAGTGGCGAAACCCGTGGTGGTGGCCATCGACACCAGATTGAACATGCCGTGGCGCAGCGCATCCAGCGGTGCGTAGACCCCCTTGACCCACAACAACAGCGCCACCAGCAGACCGCCACCAATGAGCGAGAACAAGGTGGCCCGCAGCTCCGGGTCGCGCCAGAACCCGCCCCATTGCCCCTTGCGAAACGCCACGAAGTACAGCGCGAAATTGCAGCTGGCCACCAGCATGAAGACGATGCAGATCGCCTCCAGCAGGGGCGACTGGAAATACCCGAAGCTCAGGTCGTGCGAGGACAGCCCGCCCAGGCTCACGGTGGCAAACATGTGCATCAGCGCATCCAGCGGCTCCATGCCTGCCGCCCAAAAAGCCAGGCCACACAACACGGAGAACAATGCATACACGCCCCACAGCCCCTTGGCCGTGCCGGTCATGCGCGGCGTGAGCTTGGTGTCCTTCAAGGGCCCCGCCGCCTCGGCCTTGAACAGCTGGCTGCCGCCCACGCCCAGCAAGGGCAGCACGGCCACGGCCAGGATCAGGATGCCCATGCCGCCCATCCACTGCAGGAAAGTGCGCCACACATTCACCGAAACCGGCATGGCATCCAGGCCCGCGAGCACGGTGGAGCCGGTGGTGGTGAGCCCCGACACCGCCTCGAAATAGGCGTGCGTGAACGACAGCGGATGCCCGGTGTGGTGCCCCGCCAGCATCAGCGGCAACGCGGCCGACAGGGGCAGCAGCATCCACACCAGCGAGACCAGCATCACGCCATGGCGCGGTTGCAGCTCTTGCCGAAACAGCCGCAGCCGCCACCACAGCCATGCGCCCGCCAGCAGCGTGGCGCCCATGGCCAGCGGGTACACATGCCAGACGCCGTCGCGCGTCCACAGCGACACCGCCAGCGGTAGCCCCATGGACAAGGAAAAGATCATCACCAGGATGCCCAGCACGCGCAGAACGGGAAACATGTCAGTCATGGCCGGCGCCCTGGGTCCATGGCCGCCAACATCGCATGCGGCTGCCGATACTGGCGCAGCCCCCGCGCAAGGGCCGCCCCGCCGCGCTGGGGGCGTCCCCCTGCCCGCAGTGCGCAGCGCTGCGAGAGCGGGGGGAAGGCGCGAAGCGACTCAGGGGGGTGCATCAAAAGAACGTCGCGCTCACGCGGAAGAGTTTTTCCACGTCACGCACCAGCCGCTTGTTGGGCAGGAAGAACACCACGTGGTCATTGCTCTCGATCACCGTCGCGCTGCGCGGGATGATGACCTCGGGCTCGCGCAGGCCGGCGGTGGCGGTGCCTGTGGCGTCCAATGCGTCCGGCAGCCCGCGCACGATCAGGCCGATGTGCACGTCGCGCGGCAACTGCAGATCACTCACCTTGCGACCCACCACGCGCGAGCTTTTGCGGTCGCCGCGCGCCACGATCTCCAGCGCCTCGGCCACGCCCCGGCGCAGGCTGTGCACCGCCTGCACGTCGCCCTGGCGCACATAGGCCAGCAGCTCGCCCAGCATGGCTTGCGCGGGCGACAGCGCAATGTCGATCTGCGTGCCGTGCATCAGGTCGGCATAGCTGCGGCGGTTGATGAGCGCCAGCACCCGGCTGGCGCCCATGCGCTTGGCCAGCAGGCAGGACATGATGTTGTCCTCGTCGTCGTCGGTGAGCGCAAGGAACAGGTCCACCTCCTCGATGCCCTCGTCGCCCAGCAGGTCCTCGTCGGTGGTGTCGCCCTGCAGCACCAGCACGTCGGACGGCAAGGCCGAAGCCAGCTCCACGCAGCGGTCCGCGTGGTCTTCGATGATCTTGATGTGAAAGCGCCCACCCGTCTGGCTGAGCTGGCGCGCCAGCCGCAGGCCCACGCGGCCGCCGCCCGCAATCATGATGCGGCGCACGGGCTGGGGCTGCTGCGCGGCGGGGCGGTGCAAGGCCGCCAGCACATTGGCGATGTGCTCATGGGCGGCCAGAACAAACACCTCATCCCCCGGCTCGATGCGGGTGCTGCCGTCGCAGGCGATGAAGCGGTCGGGCTCATCGGGAAACCGCCGGTAGATGGCCACCATGCGCATGGCCATGTCGGGGGCGCTCTCGCGCAGCGCCCCGATGGTGTGACCGACCATGGGCGCCCCCGCGCGGGCCCGCACGGATGCCAGGCTGGCGCGGCCGCCGGCAAATTCGCGCACCTGCATGGCCTCGGGGTACTCGATGAGCTTGCGGATGTAGCGGGTCAGCGACTCCTCGGGGCAGATGATGCGGTCCACGCCAAAACCGTCCGGGCCCAGCAACCGCTCCTCGCACTCGAAACCGGTGGAGCGCACCCGCGCGATGCGCTTGGGAATGTTGAACAGCAGCTGAGCGATCTTGCAGCACACCAGGTTGGTCTCGTCCTGTGCGGCGCAGGCGATCAGGAGATCCGTGTCCTGTGCGCCCGCTTCGGCCAGCACGGCCGGCTCGATGCCGTTGCCCACCACGCCCCGCAAGTCGAAGCGCGACTCCAGGTCGCGCAGCCGTGCGGCGTCGGTGTCGATCACGGTGATGTCGTTGCGCTCCGACACCAGACTGTCCGCCACGCTCTGACCGACGCGACCCGCTCCGAGGATGATGATTTTCATGCCAAATTGGCTGCTAGCGCTTCATTGACAAGCGCCAACAGCTATTAAATTAGGAGCAAATCAAACCCTTACTTCACCGTCGCCCAGCACCACGTACTTCAGCGAGGTCAGGCCTTCCAGCCCCACGGGGCCGCGCGCATGAAACTTGTCGGTGCTGATGCCGATCTCGGCGCCCAGCCCGTACTCGAACCCGTCGGCAAAGCGCGTGCTGGCGTTCACTATGACGCTGGCCGAATCCACCTCGCGCAGGAACCGCTGGGCGTGCACGTGGTTGGTGGTGAGGATGGCGTCGGTGTGGTGGCTGGAGTAGTGGTTGATGTGGACGATGGCTTCGTCCACACCCGCCACGATCTTCACGCTGATGATCGGGGCCAGGTATTCCTCGCTCCAGTCCTGCTCGGTGGCAGGCACCAGCTGGGCGCCGGGCACAGCGGCCAGGATCGCCAGCGACTCGGTGCAGCCGCGCATCTCCACGCCTTTGGCGGCATAGACGGCGCCAATCTTCGGCAGAAATTCCGCCGCCACACCACGCGCCACCAGCAGGCCTTCGCTCGCGTTGCAGGGGCTGTACTTGTTGGTCTTGGCGTTGTCGGCCACCTTCACCGCCATGGCGATGTCGCAGGGGTCGTCCACATAGGTGTGGCAGTTGCCGTCCAGGTGCTTGATCACGGGCACCTTGGCATCGCGGCTGATGCGCTCGATCAGGCCCTTGCCGCCGCGCGGGATGATCACGTCCACAAACTGCGGCATGGTGATGAGCTGGCCCACGGCCTCGCGGTCGGTGGTCTGCACCAGTTGCACCGCGTCTTGCGGCAGGCCGGCCTCGGCCAGCGCCTGCTGCACCAGCTTGGCCAGGGCCTTGTTGGAGTCGATGGCCTCGGAGCCGCCGCGCAGAATGCAGGCGTTGCCGCTCTTGATCGACAGCGACGCGGCCTCGATGGTCACGTTGGGCCGGCTCTCGTAGATCATGCCGAACACGCCGATCGGCACGCGCATCTGGCCCACGCGGATGCCGCTGGGCTGCTGTTTCATGCCCAGGATCTCGCCAATGATGTCGGGCATGGCGGCCAGCTGCTCACAGCCTTCGGCGCAGGTTTCCAGCACCTTGGGGCTGAGTTTCAGCCGGTCGACCATCGGCTCGGCCAGGCCTGCGGCGCGGGCGCGCTCCAGATCGCGGGCGTTGTCCACCTGCAGCGCATCCACGTTCTCGCGCAGCAGGCGGGCCAGGGCCTTCAATGCTTTGTTTTTGATAGCTGCCGGCGCTTTGGCCATCAGCGCCGAAGCCGTTTTGGCCTGCAGGCCGAGGGTGTGCGTGTATTCAGCGACGTTGAGGGCGTTCATCCGGCGATTTTGCCGCAGATGCCCATCGCGGGCTGCATTCGCCTTTTATGGGCGGCCCTTCGCCAGCCGGGCGCCCCCATTGCCCACGCTGACGCCGCAAGGCGCCCTTGTCCCACAGCCTGCCGAACGCAGGATTCCTAGCATGGCGGCTTCTGCCCACTTTTAGGAAATCCCATGAGCGTCGCCAAAGTTATTGAAATCAGCGCCACCAGCGAAACCAGTTTTGAGGACGCCATGAACCAAGGCATTGCACGGGCGTGCGACACCATTGACAACGTGCGCGGCGCATGGATCAAGGAACAGCAGGTCTCCATCGAAGGCGGCCGCATCACGAGCTACCGGGTGAACATGCAGGTCACTTTCGTACTCGCCGACAAATAATCAACGAATTGCTGGGTCAGCGGGCACCAGGCCCGCTATCCGGCGGACCGGCTTTTTCGCCGCCCGGCGGAGATAATTCGGCGCATGTCGAATCCCGCCCTTCAATTGAACGCGCTGGACACCTCCCTGGTGGCCCTGCAGCGCGGTGACGTCCGTCCTGCCGCCTTCAGCGCCGAAGCCCGTGCGCAGACTGCGCTCCTTGCAGCGCTACCGCCCCGTTATGCAACCGTGCTGCATGACCTGCTGGACCGACTCGAATCCAGCGCACTCTTCTCCGAAGAAAGCTGCTCGTTCAGCCAGAAAGACTTGCTCGACAGTTTGCGGATGTGGGTGGACAAGGCGCGGGGAGTTCTGGAGCAGCCTTGAGCCAAACGCCTGGATGCGGTCAAACACTACTTATTTGATAGCTACCAGCGCTTACCAGATAAGCGCCAGGGGCCAAAAAATACCAAAAACCTGACGCCCAGCGGTGGGGCTTAGCGTGCCGCCTGCGTCAGCCTGCACAGCTGAAACGCCAGCCGCTGCAGCGCCTGCCAGCCATCGGTCGGCCAATCGGGCTGCTTGAGGCCTTTGACAATGCCATCGACCGTGTGGGCCGACTGCAGCAGGCGTGCCAGCGCCGCATCGCTGGCCTTGGGCAGGATGCGCTCGAACAGCCGCTCCTTGGGTCCCCAGATGCGGTTTTCGCGCAGGGCCATGGGCAGGGGGCGTCCCGCGTTCATGGCGTCTTTCACGCGTTTCAGGGCGCGGATGTCTTCGGCCAGCGCCCAGTGCACCAGCACTTCGGCCTCGCCCTCGGCCTGCAGGCCGTCGAGCATGCGCTGCACGCGGCCCGTCTGCCCGGCGAGCACCGATTCGGAGAGCTTGAACACATCGTAGCGGGCCACGTTGAGCACGGCGGCTTCAACCTGGGCCTGCGTCAGTTCACCCGCCGGATGCAACAGGGCCAGTTTTTGGATCTCCTGGTGTGCGGCCAGCAGGTTGCCCTCCACGCGGTCGGCAAAGAACTGCAGCGTGCGCTGGCCCTCCTCGCCCGCCACCACACGCTGGCCCTGGGCGGCCAGGCGCTGGGCAATCCACTGCGGCAACATGCCGCGCTCGATGGGGTCGATCTGGATCGAGGTGCCGCTGGACTCAAGCGCCGCAAACCAGGCCCCGGTGCGTGTGGCCTTGTCCAGGCGCGGCAGCATCACCAGCGTGAGCGTGCTGTCGTTGCCCTTGGCGGATTCAGCAATCTGCTGCAGCGCCACGCTGCCATCCTTGCCGGGCTTGCCCGAGGGGATGCGGATCTCGACGATCTGCTTATCGGCAAACAAACTCAAACTACCGCCTGCGGCCAGCACGGCGCTCCAGTCAAAGTGAGCACCTGCTACCGTGTACGAAGTCCGTTCGGTATAACCCTGGGCACGGGCCGTGGCGCGGATGGTGTCGGCCGCCTCCTGCTGCAGCAAGGGCTCGTCGCCGTGCAGCACGTAAAGCGGCGACAGGCCCCGTTGAAGATGCGGTGAGAGTTGGGCCAGGGCGACTTGCATGCGGCAAAGTTTATCGCCTTGCCACGCGGCCCCTTGCGCAAACTGCCAGGCTCTCCCCACACAGTGCGCGATGGAGGCCACGGACTGATCAGCTCTTTTACTGTTCATTGGCGCCCAAAGCCCCGAGAATTCTCCCGGGCGCCCGCGCCCGCACCGCCCGCATCGATCCTCTAGCCCTCTCCGAAAGCCCTTGCACCATGCCCCCCACAGCCCTGCGCAGCGCCCAGCCCACCAGCCTGATCGGCGCCCCCACCGACATCGGCGCCGGGGCGCGCGGCGCATCGATGGGGCCCGAGGCCCTGCGTGTGGCGGGACTGCAGGCGGCGCTGGAATCGCACGGGCTGCAGGTATTCGACCGGGGCAACTTGAGTGGCCCGGCCAACCCCTGGCTACCGCCCGTGGACGGCTACCGCCACCTGCCCGAGGTGGTGGAATGGAACCAGCGCGTGTTCGATGCGGTGTATGCCGAGTTGCAGCTGGGCCACCTGCCCATCCTGCTGGGCGGCGACCACTGCCTGGGCCTGGGCAGCATCGGTGCCGTGGCGCGCTACTGCGCAGAGGCGGGCAAAAAACTGCGCGTGCTGTGGCTCGATGCCCATGCCGACTTCAACACCAGCGCGCTGACCCCCAGCGGCAATGTGCACGGCATGCCTGTGGCCTGTCTGTGTGGTTTTGGCCCCGAGGCGCTGACCGGGCTGGCCCAGATGCCGGGGGGTGGTGCCGCATTGCGCCCCGACCAGATCCGCCAGATCGGCATCCGCAGCGTCGATGCGGGCGAAAAACGCTTCGTGCACGAGCAGGGTCTGGAAGTTTTCGACATGCGCTACATCGACGAGGTGGGCATGCGCCAGACCATGCAGCAGGCGCTGGCCGGGCTGGACGCCCAGACCCATCTGCATGTGAGCTTTGATGTGGATTTTCTGGACCCCGACATCGCGCCCGGCGTGGGCACCACGGTGCCTGGCGGCCCTACCTACCGCGAGGCGCAGCTGTGCATGGAGATGATTGCCGACAGCGGGCGCCTGGCGTCGCTGGACATTGTGGAACTCAACCCCGCGCTCGATGTGCGCAACCGCACGGCCGTGCTGGCGGTGGACTTGGTCGAGTCGCTGTTTGGCAAGAGCACACTGATGCGGACATCCCCCTGAGCGGCTGCGCCGCCGCCCAGTGCTGGCCGCCAGCGGCAGCGGCTCTTCTCTCGTATCGCTGCGCGATGCGGGAAGGGAGACGATGTCCTCGCCTGTGCCTCGCCCGTCGCCGGCGCCCGGCACGGCGCTATCGCTGCAAGCTGCACCGCAGTGCACTACCGACAGGAGGCCACAGCCCCACGCCCTGGGCTCAGCGCTTTGCGGCAGCCAGGCGGCGCATGAGCTGCTGCACCAGGTCGGTCCGCATGTCGCGGTACAGCAGCGCCTCTTCGGCCTCCTTGGCCAGGGCGATGGTTTCGTTGTAGCTGATGTCGCGCTGCTGCAGCAGTTCGGTCTCGGGAATCAGTTCGGCACCTGCCGGGGTGCGCAGCCGGAACCTGATGCGCAGGCGCAGCTGCAGTTCGCGCACCTGGCCGGACGCGTTGAGCCCCACCACGGCGCGCTCCTGCTGCTCCTGCAGCAGGTCCAGGATGGCCTGGGCGGTGGGCATGGACGCCGGGTCGCGCAGCAGCTGCAACTTGCCGCCCGAACCCTCCAGCGTGCGCTGCAGCTCCCGCGCGAGGGGCGAGCCTGCAGGCGCCGCGATGTAGAGCGAGTCAAACCCGAACTCGGGCACGCCCCGCAGCCGAAAGCCGCAGGCGGACAGCAGGGCCACGGGCGCGAGGGAGAGCAGTGTGCGCTTTTTCATGACGGTTACACGACCACGTTCACGAGGCGACCGGGCACCACAATGACGCGCTTGGGCACCGCGCCTGCGGCCTGGGCCACAAACGCCTCGCTGGCCAGGGCAATCCGTTCGATCTCGGCCTTGTCGGCCTGCGCAGGCACATGGATGGAGCCACGCAGCTTGCCGTTGACCTGCAGCATGAGTTCGATCTCGTCCTGCACCAGCGCATGCGCGTCCACCTTGGGCCAGGGCGCGTCCAGCAGGTCGCCCAGCTCGGCCGCATAGCCCAGGCCGCTCCAGAGGCTGTGGGCGACGTGGGGGGTGGCCGGGTACAGGCAGCGCAGCAGGATGCCAAAACCTTCGATCAGCGCCACCTGGGCGCCGGCCGAGTCGGTGGCCTTGAAGTCTTCGAGCGCGTTGATCATCTTCATCGCGCCCGAGACCACGGTGTTGTACTGCATGCGCTGGTAGTCGTAGTCCACCTGCTTGAGCACGGTGTGGATCTCCAGGCGCAGGGCCTTGGCTTCTTTGCCAAATTCGACCTCTTTCAGGCTGCTGGCGCTTGCCACGCTTGCGGTAGCCGCTTCCATATCCATAGCAGACAGCTTGAGCCCGAAGTTCCATACGCGGCGCAGGAATCGGTAGCTGCCCTCCACGGCCGCGTCGTTCCACTCCAGCGTGGCTTCGGGCGGGGCGGTGAACATGGTGTACAGGCGGGCCGTGTCGGCGCCGTACTTGGCGATCAGGTCCTGCGGATCGACACCATTGCGCTCGGTCTTGCCCATCTTGCCCACACCGCCGTATTCCAGCTGCAGGCCTTGGGGATACTGGCCTTCGGCCTCGGTCAGCCGGCCGCCCACGATCCGCCCCTGCGCATCCAGCACCTGCGTGACGGCTTCCGGCGGGAAGTAGTTCTTGCCGCCCTTTTCGTCGCGCCAGTAGTAGATGTGGTTGAGCACCATGCCCTGCGTGAGCAGGTGCGCAAAGGGCTCGTCCACCGTCACCAGGCCCAGGTCGCGCATGACCTTGGTCCAGAAGCGCGCGTACAGCAAGTGCAGGATGGCGTGCTCGATACCGCCGATGTACTGGTCCATGCCGGCACCGCCGGTGGCCGACTTCTGGTCGCGCATCCAGTAGGCCGTGCCTTCGCCCACCATGGCATCGCTCTTCTTGGGGTCGCAGTACCGCATGAAGTACCACGAGCTGTCCACGAAGGTGTCCATGGTGTCGGTCTCGCGGCGCGCGGCCTTGCCGCACACGGGGCAGGTCACGCCGGCGTGGAAGCCCTCGTGCTTGTGCAGCGGGTTGCCGGAGCCGTCGGGGATGCAGTCCTGTGGCAGCACCACGGGCAGGTCTTTTTCGGGCACGGGCACGGCGCCGTGCTCTTCGCAGTGGATGATCGGGATCGGCGTACCCCAGTAGCGCTGGCGCGAGACGCCCCAGTCGCGCAGGCGCCAGGTGGTCTTCTTCTCGCCCAGGCCCTTTTGCTCCAGCGCATGGGCGACGGCGTTCACGGCGTCCTTGAAGGACAGGCCGCTGAAGCTGTCGGAGTTGATGGTCACCCCGCGCTGCTTGTCGCCATACCAGTCCTGCCACTGGTGGTAGTTGAAGCTCTCGCCGTCGACCAGCACGACCTGCTTGATCTCGATGCCGTACTTGAGCGCAAAGGCGAAGTCGCGCTCATCGTGCGCGGGCACGCCCATCACGGCGCCGTCGCCGTAGCTCATCAGCACGTAGTTGCCGACCCAGACCTCGACCTGCTCTTCGGTCAGCGGGTGCGTGACGAACAGGCCGGTGCGCAGGCCCTTCTTCTCTTGCGTGGCGAGCTCGGCTTCGGTGGTGCCGCCGTTCTTGCATTCCTCGATGAAGGCCGCGAGCGCGGGGTTGCTCTTGGCGGCGTGCGCGGCCAGCGGGTGCTCGGGCGCCACGGCGCAGAAGGTCACGCCCATGATGGTGTCGGCGCGCGTGGTGAACACGTACATCTTGCCGTCGCCGATCAGCGCGCCGTCGTCACCGCGAATGTCGTGCGTGAAGGCAAAGCGCACGCCTTCACTCTTGCCGATCCAGTTCTCCTGCATCAGCTTCACGCGCTCGGGCCAGCCAGGCAGCTTGTCGCCGGTCACGAAATCAAGCAGCTCGTCGGCGTAGTCGGTGATCTTGAGGTAGTAGCCGGGAATCTCGCGCTTTTCGACCGTCGCGCCGGTGCGCCAGCCCTTGCCGTCGATGACCTGTTCATTGGCCAGCACGGTCTGGTCCACCGGGTCCCAGTTCACGACCTGGGTCTTGCGGTAGGCGATGCCCTTGTCCAGCATCTTGAGGAACAGCCACTGGTTCCACTGGTAGTACTCGGGGTCGCAGGTGGCGACCTCGCGGCTCCAGTCGATGGCCAGGCCCATGGCCTGCATCTGCTGCTTCATGTACGCGATGTTCTCGTACGTCCACTTGGCGGGCGGCACGCCGTTCTTGAGCGCAGCGTTCTCGGCCGGCAGGCCGAAGGCGTCCCAGCCCATGGGCATGAGGACGTTGTGGCCGTTCATGCGCAGGTAGCGCGCCAGCATGTCGTTGATCGTGTAGTTGCGCACATGGCCCATGTGCAGCTTGCCGCTGGGGTAGGGCAGCATCGAGCAGGCGTAGAACTTCTTCTTGTTGTTGTCTTCCGTCACGCGGTAGGCGTCGGTGGCGGTCCAGTGGTCGTGCGCGGCGCGCTCGACGTCTTGGGGGGAGTATTTGTCTTGCATGGGGGCTCGGGGGTGAGAGGGGGGTGTGGCCGCAGGGCCGCGCTGCGCAGATTTTAGGCTGTCAGGCACCGCATTTCGCGCCCACCGCCGCCAGTGGCCTGCGCAGACCGGTTGGCTCGACGGCGCACGGCGGTTTCAGGGGGCTTTGGCAGGGGCAGACGGCACCCCTGCGGACTGTGGATCGGCAACAAAACCGATGCGCTGCAGCCCAGCCAGGTGCGCCGCGCCCATGACCTCGACCACACGCCCATAGGGCACGGCCGCATCGGCGCGCAGCTGGATTTCGGTGTCGGGCCGTTCGGCGCCGATGCGGCGCAGGCGCTCAGCCAGCGCGGGCTGCGACAGAGGCTCATCCTGCAGAAAGGCCTGGCCCGACGCATCGACCACCAGCGTGACGAACTGTGGCGCGGCTCCGGGCGTGGCACCCTCGGCGCGTGGCAGCTCAAGCCGGATGGAACTGGCCATGAGTGGTGCCGTGAGAATAAAAATGACCACCAGCACCAGCATCACATCCACCAGCGGCGTCATGTTGATGTCGCTCATGGGCTGGGGCCCCGTGGTGCGTTCGAGTCTTCCGAAGGCCATGGCTGAAGCAGACCTCCAGGGATTCAGGACCGCGAATCGGCGGGCGGCGCCGTGTCAATCAGCAGTTCGCGCAGATCGCGCGCAAAGCCTTCCAGGTCCGCCTCGATGCGGCCAATCAGGCGACCAAACACGTTGTAGGCCAACACGGCGGGGATCGCCACGGCCAGCCCGGCCGCCGTCATCACCAGCGCTTCGCCCACGGGGCCGGAGACGCGGTCGATGGTGATTTGGCCCGCGCCTGCCATGGCGGTCAGCGCATGGTAAATGCCCCACACGGTGCCCAGCAGCCCCACGAACGGTGCGGTGGAGCCCACCGTGGCCAGCAGCACCTGGCCGAACTGCAGGCGCCCGAGCACGTCGTGCAAGGCGTCGCGCAGCACACGGGTGAGCCGCTGCGACAGGCTGCCTGCGGCAGCCAGGGTGGCCTGCCCAGTGGGGTTGAAATGATTTGCTATTGAATTTGCAGCAACAACCAGGGGCAGGACAAGCGCAGCACGGTCAAAAGACTGCAAACGTTGCGCTGCAACCTCCATGGATGGGGCCTGCCAGAACGCCGCCGTGCAGCGGGCCACATCGGCACTCGCCTGGCGCATGAGCCGCAGCTTCCAGACAATGACCACCCAACTGGCCACCGACATGGCCAAGAGCACCAGGGCCGCGCCTTGGGTCACCACATCGCCCTGGCGCCACCAATGGAGGGCGTCCATGGAAAGCCAGCGGCCTAGTTCAAGCCCAGCACATCGAACATGTCGAACATGCCCGTCTTGTGCCCGGCGAGGAACCGCACTGCACGCAGGCTGCCCTGCGCATAGGTGGAGCGGCTGGAGGACTTGTGCGTGATCTCGATGCGCTCGCCGATGCCGGCAAACAGCACGGTGTGGTCGCCCACGATATCGCCGCCGCGGATGGTGGCAAAACCGATGCTGGACGGGTCGCGCTCGCCCGTGACGCCTTCGCGGGCGTACACACCACACTCCTTGAGGTCGCGCCCCATGGCGTCGGCAATCACCTCGCCCATCTTGAGCGCAGTGCCCGAGGGCGCATCCACCTTGTGGCGGTGGTGGGCTTCGATAATCTCAATGTCGTAACCCGTGGCCATGGCCTTCGCCGCCATCTGTAGCAGCTTGAGCGTAACGTTCACACCCACGCTCATGTTGGGCGCCATGACGATAGCGGTGCGCTGGGCAAAGACGGCAATCTCAGCCTTCTGCGCGTCGGTGAAGCCCGTGGTGCCAACCACGGCCCTCACCCCGAGTTCGCTGCACACGGCCAGGTGGGCCAGGGTGCCTTCGGGGCGCGTGAAATCGATCAGAACGTCGGTATTTTTCAGGCCCGCAGCAATGTCGGCCGTGATGGTGACGCCGCTGGCATGGCCGAGAAAGGCGGTGGCATCCGAACCAATGCCCGGGCTGGACGGCACGTCCAGCGCGCCCGCCAGCACACAGTCGTCACTGGCGCGAAGGGCCTCGATCAACATGCGGCCCATGCGGCCGGATGCACCGGCGACGGCGACACGGAGGGCGCGCGAGGGCGTGGATGTGGGGGCAGGCGAAGGGGTCCCTGTCATGAGTGTCCTGTACGTTGACGTTGAAGTGCGGCAGACATCCATCTACCCGTTGCCAGACCGCAGGAATCAGCGGGCGGGCGCTTCAAGCGGTGGATAGCTGACGGATGCGGGCTCCAGCGGCGCCGCCGTCGGGGAGGCAGATGGCCGCTGGGACGCAGGGTAGCGGGCCAGTTGCTCCGGTGTGGCCTCCAGCACAGGCACCTTGCCCTTGGAGCCACGCGAGCCCAGCGTGGCCACGAATTCGGTCTCGGTAGGCATCGGGTCGCCTTCGGAGCGATCCAGCCCATCCCCCTTGAAGTACACGGTCAGCTTGCGGGTCTGGACCTCTTGACCCGGGCGCTTGAGCGTGAACACGTATTCCCAGCGGTCCGCATGGAACAGGCTGGTGACCAGCGGCGTGCCCAGGATCTCGCGCACCTGCTGGCGGCTCATGCCGGGCTGCAGGGCCTCGACCTGCTCGCGCGACACAAAGTTGCCCTGCACCACGTCGATTTTGTAGGGGGTGACAATGCTGGCAATGCGGGTACTGGCGCCATCCAGGCTGCTGCAACCGGCCAGGGCGGCCACGCTGGCACCGATCAAGAGGACCAGGCCCAGGCGGGCGCTGCAACGGGCTTTGACGGGCATGGGTAAAAGGGCTGAGGATATGATCGCCCCATTGTAGCGGCAGGCCTTCCAACCTTGAGGCCAAGGCCCGCATCCCGAAAGACCATGCCATGACCAACATCGACGAACTCAAAAGCACGGGACTCAAGGCCACGCTGCCCCGCCTGAAGATTCTGGAGATTTTCCAGAAAGGCGGACAGCGCCACATGACGGCGGAAGATGTGTTCCGGGTGCTGCTGGAAGAGCGCTCGGACATCGGGCTGGCCACCGTTTACCGTGTGCTCACGCAGTTCGAGCAGGCAAGCATCCTGATCCGCAGCAATTTCGAGAGTGGCAAGGCGGTGTACGAGCTCAATGAAGGGCAGCACCACGACCACTTCATCTGCACATCCTGCGGCAAGGTCGAAGAGTTTTACGACCCGGAAATTGAAAAGCGCCAGCAGGCCGTGGCCAAGGCCAAGGGGTGGCTGGTGCAAGACCACACCATGGCCCTGTATGGCCAATGCGCAAACTGCGCAAGTAAATAAGTTTCCCCCTGAAGCGCTTCGCGCCTTCTCTGCGAGGGCAGCGGCGGGGCGGCCCTTGCGCGGGGGCGCTGGCACATGCAGCGCCAGTCGGCGTGCAGACGCCTGCGTCAGACGCCGGTGTCGCGCTCCATGGCGCGGCGGTGCCGCTCCACAAATTCCTGGTAGGTATCAATGCCGCGCAATTGCAGGATGGTGTTGCGCACTGCAGCTTCCACCAGCACGGCGATGTTGCGGCCGGCCACCACCTGGATCACGACCTTGAGCACGGGCACACCCAACACGTCCTGCGTGAGCGGCTCATACGGCAGGCGCTCGTAGTCGCGCTCCAGCGTTTCCTTGCGCACCAGGTGCACGATGAGCTTGAGGCGCATCTTGCGGCGCACGGCCGTCTCGCCAAAGATCGCGCGGATGTCCAAGAGGCCAATGCCGCGCACTTCCAGCAGGTTCTGCAGCAGCTCGGGGCACTTGCCTTCGATGGTGGTCTGGTTGATGCGGAACAAATCCACCGCATCGTCGGCCACCAGACCGTTACCGCGCGAGATCAGCTCCAGGCCGAGTTCGCTCTTGCCCAGGCCCGACTCGCCCGTGATCATCACGCCCAGGCCCAGGATGTCCATGAACACACCATGCATGGTGGTGCGGTCGGCGAAGTGCTTGGACAGGTAAGCCCGCAGCACGTCGATCACAAAGGCCGACGACTCGTGCGTGGAGAACATCGGGATCTGCGCGCGCTCACACATCGACACCAGCGCGTCAGGTGCGGTCTGGTTGTCGGCCAGCACCAGCACGGGCGGCTCCAGCGTCACGATGCGTGCGATGCGACGCTTGCAATCGTCGGGCGAAGCGCTGCCGAGATAGGCAATCTCCCGCTCGCCCAGGATCTGGACGCGGTAGGGATGGATGTAATTGAGGTAGCCGACCAGATCGGCCCCGGAGCGCGCGGACCGCACGGCCACTTCGTCAAAGCGCCGCTCGGAAGCCCCCAGCCCGGCCACCCATTCCCACTTCAGGGGGCCGCGAAATTCCTCAAAAAGAACATCGGCACTGACAACATTAGGTTTCACGGCGAATCAGCGAAAGTGCGCAGCGCCCGACGGGCTCAGGCCGTTTGCGTGGACTGCCAGCCCGCAATCATGCCGTGCAGTTCGGCGGCATCGGTGCAGGCCTTGAGCCTTTCACGCAGGGCCGAATCGCTGAGCAGTTCGGCAATCTCGGACAGGATTTCAAGGTGCTTCTGGGTGGCCGCTTCGGGCACCAGCAGAAAAATGAGCAGGCCCACAGGCAACTCGTCCGGGGCATCGAACCCAATCGGATTCAGCAGCTGGAACACGGCCGCCATGGGCGCTTTCAGCCCCTTGATGCGCCCGTGGGGAATGGCCACGCCATGGCCCAGACCGGTGGAGCCCAGGCGCTCACGCGCAAAAAGGCTGTCGGTGATCAACGCACGCGAGAGGCCGTGTTGGCTCTCGAACAGCAGACCCGCTTCTTCAAAAGCACGCTTCTTGCTGGTGGCGTCCACGCTCACAAGCACTTGAGCGGAAGGCAGGATGGAGGCGAGTCGGTTCATGGTCAAGGGTAACAATTATGCACATATTGGCGAAAACCCTGAGCGCGGCGCTGTGGGCAACAAAAAAACCGCCCAAAAGGGGCGGCTGCTGTGCCAGGCTCAGGGCTGGCGCATCAAGCGTGCAGTTCGCGCTTGGCGGCTTCGTGGTGGTGGTCCTGCAGTCGGTCCTTGTGGCGCACGACCTGGCGGTCCATCTTGTCCACCAACTCATCCACGGCGGCATACAGGTCTGCGTGGGAACTCTCGGCAAACAGGTCGTTGCCCTTGACGTGGATATTGCATTCCGCTCGCTGCCTCTTTTCCTTCTCCTTTTGCTTCTCTACCGTCAGCAGTACCTTGACGTCGACAACTTGGTCAAAATGGCGGGTGATCCGGTCCAGCTTGGTGGTGACGTAGTTGCGCAAGGCTGGGGTAACTTCGAGGTGGTGACCGCTGATCGTCAGGTTCATAAATAAGTCTCCTGTAACACTCTCTGTGGAAGAAACGCCGCCCTGGATCAGAGGAGCGGCCCGGCGAACTTGGATGCATCCCGTTGACGTGAAGTCACTATGCCCCTGCCCTTCCTGAAAAGCAATCCCATTCCGCCCCGGCCCGCTGGGTTATGCCCGCCAAGGTGCCAAGCGCCCGGAAAGCGCGCACAATGGCTGAGTTGACAGGCAGCACACGCCCCAAGCCAGCGGGCCTTGGCTCAGCGCCCTGAAGGCGCCGCACCATGCAGCGTCAACCGCCCCACCACCAGCATCGACAACAGGCTCGCTGTAATGCCCACCAGCGCAGCCACCCAGTAGTTCTGCACCAGCCCTTGCGCATCGCGGCTGATCAGCATCCCGCCCACCAAAGACGCCGCTCCCATGGCGGCGGACTGCACCGATGCGTTCAGGGTCATGAAGGTGCCACGCAACGGCGCCTGCGCCGCGGAGGCAACGATGGCCATGCCGGGAATCATCCGGCCGCTCACGAAGGCAAACATCAGGGTGGACACCGCCAGCACGCCCCACAGCGGCAAGCCCTGCACCAGCGTGATGCCCAGCAGGCAGGGCGCCGCAGCCAGGGCCAGCCCGCGAAACGTTCGCACCTTGCCAAGCCGGTCCGTCAACCCGCCAAACAGGCGGGCGGTGAACAGGGTCGCGACACCCCCGCACAGGTAGGCCCATGGAATCTGATCGGCCCGCACGCCAGCATTGGTCTGCATGTAGATGGTGATGTAGGGAATCACCGTAAAACCTGTAAACATGAGCAACGCAGAGAACAGGAACGCCCAGCGGTGGTTCGGATCTGCGAGCACTTGGCCGATGCCACCCAGCGCCGTTCTGCCGCTGGCCGCCTGCACATGGGCCGTCATCGCGGGCATGGTGCGCGCCGCCAGCACGGCCAGCACCCCCACCATCGCGGCAATCGCAATGAACGGCATGTTCCAGCCCCCATGCTCGGCAAGGATCAGCCCCAGCGGAACACCCGCCACGGTGGACACGGAGAAAGATGTCATCACGATGCCCATCGCCCGGCCGCGCCGCTCGAACGGGACCACATCGGCCACGATGGTTTGCGACAAGGCCGACAACACGCCCCCGAACGCCCCCGCCAGAATGCGCGCCACCATCAGCGTGCCGTAAGTAGGTGCCACGCCGCAGGCCAGCGTGGCCAGCCCGAACAGCACATACAACACCAGCATCAGGCGCTTGCGCCCAAACCGGTCGATGTAGGTGGAGGCCAGCAAACCCGACACCCCGGCCGAGAGCGTATAGGCCGACACCAGCAGCCCGAACTGCGCGTCGCTGATGGAAAACAGCTGCGTGAACCGAGGGCCCAGCGGCATCATGATCATGAAGTCCAGGATGTGGGTGAACTGGATGCCCGCGAGGGTGAGCAGCAGCCACAGTTCGCGGCGCGGGGTGAGTACAGGGGGTGAGGGCACAGGGAGTGGCCAAAGGTGGCCCGGTCAGCTTCAGGGCCACACAGTGTGCCGCAAGGGCGGCCCGCGCGCAGGGCATCGCCCGCCCTCCACGCAGACGCCGCTCGGCCCCCCGCCGCAGGCACGCTTCGGGCTCGCGCGTAAAATCCGCAAGCTGCGCG
The DNA here is from genome assembly GCF_014851495.1 of Acidovorax sp. ACV01. Classification (NCBI taxonomy): domain Bacteria; kingdom Pseudomonadati; phylum Pseudomonadota; class Betaproteobacteria; order Burkholderiales; family Comamonadaceae; genus Acidovorax; species Acidovorax sp. ACV01. The sequence goes on along the minus strand of NZ_JACUZT010000003.1, from coordinate 836,375 downwards.
AACGCAGTGACAACTTCATCCGCTCCCGCGCCTCACTCCCCGTTTTTCGGCCTGTCTGCAGCGCACATCGATCGCCCACACCGACACCATGACCCAGCCCAGCTCCAACGCCCTGCACACCTCCGCCCTCACGTCGCTGCCCCTGCTGGCACGCGGCAAGGTGCGTGACAACTACGCCGTGGGCGACGACCGCATCCTGATGGTGGCCAGCGACCGCCTTTCGGCCTTCGACGTGATCATGGGCGAGCCCATTCCGGGCAAGGGCGAGCTGCTCACGCAGATGGCGCTGTTCTGGTTCGACAAGCTCGGGTATATCTGCCCCAATCACCTGACGGGCGACGCACCGGAAAGCGCGGTATCCCCGGAAGAAGCGGCACAAATCCGTGGCCGGTCCATGCTGGTGCAGCGGCTGCAGCCCATCCCCGTCGAAGCCGTGGTGCGCGGCTACCTGGCCGGCAGCGGCTGGAAGGAATACCAGGAATCGCGCTCGGTCTGCGGCGTGCCGCTGCCCGAAGGGCTGACCAATGCCGCGAAGCTGCCCGAGCCCATCTACACCCCGGCCGCCAAAGCCGCGATGGGTGAACACGACGAAAACATCACGTTCGAGCGCACGGTCGAAATGATTGGCCTCGACCTGGCCACCCGCATCCGCGACCTGAGCATTGCGATCTACAAGGCTGCTGCCGAGATCGCACTCACCAAAGGCATGATCATTGCCGACACCAAGTTCGAGTTTGGCCTGGCGCCCGACGGCACCCTGGTGCTGATGGACGAGGTGCTCACGCCCGACAGCTCGCGCTACTGGCCGGTGGAAGGCTACGAAGCAGCTCTCGCCGCCGGCCAGAACCCACCGAGCTACGACAAACAATTCGTGCGCGACTGGCTCGAACAGGCGCAGGTGAACGGCAAGCCCTGGGACAAGACCGCGCCCGCCCCCCGCCTGCCGCGCGAAGTCATCGAAAAAACCGCCGCCAAGTACCGGGAAGCGCTGGAACGGCTGACGGCCTGACCTGTCCATCAGCCCACCGCAAAAAGAAAGGCCCTTCCCGGGCCTTTCTTTTTTGGTGGGGCGAACCCCGCTCAGCTGAGCACCACGCTCGACAAGCGACGCCGGTAGGTCGCCACCACCGGATCATCGGGCGGGATCTGGCCGTCGGCCACCTTCACCTTCGGGGGTTCGATGATTTCGAGGATGGCCACATAGGTCTTGCGGGCGACCTCCTCACCCCAGGCCTTGTCGCGCATGAGGATTTCGAGCAGCTCGTCCATGGCGTCCGTCCAGCGCTGGCCCGCCATGAGCCAGCGGGCACGGGCGTAGCGGGTGTCAAAGTCGCGCTTGTTGGTGACAATTTTTGCATCAAATTCAGCCCCAGCGCTTTCTCCATAAGCGCTCGAAGCTACGAAATCAATAGCATCCATCCAGGCCTTTAGCGCACCCAGCTTGCGCGAGCCTGCGGCCTTGGCGATGACGGGGGCAAAGGCCACCTTGGCATCGTCCTCGCGGTGCAGCTGCAGCAGCAGCTTGACGTAGTCAAAACGTGCGTCGTCGTTGGAAGGATCGGTCACCACGGCATGCTGCAGCTTTTCCAGCGCGGTGCCGGTGTCGCCTTCCGCCAGGGCGTCATGGGCTTCTTCTCCCTCAATTTCCGCCACCAGTTCTTCGGCGGTTGGCACATGCTTGTCGAGGAAAGCCCGCACCTGGCCTTCGGGCAGGGCGCCCATGAAGCCGTCCACGGGCTGGCCGTTCATGAGCAACACACAGGTGGGGATGCTGCGGATGCCGAACATGCCCGCCAGCTGCTGCTCCTGGTCCGAGTCGATCTTGACGAGCTTGAAGCGGCCGTCATAGTCGGTCTCCAACTTTTCGAGCACCGGCCCCAGCGACTTGCAGGGCCCACACCAAGGTGCCCAGAAGTCCACCAGCACGGGCACGTTCATCGAGGCGGCAACCACCTCGGCTTCAAAGTTCTCTACGGTGACGTCAATCATGATGGTGTGGGGGCCAGGGGCCTGTGGAGCAGTTTGCCCGCTATTTTGGCCCATCGAAACAGCCCCACACCAGCCAGGGGGGCGCAAAAAGTAAAATCGCGGGTTCCACCTACAGCGGTGGGGCAGGCGCAACCTGCCCACCAGCACCCTCCACACCATGAAACCCATCCAGATCGGCGTGGTCATGGGTTCCAGCAGCGACTGGGACACCATGCAGCATGCAGTGCAGATTCTTGAACAGTTCGGCATCCCGCACGAGGCCCGCGTGGTCTCGGCCCACCGCATGCCCGACGACATGTTTGCCTACGCCGAGGCCGCTGCGGGCCGGGGCCTCAAAGCCATCATTGCGGGGGCCGGGGGTGCTGCCCACCTGCCGGGCATGATTGCCGCCAAGACCACGGTGCCCGTGCTGGGTGTGCCGGTGGCCAGCCGCCACCTGCAAGGCGTGGATTCACTGCATTCCATCGTGCAGATGCCCAAGGGCATCCCCGTGGCCACGTTTGCCATTGGCACGGCAGGCGCCGCCAACGCCGCCCTGTTTGCCGTCGCCCTGCTGGCCAACGAAAGCCCCGAACTGCGCCAGCGGCTCGAAGCCTTCCGCGCCGAACAGACCGAGGTGGCGCGCAACATGACCCTGCCGCCCGCCGCATGAGCGCCAGCAACAAACCCCTCCTGCCGGGATCGATGCTGGGCGTGCTCGGCGGCGGCCAGCTGGGCCGCATGTTTGTGCACCAGGCGCAGGCCATGGGTTACTTCACGGCCGTGCTCGATGCCGACGCCTCCAGCCCTGCCGGGCTGGTGAGCCACCACCACATCCAGAAGGGTTATGAAGACCCGCAGGGCCTGGCCGAGCTGGCCCGTCTGTCGGATGCGGTGACCACCGAGTTCGAGAACGTGCCCGCTGCGGCGCTGGCTGCGCTGGCTGCGCAGCGCCCCGTGTCGCCCGCCGCCAGCGCTGTGTCGGTGGCGCAGGACCGCGCCCGCGAGAAGGCCCATTTCGTGGCCTGCGGTGTACCCTGTGCGCCGTATGCGGTGGTCGAAACGGCTGAGCAACTGGCTGCAGTTTCATCTGATCTACTGCCCGGCATCCTGAAAACCGCCCGCATGGGCTACGACGGCAAGGGCCAGGTCCGCGTCAAGACCGCTGCCGAGCTCGCCGCCGCCTGGGACTCGGTCGGCAAGGTGCCCTGCGTGCTGGAGAAGATGCTGCCCCTGGCGCTGGAATGTTCGGTGATCGTGGCGCGCGGCGCCGACGGCGCCACCGTGTACTTGCCCGTGCAGCGCAACCTGCACCGCGACGGCATCCTGGCCGTGACAGAGGTTTTTGAAACAAATCTGCCTCCAGCGCTTATTCAGCAAGCGGTAGAAGCTGCAATTTCGATAGCAAACGGTTTGCAGTACGTCGGCGTGCTCTGCGTGGAGTTTTTTGTGCTGCAGGACGGCAGCCTGGTGGTGAACGAAATCGCCCCCCGCCCGCACAACAGTGGCCACTACAGCCAGAACGCCTGCGACGTGTCGCAGTTCGAGCTGCAGGTGCGCACCATGGCCCGCCTGCCGCTCACGCAGCCGCGCCAGCACAGCCCCGCCGTGATGCTCAACCTGCTGGGTGATCTGTGGTTTGCCCATGGCGACACCGAGCAGACGCCCCCTTGGGACGAGGTGCTAGCCCTGCCCGGCACGCACCTGCACCTGTATGGCAAGCGCGAGGCCAAGCGCGGCCGCAAGATGGGGCACCTCAACATCACCGCCGCCACCCCCGGGGCGGCGCGCACCACGGCCCTGCAGGCCGCTGCGCTGCTGGGTATTGCACCGTTCTGATGTCGGCCTTCCAACCCATGATTCTTGACGGCACCCAGCCCGCATCCATCGCCACCGCAGCACGGGCCGTGCGCAGCGGCGCACTGCTCGGCCTGCCCACCGAAACCGTGTACGGCCTGGCAGCAGACGCCAGCAGCGATGCCGCCGTGGCGCAGATTTTTGCGGCCAAGGGACGCCCCAGCGACCACCCGCTGATCGTGCATGTAGCCAATGCCGAGGGCATTGCCCACTTCGCCAGTGAGGTACCGGGTTTTGCACAGAAGCTCGTCGATGCCTTCTGGCCCGGCCCGCTCACACTCATCCTGCCGCGCCTGTCCGGCGTGGCTGGCGCCGCCACCGGCGGCCAGGACAGCGTGGGACTGCGCTGCCCGGCCCACCCTGTGGCCCATGCCCTGCTGCTGGCCTGCGCCGCACCGGGCGACAGCGAGGCCCAAGGCGGCCCGCCGGTGTGGGGCGTGGCAGCCCCCAGCGCCAACCGCTTTGGCCGCGTGAGCCCCACCACCGCCCAGCATGTGCAGGACGAGCTGGGCGCCGGGCTGCTGGTGCTGGATGGTGGCCCGTGCGAAGTGGGCATCGAAAGCACCATCGTGGACTGCACGCGCGGTGTGCCCGTGCTGTTGCGCCCGGGCGCCATCACGCGCGAGCAGATTGAGGCCGCCTGCGGCATTGCACCGCTGTCCAGGGACGACATGCCCGCGCTCACGCCCCGCGCCTCGGGCACGCTCGAAGCGCACTACGCGCCCGCCGCCAAGGTGCGCCTGATGGACGCCAAGGCCCTGCAAACCGGCCTGGACCTGCTGGGCGCCGACGCCGCCCACATCGCGGTCTATGCCCGCGCCGCACTGCGCACCCAATCCTCCAAGCTCGTGATGCGCCGCATGCCCGACGACGCGGCCGCCACGGCCCAGCAGCTGTTTGCGGTGCTGCGCGGCTTTGACGACGATGGCGTGAAACTGATCTGGATCGAGACCCCGCCCGCCGAGCCCGAGTGGGAAGGTGTGCACGACCGCCTGCAACGTGCATCTGCCGCATGATTCCAGCCGCACAAGGCGGCTTTACATGCGTTGACGTTGCACCGCTAAACTACCCCCCACTTTTCTGGAGAAATACATGGCAGCAAATTGGATGCGCCGCACCGTACTGGTCGCCGCATGTGCGTCGGCCGCGTTGCTCGCGGCCTGCGGTTCCAGCACCACCGAATCGGCCATCACGCCCGAGCGCTTCATCGCGTTTGGTGATGCCAACAGCGATGTGGGGCAAAAAGGCTCTCGCTATACCGTCAACGACGGCAGCGTGAACAACTGGACCCTGCAGGTGGCCGCCAACTATGGCAAGCCACTCTCGGCCGTCTCTGCGGGAGGCAAGAGCTATGCCGTGGGCAATGCCCGCGTCAAGGCCAAGCCCGATGCCGCTGGCAACGCCAGCACGCCCACCATCACCGAGCAGATCGACACCTTTTTGGCCAGCGGCAGCTTCGCGGCCAACGATGTGGTGATCCTCAGCGGCGGCATCAGCGACGTGATCGCCGGCATGGCCGCCGTGCAGGCAGGCACCCAGACCGAAGCCGCCATGGTGGCCGCAGCCCGCCAGGCGGGTGAAGACATGGCCGCCCAGGTGCGCCGCCTGGTGACCGCCGGTGCCAAGTACGTGGTGGTGACCGGCACCTACGACCTGAGCAAGACCCCGTGGGCCAAGGCCATCGGCCGCGAGGCGCTGCTGACCGACGCCAGCAGCCGCTTCAACGACGGCCTGCTCGTGGGCATCGTGGACCTGGGTGCCAACGTGCTGTATGTGGACCTGGCCTACTACGTGAACCTGTATACCGGCGTGCCCGCCAACTACGGCTTCAACAATGCCACCACCGCCGTGTGCACCTCGGTGGACGCCACCAATGGCATCGGCATTGGCGCCGGAAAGGTCAATTCGGCCCTGTGCACCCCCTCCACGCTGCTGTCGGGCGCCAGCCAGACCTCCTACGTGTTTGCCGACCCGGTGTACCTCACGCCCTCGGCGCAGCGCCAGTTCGGCACCTACGCCTACGACCGCCTGCGCGCCCGCTGGTAAATTTGGCCACTGGCAGCTGTGGCCACGCTGCAGCTTCTATGCAGGCACCACAGCCATCAAAAAAGCCGACCCAAGGGTCGGCTTTTTGTTGTGCGGCACGCCGCCGCTTGCTGGCTGCCTTATTTGACCATGTCGAACACTGCTCGCGCCTGGGCATGGCAGAACGGCGGTTCGTAGGTGCCATGGTAGGCGCCGTAGTAGGTGGCAAATGCGGCCGATGTCGGATCGGTGGGTGCCTGGCCACCCGGGCCAAAGGTGGCCTGAATGGCCGCATCGACGTCCACCGATGCCACGTTGGTCAGGCCCCGGCTGTCGAAGTCGGCCTTCATCACGCGCTGGTGGATCGCAGGCGGCACGGTGGGATCGCCTGCGCCGCCACACAGCAGCACGCGGGCCTTGGGGCTCCAGCCCAGCAGGTCATTCTTTTTGGCCGCCAGGTACAGAGGGTGGGTGGTGCTGGTCTGCGAGCCCGTGATGAACGCGGACTGGAACAGCGCATCCCGCGCCTGGTTGGGCGTACCGGCGGGCAGAGTGCCCGAGGTGAGCAACGTGGTGTAGGTCATCGTAGGGTTGGGCAGCAAGGTCTCGATGTAGCCCGAATACGGGGCCTTGAAGACCTGCTTCACGTCCGTGTAAACGTCTCCATAAACTTTCTGCCAGGCCGTCACCAGATAAGGTACGAAGAACTGCACACCCGCAATGGCGTCCGGGATACGCAGCGAGCCCGACAGGTTGTAAGGGCCGGCCAAATGGGCACCTGCCACCACATTGAATTCAGTGCCGTAGTCGCGTTCCGCAGAGCGGTGTGCTGCCATCGACGAGTGCCCGCCCTGCGAGTAGCCCGTGAACATCACTTTGCCCGACAGATTGGCCCCTACGGTGCCCGCTGCATTGCGTGCGGCCCGCACCGAGTCGATGACCGAGGTGGCTTCCGAGTCGGCATGCAGGTAGGGGTGGTAGCTGTAGCCCGACTTGGCAAAGCCCAGGTAGTCGGTGGCCACCACGGCATAGCCCTGGGCGGCATACATGGCGGCGAGCAGGAAGGTTTCGTTGTCCTGCGGGTTGGCCAGCGTGCGGGGCTTTTGCACATCGGTGCCCTTGGCATAGGCGATCAGCGGTGCGGCTGTGTTGCAGCTGCCTGCGGGCACCAGCATCACGCCCGAAGCGTTGGTGTGCTCTCCACTCTTGGCGCCTGCGGTGGCGTAATTGAGAGCCACCACCTTCACATCACATTTCGCCTTGCCGCTGATGGCCTGCAGGCCACTGCTGGAGGTGCCTGCATCGATCTGCGCGGCCGTCAGCGTCATCATGACGGCAGGGGGGTCAATCAACGCGCCACGGTCTGGATCGTCGGAGCCGCCGCAGGCGACAAGCAGCACCGCAGCAGCGGCAACACAGGTAAGGCGGAAATACTTCATGAATGGATACCTCAGGTCAAGAAACAACGACGCATCGTGCGCGCACCTGCACTGCACCATCCATAGGGGATAACGCGGACCGAACCAGTGGGCAGACGCCTAGGTGACAGTGGCCCGCCACAGGCGAGCATTTGGAGCGACGCACAGAACCCAGCGAAGCGGTTCTGGCCAAGCGCGGCGTCGCAGGCAGTACGCGCAGTACCGCAAGACGCGGCAACGAAATCAGAAGCGTTTTGCGAGTCGCGCTTAGCGCTGGCCACGCGCTCCGTAGACCACCTTCATGCCCAGGATCGTCCCCGCCAGCGCGAGCGTGATGGCGTTGGCCACCACGATGGGCCAGGCCGCCAGGGTCAGCCCATACACCAGCCACAGCGCCACACCGGCCGTGAACACGCTGTACATGCCCAGCGAAATGCCCCGGACATCCCGCGTACGAAAGGTATGCAGTGCCTGGGGCACAAAGCTGCAGGTGGTCAGGATGGCGGCGAGGTAGCCGATGAGCTCGGTGGTGGGCATGGGACGGGGGAAAGTTCTGAAGGCTCTGGCGCGTGTGGCAGGGCAACGCCCCATTATTCACTGGTCGCGCGCGGTCCAGTCGACCAGGCTGTCCAGCACAGGCCGCGCAGCGCCGGCATTGGCATGGTTGACGACAGCCACCAGCACATAGCGCCGCCCGCTGGCCGCGTGCACATAGCCCGCCACGGCCATCACGTCGCGCAGGCTGCCAGTCTTGAGATGGGCCGTGCCCACGCGGCTCTGGCTGCGGCGCAGCGTGCCATCCACCCCGGAGATGGGCAGCGACGCCACCAGCTCCGGCATCACCGGGGACACCCAGGCCACCTGCAACATGCGAGCCAGCGCCTGCGCCGTCAGGCGGGCATCGCGGCTCAGGCCTGCACCGTTGTCGGCCAGGGGCAGTTCGGCATCACCGATGCGCGACAGCCACCACTGGCGCAAGGCCTCGCGGGCACCGTCGAAGGTGGCCACACCGTTCTTCTGCAGTGCCAGCGTCAGGAACACCTGCTGCGCCATCACGTTGTTGCTGTACTTGTTCACGTCACGCACCACTTCGGACAGCGCGGGTGAGGTGGCCACGAAGGCGGGTTTCAAGCCGGGCGGCACCTTGCCCTCGCGCACGCTGCCCGTGAGCTTGCCCCCCAGCTCGCGCCACATGCCTTCCACTGCACGCCCCGCAAAGCCGCGTGGGTCCACCGCCGCCACGGGCCACACGCGCTCGCCGCAGGTGGCCGGGTACACCCCCTGGAAACTCACCTTGGCGGGGTCGGCCAGCTCCGCCCGCAAGGCGCCACGCCAGTCGCCACACTCGGTGCCCGGCGCGGCCAGCGCGACGGTGGCCTGGCGCACCACACCCGCCAGGGGTGGGTCGTATTGGATGCGCGCCAGGCCTGCGGCGGAATCCGGCACAAAGGTCATCACCGACGATTTGTAGTTGAGCAGCAGCGCATCGGGCGCGGCGTTGTAGGGGCGCAGTGGCTCGCCATCAAAACGTGCCGGGTCGTGGTCGGGCACGTCAAAGGCCGTGCGGTCGAGCACGATGTCGCCGACGATGACCTGGATGCCCTGGCCCTGCAGGCGCCGCATCAGCAGCCACAGGCGTTCCATGACCAGCTTGGGATCGCCCTGGCCCTGGATGTAGACGTTGCCCCGCAGGCTGCCGTCCTGCACCGAGCCTTGCACGTAGACCGGTGTGTTCCACACATAGGCGGGGCCCAGTTGCTCCAGCGCCGCGTAAGTGGTCACCAGCTTCATCACCGATGCCGGGTTCACCGGCACCTGCGCCCGGTGTGCCAGGCGTGCAGGCGATGTCTTGCCGCCTTGCGCATCCACCACCATCACCGACAGGGCCTCGCGCGGCAACTTGGCGCGACCCAGGGCGGCTTCGACCTCCGGTGGCAACGGGGCGGGAGCCGCCGCCTGGGCCTGGGCCGTGCCAGCAGCCCCCGCCAGAACGAACCACACCGCCACACCGCCCAGGGCACCACGCAGCGCGAAGTGGCGCCAAGAATCAGGAAACAAAAACATGGCGCGAGTCTATCGCCCGGCAGCGCGCCGCCCGCAGGCCGCGCGTGACCAGGAACCCGGATGCCAGCGCCGCCACGCCCACCCACCGATAATCCCCCGATGCGTTTTTCTCCTCGTGCCATCGGCCTGCTGGCGGCGGTCGTGACGGTCACCATCTGGACGGGTTTCATCGTCATTGCCCGCGCCTCGGCCCAGCGCACGCTCACCCCGTTCGACATTGCGCTGCTGCGCATCACCGGCGCCAGCCTGGTCTTGCTGCCCTGGGGCTGGTGGCTGGTGCGGCGGCGCACCGCAGCGCTGGGCTCGGCCGCCCCGCCCTCCAGCCTGGCGGGCATTTCGCCCCTGCCGCTGCGCACCACGGCCCTGCTGGGCACCTTCGGCGGGCTGCTTTACGCCATGCTGGCCTACGCGGGATTCTTCCATGCACCAGCCACCCATGCGGCGGTGCTGATGCCGGGCAGCCTGCCGCTGTGGACGGCGCTGCTGGCTGCCGTGCTGCTGCGCGACCACATCACGCCGCTGCGTGCGGCGGGCCTGGCCCTGATCGTGGCAGGCGACCTGTTGGTCGGCGGGCGCAGCCTGCTGGCGGCGTTTTCGGGCGGGGATGTGTGGAAGGGCGATGTGCTGTTCATGCTGGCCGCCGCGTGCTGGGCCACCTACAGCGTGCTGGCCCGGCGCCATGCAGTGGATGCCGTGCAGGCCACCATCGCGATCACCGCGTTTGCATGCCTGGTCTATGTGCCGGGCTATGCCCTGCTGACCACGCTGGGCGCCGTCACCAGCCGCCTGGCGCTGGCGCCTTGGAGCGAGATCGTCTTCCACATGGTGTTCCAGGGCGGCGGCTCGGTGGTGATCTCGGGCATCGGCTTCACACGCATGATCCAGCACTATGGGCCCGTGCGATCCACCATGATCACGGCCCTGGTGCCTGGCCTCTCGGCCATCGGTGCAGTGATTTTTCTGGACGAGCCAATGTACTGGAACCTCGTCGCCGGCCTGCTGCTGGTGACTGCCGGTATCCTGCTGGGCGTGCTGCGCAAAAGTCAGGCGGGCGTGGTCGTCCCGCCCACGCCCGCCTCTGGCCGCACCGCCCCCTGACCCCTTTTGCCGCGCAAACCCTCTGGCCCCATGAATCTGCTCGCTTTCGACACCAGCACCGACACCCTTTCCATCGCCGTCCAGCACGGTGATGCCGTGTGGCAGCACACGGGCCCCGGGGGCGCGCAGGCTTCGGCCACACTGATTCCGACAGTGCGCAGCCTGATGGCGCAGGCCAGCCTGTCGTTCGACACGCTGGAAGTCATTGTGTTTGGCCGTGGCCCGGGCTCCTTCACCGGCTTGCGCACCGCCTGCGCCGTGGCACAGGGGCTGGCGTTTGGCGCGCACGGGGGCCACGGCATACCGGTGCTGCCCGTGGACACCCTGCTGGCTGTGGCCGAGGAAGCGCGCCAGGCGCACGGCTGCACGCAGGTGGTTGCGGTGCTGGACGCGCGCATGGACGAGGTCTACCACGCGCGCTGCGAGTGGATCGGCGCACAAGGCCGCTGGCACACCGATGCCGACTTTGGCCTGGGGGCGCCGGAATCCGTGCTCGTGCCCTTAGGATGGACGGTGGCGGGCAACGCGCGCACACCTTACGGCGAACGACTGGCGCCCACAGCCGCCCATGTGGCCACACTGCCCACGGCCAGCGCTCTGCTGCGCCTGGCCCCGGCCCTGCTGGCGGCGGGCGAAGGTGTGCCCGCCAGCGATGCGCTGCCGCGCTACATCCGCGATAAAGTGGCGAACACCACCGCCGAGCGGGCTGCGCTGCGCGCCGCCCAGCAAGAACGCGCGGTGGACGCGCCCCAGTGAATCATCCCTGCCAGACCCCATGAGCGCCTTGCCCACCCCGTCTGCCGGCGCGCCCGAGGCGCGCTTTGAAGCCCTCACGCTCTCGCGGCTGGATGCCGTGCTGGCGGTGGAGCAACGCGCCTATTCGCACCCCTGGACACGCGGCAACTTCACCGATGCCATGGCCTCGGGCTACCAGGCGCAGGTGCTGATGGCGGGAGAGCACCTGCTGGGCTACTTTGTGGCCATGCTGGGGGTGGATGAAGTACACCTGCTCAACATCACCGTCACCCCCGAATTCCAGCGCCAAGGCTGGGCGCGGGTGTTGCTGGACGCATTGGCCCTGTGGTCGCGCGGGCGCGGCGCCCAATGGCTGTGGCTGGAAGTGCGCATGAGCAACCTGCGCGCCCAGCACATCTACCAGACCCACGGGTTTCGCCGCGTGGGCGAACGCAAGCGCTACTACCCCGCCGAACTGGGCCAGCGCGAAGATGCCGTGGTCATGAGCCTGGCATTGTGAGCAACACCTTCAACGGGCCCCTTTTCCCATGAGTCTTCACCTCGATGCGCGGCAGCGCGCCATGCTGCAAGAAATGGGGGTCACCGTGTGGGGGCCACAGGAGGCACCAGCAGCCCGCACGGCAGCCCCGGCGCCCGCCCCCGCCATGGCCGCCCCCGCCCCTGCAACCCGCGTGGTGCCCACCCCCACCCCGCCACCCGCCGCGGCAAGCCTACCGGCTGCACGCGCGCCCCAGCCAACACCCCCGCGAGTGTCCGCACCTGCGGCAGAGAGCACAGGCGCAGCCCTGGCTACCCCAACCTTGCGGCTGCATGCGCCCCAGGCGCTGTACCCCACCGCCGACCCGGCGCAGACCCCGACCGGGCTGGGTGCGGGCTGGCTGATCGTGACCGAAAGCCTTACACCGGGCGAGCCGCTGGGTGGCGATGCGGGCCGATTGCTGGATAACATGCTGCGCGCCATGCAGCTGAACAAGCACCCGCGCGTGTTCCTGGCGGCACTGGAGCGCACGGCCTCCGGCGCGGAACCCGGTGGTGACCACAACATCCCCGCAGCACTGGCCGACGCCGTGGCGGCGCTGCAACCCGCCCTGGTCCTGGTGCTGGGCCATGTGGCAGCGCGGGCGGCGCTGGGTCGCACCGAGCCGCTGGGCCGCCTGCGCGCAGGCCCGCACCAGCTGGCGGGTTGCCCGGCCGTGGTGACCTACGACCCGGCGTTTCTTTTGCGCTCGCAAGACGTCAAGGCCGCTGCCTGGGCCGACCTGTGCCGGGCCCTGGCCATCGTGCGCCAGGCCACATCCCGCTGACCACCGCGGGCGCGGGCTTTTGCTAGGAGGCTGTCGGACTTGGAGCGCCGATCAGCGAAAATCGGACCGCTGCGGTCGATTTGCAGCCGGCGATTTCCAAGTCCGACGGCCTCTTAGGACCCGCTGCAGCTGCAGTGCCATAATCCGCCGCCTGTCCATTTTTTACGGAGAAAGCTCCTTGGAAACCTACCCGAGTTGGTAGCTTTCAGCTCCCCGGCCTGCCTGCTGTGGGGTTGAAAGCACCCGATCCCCCACACCGCAGATGCCACACAACAAGGGAGTGAGCCCATGCTCAACATCTTCACGCTCGCCAATGGCCGGCTGTTCCAGGAAGAAATCGAATCCCTGGAAGAGCTGACCCGCTTCCAGCCAATCTGGGTGGACCTGGAAGCCCCCACCCTCGAAGAAAAACGCTGGATCAAGCAGCACTACGGCCTGTCCATCCCCGAGGATGCGATGGACGAGGACATCGAGGAATCCGCCCGCTTCTACGAAGAAGACAACGGCGAGCTGCACATTCGCAGCGACTTTTTGATCGACGACGATGAAGACCCGCGCTCGGTGCGGGTGGCTTTCATCCTGAATCAGCACAACGCCAACCTCAAGAGCCGGGGCGTGCTGTTCTCCATCCACGACGAAGACGTGCCGGTGTTCCGCCTGCTGCGCATGCGCGCACGCCGCGCGCCAGGCCTCATCGAAGACGCCAAGGAAGTGCTGCTCAAGCTGTTCGACGCCGACGCCGAGTATTCGGCCGACACGCTCGAGAACATCTACGACGAGCTGGAAAAGGTGAGCAAGCAGGTGCTGGCCGGCGACGTGACCGATGCCCTTGCTGGCGAGGTGCTGGGCGCCATTGCCCGCCAGGAAGACTTGAACGGACGCATCCGCCGCAACGTGATGGACACCCGCCGTGCGGTGAGCTTCATGATGCGCAGCAAGATGCTCAACTCCGAGCAGTTCGAGGAAGCCCGCCAGATCCTGCGCGACATCGAATCGCTGGACAACCACACGGCATTCCTGTTCGACAAGATCAACTTCCTGATGGACGCCACGGTCGGTTTCATCAACATCAACCAGAACAAGATCATCAAGATCTTCTCGGTGGCCAGCGTGGCGCTGCTGCCCCCCACGCTGATCGCCAGCGTGTACGGCATGAACTTCAAGTTCATGCCCGAGCTGGAGTGGAGCTACGGGTATGCCTACGGCATCCTGCTGATGATCGCCAGTGCGGTGGGGCCCATGTGGTACTTCCGCAAGCGCGGCTGGTTGAAGTAGCCCCCTGTGGCGCTGCGCGCCTTCCCCCGAGGGGGACGCCTCCGGTGGACCGGCAAAGCCGGATGCACGGGGGAGCGCCAGTTTCACGGCGCGGCGACCGATGATCTACGGCCACGCATGAAAACATCCAATAAAAATAGCCACTAGCGCTTATTCAACAAGCGCGAGTAGCTATCAATTTCATAGTTTTTGAAGAAACGCCAGCATGATGTGCTCGGCGTAGCGGCTGGCCACGGTCTGCACGAAGAGGGGAAAGTCCACATGGGCGGTGTCATCGGCGCGGTCGGAGATGGTGCGCACGGCGGCGAAGGGGATGCCGTAGTCGTGGCACACCTGGGCCACGGCGGCGCCTTCCATTTCAACGGCCAGCACGTCGTGGCCGGCGTCGCGCAAGGTGTTGCGCAGGCGGTGGGACTCATCGGCGGCAGAGACAAATCGGTCCCCGCTGGCCACCAGGCCGTGGTGGGTGCGGTGCAAGACGTCTTCCAACGCATCCGTTGCACCAGTTCTCAAGCCAAATTGGCCGCTGGCGCTTGATACACAAGCGCCAGCAGCTTCCAAAAGCAGAGCAGACAGCACGCCGTCACAGGCCAGGCGGCTGCGCGCGTAGCCGGGCACTTCCCAGCGCGGGAACAGGGGCGAGGCGTCCATGTCGTGCTGGAGGTAGTCCTGCGCCACCACCACGTCGCCCACATTCACGCCATCGCCCACACCGCCCGCAACCCCGGTGAAGACGATGCGCGCCACGCCGAAACGCTCGATGAGCGCCGTGGCCGTGGTGGCAGCCGCCACCTTGCCGATGCCCGACAGCGCCAGCACCACCGCGCGGCCGTGCAGCTCGCCCAGCCAAAAGGCGCGGCCCGCATGCATCAGGCGCTGGGGGTGCAACAGGTGCTGGACCAGCGAGCTTTGCTCTTCGGGCAAGGCGCTGAGGATGGCGGTGGTCATGGCCTACGAAACCGACACGACTCATACCAGCGGACGCCGTGGAACTGGCTTCGCCAGGCCGCTGGCGTCGTCCCCCTTCCCGGCGCGAGCCGAGAGAAGGGGGAAGCCGCGAAGCGGCTCAGGGGGATGGTCATTTCTTATCGCGCAGCTCGCGGCGCAGGATCTTGCCCACGGGGGTCTTGGGCAGCTCGGTGCGGAACTCGATGACCTTGGGCTGCTTGTAGCCCGTGAGTTCTGCGCGGCAGAACTCCTTGACCTGCGCTTCGGTGAGAGCGGGGTCTTTCTTGACGATCACGAGCTTGACGGCTTCACCGGTCTTCTCGTCCGGGACGCCCACCACGGCGCATTCGAGCACGCCGGGGCAGTTGGCTACGACTTCTTCGACCTCGTTGGGATAGACATTGAAGCCGCTGACCAGCACCATGTCCTTCTTGCGGTCCACGATCTTGAAGAAGCCGCGCTCATCCATGACGCCGATGTCGCCGGACTTGAAGAAGCCGTCGTCGGTCATGACCTTGGCGGTTTCATCGGGGCGCTGCCAGTAGCCCGCCATCACCTGCGGGCCCTTGATCGCGATTTCACCGGGCTGGCCGAGGGTGGTCACGTCGCGGCCGTCGTCGTCGATCAGCTTCATCAGGGTGCCGGGAAGCGGCACGCCAATGGTGCCAGTGAACTCCTTGGCGGTCACGGGGTTGCAGCTGACCGAGGGGCTGGTCTCCGACAGGCCGTAGCCCTCGCAGATGGGGCAGCCGGTCTTCTCCAGCCAGAGCTTGGCCACGGCGCCCTGCACGGCCATGCCGCCGCCCACCGAGACCTTGAGGTTCTTCCAGTTGACAGTGTTGAAGTCGGGGTGGTTGGCCAGGCCGTTGAACAGCGTATTCACGGCCGGGAAGCTGTGGAAGGTGTGCTTGGACAGCTCCTTGAGCACGGCAGGCAGGTCACGCGGGTTGGGGATCAGGATGGTCTTGCCGCCGGTGCGCATGCTCAGCATCATGTTCACGGTGAACGCGAAGATGTGGTACAGCGGCAACGCGCAGATGCTGGTCTGCTGTTCGCCCGCAGGCACCTTCTTCATCACGGGGTCGTTCCACGCCTCGGACTGCAGCACGTTGGCGATCACATTGCGGTGCAGCAGCACCGCGCCCTTGCTCACGCCCGTGGTGCCGCCGGTGTATTGCAGCAGTGCAATGTCGTCGGGCTTGATGTCGGGCTTCTTGAGGGTGCCGCGCGTGCCCTGGGCCACCGCGTCATTGAAACGCACGGCGCCCGGCAGGTTGTAGGTGGGCACCATCTTCTTGACGTTGCGCACCACGTAGTTGACCAATGCTCCCTTGAGCAGGCCCAGTTGGTCGCCCATGGCGCACAGCACCACGTGCTTGACGGGCGTGTTTGCAATGCAGCTTTGCAGCGTGGTGGCGAAGTTTTCGATGATGACGATGGCCTTGGCGCCCGAATCCTTGAGCTGGTGCTCCAGCTCGCGCGGGGTGTACAGCGGGTTCACGTTGACCACCACGAAGCCCGCACGCAGGATGGCCGCCACCGTCACGGGGTACTGCGGCACGTTGGGCATCATGATGGCCACGCGGTCGCCCTTGACCAGGCCCAGGCCCTGCATATAGGCCGCAAACGCGCTGGAGAGCGAGTCGGTCTGGGCATAGGTCACTTCCTTGCCCATGAAGCTGTAGGCCACGCGGCCCGCGTACTTGGTAAACGCCTCGTCCATGAGGGCCACGAGCGATGGGTATTGCGTGGTGTCGATATCTGCGGGGACGCCTTGCGGATAGGCAGCCAGCCAGGGGCGATTCGTCATTTTTTGTCTCCTGATAAGTTTTATTGATGCCGTGAAGACCGCCCTGGGATTTCCAGCACGATCGTGCTTTTTCGCGGTGAAATTATGCCCGTCACCCCTTGAGCGCGGAAAGAACTTCGTCGAGCATTTTCTTGGCGTCGCCAAACAGCATGCGGTTGTTGTCCTTGTAGAACAGGGGGTTGTCCACCCCCGCATAGCCCGACGCCATGGAGCGCTTCATCACGATCGAGGTCTTGGCCTTCCACACTTCGAGCACGGGCATGCCTGCGATGGGGCTGGTCGGATCATCCAGGGCGCTGGGATTCACGATGTCGTTGGCGCCGATGACCATGGCCACGTCAGCATTGGGGAAGTCCTCATTGATCTCGTCCATCTCCATCACGATGTCGTAGGGCACCTTGGCCTCGGCCAGCAGCACGTTCATGTGGCCGGGCATGCGGCCCGCCACCGGGTGGATGGCAAAGCGCACATCCACGCCCTTTTCGCGCAGGGTCTTGGTGATCTCGTACACCGTGTGCTGGGCCTGGGCCACGGCCATGCCGTAGCCGGGCACGATGATGACGCTTTTGGCATCGCGCAGCAGCTCGGCCGTCTCGGCGGAGCTGACGGGCTCGGCCTCGCCTTGCGGCTCGGTTGCCTCGCCCTTTTTGGCAGGTGTGCCAGCGCCCGACCCGAAGCCGCCCGCGATCACGCTAATGAAGTTGC
Organism: Acidovorax sp. ACV01; assembly: GCF_014851495.1. Classification (NCBI taxonomy): domain Bacteria; kingdom Pseudomonadati; phylum Pseudomonadota; class Betaproteobacteria; order Burkholderiales; family Comamonadaceae; genus Acidovorax; species Acidovorax sp. ACV01. The sequence continues at coordinate 819,147 of NZ_JACUZT010000003.1, read as the reverse complement.
GGTTCATCGCGTTGCACATGATGTACGACAGGATGGCACCCGAAGAGCCCACCAGCGCGCCCGTGACGATGAGCAGGTCGTTGGACAGCATGAAACCCGTGGCCGCCGCCGCCCAGCCCGAGTAGCTGTTGAGCATGGACACCACCACCGGCATGTCAGCACCGCCGATGGCCATCACCATGTGGATGCCGAACAGCAGCGCGATCGCCGTCATCACCATCAGCGGCACCATGCCTTGTTCAATGGTCTCGGCGCGCAGGAACTCGCGGCCAAACCAGATCACGATCAGCAGCGCAGCCAGATTCATCCAGTGGCGGCCAGGCAGCAACAGCGGCTTGCCACCGATCTTGCCGTTGAGCTTGCCGAAGGCGATCAGCGATCCGCTGAACGTGACCGCGCCGATCAGGATGCCGACATAGATCTCCACCTCATGAATGATCTTCTCGGCGCCCTGCAGCTGGATCGAGGTATCGACGTAACTCGCAAAACCCACCAGGCAGGCCGCAAGGCCCACCAGGCTGTGCATGAGGGCGACCAGCTCGGGCATCTGGGTCATCTTGACGACCTTGGCCGCATACAGGCCGATGCCACCGCCGATGACCAGTGCGCCGACGATCCAGGCCACGCCCGCAGGACTGACACGGGGGCCGAACACCGTGGCCAGCACGGCCAGCGCCATGCCGACCATGCCGAACAGGTTGCCCCGGCGCGAGGTTTCGGGGTTGGAGAGCCCGCCCAGGCTCAGGATGAACAAAATGGCCGCACCCAGGTAGGCAACGGTGGCGAGACTTTGGGACATGTTCTGTGCTCCTTGTGTTCTTGTTGTGATGGAGTTACTTGCGGAACATGGCCAGCATGCGGCGCGTGACGGCGAAGCCACCGAACATGTTGACAGCCGTGAGCACCAGCGCGGCAAAGGCCAGCCAGAGGATGAGCCCATCCGGGCGCCCGTTGATGCCCGCATCGGGCGGTGCAATCTGCACCAGCGCACCGATGGCGATGATGCTGGAGATCGCGTTGGTCACGCTCATCAACGGCGTGTGCAGCGCGGGCGTGACATTCCACACCACCATGTAGCCGATGAAGCAAGCCAGCACAAACACCGTGAAGTGGCCCAGGAAGGCCACGGGCGCATAGGCACCGATGGCCCAGAACAGCACGGCCAGCACGGCAAAAACGATGGTCAGCGTCTTGGCAGACATCGGTGCGCCCGGACCATGGCTGGATTTTTTGGCAGCCACAGGAGCTGCCGCGGCCTTGGGTGCCGGCACAGGGGCCTGCTTGAGCGGTGGGGCAGGCCAGGTGATCGCGCCATCCTTGACCACGGTGAGGCCGCGGATCGCGTCGTCCTCCATGTTGACCACGGCCACGCCGTCCTTGGCCTTGCACAGCTCTTCAGTCAGGCGCAGCAGGTTGGTGGCATACAGCGTGGACGACTGCTTGGCCAGACGCGAAGCCAGGTCGGTGTAGCCGACGATGGTCACGCCGTGGCGCACCACAGCCTGGCCAGGCACGGTCAGCTCGCAGTTGCCACCCTGCTCGGCGGCCATGTCCACGATCACGCTGCCGGGCTTCATGCTCTGCACCATCTCGGCCGTGATGAGCTTGGGCGCGGGTTTGCCCGGAATCAGCGCGGTGGTGATGATGATGTCGGCATCCTTGGCTTGCTCCGCGTACATCTTGCGCTGCGCGGCCTGGAAACCCTCGCTCATGACCTTGGCGTAGCCGCCGCCGCCCGAGCCTTCTTCCTCGTAATCCACCTTGACGAACTCACCGCCCAGCGACTTGACCTGGTCAGCCACTTCGGCACGCGTGTCGTTGGCGCGCACGATGGCGCCCAGGTTGGCAGCCGTGCCGATGGCGGCAAGCCCCGCCACGCCCGCGCCTGCGATGAACACCTTGGCCGGCGGCACCTTGCCCGCGGCGGTGATCTGGCCGTTGAAAAAGCGGCCGAAGGCATTGGCCGCCTCGATGACGGCGCGGTAGCCGGAGACGCCAGCCGTGGAGGTCAGCGCGTCCATCTTCTGGGCGCGCGAGAGCGTGCGCGGCAGGCAGTCGATGGCCAGCACCGTGGCCTTGCGGGCCGCGAGCTGCTGCATCAGCTCGGGGTTCTGGGCGGGCCAGATGAAATCAATGAGCGTCGTGCCCTCACGCATCAGCACCACTTCGTCGCTGCTGGGCGGGCGCACCTTGAAGACGATGTCTGATGCTGCCCACAGCGCGGCAGCGCCGCCCACGATCTGGGCCCCGGCGGCGCGGTAGGCGTCATCGCTGAAGTTGGCGGCATCCCCAGCCCCCGACTCCACAGTGACCGCAAAACCCAGCTTGATCAGCTTCTCCACCACATCGGGCACGGTGGCCACACGCTTTTCGCCGGGGAAGATTTCCCTGGGCACGCCAATACGCTGCGGCTGCGGGACGGGGCTGGTCTGCATGGGAGGTCTCCTCGAAGTTGTGGAATCGTTGGGGCCGGCGTGTCTACCGCTGCGTCAGCCCGCCCAGGGGCGTGCGGCGGCCTGCTTCTTGGCAAAGCAGGCGTCCACGGCATCCAGGAGCTGCTGCTGCTCTGCGCTGGCTGGGGGCACGATCTGCGCTGCGCCCTGCATCACGGAACGCAGGGTCAGCACGTGGTAATCGGTGAATTTTTCTAAGCTGCGCTCCAGCACAGCAGGCACTTCGCTGGGTGCCAACGGGCGGTTGCGCAGCATGTGGGAACTGGCAACCCAGAGGTTGTTCACATCGGATTCGCCCAGACCCAGATGTTGGCGAAGCAGGGCCAGAACGCCCTCTTTCTGCTCCACGGTCACGGCGCCAGTCGCCTGCACCATGGCCAATGCCATCACAGCCACCACATCCACAGGGTGCTCCAGCGTGTACAGCGGCGGCGTTGTGACCTTCCTGGACCAGGCACGGCGGCGGAAAAAGGCCAGCGGATTGAGCCAGCCCACGTCAATGCCAAAACGGCGCAGGGCTTCCATCGCCATCGTGAAAGTGATGATGAGCCCCAGGATTTGCAGGATCACGCCCATGGTGAATCTCCCTCTCTTGTGTTGTCTTGTAGTTTTGTTGTTTTGTTATCTGTTTGCGCCGCTCATTTCCGGGATGCGGCTTCGGCAAACGGGAAAGGCGGAATGGCCAGGTGGCCGTCCACCATGCCGGCGCTCAGGCGCACAGCCTGGGCCAGGTCATGGGCCCATTGCTGGAAGGGCAGGCCTGCGACCAGGAACTCTTCGTTGTTGCGCGGCCGGACGCTGATCAGCCGCTGGTCCACCAGGGCATCCACCACCACCCAGACACCCGCTTCGGTGACGTAGCGGTAGCCCACATGCGAATAGGGGGCGTTCAGCGCGATCTGGCGGCTGGCCATCCATTGGACAAGATCGGGCCTGTTCTTTTCGAGCCACTTGGGGCTGCTCGCCCAAAGCTTGAAGCGCAGGCAATCGGCCCGCACAGGGCTGCCATCGGCGGGATCCTTCACGATGACGTCCTGTTGCGCCGGACAGTACCCCACCCCTTGCGGAGACCCCCGCAAGTCGCCCGTGCGGTTGGTCTGCACACGCAGCGCAGCCAGCCATTCACCTTTCGCACCACGCAGCCCCACGTCACGGGTTTGCAGCGAGGTACGGCCTCCGGGGCCTGATGTGGCCTCATCAGAAGTACCCAGGTCTTGCCACGCCCCTGGCGGCAACACCAGACGGGCGCGCCCGACCGGATATTCGGCCTTTGGGGGAACGGTCAGGGGCGCGCACGCCACCGTCAACACCGCCACGGCAAATACAGGCAACAAGCGCCGAAACTTCGAAATAGTCAGAGTCATAGAGAAAGGTTCATACGAATTCGCCTTCAATCATCCCACGGCACCCGAGTCCGTCCATCGACGGCTTCTGCCATGCAACAACCAGCTCGGTGTAACTGGTGAGAAATGTGTTGAAAGCGCCCTGGTATCGGACACTTCTTACGGCGCTGCCGGTGGGCAAGCTGACCGCGAGCTTACATGAAGAAAATCTTGCCGCTGTCGCCTTTGTCTGATGTAGAGGGAACTCCCCAGTCCATCTCGTATCGGGGCAAAAAAAAAGCCTGACTGCGCAACGCAGCCAGGCCGATCGGGCGGCCCTGCAGGGCCTTGTGCCAACGTTCAGTTCACCACTTGGGCCAGCGCACCCGCCGCGTACTGGGCCGCCACAGCCTGAAGGCTCAGCCCCTTGATCTTGCTGCCCTGGCCTTCGCAGCCGAATTCCAGGTAACGCTGCTTGCAGACCTGCTTGGCCGCCTCGCGAGCGGGCTTGAGCCACTCGCGCGCGTCGAACTTGTCGGGGTTTTCAAACAGGAACTTGCGCACCGCGCCGGTCATGGCCAGGCGGATGTCGGTGTCGATGTTGATCTTGCGCACGCCGTGCTTGATGGCTTCCTGGATCTCCTCGACCGGCACGCCGTAGGTTTCCTTCATCTTGCCGCCGTACTGGTTGATGATGGCCAGCAGCTCGGCAGGCACCGACGACGAACCATGCATCACCAGGTGGGTGTTGGGAATGCGCTGGTGGATTTCCTTGACGCGGCTGATGGCCAGGATGTCGCCCGTGGGCTTGCGGCTGAACTTGTAGGCGCCGTGGCTGGTACCGATGGCAATCGCCAGGGCGTCCAGTTGCGTGGCCTTCACGAACACGGCGGCCTCTTCGGGGTCGGTCAGCATCTGGCTGTGGTCGAGCTTCACATCGGCGCCAATACCGTCTTCCTCGCCGGCTTCACCGGTTTCGAGGTTCCCCAGGCAGCCAAGTTCGCCTTCAACGGTAACCCCCACCTTGTGTGCCATGTCGACCACCTTGCGGGTCACTTCGACGTTGTAGTCGAACGACGAGGGCGTCTTGCCGTCTTCCATCAGCGAGCCATCCATCATCACCGAGCCAAAGCCCAGGTCGATGGCGCCCTGGCAAATCTTGGGCGAGGTTCCGTGGTCCTGGTGCATCACCAGCGGGATGTGCGGGAAGGCTTCGACGGCGGCCTGGATCAGGTGCTTGATGAAAGGCTCGCCAGCGTACTTGCGTGCTCCGGCGCTGGCCTGCAGGATGACCGGGGCGCCCACTTCGTCGGCAGCGGCCATCACGGCCTGGACCTGCTCCAGGTTATTGACGTTGAAGGCAGGGATGCCATAGCTGTTGGCTGCGGCATGGTCGAGCAGTTCGCGCATCGAAACGAGGGGCATGGTCGTAGGGTCCGTTGAGGGTTGGAGAAGGCGCTGTAAGCCGGTCATTGCGGTGGTAACCGCTTGGTAACTCGCGATTTTAACCGGGGGGCGTGACCGCCGAAGGGGGCAAATCCAACCGAAAACAGGTGGTAAAGGGCTGGGCGGCAGGTGCTGGACCGAAATTACCGCCATGGATGTCTGCCACCCGCCGCAGGATTTCGTGGCCCAGGTGCAGGCTGTCGGCGGGACTTCTCGCACCCGCAGTGGCGGGCAGGTCGCCATGGCGCCTGGAGCCGTCATCACACACCTGCAGCCAAACACCCGCTCCCTCAGTAGCCCCCACCTGCACCGCGATGTGCGTGCCCTCCGGCGTGTGTTTGAGCGCGTTTTCCACCAAATTGCGCGCCGCGATGTCCAGCAGCAACACGTGCCCAGACACCCAAAGCTCCGGTGGCGCCGACAGGGCGATGTCATCCCCCCGCTGCCAGGCAGCCTGCGCATAGTCAACACACACTTGGCGGGCCACGGCACACAGGTCCACCGGCGCCTTGGCCTCGTGCAGTTCCGCCCGGCTGGCGCGCGCCAGGGCCAGCAGCTGGTTGAGCACATGGCCGGCCCGCAGGGCGTCCTGGCCAATGCGGGCAATGGCCTGCGCCCGTGCGGCGGAATCCAGCTCTCCGCCCAAGGCACTGGCCTGCAGGGCAATGGATGACAGGGGCGTGCGCAATTCGTGCGCGACTTCGTTGGCCAACCTGCGTTCGCGCACCAGCGCGGCCTGCTGACGGTCCAGCAGGGTGTTGATGGACGCGACCACCGACTCGAACTCGCTCCAGGCATGGCGCGAGGCTAGGCGTGGCGCGCTGGCAGGGTCGAGTGCCGCGACGTCTGCCGACAAGGCATACAGCGGTCGCAAGCCCCGCCACAGGGCCAGGCCCAGGGCGAGCGACACGACGGGAAGCAACCAGAGGCCAGGCTCGATCATCTGCTCGGCAATGTCCTGGGCAAGCTCGTCGCGCTCGCGCAACTCCAGCAGCACCATGATCTTGCGCGCCCGCGCGGCATCCCACTGCGAAAAGCTGCGCCATACCGCCTCGTCCGGCCCCAGCGCCATGTTGGCGAATCCCTCGACATCGCCGAAGGCAGGTGCCGGCGCCGTACCGCTGTGATGGAGCATGCGACCCTGCGCGTCCCACTGGACCACGCTGAGGGACTGCTGGTAGTCGTGCGACTTGAGCCAGGGTGTGGCCGCGCGCTGCGTGACCTGCGGCCCTTCGGTGGCCTCGGTCGCGCGCAGGTTCAGCAGCAGGGCAGCCACACTGGCCAGGTGCCCGTCGGTCAGTTCATCCGACTCGTGCACCCCTGTCTGGTAGCCAATGAACACGAAACTTCCCCACACCAGTGCCAGCGCCCCGAGGCACCACAACAGCAGTTGGCGCGTCAGCGACGGCCGGCGGGCGCGCGCGACAGGAGTCGCTGCAGAGGCGCTCATGCCGAGGGCTCCTGGGGCATGAAATAGCCCACGCCCCGCATGGTCTGGATGCACGCACTGCCCAGTTTGCGGCGCAGGTGGTGGATATGGACCTCCACCGCGTTGCTCTCAATGGCGGCATCCCAGCTGTACAGGCGCTCTTCGATCTGCTGGCGCGAGAGCACACGCCCCCGGGCCTCCAGCAGCACCAGCAGCACCGAAAACTCCCGGGGCGACATCTCTACCAGCTTGCCGCCCTGGTGGACGGTTCGCGCCGCAGGGTCCATCTCGATGTCTGCGTAGCGGAGGGTGGGAGACGCCCGGCCGGCGGCCCGGCGCAACAGGGCGCGCAAGCGTGCATCCAGTTCATCGATGTCGAAGGGCTTGGCCAGGTAGTCATCCGCCCCCTGGTCCAGCCCCGCAATGCGTTGATGCACCTGGTCACGGGCGGTGACGATCAGCACGGGAGTGGAGGGATCGGGCAATATCTGCGGAGCCCCGGCCCCAGGCGCCGGGCTCAGGCGCAACCGCCTGAGCAGCTCGCCGCCATCGCCATCGGCCAGCCCCAGGTCCAGCAACACGGCATCAAAACGCTCCACGCGCAGCGCACCCCAGGCACTGGCTACGCCATCGCACACATCCACCGCATAGCCACGCTGCTGGAGGTTGGTACGCAGGCCTGCGGCAATGCCGGCATCGTCTTCGACCACGAGTATTCGCATGCAGCCATTGTCGCCGCGCGGTGCACCCTGCGGAGGGTCATTAAGACAGTGTTAAGTGGGGCACCCTATGGTCCGTGGGATGTTGTCCCCGCCTTCCCAGCCCCGTCGTTTCGCCGCCCGCCACCGTACTTTGCTCCTTTGGACGCTGGGTATCCTGGCCGCCGTGGTGGCCTGGGACGCCGGGGGACAGGACATCCCCCTGGCCCAGGCGTTTGGCTCTGCCACGGGGTTCCCGCTGCGGGAACAATGGTTCTTCGTGCAGGTGCTCCATGAAGGCGGCCGCCGACTGGGGTGGCTGCTGGTGCTGCTGCTCACGCTGGGGGTGTGGTGGCCCCGGGGCGTGCTGCGGCGCCTGGATGCGGGCGAGCGGCTGCAGATGGCCCTAAGTGCCCTGCTGGCACTTGCGGCGGTGAGCGTGGTCAAGAACCTGAGCACCACCAGCTGCCCCTGGGACCTGGCGGAGTTCGGTGGCGTGGCGCGCTATGCCTCCCATTGGGCGCTGGGGGTGATCGACGGCGGCGGCGGGCGGTGCTTCCCGGCGGGCCATGCCTCAGCGGGCTTTGCTTTTGTGGGGGGCTACTTCGCGCTGCGCCACAAAGCACCTGCTGCCGCGCGATGGTGGCTGGCAGGCGCACTGCTGGCAGGCTTGGTTCTGGGCGGTGCCCAGCAGGCGCGGGGCGCACACTTCATGAGCCACACCCTGTGGACAGGGTGGCTGTGCTGGACGGTGGGTTGGCTGTGCGACCTGGGCGCTTCGGCCCTGCGCCCACGCCTGGCCGCCCTCTCCACAGCCGCCACAGCGGCCGACGACCCACCCCGGGCCGCCAGCTGATTGCTCAGCGCCTGGCTTTTCAGCTCGCCACGCAGATCTTCAGCATATTGGTCCCGCCCGGCGCCCCCATGGGCTCGCCACAGGTGATGGCGTAAACATCGCCCTTTTGCACGATATTCCGGTTCTTGAGATGGCGCTCGGCCTGTTCCAGCGCAGTGTCGCGGTCCGCACTGGTGTCCATGAGCAGGGGACGCACGTTGCGGTACATGGCCATCTTGCGCTGCGTGGCCACCTTGGGGGTGAGTGCGTAGATAGGGATGCGGATGCTGTGTCGGCTCATCCACAGGGCCGTGGCACCGCTGTCGGTCATGGCCACGATGGCCTTGGCACCCAGGTGGTGGGCCGTGAACAGCGCGCCCATGGCGATGGACTGGTCGATCCGGCCAAAGGTCTGGCCGGTGAAGTCGGCGTCCAACTGATGGTCCTCCGCCGCCTCGGCCGCAGCGCAGATGGTCGCCATTTCTTCCACCGTCTCCAGCGGGTAGCGGCCCGCGGCCGTCTCGGCGCTCAGCATCACGGCATCGGTGCCGTCCAGCACGGCATTGGCCACATCACTCACCTCGGCGCGCGTGGGCACGGGGTTGGTGATCATGCTCTCCATCATCTGCGTGGCGGTGATGACGACCTTGTCCAGCTCGCGCGCCATGCGGATCATCTTCTTTTGCAGCGCAGGCACGGCCGCATTGCCCACTTCCACGGCCAGGTCGCCGCGCGCCACCATGATGCCGTCGCTCACGCGCAGGATAGCTTCCAGGTGGGGGATGGCCTCGGCCCGCTCGATCTTGGCGATCAGGCCCGGCTTGTGGCGGTACTCGGACGCGGCCACATTGCACAGCTGGCGCGCCATTTCCATGTCGGTCGCGTTCTTGGGAAAGCTCACCGCCACATAGTCGGCCTGGAAGCTCATCGCCGTGCGGATGTCTTCCATGTCCTTGGCCGTGAGGGCCGGTGCCGTGAGGCCCCCACCCTTCTTGTTGATGCCCTTGTTGTTGGACAGCTCGCCGCCCACCTTGACCGTGGTGTGCACCTCTTCGCCCCGCACCGCATCGACGGTGAGCACGATCAGCCCGTCATTGAGCAGCAGCAGGTCGCCCGCCTTCACGTCGCGCGGCAGCTCCTTGTAGTCCAGCCCCACACCTTCGATGTCACCCAGCTCGGTGCGCGATGCATCGAGCACAAACTTGGCGCCCGACTCCAGCTGCACCTTGCCTTCGGCAAACTTGCCCACGCGGATCTTCGGGCCCTGCAGGTCGGCCATGATGGCCACTTCGCGGCCTGCGCGCTGCGCGGCGGCACGCACGGTGGCAGCGCGGTCGATATGGTCCTGCGCCTTGCCGTGGCTGAAGTTCAGCCGCACCACATTCACCCCCGCTCGGATCATGGCCTCCAGCAGTGCCGGGTCGCTGGAGGCGGGGCCCAGGGTGGCAACAATCTTGGTGGCGCGGCGGGTAGGCATGGGTTTGTCTCTTTCTCTCGTTTGTCTGGTGGATGTAATCGAGTTTCAATTCTCACACGAAGCGGTTACATGCGAGTTACCCCTTGCATCCGCCCTGTGGCCCGGGGCCCATCAGAGCAACGGGTACGACAACAGATGCGCCAGTACATGGGCAACGATTGCCGCCTCCAGACCATGGCGCGCATAGAGCCAGCCCGCCACCAGGCCAAAGGCCGTATTGCCCACCAGCACGAACACCACGATGGGCCAGGTCAACACCCCGGCCAGCGCCTGGGCAGCTGGCAGGTGCCCCAGTGCAAACAGCAGGGCACTGAGCAGCACCGCCACAGCCACAAGCACCCTGCCCGGCCGGCCCTGCCCGCGCTGCCACACCCGCCAGCCCAGCCACAACAGCAGGGTCATCACGCCCCAGCGCACCAACAATTCTTCGGTGATGCCGCCATACAGCAGCTTGACCAGCAGCGGCATGGCACTGGCGGGGTCCGACGGTTGCAACGCGGCGGGCGCCACCTGGGACAGCGCCCACAGCCACGCAGCACCCGCCACACCGCCCAACACGCCGGGCAGGGACTGGGCACGCAGGGCGGGGCCGATGGGCCTGCCGGCCAGCCAGGAAGACACAGCGGGCGTCTGCAGGCCCACGCGGGGCGCCAGCCACGCACCTATTGCCACCGCCAGCGCCAGCAGCACGGCCGTTTGCAGCCCGCTGAGCAGCACCACAGCCCAGAGCGGCAACGGCAGCAGGGCCTCGTTGGCCCTCAAGGGCGGGAGCAGCGCCCACACCACCGCCACTACGCCAGGCATGCCCAACAACCACAGCGCACCGCCCAGTCGCCACTTCGCGGGTTGCCCCTGGGCACCCGCCGATTCCGCCAACACAGCGTTGTCCAAGGCCATGGGTTTGCCCACGCTCAGGCGCGCATCAGCGCTTCGATCTCGTCGGCCTTCACGGGCACGCCACGCGTGATCAGCTCGCAGCCCGTGTCCGTGACGATGGCATCGTCTTCGATGCGGATGCCGATGTTGTGAAACTGCTCAGGCACGCCATCGGCGGGGCGCACATAGATGCCGGGCTCGATGGTCAGAACCATGCCCGGGCGCAGCACACGGCTGGGGCGGTTGGTGATGGTCTCGCCCGAGAGCGGGTCCTTGCGCTCGCTCACCTGGCCGACTTCGCCGGGCTCCACATAGCTGCCGCAGTCATGCACGTCCATGCCCAGCCAGTGGCTGGTGCGGTGCATGTAGAACTGGAAGTAGGCACGCTTGTCGATCACGTCGTGCGCCGACCCCACCTTGTTCTTGTCGAGCAGGCCCAGGTCCAGCATGCCCTGCGCCAGCACGGCCACCGTGGCGTCGTGCGGGTCGTTGAAGCGGGCACCCGCCTTGGTGGCAGCCACGGCCGCGTCCTGGCTGGCCAGCACCAGGTCGTACAGCGCACGCTGTGGGCCCGTGAATTTTCCGTTGGCGGGGAAGGTGCGCGTGATGTCGCTGGCGTAGCTGTCCAGCTCGCAACCCGCGTCGATCAGCACCAGCTCGCCATCACGCACCGGTGCGGTATCGGCCCGGTAGTGCAGCACGCAGGCATTCGCGCCCGCCGCCACGATGGAGCTGTAGGCCGGGTACTGCGAGCCCGCGTCGCGGAACGCATGCAGCAGCTCGGCATCGAGGTGGTATTCGCGCACATCCTCCCCGGCGCGCAGCATGCGGGCCGAGCGCTGCATGGCGCGGATGTGGGCCTGCGCGCTGATGGCGCTGGCGCGGCGCATGATGTCCTGCTCGTGCGCGTCCTTGAACAGGCGCATCTCATCAAGCAAAGTGCACAAATCGTTCTGCTCGGCGGGACAGATGGCGCCGTAGCGCACGCGCCCCCGCACCACATTGAGCCAGCCCTCCACTCGGGCGGCCAGACCGCTGTGCGTGGCGAACGGGTACCAGACGCAGCCCGTGTTTTCGAGCAGGCGCGGCAGCTTGCTGTCCAGTTCGGCCATCGAATGCGCGGCGTCCACGCCCAACGCGGCGGGCGCAGCGGCCGGGCCGAGGCGGTAGCCATCCCAGATTTCGCGCTCCAGATCCTTGGGCTGGCAGAACAGCGTGCTGCGGCCATCGTGGGCCAGCACCAGACAGGCACCCGGCTCGGTGAAACCGGTCAGGTAATAGAAATAGCTGTCGTGGCGAAACAGGAAATCGCTATCCCGGTTGCGCGGGCGCTCCAGCGCCGTGGGGATGATGGCGATGCCCCCAGGGCCCAGCTGGGCAGCCAGGTGCGCGCGGCGCTGGGCATAGACGGAGGCAGGCACGGTGGTGTTCATGGCGCGTCGTGAGAATAGGAATTGAGTTCGGCCAGCCGCTCTGGCGTGCCCACATCGGTCCAGCGGCCGGTGTAGAGCTGCGCGCTGACGCGACCATTGTCCATCGCACGGCGAAGCAGCGGTGCCAGCGGGGCTTTGATGCCCCCTGGGTTGCCCGGCGGAATGTCGCACCAGGGCGCCGCGAACAGCTCGGCGCGCAGCAGGGCGATGGTGCTGTAGGTGTAGCGGGGCGCGGGGTCCTCGGCGGGTAGGTTCAGCGCCAGCCCGTCGGCCGACAGGCCAAAGTCACCGCGCGGATTGTGGGCCGGGTTGGGCACCAGCCACAGGTGGGCCAGGTGGTGGCTGGCTTCAAAGGCCGACACGGCGGCGCTGTCGAACACGAAGTCGGGCGCAAACACATCACCCGCCGCCAGCCAGAACAAGGGGCCAAGCTGGGGCAACGCGCGGGCGATGCCGCCGGCGGTTTCCAGTGCGCCGCCAAAGTCCACACCTTCGTGTGAGTATGAAATTGATAGCTGCTTGCGCTTACCTATCAAGCGCTGGAGGCCAAAATCACTTGAAAATTGATCGCTGATCTGCGCCCCCAGCCACGCGGTGTTGATCACCACCTGCTCCACACCCGCCTCCTGCAGCGCCGCCAGGTGCCACTGCAGCAGCGGCTGGCCCTGCACCTGCAGCAGGGGCTTGGGGGTGGTGTCGGTCAGCGGGCGCATGCGCTCGCCACGGCCTGCGGCCAGCAGCAATGCGGGGACTTGGGAAGATGCGTGTAGCGCAGGGTTCATGGCGTACGCTCTTGGACAACGGCGCCGCGTTGCAGTGCGTGGCGCTCGGCGGCAACAGGGTCAAAAAGTGCCAGCAAAGCATTCATCAGCGCGTGCGCTTTGCCCGAGTGGTCCGCACCAAAATTGCAGACATAGACGTCGAGGGTGACCGCCCGCTGCTCGGGCCACGTGTGGACACACAAGTGGGATTCCACCAACAACACCGTGGCAGTGACTCCTCCGGGCCCATGCTCCGTGGAAGGAAACGCATGAGCAAGCTGGGCGACCGCCTGCAGCCCCGATGCCTGCACCGCCTCGGTGCAGGCGCGGCCCAGTGCGTCCGCGTCCAGCAGCCAGTGGGGCGCGCATCGGCAGCCATGAAGGTCGGCAGTGAGGTGCAATCCGTGCATGGGGGTGCACTGTAGTGCATCGGCGGGCGGGTCGCGGCCGGCTTGGCGGAAGCTCGCAACCGCACAAAGAGCTTCAATTTTCTGCCAACCGGATCGCGCCAACTGGTTTCGGGCTGCCGATAATGCCCGATTAGCCGTAGCACAGATCCCAACCCAATGCGCCCGCAGGCCATCAGCACTCCCAAAACCGTCGCCTCGCAGCAGCGGCTCTGGCAACAGCTCGACATGCTCTGCGACCTGGGTCTGGGGCTTGCGCCGGTCGCACCTGACGTCTGCGCGGTGTTGCGCACGCTGGTCGGGGCCGATGCCGCTGCGCTTTTCTGGCTGGACGAAGACGGCCTTCCTGCCGGGTTCCACCACGAGGACTCACCCGCATCCACGCAGGATCTTTTTCTCAACGAATACCTGCGTCTGTTCAACGGGCCCGGGGAAACGAACGTGCTGGAACTTGCCAAGACCGACGGCCCTCGGGTCGGTCGGCTCCTGGCCCCGGGGGCAAGGTACTTTCGGTCCAACAGCTACAACCTTCTGGTGCGCGCCAGCGGCCACCAACATACGCTGGATCTTCGCGTCGAGGTGGAGGGCCGCACACGCGCCATTGCGGCGCTGTTTCTGAAGCCTGGCCCCGGCTTTAGCGATGCCCAGGCCAGGATGCTGGAGCGTGCCTGCATGAGCCTGTCACGGGCTTTTAAGCCCACCTCGCTCATCACCCGCTGGGAAACCGGGCGGTTCGGTGCCACAGGCCATATCCTGCTGGATGCTGCCGATCAGCGCCCCCTGCTGATGGATGCGGCCGCCACCGAGCTGCTGCGTCAAGCCAATCTGGCCGGACTGGGTGTGCGCGATGACTCGCGATCAAGCCGGCCGCAAAACTTGCCGCAAGATCTGTTGCAGCGTTTGGGCTTGCCACAGGAGGGCACATCGCGCGTGCCCGTTCCACACGGCTGGCTGGTGGCCAAAGCGCACGAACTGCACTCGCTTGCAGGGGGGCCCGGCCAGGTCATGCTGACGCTTCAACTGGAGCACTCCCGCTGCATTGATGTGGTGCGTCGCGTCCTTGCTTTGCCGCTCAGCCCGTTGCAACGCGAAATCGCACTATTGGCGGGTATCGGCCACGCGCGCAGCGAGTGCATGGAACGTACCGGCGTAGGCGCGGCGGCGCTCAAGAAGCATCTGCGGGCCATCTTCGAAGCCACCGGCGCCGCCGACTGGGAGAGCCTGGGCCGGATTCTGCAGCAGCACTAGCAGCAGTTGGGTGGCAACGCCATTCCCCCCTGGGGGGCTGGTACACACCGCCACCGCCCCACACAATCGCGCTCCCTGGGGTGCACGCACGCACCCAACCCTATTCAACGGAGCCCCCATGAGAGATGCCGCATGGCCCCTTCAGGCGCGTGCAGAATCCCCCGCCCCCATCGTCGGCAATCCGACCCACAACGTCACCGACCAGGCACGCCCAGCCTTGGCGCCCACGAACCGATCCCATGAGGCGATGGTCAACAGCCTCACGTTCGAACCCTTTCTGCATTTTCAGTTTCAATGTGACTCGCCTCTTCACGTGGAGATCACCAGCCGCAGCCGCGCGCCGCTGTACATCGTGGGTAGCGAGGGTTGCCAGCTGTGTTGGGAGAACAACGCCCCGCTGGCCCTGAATGCGGGAGACGTCGTGTTTTTGCCGCACGCAGGGCGCCACCGCATCTATACCGATGAGCGTGCACCACTGCAGCAATTTTCTGACCTGGTGGGCCAGGGTCTAAAGCAACGCGGCAAATCCTTTGACATCGTGATGGGGCACGCGGCAAACGCACCACCATCGGCGGACGAGCGCTGGAGCGGCAGTTTCTACTGGCGCTCTGATCTCTCAGCCCATCCGCTGATGGCCTCATTGCCGCCCGTCCTGGTATTGGCAAAAGCGGATGCGATGACCTGGCTCCCCACCATGACGCAACTGGTCGCATGGATGGCCGACATTCGAGGAGGTGGCAATGGCGTCGGGCTCACGCATGTCATGAACTCACTCCTGCAGCGGCTGGTGCTCGCGTGGTTGAACGATCCTGGGCGTGCGGTGCAGAGCCCGGCCAGAGACGTCAGCGCCCTGCGGGACGAGCGCCTCCTGGTCGCGTTGGAGAGCATCCATACCCGCTGCGCCCAGCCCTGGACAGCCAGCTCGCTGGCCGCGCTGTGCCACATGAGCAGAACGCAGTTCACCCAGCGATTTCAGGCGCAGACGGGGCTTCCGCCCATGCGCTACCTGGCGCGGTGGCGGCTGCACCTAGCGGAGCGCTTGCTCAAAGAGCAGCGCCTCACCTTGCAGCAAGTGGCCGATGCCGTGGGGTATTCCACAGGCGCGATCCTCGCGCGCGCCTACAAGCGAGAGCGCGGTGTCACGCCCGGTGCCGACGCCCCCACCGAACAGCCGGCTGTGAATTTGCGCTGAACGGCTGTCGCCGCCATGGCCTCTTTTCTAAAGAATTCACCACGGGCCCGTAGCGGGCCCATTTTGTTTTCTTTGGAAGGGATTTCGCATGACAGATACCGCACTGGCCGCGAATACGCGGCGCGTGCTGAGGGCCGCCGCCCTTTGGCTGGGAGTGACCAGCGCGGCCGTGGCCAGCGCTGCAGGGTGGCAACCAGTGGTCAGCTTCGCCACCGCACGCTATGAGCACACCGCCACCGAGATGAATGATGGCCGCGTGCTCGTGGCCGGAGGGCGCAGTGGCAGCGCCATCAGCGCCACCAACGCGAGCACCCAGATCTATGACACGGGCACCGGCAAATGGACTGCCGGGCCGGCACTGCCCAGCGGAGCCCGCTCTCGCCACACAGCAACGTTGCTGCGCAACGGTACGGTATTGCTTGCGGGCGGAAGCAACGGAAACGTTTCGCAGACATCGGCCGCAATCTTCGATTCACAAGCGGGCCAGTTCACCACGGTAGGCTCCCTGGGCGTAGAACGTGAGTACCACACCGCCACGCTGCTCAAGGATGGCCGCGTGCTCATCGTCGGCGGCCGAGGGAAATCTGGCGCTGAAGCGCGGCGATCGGCGGAGATCTATGACCCCGAGACGCAGAGCTGGGGTTCCATCGCGCAAATGCCGGGCCAAGGCACGCGCCAGCACACAGCCACGCTGCTGAATGACGGACGCGTGCTCGTGGTCGGAGGTATCAACAACGGCCAGTCCTCCACCAAAGCGGTGGCAATCTGGAACCCATCGACCGGCACGTGGGCCTCCGTGGCAGCGCTGCCGTCACCTCGCTTTGACCACACTGCGACCCTGCTCCCCGATGGAAAGGTGTTTGTAGCCGGTGGCAATGACGCAAGCGGTGCACTGGCCAGCACCTTGCTGTACGACTCCGCCGCCGACACGTGGACTCCCTCGGCGACGCTGAACGCTTCTCGCACACGGCATACCGCGGCCCTGCTGCCCGACGGACGGGTGCTGCTCAGCGGGGGCGAGGCGGGGGGGATCCCCATCGACAAGACTGAGATCTACAACCCGTCATCGGGTTCGATCAACGTTTTTGCACCCATGACCGCAGCGCGCAGCATGCATACCGCCTTGGTGCTGCATACCGGTGACGTGCTCGTGGTCGGCGGCCAGGGTGGTGCCGTGGCTCTCGACAGCGCTGAGTTGTTTAGCGCAGATACCCTGGCGCCCGCCACGACTGGCCCGCTGCCCGCGCTGCGGGCTTATCACAAAGCCACTGCACTGCCCGACGGCACCGTACTTATCGCTGGTGGTCTCATTCCCAACGGTGGTTACGCCCAGCCCTCTGCCACCACGCTGCGTTACCACATCGCCAGTGGACAATTTCAAGCGGCTGCACCGATGGCAAAGGCACGGCAGTACCACACGCAAACCCTGCTGACCGATGGCCGCGTATTGGCGGTGGGGGGCGCGTATTCGCTCAACGATGTCGAACTGTACGACCCCATCTCCAATCGGTGGTCCACTGCGCCTTCGCTCACCCATGGACGGTATGTGCACACGTCCACTTTGCTGCCAGGTGGCGACGTTTTTGTCGCAGGAGGAACCAACAACGGCGGTGTGGGAGAGGCGGAAATTTACAGCGTAGCGACCAACCAATGGCTGTCCGCAGGGTCCATGTTGACACCGCGCAATGGGCACACGGCGACCCTGCTGCGCGACGGACGCGTCATGCTGGTAGGCGGAGACGCGGTGAACGGACAAACCACCACTACTGTGGAGTTCTACACCCCCCGCACGGGTGCCTGGACATCAGGCCCAAGTATGCAAGGTGCGCGGAGCCAGCACACGGCAACGCTGCTATCGGACGGCCGGGTTTTGGTGGCAGGAGGCACAGCCAACTTCACCTACCTGAACAGCGCTGAAATATTTGACCCCGCGACGAATGCCTGGCAACCCACCAGCGACCTACAGCAAAAACGCGTTGTCCACACGGCAACGCTCCTGAGCGATGCCCGCGTTCTGGTCACCGGCGGTATGTACAACGGGGCTGGCATAGGGTCAGCGGAGGTTTACGACCCAGGTGCCGGAACCTGGCAGACTGCTGGCCCATTGCCCCAGGGGAGAAACCACCACACCGCGACTGTGCTGGCGAATGGACAGGTACTGATCGCAGGCGGTCTGGCCAACGGCGCTGCCACAGCAATGCTCTACGGTGGAAAACTGGGTGTTTCGGATGCGCGTCGCCCGCGCATCACAACGGCGCCGGCACAGGTCGCGCATGGCTCCGCGCTGCAACTGGGCGGACTGCGTTTTACTGGCGACAGCGAAGGCAGCGGCGGCGGTTTCAGTCAATCTGCCACCAACGTGCCCCTGGTGCGCATGCAGCGCGTAGACAACGGGGACGTCCGTTGGCTCGCAGCAGAGAGCTCCAACGCCACCACCTTCACGGGGCGCCCCATGCCGTCGGGGGTCACTGCGGGCTTGTATCAGCTCACGCTGTTCGCCAACGGCATGGCATCCGATGCGGTCACCCTGCGCGTGCTGGCCGGGGGAGCGCCCAACGCGCCCACCAATGTCAGCGCCACCCCTGGCGATGGCCGGGTTACGGTGTCCTGGCAACCCCCCGTGGGGGGCACCCCGCCCACGTCGTACACGGTGACCGCCCAACCTGGCGGCGCGAGTTGCACCGTGCAGGCACCTGCCACCTCGTGCACCGTGACGGGCCTGACCAACGGCACGGCGTACACCTTCACGGTGACCGCCAACACCGCAGGCGGCAACGCATCAGCACCTCCGTCGGCTGCCGTCACGCCAGTACCCAGCGCGGTGGGTGGTGTGCAAAACATTCCCACATTGTCTGAATGGGGCTTGATTCTGCTGTCAGTGCTGATGGCCGGTATGGCGCTGCTTCAGAGTCGTCGCATGCGCTTTTTGATGGACGGCTCGGCACCACTGTGCCCCGCAGTGCGAGCAAGGATCGCAGGGCGCACTGCGGGCAGCGTCAAGAACGACTTGCCATGACTGGCTGACGCCTGCTCATACCTCTATAGAAAGGGCTCTCAGCGCTTGTCCATCAAGCGCTGGTTGCTCACTTTTTTATTCCTCGACGGATGCGAGCCACTGTCGCGGCGATGTCTCCACATATTTCACGCACCCAGACAACAGGACAACCATGCCAAACGACGCTGCAGCCAGACCACACTTCGCACCTCGGGTGCGTGCCATAGCAGCCGGTCTGCTCCTGGCGAGCACCCAGGCGCTTGCGCTCGATTGCGCGCCCGGCCAGTGGCTGGCGGAATACTTCCCCAACACCAGCCTGTCCGGGGCCGCCGTGCTGACCCGGTGCGAAAAGGGCCCCATCGACTACTACTGGATGACCAACAGCCCCGACGCGCGCCTGCCGGTGGACGCGTTCTCAGCCCGCTGGACGGCGAGCCTGCCGTTCGCCGCTGGAGCCGCCAAGTTCACCACCTTCACAGACGACGGAGTGCGCCTGTTCGTCGATGGGAAACGGGTCATCAACCACTGGGCTCGGCACAGCATCGCGATGGACACCGCATCCATGCGATTGACGGAGGGCCCTCACACCGTGCGCATGGAGTATTTTGAGGCCGGAGGCGAAGGGCTGGCGCAGCTCTTCATTGAGGGGTTGACGCCCACCACAACGCCCCCGCCCCCGCCAGAACCCCCACGCATCGGCGCATTCACGGCCCAGCCAGAAACCATTGATATGGGGGGCAGCAGCATCCTGACATGGACCACCGAAAACACCGTCGCATGCGCCGCCAGCGGCGGCTGGACCGGCGAACAGGCCCCCAACGGCGGTGCCACCGTACGGCCTGCCGCCACCACCACCTATGGTCTGAGTTGCCGCAATGCGGCCGGTGGTGCCACGGCCAGCGCATCCACCACCGTCACGGTGCGCAAGACGCCACCACCGCCCGTCACGATCAGCTTGACGGCCACGCCGCCCCGCATTACCTCAGGCCAGAGCGCGCGACTGGCTTGGCAGGTGAGCAACGCAGCGGGCTGCGCAGCGTCGGGCGGATGGAGTGGCCCGCGCGCCACCGAAGGCAGCGAACTGGTAGGCCCCACCACAAACACCGCCTACACCCTGACCTGTACCGACAGCGCCGGCAAGAGCTCCACTGCCTCCGCGCAGGTTGCGGTAGAGGCCAGCAACCCGCTTCCCCCGGTCAGTGGGGTAAGTGCGACAGTTTCCGCCCGCGGGGTGGGCCTGGCTTGGGACCCGGTGGCCCGCAGCGGCAAATGGGTCAACGGCTACTACGCAGGTTGGTTCTGGGAGACCTATCCGCCCGAAGCCGTGGACATGGGCACGATGACACACTTCGTTTTCGGACGCTACGCACCAGCGCTCGGGTCCCTCCCAGGCGGCCGGGCGGGTGATCTGCTCGAAGGAGCGGGCGGAGGGCACTCGCCAGAGGTGGAGAATGCGCTGATCGCCAAGGCCCATGCTGCGGGCGTCAAGGCGGTGATGATGGTAGGGGGCGATAGTGACGGCCCCGGATTTCTGGCCGCCACCGCCGACCCCACGGTTCGTGCACGTTTCATCCAGAACATTCTGGACAAGGCCGTACAGAAAAACTACGACGGCGTGGACATCGACTGGGAAGAAAACCTGGACACGGCCCCCGCACGCGCCCAGGCCCTGGCACTTCTGCGTGAATTGCGCGTCGCATCCGCGCAAAGGGCCCGATACCAGGCACCCAACGCGCCGCTGGAACTGAGCTGGCCTGGGTTCTGGGTCAACCAGAACCAGTCCGACATCACGCCCTGGCATGTCGAAGTGGCCGCCGCAGTCGATCGCTTCAATTTGATGACTTACAGCATGGCGGGCGACTGGGGCTGGCTGTCATGGCACCACTCCCCTTTGTTCGGAGCAGGCGAACTGTATCCAACGTCGATCCAATCGACAGTCCAGGCCTACCTTGACGCAGGCGTGCCACGCTCCAAGCTGGGCATCGGCATCGGTTTGTATGGCGCCTACTACAACAAGCCTGTCACCGGACCGCGCCAGAGCTTGAATGGCATGCAAGGCTGGATGAACAATGGCGATTGGGAAAACAACTACCAGCGCCTGGTTCAAGACAACGCCTTCGGCCGGACGGGCGCCACCTACCATTGGGATGACGTGGCAAAACAGGGCTATATCACCTACTCCCCGCCATGGAATCGCGGCCCCAACACGCCAGTGACCTATCTGAGCTTCGAAGACGAGCGCTCCATCGCTGCCAAAGGCCAGTGGGTGCGTGAGCAAGGCTTGGGCGGCACCCTGGTGTGGACCATCAACTACGGGTATTTGCCGCAATCCAGCAGCAATCCGCAGATGCAGGCGGTCAAGCAGGCGTTCATCGCGTCCGGGGCTGCAGGCTATCGGGTCTACAGAGACGGCGTGCTGATCGCCACCGTCACCGGAATCACCTTCACAGACACCGCCGTTCCGCGTGGTCATCGGGGTTACCAGGTCAGCATGCTGGACGCGGCAGGCAACGAAGGCCCGCTGTCTGCGCCAGTGTTTGTGCAGGTCCCCTGAAGAGCCGCACGGAGCCGCTGTACCGTACCTGTATCCAGCGTCAACCCCGCAGCCATGAAGTGCGGTGGGCGGCGCCCCATCTGGCGCGCCACGCCCCAAACCCAGGGGCGGCGTACAGCGTTCCAGAAGCCAACTTGGAGCAGCCCGGGCGAAGACACGCGGGGTGAGTGCAGCGCGCCCCGGTAAAATACCGGGTTTCCCCTGCACCACCCCTCTTGAACCCTCCCCCCATGGCCAACACCCAGCAATCCCAACAGATGGCAAATGCGATCCGCGCATTGGCCATGGACGCCGTTCAACAAGCCAACTCCGGCCACCCCGGCGCCCCCATGGGCATGGCCGACATGGCCGTGGCGCTGTGGAGCCGCCACCTCAAGCACAACCCCACCAACCCCCAGTGGTTTGACCGCGACCGGTTTGTGCTCTCCAACGGCCATGGCTCCATGCTGCTGTATGCACTACTGCACCTCACGGGTTACGACCTGCCGATCGGCGAGCTCAAGAACTTCCGCCAGCTGCACAGCAAGACGCCCGGCCACCCCGAAGTGGGCTACACCGCGGGCGTGGAAACCACCACCGGCCCGCTGGGCCAGGGCATCACCAACGCCGTGGGCTTTGCACTGGCTGAAAAGCTGCTGGCCTCGGAGTTCAACCGCGAAGGCCATGCCGTGGTGGACCACCACACCTACGCGTTCCTGGGCGACGGCTGCCTGATGGAAGGCATCAGCCACGAAGCCGTGTCGCTGGCCGGCGCCTGGAAGCTCAACAAGCTGATCGCCCTGTACGACGACAACGGCATCAGCATCGACGGCCAGGTCGCCCCCTGGTTTGCCGACAACACCCCCCTGCGTTTTGTGGCCAGCGGCTGGAACGTGATTGGCCCCATCGACGGCCATGACGCCGACAAGGTGGCCGAGGCCATCATCGAGGCCAAGAAGCAGACCGAGCGCCCCACCCTCATCGTGTGCAAGACGCACATCGGCAAGGGCAGCCCGAACCGCGTGAACACGGCCAAGGCCCACGGCGAGCCGCTGGGCGCCGAGGAAATCAAGCTCACCCGCGACGCCCTGGGCTGGGCCAGCGAGCCTTTTGTGATCCCCGAAGACGTGTACGCCGGCTGGGACGCCAAGGCCAAGGGCCAGAGTGCAGAAGCCGCCTGGAACGAACGTTTTGCGGCCTACAGCAAGGCCTTCCCTGAACTGGCCGCTGAACTCACGCGCCGCATGGAGGGCAACCTGCCCGCCAACTTCGCGCAAGTGGCCGTGGACACCGTGGTCGCAGCCCACACCAAGGGCGAAACCGTGGCCAGCCGCAAGGCCAGCCAGCTGGCGCTGGAAGCCTTCACCGCCGCGCTGCCCGAACTGCTGGGCGGCAGCGCCGACCTGACGGGCTCCAACCTCACTAACACCAAGAGCACGCCCAACCTGCGCTTTGACATGCAAGGCCACGTGGTGCAGACCGAGGTCGAAGGCGGCAAGAAGATCGGTGGCCGTCACATCAACTACGGCGTGCGCGAATTCGGCATGGCCGCCATCATGAATGGCATCGCGCTGCACGGCGGTTTCATCCCCTACGGCGGCACTTTCCTGACCTTCAGCGACTACAGCCGCAACGCCATCCGCATGGCCGCGCTGATGAAGCAACGCGTGATCCACGTGTTCACGCACGACTCCATCGGACTGGGCGAAGACGGCCCCACCCACCAGTCCATCGAGCACGCCGCCAGCCTGCGCCTGATCCCCAACCTCGATGTGTGGCGCCCCGGTGACACGGCCGAAACCGCCGTGGCCTGGAGCGTGGCCCTGTCCAACCGCAACAAGCCCACCGCCCTGCTGCTGTCGCGCCAGAACCTGCCCTACGCGCCCAAGCGCGACCTGGGCGACATCTCGCGCGGCGCCTACGTGCTCTCCGAACCCGCTGACGTTGGCATCAAGAAGAAGGCCGTGGCAGTGATCATCGCCACGGGCTCCGAAGTGCAGCTGGCCCTGAAGGCCCAGCGCCTGCTGGCCGACAAGAAGATCGCCGTGCGTGTGGTCTCCATGCCCAGCACCACCACCTTCGACCGCGAAGACGCCAAGTACAAGAGCAGCGTGCTGCCCGCTGGCGTGCCCCGCGTGGCTGTGGAAATGGGCGTGACGGACGGCTGGTGGAAATACGGCTGCGCTGCTGTGGTGGGCATCGACACCTACGGCGAGTCGGCCCCTGCACCCGTGCTGTTCAAGCACTTCGGCTTCACCGAAGAGAACGTCGCCGATGCAGTGCTGGTCGCCATCGGCGCCGCACGCCTGAAGCCCGCCAAGAAGGCCAGCAAGGCCAAGGCCCACTGAGACTCCTCCCGCCCGCTGCGCGCCCACTGCAGCGGGCGCGCCACGGCAGATTCCTGATTTCGACTTTGCAACCTTGGAGAGACTACAAGCTATGACGATCAAGATTGGTATCAACGGTTTCGGCCGCATCGGCCGCAACGTGCTGCGCTCGGCCATCCAGAACTTCAGCGACATCGAAGTTGTGGGCATCAACGACCTGCTGGAGCCGGAGTACCTCGCGTACATGCTGCAGTACGACTCGGTGCACGGCCGCTTCAAGGGCGAAGTCTCGGTGGAGGGCAACACCCTGGTCGTCAACGGCAAGAAGATCCGCCTGACGCAAGAGCGCGACCCTGCCAACCTGAAGTGGAACGAAGTCGGCGCCGACGTGGTGATCGAATCCACCGGCCTGTTCCTGGACAAGGTCAGCGCGCAAAAGCACATCGATGCGGGCGCCAAGAAGGTCATCCTGTCGGCTCCGTCCAAGGACGACACGCCCATGTTCGTGTTCGGTGTGAACCACGACACCTACGCTGGCCAGGCCATCGTGTCCAACGCCTCGTGCACCACCAACTGCCTGGCCCCCGTGGCCAAGGTGCTCAACGACAAGTGGGGCATCAAGCGTGGCCTGATGACCACCGTGCATGCAGCGACTGCCACACAAAAGACGGTGGACGGCCCGTCCAACAAGGACTGGCGCGGCGGCCGCGGCATCCTGGAGAACATCATCCCTTCGAGCACCGGCGCTGCCAAGGCCGTGGGCGTGGTGATCCCTGCGCTGAACAAGAAGCTGACCGGCATGTCTTTCCGCGTGCCCACCTCTGACGTGTCGGTGGTGGACTTGACGGTGGAGCTGGAAAAGGCCGCCACCTACGAAGAAATCAAGGCCGAGATGAAGGCCCAGTCCGAAGGCGCCCTGAAGGGCGTGCTGGGCTACACCGAAGACAAGGTGGTGGCCACCGACTTCCGCGGTGACACCCGCACGTCGATCTTTGATGCCGACGCCGGCATTGCCCTGGACGGCACCTTCGTGAAGGTCGTGAGCTGGTACGACAACGAATGGGGCTACTCGAACAAGTGCCTGGAAATGGTGCGCGTGGTATCCAAGTAAGTACGACTTGCGCAAAAGGGGATCAGGCGCCATGCTTGTCCTCAGAACGCAACGGCGGATTCATCCCTGTTTGTGCGGGTCTTGGTCAGTATTTCCTTTGAAGATGAAGAAGCGCTAGTAGCAACTACCCTGTTCAAGCCGGTCGCCTGCAAAGGCCACCGGCTTTTTTTTGCCCGCCGTCCGCGCCTGGAGTGTAGGGAACGCCTGGCATTCAACGGGCACCACCAACAGCCGCCGCTGCGGATGCCGCCACCAGTGGCGCAGGCCCCTGCGCTTGCCCGGGTGCACTGGCAATGTGCACCGTGCTCGTGGGAACTGCAAACGCCACCCCCATGGCCTTGAACTCGCGCAGCAGCCCCAGGTTGATGGACTGCTGCAGGTCCATGTAGAGGTTGAAGGCCGGGTCTTCCACGGTGTAGACGACTTCGTAGTCGAACGAGCTGGCGCCAAACGCCTTGAAATGCGCGCGGTCAAAACGCAGCTGCGGCTGGGCATCGATGAGCTTGCGCACAACGCCCGGAATGGCCTCGGCCTGCTCCGGTGTGGTGTCGTAGGCCACGCCAAACGTGAACACAATGCGCCGCCTCTCCAGCATGCGAAAGTTGCTGATGGTCTGCTTGAGCAGGTCGGTGTTGGACATCACGATCTGCTCACCCTGCAGGCTGCGGATGCGCGTGGTCTTGAGACCAATCACCTGCACCGTGCCCGAAACGCCGCCCACCACGATGAAGTCACCCACCTCGAACGGCTTGTCCACCGCGATGGCAAGTGACGCAAACAGGTCGCCCAGGATGTTCTGCACCGCCAGCGCCACCGCAATGCCGCCCACGCCCAGGCTGGCGATGAAGGCTGTGATGTTCACGCCCACGTTGGACAGAATGGCCAGCAGGACCACGCTCCACAGCAGCGTGCGCAGCCCCCAGGACATCAGCGTGGCCGATGCACTGACCTGCGTCATGCCACTGGACGAGTGCCGCTCCACATAGCGGCGCACGCCAATGCCAATCGCGCGCAGGCCCCACAGGCCCATCTGCAAAGCCACGGCCACAAACCACAGCTGGCTCAGGCGGCTCTCCCAGCGGCCAGGCAGGTCCAGCAGGCTGGCGCCCACCAGCAGAGCCACTACCAGCATCAGCGTGCGGCTGGTGCCCTCCAGCACATCCACCACCGTCAGGGCCATGCCGCTGTGCGACTGCGTGGCCCACACCTTGGCGCGGCGGGTCAGCAGGTGCAAAAGCACCAGGATGGCGGCATAGGTGGCCGCTGTCGCCGCCAAGGCGATGAGCAGGCTCCACAAGGGCACGCCGGCAAAGGTGGTCTCCTGGACCCATGTCAGAAAGGTGGTTGGCTGCATGTGGGGGCTCTCCTCTTCGTGGTGCCGGGACGGGATCAGTGGACATGGGGCCGATACAGGGTCGGCCACGGAGGCACAGGGTGACGAAACACCTGCCCCGAAGCGCAACGGACGCGCGCTGTCATGGATCGAGACCCTGGGAAAGGCAGAGTTCCCGCAGGCAGGCGGGCAAGGCCGGCTGCGCCAATGGTTTGAACATCATTTGCAAGTGTTCGTAAGACATGCCCCACAGCAATACAGAGGCCGGGCCTACGCCCCTGTGCCGTGCGGACCCCAACAATGCATCAACACCAGAACACCCCTGGTTGCCCGCCCGATACGTCGGTGCGGCACATCCCACAACCTCCAGAGGAGTCCACAACACCATGCATTCATCCGCACTGATCCGTACCGCCACCGCGGCCCTCGCACTGGGCGCCCTCGCCGCCTGTTCCTCCACTCCTGCGCCCACTGAGCAGATGGCTGTCACCCGCACCACCGTCAACCGTGTGGGCGCAGCACCTGCCGTTGCCACCAGCGCACCGGTTCAGTTGCAACAAGCGCGCGAAAAGCTTATCCAGGCAGAGAAAGCCATGGCAGAGAAGGACTATGTCGCCGCGCGCCGCCTGGCTGCCGAAGCAGAAGTGGACGCTCGCGTGGCCGAGACCCGCGCCGACGCCGCCAGCAATGCCGCCAACCTGGCGCAGGTGCAAGACGGCATCCGCGCGCTGCAGGAAGAAATCAACCGCCGATCGCCCCGCTAAAGATTTGGGCCCTTGCGCCCGGCCTGGCTTCGCCCCACGCCAAAACGCCGTTGGGGCCCCGCGATTGCCCTCCCCCCCATTTCAAGGAACACCTGACCATGCATCCCTTTTTTCACCGCACTACCGCCCTGTGCACCAGCCTGATTGCCGTTGGCCTGCTGGCCGCATGCGCAAGCACCACCCCATCACCCGCGCTGGAAGAGGCCCGCACCGCAGTAAGCACCGCCGCCGGGGACCCGGCCGTCAATCAGTACGCGCAGCTCGAACTCAAGCAAGCCACCGACGCGCTCGCCAAGGCCGACCGCGTGTGGGCCGATGACCGCGATACCTCCGAGACCAACCATCTGGCCTACTTGGCCCGCCAACGCGCCGAGATCGCCACCAACGCGGCCCGCGCCCGCCAGCTTGATGCCAGCATCCAGCAAGCAGGCAGCGAAGCCGACCGCATCCGCCTGCAAGCCCGCACCCAGGAGGCGGATGCCGCCCGCTTGCGCGCCCAGCAAGCCCAGCAGCAGGCAATGAGCGCCGAGCAACGCGCCGCCCAGCAGCAAGCCCAGGCCACAGCCGCCATGGCCCAGGCCAACGCCGCACAAGACCGCGTGCGTGCACTGGAAGCGCAACTGCGCGAACTGGAAGCCCAGCAAACCGAACGCGGCCTGCTGGTCACCCTGGGCGATGTGCTGTTTGCCTTCAACAAGGCCGAGCTGTCGGCCCAGGCAGGTCCGCGCCTGGACAAGCTGGCCAACTTCCTCAAGCAGTTTCCGGATCGCAAATTGCTGATCGAGGGCTACACCGACAGCGTGGGTAGCGACAGCTACAACCAGGACCTGTCAGACCGCCGCGCCCAGGCCGTACGCGACGCGCTGGTGCAACGCGGCGTGGACAGCAGCCGCATCACCGCACGCGGCTATGGCAAGGCCCACCCCGTGGCCGACAACGCCTCACCCGAAGGCCGCGCGATGAACCGCCGCGTGGAGATCGTGATTGCGGATGACAAGGGGAATTTGCGCGGTCGTTGAGCCATTCAGCACTCGCCTCTCGCCCAATAGCTGAGGCGTGGTGTGGCGGAATCGCGAGATTCCGCCAGCGTACCGAACAGGAAAGCCCTGGAGCAGTGATGTTCCAGGGCTTTGTCTTTTCATACATTGCTGTTGTTGAACGCTTGGCTCCAGTGCCCGCCTCCCTGCCTACACGCAGGTGAAGTTAAACGAGACACCAAAATCCAACTCCATCAGGAGGTGCAACGGATCGTTTTTCACCGTCAAGTAAGGATATGGACTTTCGGAAAAGCACCCAAGCACGATGTCAGCACTTGGTGACTGGGAAATGATCTCTCGAAAGTAATCTCTGTGCGGAGCGATGGCGTTCCAAAGCCATTCAAGGTGCTCATCCAAGGAAGCATCTCCCCCCAAGGGCGAATCCAACAACCACACATCCTGCGTCCAAAGTCTTTGCCCCACTCGCCGCTCACCCTTTCGAATAGAACGTGCGGGCAGGAGTCCCGTCCTCAACGAAATGGCGTCGTGATGCGCACCGACGCCGACAATCCGCAGTGACGCATCAAAGCGATAAAGACGGGGCCTCCCTCCATAGGAAGGATTGCGAAGAATATTTTCTTGCCGACGCATGCCACGCTCCAAGCGCCGTCGAACCGATGTGGAGATGCGGGCCATCTGCTTTTCTCACTTCGAAGTATTTTGTGATCGCCGAATGTGGCAGTCCGCTTCTTGATACGGGCGCAGGCTCTTTGCGCCCAGGCCTGACATTAGCCCTCAGAAGCTTGACCTGCTGAGATTGCGCGTTGCCGAACCTTGTTCAGCTCGCTGAGGTACGACCCCGGAATCTGCCTTACCTCCTCTACGGGCCCTAGCACACTGATCCGTGCGCCATCCACGGCAACTTGCAATCCCACCGGCACAGCAAAGAACTGGATCAGGTCCGGGCGGTGGACGCCCAGCTGGTAGAGGGAGGTCTTGACAAAGCGCGTCGGATCTTCAAGGCTCGCTTCGTCGTCAAGGTCCGAGAGCCACCAGCCGGAATCCACAGCGTTGACGGCCTCGTTTCGGGTGAGCAGGATGCGGCTGGCCTCTTTGTAGTTCACGTTCACGACAACGCTTTGCCGGAGCGACGGAAAGTCCGGCTCGACGGGTGGGTAGAGGCTCCCGACAACATCTTTCTGATTACGCAGCTGCATCAGCGTGCTGTCGACCGAATCGACAAACTTCACGGGCACCACCTTCATGTCGGGCTCCAGCACTCGCAGAAACCCAGCAGGCCCCTCTTCCAGCATCGTGAACATCCAGCCGACCTGCAGGCTCTCGCCGCTGCGGAACTTCTCGCCTTGTGCGACCCGTTGCTCAAAGAACTGCAGCAGGAAGGAGATGTCTTCAGGCGGCACGGCGCTGCTCGAGACGCGAATCTGGAAATCGGGATGGCCGTGCAGCTTGCAGCGGGAGGTAACGTGAACCGACGGCGTGCTCGACCGCACCGAAGAAGGCTTGCGTCCGAATGTCGAGAGGATGGAGCGCAGAGACATTTTTTTCTTGTACGGCTGAATGGCCCGGGGGTGGCCGAATGTGGGCTGTTGCGCCGGCTGGGCGGGTGGGGGGCTGCGGGCAGGCTGGTGGTCACCAGCGGCGTTACACCGGACGGCTTTCGAACGTCTCGGTATCCACCTCACTCGCGCTCTGCGCGTTGTAGCGCTCACCCACCACCGTGCGCTCATTGATCAGCGCATCAAGCCGCGCGATCACCACAGCATCGAGCGGCACGCCGGCCGCGCCCATGTCATCCAGCAGATGCTCCACGCTCGTGGTGCCGGGGATGGGGATGATGTGCTCGCCCCGATGCAGCAACCACGCCAGCGCCAGCTGGGCAGGCGTGCAGCCCACCTCGCGCGCAATCGCCTGGTAGCCATCGAGCAGCCTCAGGTTGGCCGCATAGGCCTCGGGCGCAAAACGCGGCATGGCGCGGCGGATGTCCTTGGCGTCAAGCGTGGACACATCGGTCAAGCCACCACACAAGAAACCGCGCGCCACCGGGCTGAAGGCCACAAAGGCCACCCCCAGCGCGCGGCAGGCGTCCAGCACGGCGATCTCTGGGTTGCGCGTCCACAGCGAATATTCGGTCTGCACCGCCGTGATCGGGAACTCGGCATGCGCGCGGCGCAGCGTGGCAGCGGACACCTCGCTCAGCCCCACTGTGCGAATGTGCCCGCGCCGCACCAGCTCGCCCAACGCGCCGACGCTTTCTTCAACCGGCACGCTCTTGTCCCAGCGGTGCAGGTAGTACAGGTCGATCACATCGGTCTGCAGTCGGCGCAGGCTGTCTTCGCAGGTCTTGCGCAGCGTATCGGGCCGCCCATCGATCACGCGCACCAGCTTGCCATCACCCTTCACATCCACGCCCTGCATGCCACATTTGCTGGCCAGCGTGAAGCGGCTGCGGTGGCTTTTCATCACGCGGCCCACCAGCGTTTCGTTGGCGCCAAAGCCGTACAGCGTCGCCGTGTCGAACAGCGTCACGCCCGCGTCCAGCGCGGCCAGCAGCACACGCTCGCCCTGCTCGGCAGACACCGGCGCGCCATAGGCGTGCGAGAGGTTCATGCAGCCCAGCCCGATGGCCGAGACGTTGAAGGGTCCAAGGTTTCTTTGTTGCATGGCGCGAGCTTACGTCAACACCGACTGCCTGCGCAGCCAGGTTGGCTACTCCCAGAACCCATCGCTGCGGCGCTCCCGCACGCGCTGCACGCTGTATTCCGCTATCTGCCGAATCAGGCCCTCTGGCAAGGGGTGGTCATACGGCAGCACGATGGTGCCCTTGGTGGTTTTGAGCGCCTGCAGCGCCTCTCGAAAATGCGCCAGCGCTGCAACAGGCGGCGCAAAACTGGCGTGCGCCTTGTGCGCGGAGAAGGCATAGACAAAACGCGGCTCGATGAAAAACGGCGTGTTCCACTTGATGACCTCCTGGGCCTGCGGCGCAGCGCGCTTCAAGACCCCGTAAAGCGCGCGCAGCAGCGGCTGGCCCGCCGCTGGGGCCGCTGCGATGTACTCGGCAATGGTGGCGGGGCCCGGTACTGGTGAAGGTGTTGTTGGCATGGCGGTGATGACGCTCTATGACGACTGCACTGCAGCCGAACGCTTGGCCCACAGATCCACCCGCTCGCCCGCCACACAGGCCGCCAGCAGCTGGGCGAATCGGGAATCCCGCGTTTCAGGCCGCTTGGCGGAGGTCACCCAGTGCAGCAGGGTCTTTTTGTAGCCCGGCGGCGTGGCCTCAAAAAACTGCCACGCCTTCTTGTGCCGCCGGAACTCCCGCAGCTGCGCGGCAGGCAGCTCGGCGGGCGCCGCCTGCTCGTGCGAATAAATCGCAGACTTGCCGGCCTTGCGGTGCGCAAAAGCCTGCAGCCCCGCAGGGGTCATGCGGCCAGCGGCCTGCAGTTGCTCCATCTTGGCAATGTTCACCGCGCTCCAGATGGACGACGGCTTGCGCGGAGTGAAGCGGATCGAATACGTGTGCTCATCAATGCGCCGCCGCACACCGTCGATCCAGCCAAAACACAGGGCTTCGTCCACCGACTCGGACCATGTCATGCACGGCTGGCCGGAGCCGACTTTGTGGAAGCCTACGAGCAGTTCACGGCCATTCGCCGCGTGCGCTTGCAGCCAATGGCGGAAGGCTTCGGGGGTAGCGAAGAAAGTGGCGGAGGTCATGCGGGAGCATTGTGACCAATGTCTGTGGCGAGGCCTGCCCCTGTTCGCATGGCATTCACCACCTCTAGATCCTTCGGCGCAACGACCGTGGAACCGCTGAAAACGGCAGCCAGCTCGTCCACAGGGAGACGGGCTGACCCGATTGAATCTGGATGAAAACTAGGTGATTTTGAAAACAGTCAGGACCTTTTTGGAACCCGACTTTTCCTCGAAGGCCGCCCACTGCTTGATACCTTTGACCAGCACCTGCGTGCTCACGTCCCGCACGGCCTTCTTCGTCTGGAGTTTGGCAGTGAGCCAGTCCTGGATATGCGCGAAGTGCGCACCTTCTTGCCCCGTGGGAATCAGCATGTCCATGCCCGCCACTTTGCCAGCGGAGGTCACTGTAATTTCGGTTGCGGGCATATGAAAAGGCCTGGAGGGTTGAGCGAACTGCTGGGCAACGTCAAGCAGACATGCGCCCTGGACGCATGGGGCACATTTTGTGGCCCGAAAGAGCGGGCAGCACCACGGCGTTGAGGCGCATTTTATGCCCCACCCATCCGATAAAGCGTGCCAAGGCCGCAGCTTGCGGACGGGACCGCTGGAGCGGAAGACGCCCTCTCCACGCACGCATCGCCGATCCCGGCAAAAGACTCTCCGGCAAATCAAGACTACTGATTTGATAGCATCTAGCGCTTGATAGACAAGCGCTAGAGCCCTATTTTCTTAGAAATCAGACCACATTCAGCTGCTGCTCCAACTGGTGCAGCACCTGGTAGCAAGCCAACACCCGGCCCACGCTGGCATTCGGCTCACGGCCTTCCTTGATAGCGGCGAAGAACTCGCGGTCTTGCAGCTCGATGCCGTTCATCGACACGTCCACCTTGCTCACATCGATCTTCTCGTCCTTGCCGTTGAACAGGTCGTCATAACGGGCGAGGTACGTGGCGGTGTCGCCGATGTAACGGAAGTACGTGCCCAGCGGACCATCGTTGTTGAAGCTCAAGGAGAGCGTGCAGATGGCGCCGTTGGCGGCCTTGAGCTGGATGCTCATGTCCATCGCAATGCCCAGCGTGGGATGGATGGGGCCCTGGATGGCGTTGGCCTGCACGATGGGGCTGCCCGCCTGGTAGGCGAACAGGTCCACGGTGTGGGCGGCGTGGTGCCACAGCAGGTGGTCCGTCCAGCTGCGGGCCTGGCCCAGCGCGTTGGTATTGGTGCGGCGAAAGAAGTAGGTCTGCACATCCATCTGCTGGATGTTGAACTCGCCCTTCTGGATCTGGTGGTGCACGTACTGGTGGCTGGGGTTGAAGCGGCGGGTGTGGCCGCACATCGCTACCAGGCCGGTTTGCTTTTGCAGGGCTACAACCTCTTCAGCGCCCTTGAGGCTGTCGGCCAGCGGGATCTCGACCTGCACATGTTTGCCAGCCTTCAGGCAGGCGATGGTCTGCTCGGCGTGCATCTGCGTGGGGGTGCACAGGATGACGGCATCCACCTCGGGCAATGCCAGCGCGTCGGCCAGCTCGGTGGTCACGTGGCCGATGCCGTACTTGGCGGCCACTTCCTTCGTTTTCTCCAGATCGCGGCTGATCAGCGAGACGACTTCCACGCCGTCGATGTTCTTGATGCCGTCCAGGTGTTTGATGCCGAAGGCGCCAGCGCCCGCGAGTGCGACTTTGATGGTCATGGTGTGTGTCCTTTTACGTGTTCTCAAGAATCAAATGGCCCACGGCAGTGTTGGACGCGGGCACGTGGTAGAAGCGGTGCGCCAGCTTGGGCGGCTTGCCCCCGGCCACGTCGGCCATGGCACCGCGCGCGATGAGCCACATCACGAGTTCGATGCCCTCGCTGCCCGCTTCGCGCACGTAGTCGATGTGCGGGATGCTCGCGGCGGCCTCGGGGTCATTGATGAGCTTGTCGAGGAAGGCGTTGTCAAACTCTTTGTTGATGAGCCCGGCACGCGGGCCCTGCAGCTGGTGGCTCATGCCACCCGTGCCCCAGATGTGCACGTTGAGGTCTTCGTCGTAGCTCTCCACGGCCTTGCGGATCGCCTGGCCCAGGTTGTAGCAGCGGCGGCCGCTGGGCACGGGGTACTGCACCACGTTGACCGCGAACGGAATCACCGGGCAGGGCCAGGCACCCTTGACCGGGTCTTGCTCGCCAAACATCAGCGACAGGGGCACGGTGAGGCCGTGGTCCACCGCCATCTTGTTGACGATGGTGAGGTCAAAGTCCTGCTGGATGACCGACTGGGCAATGTGCGCTGCCAGGTCGGGATGGCCCATGACCTTGGGCACGGGGCGCGGGCCAAAACCCTCGTCGGCCACTTCGTAGTCGGCGGCGGTGCCGATGGCGAACGTGGGGATGAGGTCCAGGCTGAAGGCCGTGGCATGGTCGTTGTAGACCAGAAAGATCACGTCGGGCTTGTGGTCCTTGATCCACTGCTTGCCGAAGTCGTAGCCCGCGAACACGGGTTTCCAGTAGTCCTCGTGGGTCTTTCCCAGGTCCATGGCCGCGCCAATGGCAGGCACGTGCGATGTGAACACGGAGGCGGTGATTCTGGCCATTGTCAAATTCCTTTCTTGCCCGCGCTGCCTTGCGGTTGGCGGTGCGCCTGGGCGTCGCCGTCTTCACCGATCACGCGGTTGCCGTTGGCCGAGCGGCCGCCGTTGATCATCATGTTGCGGTATTCCTCTTCGGTCATGCCGGTCATGCTGCCCGCCATCTGCTGAAAGCTCTTGCCGTCGGTGGAGCCGATCTTGGCCAGAAAGTAGATGTTGCCGCCCAGACGAATGCACCAGTTGAGGTCGCGCGCGAGTACGGCCTGTTTTTGCTCTTCGGTCATGGCCCACTCGTCCAGGTAGGCACGCTCGTTGGCCTTGAAGCGGACGCGGTTCTCGGCCTTCATGAGGCTCATACAGAACTGGTTGAGCCAGTAGCCTTTGCGGCTTTGCTCCGCATCAAAGATGGTCGTGCCGGGCACGTCGAGGTAGGGTTTATCGAGAGACATGGTGTCAGTCCTCCACGGTGACTTCTTCGGGCCAGTACAGGCGCATGGGGTTGTCCACCAGCAGCTTCTTTTGCAACTCCGGTGTCGTTGCGATGTGCGGGATGAAGTCCACCAGCAGGCCGTCGTCGGGCATGTGGTCCTTGAGGTTGGGGTGCGGCCAGTCGGTGCCCCAGAGCACACGGTCGGGGAACTCCTCGACCACCTTGCGGGCGAAGGGAATCACGTCGGTGTAGGCGTTCTGCTCGCCGTTCAAGGCCTTGGGGCCGGTCACGCTCAGGCGCTCGGGGCAGCTCACCTTGCTCCACACGTTGGGGTGCTGGCGCATGAACTTCAGGAACAGCTCGAACTCCGGTCCATCCACCGGCTTGTTCACATCGGGGCGACCCATGTGGTCCACGACCACGGTGGTGGGCAACGCGGTGAAGAAGTCCCACAGCTCGGGCAGGTCCACCGCCTCGAAGTAGATCACCACATGCCAGCCGAGTTGGTGGATGCGCGCGGCAATCTCCATCAGCTCGTCCTTGGGCGTGAAGTCCACCAGGCGCTTGACGAAGTTGAAACGCACCCCGCGCACACCAGCGTCGTGCATGGCCTGCAATTCATCATCGGTGACCGAGCGCTTGACGGTGGCCACGCCGCGCGCCTTGCCGCCGGAGTGCACCAGCGCATCGACCATCGCGCGGTTGTCCGCACCGTGGCAGGTGGCCTGCACGACCACGTTGCGCGCGAAGCCCAGGTGGTCGCGCAGCGCATACAGCTGGTGTTTGCTCGCGTCGCAGGGCGTGTATTTGCGCTCGGGCGCGTAGGGAAACTCCGCGCCAGGGCCGAACACGTGGCAGTGGGCATCCACGGCGCCTGCTGGCACCTGAAAGCGGGGCTTGCTGGGGCCGGCGTACCAGTCCAGCCAGCCAGGGGTTTTGGTGAATTCAGACATGGTCGACTACTTTGCTATGCTAAATATAGCTACCAGCGCTTTATAGGTAAGCGCCAGAGGCCAAAAACACTTGAATTTATCGTTCAATCGATGTACCTGAGGCCCGCCTTCTCCAGGCCGGGGCGCATGTTGTACATATCGAGGCCCAGCACGCCGCTGGCCAGCTTGGCCCGTTTCTCGCCTTCAAAGCTTTCGCGCTTTTGGGCGGCGGCGAGCGTCTCTGCGGCGCGGGCGGCGGGCACACACACCACGCCGTCGTCGTCGGCGACGATCACATCACCCGGCGTGACCAGCGCACCGGCGCACACCACCGGGATGTTCACCGAGCCCAGCGTCGCCTTGATGGTGCCCTTGCTGCTGATGGCGCGGCTCCACACGGGGAAGTTCATTTCCTGCAGCGTCTTCACGTCGCGCACACCGGCGTCGATGATGAGCGCACGGGCGCCACGGGCCTGGAAGCTGGTGGCCAGCAGGTCGCCGAAGTAGCCGTCGGTGCATTCGGAGGTGACTGCGGCCACCACGATGTCGCCGGGCTGGATCTGCTCGGCCGCCACGTGCATCATCCAGTTGTCGCCGGGCTGCAGCAGCACGGTGACGGCCGTGCCGCTGACCTGCTGGCCGCCGTAGATAGGGCGCATATAGGGCTTGAGCAGACCCACGCGGCCCATGGCCTCGTGCACGGTGGCCGAGCCCAGGGCGGCCAGTCCGTCGGCGGCTGCGCGATCGGCGCGGGTGATATTGCGATAGACAACGCCAAGTTCAAACATGTCAGAGCCCCTTCGCCTTCAGGCGTGAATCGAGTCGGGAGAACACGCGGCGCACATTGCCTTCGTAGATCCGGTGCTTGTCGTCGCCACTCAGGATCTTGGACGCCTCGATGTAGCGCTTGGTGTCGTCGTAGTAGTTGCCGGTGGTCGGGTCAATGCCGCGCACGGCGCCGATCATTTCGCTGGCGAACAACACGTTCTTCACCGGGATCACGGTGTTGAGCAGGTCGATGCCGGGCTGGTGGTACACGCAGGTGTCGAAGAACACGTTGTTCATCACATGGTCGTCCAGCAGCGGCTTCTTCATCTCTTGCGCCAGGCCGCGGAAACGGCCCCAGTGGTAGGGCACCGCGCCGCCGCCGTGCGGGATCAGGAACTTGAGCGTGGGGAAGTCCTTGAACAAATCGCCCTGGATCAGCTGCATGAAGGCCGTGGTGTCGGCGTTCAGGTAGTGCGCGCCGGTGGTGTGAAAACACGCGTTGCAACTGGTGCTCACGTGGATCATGGCGGGCAGGTCGTACTCCACCATCTTTTCGTAGATGGGGTACCAGTGCTTGTCGGTCAGCGGGGGGCTGGTCCAGTGGCCGCCCGAGGGGTCGGGGTTCAGGTTGATGCCCACGGCGCCGTATTCGTGCACGCACTTTTCCAGCTCGGGGATGCAGGTGGCCGGATCGACACCGGGCGACTGCGGCAGCATGGCCACGGGCACGAAGTGGTCGGGGAACAGGGTGGAGACGCGATGGCACAGCTCGTTGCAGATGGCGGCCCAGGTGCTGGACACATTGAAGTCGCCGATGTGGTGCGCCATGAAGCTGGCGCGTGGGCTGAACAGCGTGATGTCGCTGCCGCGCTCCTTCATCAGCTTGAGCTGGTTGGTCTCGATGGACTCGCGCAGCTCGTCGTCGCTGATCTGCAGGTCTGCCACCTTGGGCATCTGGGCAGGGTCCTTGATGCCGGCGATCTGCGCATTGCGCCAGTTCTCCAGCGCCTTGGGGGCCGTGGTGTAGTGGCCGTGGCAGTCGATGATGAGGCTCATTTTTGGGTGCTCCTGGAATGTGTTCTTGTGATCGGTCAGGCAGGGGTCATGCCCTGCTGGCGTTTTGCCTCTGCGGCGGCGGGCGACGCCAGGTAGGCCAGCAGCGCACGCGCGGCATCGACCTGTTGCGACTGCGCGCCGATGCCCGCTGAAAACGTGGTGGTGATCTGGATGGCGGGCGGCAGCGGGCCCACGATCTGGATGCCCTGCACATGCAGCAGCTCGCTCAGTTGCTGAAAGCCCAGCGCCACCTCGCCCTTCGCAACCAGCGAGCCCACGGGCACGCCGGGGGGCGCCTGCACCATGCGGGGGGCGATCTGGTCGGCAATGCCCCAGCGCTCGAACAGCTTGGCCAGCGCCACGCCGCTGGGGCCGGTGGACAGGCTGATGCTGCGCGCGGCCAGCACGGCCTGTCGCACGGCGTCTTCGGTGCTGAGGTCGGGCAGTGGTGCGCCCTCTGGCACGGCCACGGCCACGCCAGAGTGCACCCAATCCACCTTGCTGCCGGGCAGCAGGTGGCCCCCAGCGAGGAGCTTGTCGATGGCGTCGGAGGCGAGGATGACCACGTCGAAGGTTTCACCAGCCGCCACACGCTTGGCCGCGTCCACACCACCCACCGATTCGATGGCGGCCTGCGTGCCCGACTGCTGTGCAAAACCGGTCACTAGGTCGGCCAGCACCTGGCGCGTGGCCATGGAGGAAATGCCGCGAATCACGGGCGGGGTCATGCTGTGTCTCCTGCCGGG
Source organism: Acidovorax sp. ACV01 (assembly GCF_014851495.1). Taxonomy (NCBI): domain Bacteria; kingdom Pseudomonadati; phylum Pseudomonadota; class Betaproteobacteria; order Burkholderiales; family Comamonadaceae; genus Acidovorax; species Acidovorax sp. ACV01. The sequence goes on along the minus strand of NZ_JACUZT010000003.1, from coordinate 781,320 downwards.
TTGCGGGTGGCCCAGGCGGTGCGTGCAGTTGTATACATGCCGCCGATTGTGGGCAGCGGCGGCCAAAACATGAAGGCGACACCGGCACTACCAGATATATCATTCCGTGATCGTTGACCCACAGCTATTGCAATTTTGGCCTGTTCACACTATTTTTGCCAGTGCGAAGGCAGCCCCAGCCACGCCAATCTAGACGCGTGACGACGCCAAGGCCGGAGCCTTGGCTAGGAACGCAACGACGAGTGGCGTGGCTGGGGTTGCCTTCCCTTCGGGTTGCGATGCAAACGGGCCATCCGCTGTGTTGCCAATCCTCGCTGGGGCCGCACCCCAGCTTCGTTTGGCGCCTAGCGCCTGGCCCGTTTGCTTCGCAACGCATCTGGCAAAAATAGTGTGAACAGGCCCTAACAGAGAACCTTGCCATGGACCTCAAGCAGATCGAATACTTTGTGCGGGTGGCCGAGCTGGGCAGCTTTACCCGCGCGTCGGTGGTGCTGGACATTGCCCAGCCCGCACTGAGCCGCCAGGTGCGCCTGCTGGAGGTGGAGCTGCGCCAGAACCTGCTGGTGCGCAACGGCCGGGGCGCCACGCCCACCGAGGCGGGCAAGCTGCTGCTGGAGCACGGGCGCGGCATCCTGCACCAGGTGGAGCGCGCCCGCGAGGAGCTGGGCCGCGTGCGCGGCGCGCTGGCCGGGCGCGTGGCCATTGGCCTGCCGCCCAGCATTGCCAAGGTGCTGACCGTGCCGCTGACCCGCGCCTTCCGCGTGAAGATGCCCGACGCCGCGCTGGCCATCAGCGAAGGGCTGTCGGTAGCCATGCGTGAGTCGCTGACCACGGGCTTGCTCGACATTGCGCTGCTCTACAACACCACGCCCGCGCCCGGGATCGAGACCACGGCGCTCCTGGAGGAGGATCTGTTTCTGGTTCAACGCCGCACCGGGGGCCAAAGCGAGGCAGAGGCAGACGCCTTGGCCCGCGTGCCACTGCCGCTGGACGAGCTGCCCCGCTTTCCGCTGGTGATCCCCACGCGCCCCAACTCGATCCGCATGCTGGTGGAATCCGAACTGGCGGCACGGGGCAAGCGCCCGCAGATCAGCCTGGAGATCGACGGCGTGGCCGCCATTCTGGACCTGGTGGCCGACGGTGCTGGCTGTGCCGTGCTGCCCATGAATGCGGTCACCACGTCGGGCAAGCCCGAGGTGTTCAGCACCCGGCCCATCCACGGCGCGGGCAGCGATGCCGATGGAGAAGACAACACCCGCCTGCGCAGCAAGCTCTTTATGGCGGTGAGTTCGCAACGCCCAGCCACACTGACGCAGCAGGCCATGGCGGAGCTGATCCGCTCCACGTTGCAAGCGTTGTACAGGTCTCCCCCCTGAGACGCTGCGCGCCTCCCCCCACGGGGGACGGCGCCCTTGCTGCGGGGCGACACTTGCTTGGCGCCCCTCGCTTTGAGGCAACGCCAGTTTCACAGGCTGGGGGAGCTATCAGGATCAGGGTCTGTCGGGGGCTTTGGGCAAACTCTCCGAGAGACGATCCGCATAGTCCTGCCAGCGCGCCTCCTTGGGCAGGCCTTGAAAGACGCCTTCGCGCGCGAGATCAGCCACCCACTGCTGCTTGGCCGCTATGGCCGACGCCATCAGCGGCTGCATGCCTGCCTCCTGCACGGTGTGTGCGGACTCACGCATCTCTTCGGCGCGGCGCTGGCCGTGTTGCACCACGCGGCTGAAGAAGTAGCGCCCCTGTTCGTGCCAGTCGATGGACGGGAAGGTCTCGGCCAGGGTGGGCAGCACATGGTCTTCCACGCCGTAGTGGCGGGCCGTGGCGTAGCTCTCGATCACCAGCGCCTCCAGCCCCTTGATCATGATGCTGCGGCACATCTTGATGGCGCTGGCCACGCCCAGCTGCTCACTCACCGGCTTGGCGTCCAGACCCCAACCCACCAGCACGGAGGCCAGTGCTTCGGCCTGGGGTCCACCGAGCAGCATAGGCACGCGGATGCCGTAGGGGGGCACCGAGGTCATCACGCCCGCCTCGACATAGTGCGCACCCCGCGCCTCGATGAACGCAGCGGCTTGCTGCTTGGTGCCGGGCGATGCCGAGTTGAGGTCCAGAAACACAGTGCCGGGGCGGATGTGCTGCGCCGCCTCCAGCGCCACAGCGAGTGTGTTCGACGCGGTGACGGCCGAGATGACGCAGTCGCAGCGTGTGCAAAGTGCCTGCATCGAATCCACCGCCACGACACCGCCCTGCGCGGCGTGCTGCTGCAATGCGTCGCGGTGCGCAGCGTCGGCCAGATTCAGGTCCCAGGCGGCGACGGAGGCCACGCCGGGCTGAACGCGCAAGCCCGCACTGAAGATCTTGCCCACCTCGCCATAGCCCACGAGGCCGATGTGTGTGATGTTCATTCAATGTCCCTTTAAGCCTCCGCACCACCGCTGGCACCGCAGGCGTGCAGCGGTGGTACTCACTGCCGCGCGATCTTGGCCCGTGCGATCACGTCGCTCCAGCGGCGCACATCAGCAGCCAGGTGTTCGCCCAGCTGCGCGGGGGTGCTGCCCTGGGCGTTGAGATTCAGCTCCAGCAGGCGCTTTTTCACATCGGGCTGGGCCAGCGCGGCCTGCACCTCGCGCGAGAGACGCTCCACCACGGCAGCGGGTGTTTTGGCGGGCACTGCCAGGCCGTTCCACGACGTGACGTTGAAGCTGGCCAACGGCCCACCGCTTTCGCGCACCGTGGGCACATCGGGCAGCTGAGCGGCACGCTGGGCGCCCATCACAGCCAATGGCCGCAAGGCCTTGGCGCCGATTTGCGGCATGAGGCCGCCCAGGATGTCGATCATCACGTCGATCTCGCCACCGCGCACCGCGGTGATGACGGGAGGCGTACCGTTGAAGGGCACCACCTGCGCGTCGATGCCCGCCGTCACCTTGAACAGCTCGGCGGCCAGGTTCTGCGTGGTGCCGATCTGCGGGGTGCCAATGTTGAGCTTGCCAGGGTGGGCGCGGGCGTAGGCCAACAGCTCGGCCAGGGTGGCAAAGCGCCCGCCCTCCTTGACCACTACGGCCAGGTCGAACGTGGCCAGCAGCGAGACTGGGGCAAAGTCCTTGAGGGTGTCGAACGGCAAGGCTTTGAAAAGCGCTGCACTGACGGCCGTGCCGCTGCTGACCAACAGCAGCGTGTGGCCATCGGGCTCGGCACGCGCCACCAGGTCACCTGCCACCACGCCACCCGCGCTGGGCTTGTTCTCGATGACCACGCTTTGCCCCAACGGGCCAGCAATCTTCTGGCCCACGGTGCGTGCCGTGATGTCGGCCGCGCCACCAGCGGCGTTGGGCACCACGATGCGCAGGGGGCGTGAAGGAAAGGCCGATTGCGCCACGGCAGGTGCAGCCGCACCGCAAGACGACGCCGCCAGCCAGCTCAGAAGGGTTCTGCGGTGCAGTGCTTGCATGGTGACCGCTACCTTGCCACGCCCAGCAGGCGGTCGAGCAACTCGGGCTGCGCACTCAGCTCGGCGGCCGTGCCGGTGTGCACCACCGTGCCCCGGTCCAGCACGGCGGCGCGGTCTGAGATGGCCAGGATGGCCTGCGGATGCTGCTCCACGATGATGGCCGAGAGACCCTCTTCGCGCGTGATGCGGCGGATGGCGCGCAGCAGCTCTTCCACGATGATGGGCGCGAGGCCTTCGAGCGGCTCATCCAGCAGCAGCAGGCGGGGGTTGAGCACCAACGCGCGGCCCACGGCCAGCATCTGCTGCTCGCCCCCCGACAGCTGTGTGCCCAGGTTGGTCTTGCGCTCGGCCAGGCGCGGGAACATTTCGTACACGCGCTCAGGCGTCCAGGGCCGGGCGCTGGAGCCCTTGCGGCCGGGGCGCGCCACGGCCGTGAGGTTCTCGTGCACCGTGAGCGACTTGAAGATATTGCGCTCTTGCGGCACCCAGCCAATACCGGCGGCTGCGCGCTCGTGCGACGGCAGCTTGTGCAGCGCCACGCCGCCCAGGCTCACGCTGCCCGCATGCTGGCGCGTGGCCCCGGCCAGCGTGTTGATGAGCGTGGTCTTGCCTGTGCCATTGCGGCCCAGCAGGGCCAGTGTGTCGCCCTCGGGCAGGGCCAGTGAAATGCCTTGCAGCACCACGGCCTCGCCATAGCCCGCACTCAGGCCCTCGATGCGCAAGAGTTCAGACATGGGCGTCCTCCCCGTGTCCCAGATACACGGCCTTCACCTGCGGGTCGTTCGCAATGGTGTCCGGGTCGCCCTCGGTAAGCACGGTGCCGTTGACCAGCACCGTCATGCGGTTGGCGAAGCTGAAAACCAGGTCCATATCGTGTTCGATCAAAAGCACCGAGACATCGGCGGGCAGGGCTGCCACGGTCTGCAGCAGTTCCTCACGCTCCCCCGCAGGCACGCCGGCCACGGGCTCATCCAGCAGCAGCACGCGCGGCTCACAGGCCAGGGCAATCGCGATCTCCAGCAGGCGGCGCTTGCCGTAGGCCAGCACGCGCGTTTCCTCGGCCATCACCGAGGTGAGGTGGAACTGCTCCAACAGCTGCTCGCAGCGCTCGGTGACGGCCTTGCGCGCACCCAGCGGTTGCCACCATTTGCCGCCCAGGCCTTGCTGTTGCGACACGGTGAGCGCCAGCGTCTCCAGCGGCGTGAGGGTGTCGAACAGCTGGTTGATCTGGAACGTGCGCACCATGCCGCGCTGCACCCGTTGGTGCGGCGCAAGGCGGGTGATGTCCTGGCCTTCCAACGTGATCGAGCCTTCGGTGGGCTCCAGCACGCCGGTCAGCAGGTTGATGAGCGTGGTCTTGCCCGCACCGTTGGGGCCGATCAGCGCATGGCGTGCGCCCTTTTTCAGATTCAGCGTGACGTTGTTGGTGGCTGTGATGCCGCCAAATCGCATGACGAGCCCCTGCGCGGAGAGCACGGTGGTGTTATCGGTGTTCATGCGTTTCTCCCGAACCACGTCCAGGGACGAAATAGCCGTTCGCGCCCCACCAGCACCAGCACCACCAGGAACAGGCCGATCCAGAACGTCCAGTACTGGGGCGTGACCGACGAGATCACGTCCTGCAGCAGCTTGAAGCCAATAGCGCCCAGGATGCCGCCGTAGAGCCATCCCACGCCGCCGATCACGAGGATCAGCATCACATCGGCCGAGCGGTGGAATTCGAACAGGTCGAGCGAGGCAAAGCCCGTGGTCTGCGTGAGCAGCGCGCCTGCAGCCCCGGCCAGCGCGGCGGCCAGCGTATACACCTGAGCAAGTTTGGCCGTGACCGGGATGCCGATGGCCATGGCGCGCAGCCGGTTGTCGCGGATGGCCTTGAGCGTGGCACCAAACGGCGATTGCACGATACGCCGAGCGATCAAAAAGAACACCAGCAGCACGGTAAGCGAATACCAGGCAGCAGTGCGGCCGTAGAGGTCGAAATCAAATTTTCCGAGCACGGGGCCCATGACCACTCCCTGCAGGCCATCGGCGCCGCCGGTCAGCCAGTCGAGCTTGTTGGCCAGCTCCAGCATCACCAGGCCCACGCCCAGCGTGACCATGAGGCGGGTGAGATCGGTGCCGCGCATGATGGTGAGCGACGCCACGGCGCCCAGCACTGTGGCCGCAGCAATGCCCACGGCCAGGCCGACCAGCGGATCGGGCATCACATGTTTGGCAAACAGCGCCGCTGCATAGCCGCCCAGCCCGAAGAAGGCCGCATGGCCCAGCGAGACGATGCCGGTGTAGCCCAGGATCAGGTCCAGCGACAGGGCAAACAGCGCGACGATGGCGATCTCGTTGATGATGAGTGCATGGCTGGGCAGTGCCAGCGGCGCCACGAAGGCCAGCAGCCAGAGCACGGGCTCCCACCAGCGGAAGCGGCGCGCTTGCAACAAGGTGTTTTGCGGGTTCGCCATCATTTGCCTCCCTTGCGTACAAAGAGGCCTTGGGGGCGCCAGATGAGGATCAGGATCATGAGGCTGTACACAATGAAAGCGCCCAGCTTGGGGATGTAGTACTTGCCCGCCACATCGGCAATGCCCAGCAGCAGCGCGGCCAGCAGCGGGCCGGTGATGGACGAGGTGCCGCCCACCGCCACCACGATCAGAAAATAGATCATGAACTTGAGCGGAAAGCTCGGGTCGAGCCCCAGCACCTCGGCGCCCAGCGCACCCCCCAGGCCAGCGAGGCCCGAGCCGAACGCAAAGGTGGACAGGAACACGATGTTCACGTTGATGCCCATGCCAGCGGCCACGCGCTGGTCATCCACGCTGGCGCGCAGACGGCTGCCGAAGCGGGTTTTTGTCAACACGTACTGCAGTGCGATGGTAAGCGCCGCACACACTGCGATGATGAACAACCGATAGTGGCCCATGCCCAGCATCAGCGCACCCTCGCCAATCTCGGTGCGGCCCTTGAGCCATTCGGGCAGCTGCATGATCTGCTGCGTGGAGCCCACAAAGTAGTCCACGCTGGCCACCGCCATGAACACCAGGCCGATGGAAAACAGCACCTGGTCCAGGTGGGCCTTGTGGTAGAGCGGCCGGTACAACGTACGCTCCAGCACGCCACCCAACAACGCCGAGCCCAAAAAGGCCAGCGGCAGGCAGACCAGGAAGGGCACGTCCAGGCGCTGCATGAGCAACACGGTGATGTAGCCCCCCGCCATGGCAAAGGCGCCGTGCGCAAGGTTGATGAAATTCATCAGCCCCATGGTCACGGCCAACCCCACCGCTAGGATGAACAGCAGCATGCCGTAGGCAACGCCGTCGAAAAGAATGGTCAGCATGAAATCACTTCATTGAAGACAAAAAAGGCCCACAGTGCCCAGGGCTGTGGAATTGGGGCGAATCACCAAGGCTGAGCGCTCAACCTGCACGCCCGGCTTCGACAGGCTCAGCCCGAACGGATGGAGGAAGGCCACCGCCCCTCGCAACCGGCGCGCCCCAGGCGAGGGTCGCCGTGCAAGGGCCGCCCCGCCGCACTGGCGGCGTCCCCCTGTAGGGGGAAGGCGCGCAGCGCCTCAGGGGGTTACTTCGTTTTTCCGGGGTCCTTCACGTCCTTGATGACGTCGAATTCCACGTTGTACAGCTGGCCGTTCACACGCTCCACCTTGCGCAGGTACACGTTCTGCACAATGTCACGGGTCTGTGCATCGATGAACACGGGGCCGCGGGGGCTCTCGAAGATCTGGCCCTTCATGGCGGTCAGCAGTGCATCACCGCCGCCCGCACCCTTGGTGGCCTTGAGCGCTTCATAGATGACGCGCATGCCGTCGTAGCCGCCCACGGCCATGAAGTTGGGGCGCAGGCCCTTGTTGGCCTTCTCGAAAGCCTCGACAAACTTCTTGTTCAGCGGCGAGGGGTGTGCGGCCGAGTAGTGGTGCGACGTGACCACGCCCAAGGCGCCATCACCCATGTCGTTCAGTTGATCGTCATCGGTCACATCGCCGGTGGCGATGAGCTTGATGCCGGCCTTGTCCATGCCGCGCTCCAGGAACTGCTTCATCACGGCCGCCCCTGCGCCCGAAGGCACAAAGACGAACAGCGCATCGGGCTTCGCATCGCGCACTTTTTGCAGGAAAGGGGCGAAGTCAGGGTTGCGCAGCGGCACGCGCAGGGCTTCGGTGACCTGGCCGCCGTTGAAGGTCAGGCGCTGGTTGAAATACTTCTCGGCATCGATACCCGGGCCGTAGTCGCTGACCAGGGTCACCACCTTCTTGATGCCGTTCTTGGGCGCCCAGTCGGCCAAGGCCACGGACACCTGGGGCAGCGTAAAGCTGGTGCGCACCACATACGGCGATGCCTCGGTGATGCTGGACGTGGCGGCGGCCATCACCACCAGCGGGGTCTTGGACTGCGTGGCCAAGGGCGCGGTGGCCATGGCCGAGGGCGTGATACCCATGCCGGCGAGCACGTTGACCTTTTCGTTCACCACCAGTTCCTGGGCCAGGCGGCGCGTCACGTCGGGCAGGCTGGTGTCGTCCTTGATGATGAGCTGCACCTTCTTGCCCGCCACGGTGTCACCGTTTTGCGCCATGTAGAGGCGGGCAGCGGCCTCGATCTGGCGGCCAGTGGTGGCTTGCTGGCCCGTCATGGGCAGGATCAGGCCGATCTTGAAGACGTTGTCCTGCGCCGATGCGGGCACTGCGGCCAGGAGGCCCGCGGAAAGGGCCACGGCGGCGGCGGCCGAGGCGCGAAGAAGGCGGCGTTTTTGCATCGTTGTCTCCTGTGGATGTCGTTGTATACAGAAAAATGCTGGAGGGAGTTTGGCGTGGCCCGCGTTATTTCACAAGCGAGAATTCGAGCATTCAGGTATCCCAAAACGGCATAGCCGCACCCCGCCAGGCGCGGGGTTATGCGCACCAGGAAGCCTCTGCGCGCATCCCACGGGCGTGCGGATCTGCGGTCCCAGGCGACCTGCGGCATTGCCAATGCCTCGCAACGGCTCAGGCGATCCGATCACCGCGGTTTTCGCCCTGCAGCCCATCCTGATCCGCAGCCCACACCCACGCTCGATTCGTACAGAGGCGCTAGCGGATCAGTTGCACCCCGGGCAGACCCTGCCCCTGGGATGCCTGGACGGCGGCCAGCAGGTTGCGCCGGGTGATGCGCGAATGTTCGCGCATGATGGCCTCGGCCCGCGCGCCTTCGCGCCGCTCGATGGCGTCAAGCGCCTGGCGGTGCTGGTCCTGCGCCACCACCAGCATGTCGCGCGCTTGCGGTGAATGGGTCTGCACCACCACAAAGGCCGATGGCGATGCAAACGGCAGGCCCTTGACCCGGTCCAACTCGCGGGCCACCACATCACTGCCCACCATGCGGCTGAGCAGCCGGTGAAAAAGTGCGTTGAGCTCCACATAGCGCGAAAAACCCTCGTCATTCAACGTGGGCGGGCTCAGCGTGGCGTCAATCGCGTCCAGGCAGGCATGGGCCTCGGCCAGCACCGCCGGCTCCACACCGCGCTCTGCCGCCAGGCGCGCGGCCAGCCCCTCCATGGTGCCGCGCAGTTCGATGGCATCGGCCACATCGGTCTCGGAAAACGTGCGCACGGCATAGCCCCCGCCGGGCAGCCGGTGCAGCAGGCCCTCCTGCTCCAGCCGCATCAGCGCCGCGCGGATGGGCGTGCGCGAAACGCCCAGCTTTTCGACCAGGGTCAGCTCTGCAATGCGCGCGCCGCCAGGCAGTTCGCCCGCCAGGATCATCTCGCGCAGCCGCAGCTGCGCCTTGACGGCCTGGGACGTACCAGCTTCGGCCGCCTCGCCCAAAGAGGCTGCGACCAGGGGTTCGGGAGGGTTCATGGTGGGTGGCGTGGGCAGGGGGAACGGTGCGGGGCAGAAACAAGGCGGGTGTGTGGCACGGCTGGCAGCAATGTATACACAAATCCACTGCACATCCATCTCAAAATCCATGATCACCATACAAAACAACAACTTACAAGATATACCAAAGTGCAATAACTGTTTTATGCCTTTTCTATGTATACACAAATTCCACTTTTTCGCACAATCAGCCCACGAAACACGCGATCTGCCGGCTGGCTGTATACCAAGCCTGCGACGACCACATCCACCCCACGGAGAGAGACAACCATGTTTCCTAAAAACACCTGGTACGTAGCCTGCACACCCGACGAGATCGCCGACAAGCCCCTGGGCCGCACGATTTGCGGCGAAAAAATGGTGTTCTACCGCCCTGCGCCCGACCAGGTCGCCGCGCTGGATGACTTCTGCCCTCACCGGGGTGCTCCGCTGTCGCTGGGCAGCGTGTGTGACGGCCACTTGCAATGCGGCTACCACGGCCTGCGCGTGGAATGCACCGGCAAGTCCGTGTCCATGCCCGGACAGCGTGTGCAGGGCTTTCCCAAGACGCGCAGCTTTCCGGCGGTCGAGCGCTACGGCTTCATCTGGGTGTGGCCCGGTGATGCCGCACAGGCCGACCCCGCCAAGATCCACCACCTGCACTGGGCCGACAACCCCGAGTGGGCCTATGGCGGCGGGCTGTACCACATTGCCTGCGACTACCGCCTGATGGTCGATAACCTGATGGACCTCACGCACGAGACCTACGTGCACTCCACCAGCATCGGCCAAAAAGAGATCGACGAGGTGCCCTGCAAGACCCGTGTGGAGGGGGATGAGGTCATCACCAGCCGCTTCATGGAAGGCATCGAAGCCCCTCCCTTCTGGAAGATGGCGCTGCGCATGAACGGCCTGCCCGACGACCAGCTGGTGGACCGCTGGCAGATCTGCCACTTCACGCCGCCCAGCCATGTGCTGATCGAGGTGGGCGTGGCGCTGGCCGGCCACGGCGGCTACGACGCGCCGGCCGACAAGAAGGCATCGAGCATCGTGGTGGACTTCATCACGCCCGAGACCGAGACCTCCATCCACTACTTCTGGGGCATGGCGCGAAACTTCAAACCCCAAGACCCTTCACTGACGACCCAAATCCGCGAAGGCCAGGGCAAGATTTTTGCCGAGGACCAGGAAATGCTGGAGATGCAGCAGCAGAACCTGCTGCGCTACCCCGAACGCAAGCTGCTCATGCTCAACATCGACGCCGGTGGCGTGCAGTCACGCAAGGTGCTCGACCGCGTCATCGCCGCCGAGCGCGCACCTGAGCCGCAACAGGTGGTGGCCGCATGACCGCGCAGGAAACACTCCAGGTCCGCGTCGTCAGAAAGCAGGCCGAGGCCGATGGCATCGCCAGCTTTGAGCTGGCGCGCGTGGACGGCGCCGCGCTGCCGCCGTTCAGCGCAGGCTCGCACATCGATGTGCATCTGCCTGGTGGTCTGACGCGGCAGTATTCGCTGTGCAACGCCTCGCACGAGTCACACCGCTACCGCATTGCCGTACTGCGCGACCCGGCGTCGCGCGGTGGCTCGGTCGCCATGCACGACAGCGTGCACGAGGGCGACGTGATCACCATCAGCACGCCCCGCAACCACTTTGCGCTGCACCCGGCGCAGCGCACGGTGCTGCTGGCGGGCGGCATCGGCGTGACACCCCTGCTGTGCATGGCAGACCGGCTGGCCCGCACCGGCGCCGACTTTGCGCTGCACTACTGCACGCGCTCTGCCGAACGCACGGCATTCGCGGGCGAAATCGCCGCATCACCCATGGCGCCGCGTGTGCACTTCCATTTCGATGCAGGAACACCCGAGCAGAAGCTGGACCTGGCCGCCGTGCTGGCCGCGCCCGGCCCGGACAAGCGCCTGTATGTGTGTGGCCCGGCGGGTTTCATCGACCATGTGGTGAACACCGCCAAGGCCATGGGCTGGGCGCAGGACCACATTCACCTGGAGTACTTTGGCGCGCCGGCACAGGACACCTCGGGCGACCAGGGCTTTGAAGTGCGTATTGCCAGCACCGGCAAGGTCTACGCCATCGCGCCCGATGTGTCGGTGGTGGAAGCCCTGCGCGGTGAAGGCATCGACATCCTGACCTCTTGCGAGCAGGGCGTGTGTGGCACCTGCCTTACCCGGGTGCTGGAGGGCGAGGTGGACCACCGCGATATGTACCTGACGGACGAAGAAAAGGCCGCCAACGAACAGTTCATGCCCTGCTGCTCGCGCGCGCGCAGCAAGCTGCTCGTACTGGATTTGTGAAATTGAACACCCCCTGAGTCGCCTGCAGCACCTCGGTGCCGCCGCCAGAGTCGGCGGCTCTTCGGGCTCGTCCAGGCCTGCACAGGCAGGCCCAGAGCCGCAGCCCTCAGCCCCTGAAGGGGGACGACGCCCGCGCTGCGGGGCAGCCCTTGCTCGGCATCCTTCGCGTGGGGCGCGCTAGGTTCACGCGATGGCGCGCTGGAGCTGGGCCGAATTACTCCTGAATTTATAGCTGCTAGCGCATATTCATCAAGCGCCAGCGGCCAATTTCATTCAAATTTTACTCTTCCACCGCAGTCCGGATGGTGTCGCGGCCGTGGCGGTCCTTGGCGCGGCCCAGGTCGGTATCGAGGGCGCGGGCCAGCTTGTCGGCGGCGCCGATGAAGGCGTTGGCCATCTTGTCGGCTTCGTCGGTCACGGTAACGGGCTGGCGGCCGGTCACGCGGGCTTCGATGCGGCAGCGCTTGTCGTTGGCGCCGGACTTGCCCGCGTCCAGATCCGACAGAAACACCTCCAGCCGCGTGACGTGGTCCTGAAAGCGCGACAGCCGGCTCTTGGACTCGTCGGTGATCCATTGCGCGAGCGACTCGCCGCCATGGATGTGGTCGTCGGTGTTGACTTGTACTTGCATCAGGATTCCTTTCAGATGACGTTGCTCAGGGGTCCATGATGGCACCGCAGGCCTTGACCCCGGTAAACACATGTCAAAACATCCTCACAACTTGTCCAGCGCCACGGCGGGCGACCAGTCGCTGCCAACGGGTAAGGCGCGCGCCTCTGCCACGCGCTGCTGCAGGCGCAGCGCCGCCGCATCCCCAGGCACGCGTGCCAGCACCTGCGCCAGATAGCCGCTGGCACCGTCCCAATCGCGCGCGTGGAAGGCATTGAGCGCGGCCAGACTGGCATCCCGCACAGCGGCATCGTCACACGGTGTGAACACACGCACGGGCTCGGTTTTTCCCTTCACGACCACATCATCGAGCGCGCGCAGCAACACCGTGGGCGGCAGTTGGGCTGCGGTGGCGGCCGACAACAAGATGCCGGTGCCAAACGCCTTGTTGGCACCCTCCAGCCGGGCGGCCAGGTTCACGGCATCACCAATCGCGGTGTACGAAAAGCGCTGCTCCGAACCCACGTTGCCCACCACCACACGCCCCGTGTGCAGGCCAATGCGCATGTGGATGGGCGGCAGGCCCCGCGCACGCAGGTCGGCCACCAGTACCGCCATGGCCTGCTGCATGGCGACGGCGGCGGCCACGGCATGTTCGGCGTGCTGCGGGTCGTCGAGCGGCGCCCCCCAGAAGGCCATCACCGCGTCGCCAATGAACTTGTCCACCGTGCCGCCCGTGGCATGCACGATGGGTGTCATGGCGTTGAAGTACGCGGTGAGCACCTCTACCGTCTGCTCGGCGCTCAGCTGCTCCGACAGGGTGGTGAAGTTGGCCAGGTCGGTGAACATGAGCGTGACCTCGCGCGCCTCGCCGCCCAGGCGCATCAGATCAGGCTGCGCAATGAGGCGCGAGACCACGGCAGGCGGCACGTACTGCGCAAACATCGCCCGCGTCTGGCGCGCGCGCCGGCGCACAAAGGCATAGCCCGCCAGCGCCGCTGCGCCGCAGACCGCCACCGCTGCCGCCGCAGGCAGCAATGGGGGCCACCACAGCTGAAAACGCCCAAACAGCCACCACGAGGCCCCCGCTATTGCCGCCACCAGCGCTGCTGCCAGCGCCGCGGCGCCCGCTGGGTGCAGTCTGCGGTTACCCCACAGCAGCAAAGGCACCAGCAGCACCACGAGCGCCAGCGTCCAGCCGTCCGAAACGCTGCGCAGCCCACCGCCGGTGAGGTAGTTGTCCACCAGCGTGGCCTGGAGCTCCACCCCAGGAAACAGGCGCTCGCCCCCTGCGGTGCCAAACGGTGAATTGAACAGGTCGGCCTGCGACCGCGACAACTCGGTCGCGGTGCGCGCAGACCGCCCCACCAGCACGATCTTGTTCTTGAAAAAACCTGCGGGCAGCAGGCCCGGCTCCAGCGCCTGGTAGTACGAGCGCGTGTCAAACGTGCCGCGCGGGCCCCGGTAGCCGATCCAGTCGAAGTGGCGCAGCACCGGCATCTTGCCGCGCGCCTCGGCCGCGCGCTGCGCCAGCCGCAGGGCAAAACTCTCGCGTGCCACGGGAACGCGGCGCACCACGAAGTCGTCGTCGGGCTCCACCCCCGCATCGCCCGCATCGGCCCCGGCGTCCAGGAACCGCTGCAGGGGCATCACGTCCAGCCACAGTGCAGCGTTGCTGCTGTCGATCTTTTCGCGCGTGGCGGCCAGCACCACGGGGCCGGTCTCTGCGATGGCCTGCGCGAGCGATGCATCCTCGGCCTCGGTAGACGGGTCGGCGAACACGATGTCCAGGCCTATGGCCGCGGCGCCCTCGTCGTGCAAACGCTGCAAGAGCGCTGCATGCACGCTGCGCGGGAAGGGCCAGGTGTGCTGCAGCTCCTGGAACGTGGGTTCGTCAATCGCCAGGATCACCACGGGCAGTGCCGTGCGCTGTGGCGCAGTCCAGGCCGTGAGCACGTCGAAGGTCTTGAACTCCAGCGCGTGCCAGGTGCGGCTGAACGTGGCCGCCCCCACCAGCAGCAACGCCAGCGCGCAAGCTGCCAGCGCATAGAACTGTTGCTGGCGCCGGACCGCTGGCGATACGGAATCAGAAACGGTAGCGCGCGTCCAGGACATACCGGGTCTTTCTGCGGTCTGACTTCGGCGCCCACAGGTTCAATGCGGCCACGCCCACCACCCAGTGTTTGTCCTGCGATTCCCAGAACCCCATCAGGTCCAGGCCCCAACCCGGCGCCATGCGCGTGAGGTTTTCCTTGTCTTCAAAACGCTCCGACCGGTACACCGCACGGCCACTGACGTAAAACCGCTGCGGACTGACCCAGGTGGCACCCAGCACGGCCGTATGGCGCGGGATGTAGGGAATCCGGCCCACCAGCCCATCCGTGTCGTAACTGCGGCTTTCGCTGCCCTGGTAGAGGTATTTGGCATAGCCCGACCAGCGCCGGCTGAACATGTGGTTGACGCCTGCGCCCAAGGTCTTGAGGGTGCCGGCGTCAAAGCTGGGCGTGTCTTCCAGCAGGTCGGTGGTGGAGAGGTTGACCAGCTGGACGTTGCGCATTTCTTCGAGGAACGGCAGGCTCGGGGTCCGCAGGTCGACGCCCACCGTGCCGGGGTTGCGCACCCGCAGGTGGTCTGCGCGCAGGCTGAGGAAGGTGCTGGCCCCCAGCTCCATGCCCAATTGCGCCACGGTACGCTTGTGGCGGCCACCGGCTTCGACCAGCCGGTCCTCAACGGGAATGCCTGCTGTCTCCACACTGGTGAGTGTCGAAACACTGAGCGGCCGCAGCCAGTCCTGGTAGGCCATGCGCACGGTGGTGCCTGCGGCGGGTTGCCACACCATGCCTACCCGGGGGGTGACGACGCGCTCCATTTCGGCGCGACGCGCCTCCACCTCACTAAATCGGTCCAGCCCGACCAGGTAGCTTTGCGTCAGGCCATCCACGCGGTGGCGTATCTGCTGCAACCCCAACGCCGCGTCCAGGTTCAGCGCCGGGTCCAGCCGCTGCGTCGTCGCCAGGGTCAGGCCCGTGTAGCGCCGATCCACATGGTTGTAGCCGCCTACCAGCAGGTAGTCACGATAGGGCCCCTCGCCGGGAATGTCGGCGCCCACCACGGCCTCGCCACCGATCAGGTTGTTCTGGCGCTCGCGCACATGCTCCAGCGCCACGCTCCATCGGCTCCCGGGCGTGGTGTCCACGGTGTGGCGCAGCTGCAGGTCATTGATCTGTTTCTTGGGCTCGCTGCTCACACCCATCAGGCTCACAAACGGCGGCTCCAGGTACACGGTGGGATAGCGCAGCAACAGGATGTTTTCCACGCTGCGGCCCAGCTTGACCCAGGTCTGTTCGGTCGGCCCCCAGCGATAGGACATGCCCACGGCGCCCTGGGTGTTGGTGTTGTCCATCGACGTCTCGAACAGGTTCTGGCTGCGCAGGCGCATGTCGAACTGGTTCACATAGGCAAACAGGTTGATGCGCTCGTTGGGCTGCATGCCAGCCCCCACCGTGACTGCCCGAGCGCGCACGTCGCCATAGCCACCGCGCACGGCAGGCGCATCGTTGACCTGGAGGTCAAACGGGAACTCGCTGGCATTGGCCGACTGCGCCTTGAAGAACCACGACACGGGCACACGGCTGTTGTCCATGCCGTTGAGCGTGACCGCGGGGGCACGCATGCGGTACTGGTCGCGGTCCAGCGTTACGCCCACCGCCCCATGCGCCCCGGGTTGCTGCAACAGCGACGAATACCGCTGGGCCGCACCAAACGCCATGGGGTCGGTGAGAAAACCCTGGAACAGCGCGGAGTTCTTGTTGAACTCGCCCGCATACCGGTCCGCCAGAAACAGGTGGCTACCGCCCCAATAGGGATAAAAACTCTGCTGCGCCAGCTCCAGCGCCCAGTCTTCCATGCCAAAGAAGGCCATGGATGCGCCCAGGTTGGCACTGCCTTTCTGGTCGTTGGCGACCTGGTTGAGCGACTTCAGGTACGGCATGCGCGCCACGGCGGCGCGGGCCGCCTCCACCGCTTCGCCGGGCTGGAACAGGTCGGTGTGGATCTGTGCGAGCAGCATGTAGGGCACGGGGTCCTTGTCGTCCAGGCTGCTCGCCTGGTGCAGCGTGGCCAGTGCGTCCTGGTGGCGACCCAGCTGGTAGTACGCCACGGCCGTCCAGGTCTTGGCGCGCGCATAGCGGGGCTCCATCACGCCCGCGCGCAAGAACGCATCCAGCGCCGCCTGCGGGTGGCCCTGCTTGAGGTGCAGCAGCCCCTGGCCCGTGAGCGCCACGTAGTCCGCCGGGTTATCGCCCAGCGCGGTGGCAAAGGCCTGGCCCGCCTCGGTGAACTGGTTGGCAAAGGTTTCCAGCGTGCCCAGTTCGCCCCAGGCGCCGGGGCTTTGTGGCGAGAGGGCCAGCGCCTGCTGCAGGTTGGCACGGGCGGGGCGGGCATCTTCGCGTTCGGTGTGGGCGCTGCCCAGGCCCTGCCAACCCCGGGCGTCTTGCGGCGCCAGCTGCGTGGCCTCGGTGTACGCACCCAGCGTGCCGGGTGCATCGCCACGGCGCCGGGCCAGCTCGGCGCGCACCATCGCAAGCTCCGCGTGCGCCGCGCCCTGTGCCGGGGCCAGCGTGGCGGTGGCCTCGTCCACGCGGTCGCTCAGCAGTTGTACCCGGGCCAGCTGCGCCACCAGGGCCGGGTGCGCAGGCCAGCGCTGCAGGGCGGTGCGCAATGTGACCACCGCGGCGGGCGCTTCGCCGTCCATGAGCTGCACATCCGACTGCATGAGCCACACCGGCAGCGGGGCCGCCGGTGTGGCTGCCTGGCGGGCCAATTGTTCGCGCGCGGCGAGGACGTCACCGGCCTGCAGTGCGATGGCGGTTTCCATCACGGCCACCCAGGGTGCTGGTGCGCTGCCAGATGTTTGTGCCTGCGCCAGCGCCGCGCGCGCTGCGGGCAAATCGCGGGCCACCAGCGCGGCACGCACTGGGGCCAGTGCTTCGGGCACGGGCTCGGCGGCCAGGTGCGGCAGCGGGTCGGCACGCAGGGCATTGACCCACTGGATGCGGTCGCGCGGCTGGCTCAGCACCAGCTTGACCGGGGCCTTGCCCACCTCGGCATAGGCGGCCTCGTTGGCCCCCACCGACACCTGCCCCTGCGCATTGGAAAACTCCACCGTGCCCGACAGCACGGTCAGCAACGTGCGGCCATCGTCTTCCACGCTGATGTCCCAGTCGGTGCCCCGGATCGCCGCCGTGGCAGCCGGGGTCTCCAGGTTCAGCCGGGAGCCGTCGGCGCGGCGCGTCTGCGTCCAGGCCCTCCCGGCGTTGAGCAGCAGCGTGGTCACCGGCTGGGCCGGTGTGGCCACGCCCTTGACCTGCAGCACCGTGTTCTGGTGCAGGCGCAGCTGGGTGTCGTCGGCAAACAGCAGGGCCATCCTGGCAGCCTGCCGGGTGCGCACGAAGTCACCCGTGGCCAGGGGTTGGGCCTGGCGCGCCGGCTGCCAGTCGGCCGCAGCGGCGGCGCGCTGGTCGCCCGTGCCCTGCAGACTGACGATCTCGGCGGCAGCACCTGCGGGCACGGCGGCCTGGGCCAACAGCGGCCAGGCCAGAGCGGTCAACGTGGTCAGCGCCGTGAGCGCGGGTAGGCAATGCTTCTTGTGGGACATGTCATGGGCTTTCGGAGAAGGCTGGAATGGCACCACCCGGCGCAACCTCCCTGGCGCCCGGCGAGCAGAAATTATCGCGAGCCCACCCCCTCAAACAGCTTCTTGCCCCGCGCCGCGCGGTTGCATTTTCATGAAGAAAGCCACATTTCGTAGCATTGCGTCGCCGGCGACAGCGCCAGCGCAGCCCCGCACGGCCCCTTCCTACAGACGCGGCGCGGGTGCGGTGCTACAAATTGGTAACCCAAGATTGCATTGATCACACGCCCCGCGCGTGTTGCCTGGAGCCTCCAAACATGCCCGCCGCCCGCCGCCTCAAGATTGGTCTGTCTGCCTGCTTTCAACACGCCGACCCCGCCCGCCCGCTGTTCAAGGGCAAAACCCTGCAGTACGTCGAACAGTCCATTGCCCACTGGCTCATGTCGGCCGGGGCCATGGTGGTCATGGTGCCCTGCCCCACTGGCGAGACGGCACGCGGCGACGTGACGCTCGACCACTATGCCGAGTGGCTGGACGGCATCGTCATGCACGGTGGCGCCGATGTGTGGCCGGGCAACTATGGCGAGGAGCCCCTGCGCGATGAGTGGGTGGGCGACCGCGTGCGCGACCTGTACGACCTGGCGGTCGTCAAGGCGTTTGCCCAGGTCGGCAAGCCCATCTTCGGCGTGTGCCGGGGCCTGCAGCTCATCAACGTGGCCTTTGGCGGCGCGCTGTACCAGGACATCGAGACCCAGCACCCCGGTGCGCAGCAACACCGCAACGCCAGCACGTACGACCAGCACTTTCACGATATCCACATCGTGCCCGACTCGCACCTGGCCAAGTTGTACCCGGACACACCACGTGCACGCGTCAACAGCATCCACCACCAGGGCATCAAGCGGGTAGCGCCGGACTTTGTCGTCGAAGCGCTGAGTGAGCCCGACGGCGTGCCTGAAGCGATCCGCCTGCAACCGGCACCGGGGCGTGGCTACATCGCCGCCACGCAGTGGCACCCCGAGTTTCACAAGGTCGGCTCGGACACGCTGGACGACACCGCGATCCTGGAGGATTTTCTGTCTGCCTGCGAACTGGCCAAGGCCAGCCCACGGACGGTAGCCCATCCCTCGCCGCCACTGCGTGAACGGGCGTCGCGGCTGCTGCGGCGGGCGCTGGCAAAGCGGGCCTAGCCTCCCATCCCCATGGCGGGCCCGACTACCGCCTGTATCTGCTCGCGCAGCCAGCGGTGTGCCGCGTCTTGCTGGTAGCGCATGTGCCAGATCAGGTACATGGGCAGGCTGGGGCAGGCCACCGGTACGGGCACACCCGCCAGCGCAGCCAATGCGGTGCGCCCCATCAATGACGGCGCCGTGGTGAGCAGCGAAGTGCCCCGCACAAACGCGGGCAGTGCAGCGAAGCCCGGCACACGCACCACCACCCGGCGGTGCACACCGCGCGCGTCGAGCTGACGGTCCAGGTCCAGCCCCCGGCGCGCCTCATAGGCCACAGTGGCGTGGTCGGCCGCCCGGTAGTCCGCCTCTGAGGTCGGCGCGTTACGCACCGCAGGGTCGTAGAACACGCGGTACTGGTCTTCAAACAAACGCTTTTGCACGATGTCGGTGCCCTCGGGCGGGCGGGGGCTGATGACGAGTTGGCACGCGCCGGAGCGCAGCAGTTCGGCGCTGGGCGCGCCGCTGGGCACGATGCGCAGCGTGACGCCCGGCGCGGCGGTCCGCAAGCGTGCGGCGAGGGCGGGCAGCACCAGGTCGCGCTGGAAGTCGTTGGCAGCGATGGTCAGTTCGGTCTGCCAGGCCTGCGGGTCAAACTGGGGCCCTTGGGCAAAGAGCTGCATCTGGCGCAACATGTCGCGCGCGGGCTGGGCCAGGGCCTCGGCGCGTGCGGTGGGCACGATGCCGCGCCCGCGCTTCACAAACAGCGGGTCGCCGGTGATGGCGCGCAGCTTGTGGAGCAAATGGCTCACCGCCGACTGGGTGACGCCCAAGCGCTCGGCCGCCGCCGTGATGCTGCCCGTCTCCAGCACCGCCAGCAGCAGCTTCAGCAGGTGCCCGTCCAGCTGTGATCCATCGAATTTGCTCATGCATTCGATGATCTTGGGCCCCTTCATCTTTGGCAATGCCGTCGCGACACTGCGGGCTGACTTACATCAAGCCCCGGAGACTTCCTTGCCTTCCCGCAACCCCCCGATCCCCGGCACCACGCCGTTCGATGGCGACCAGGCCCGCAAGGGCTATGCGCTGAACAAGATGTGCTTCTCGTTCAACAACGAGGCCAACCGCAAGGCCTTTGTGGACGACGAAGAGGCGTACATGAAGCAGTACGGCCTGAACGAGCAGCAGGCTGCCGCCATCCGCGCCAAGAACGTGCTGCAGCTGATTGCCGCAGGCGGCAACGCCTACTACCTGGCCAAGTTCGCAGGCATCTTCAAGCTGGACATGCAGGACATCGGCGCGCAGCAGACGGGCATGACCAAAGACGAATTCAAAGCCATGCTGGTCGCAGCGGGCAAAGACTAAGCCCCCACGCTCCCCACTGCGTGTGGTTCGCTGCCCCCCAAGGGGGCCGCAGGCGGCTTGGGGCGGCCCGGCGCCGCCTGAAGCAACGCACGCCACAACAACCTTCATCAGGAAAATAACATGGCACAACTCATCGGCGGCCTCGGCACCTCGCACATCCCGGCCATTGGCAACGCCATCCACAAGGGCCTGCAAAACGATCCGTACTGGAAGCCCTTCTTCGACGGCTTTCCGCCCATCCGCCAGTGGCTGGGCGAGAAGCAGCCCGACGTGGTGGTGATGTTCTACAACGACCACGGCCTGAACTTCTTCCTCGACAAGATTCCCACCTTTGCCGTGGGCGCAGCGGCGCAATACAACAACGCCGACGAAGGCTGGGGCATCCCCACGTTGCCGCCCTTCCCGGGCGAGGTGGACCTGTCGTGGCACCTCATCAACACGCTGGTCGAGCAAGAGTTTGACGTGACCACCTGCCAGGAGATGCTGGTGGACCACGCCTGCGCCCTGCCGCTCAAGCTCTTCTGGCCCGAGGGCGATTGCCCGGTGACGGTGGTGCCGGTGTGCATCAACACCGTGCAGTTCCCGCTGCCCTCGGCCAAGCGCTGCTACGCGTTAGGCAAGGCCGTGGGTCAGGCGATCCAGAGCTGGGACAGCGACAGGAAGGTGGCGGTGATCGCCTCGGGCGGGCTGAGTCACCAACTCGACGGCGAGCGCGCGGGCTTTATCAACAAGGCGTTTGACCTGCAGTTCATCGAAAGCCTAACCACCAACCCCGAATGGGCCACGCAGTTCAGCGTGCACGAGCTGGTGGAAAAGGCCGGCACCCAGGGCGTGGAATTGCTGATGTGGGTGGCCATGCGGGGCGCCTTGGCCACTGCGAGTGCGAGAGTGCGCCGGGTGCACAGCAACTACCACATCCCGATCTCCAACACCGCCACGGCGGTGATGGCGCTGGAGGCGGTGTAGCGCAGAGCGCTGCGTCCGTTGCCCGTCAGCGCCGTGCCGGCTGGTGCAACCCAAAGCGAACCCCGCCGGGGTCGGTGCACATCAGAAACACGCCAAAACCGGGCTCCTCCGGGCCCGGCGGTTGCACGGTCCCGCCCAGCGCCCGCACACGCTGGGCCGCCTCCACCGCATCGGCCACTTCAAAGAACGGGGTGATGGACTGCGCAGGGTCTGCGCCATGCAGGCCGACTTTCATGCACCCATTCACAAACCAGCCCTCGCCCTCCTTCTCCGTGGGCTCAAAAGTCCATCGAAAGAACTGGCTGAAGAACTGCTGCGAAACCTGGGCGTTTTCGGCCCCGATTTCAAGGAATGAGACGTTGGCGTGCATCAAAAGCTCCCTTGAGGAAAACATGGCAAGTGCGCCAGTCTGGGCGCCTTGTGCCCGCACGTCTTGAAGAAAAATGACCTGGTGCCGGGTGGCTCGCAGATCGTCAGCCCCTTGACTCAGCCGTCTCCACAGACTCCACCAAACTGGCGGGCTTGCCCGGCACATCGGCAAAACCCGCGCGCTGGTAGGCCGCTGGCGAGCAACCCGCAAAGTGCCGGAACTCCCGGCTCAGGTGGCTCTGGTCGGCAAATCCGCAGCGGGCGGCCAGGTCCGCCAGGTCGGTTTGCCCAGCGGGGCCAGTACCCCCCTCCAGGGCCTGGTGGGCAGCCCCAAACCGCAATCGCCGCGCCAGGCGCTTGGGCGTGTCCCCCAGCTGGTGGCAGGACTGCAGTGCCAGGTGCCGCTCGCTCCAGCCCACGGCGCGGCACAGGGCCGACACGGGCAGGTTGCCGCGTTGCGCGCTCAGCATCTCCCAGGCCTGCCGCACCGGTGCCTGCACCGTGTGGCGCGACCGGGCCAGCATCCCCTGCAGGCACTGCTGTACCAAGGCAAAGCGCGCGGGCCAATCCGGCGCATGGTGCAGCTGCTCGGACAGCTGCGCGGCCTCACTGCCCCACACATCGGTCAGCGCAACCACTGAACACGAGAGCACGTCCGGGCTGCCGTGGAACAGCTGAAAGCCCAACCAGGGCGCCAACGTGACCTCCACGCAAGACTGCGCGCCCCGATGCTCGGTCACCACCGGCCCGCCACCGAGCCCCACCACCAGGGATTGGTAGGGCTGCAGGGTGCCAGCGGGCAACCTGACTCCATACGCCGCATGCCAGCCGATGATCAGCTTGATGCCCGCATGCGCGACCTCCAGGCGGCGCACGGGGTAAGGCAGACATTCTTCAAAGCCCCACATCGCACAGGCGGTGGCGGGCTGCCCCGGCAAGCCGGGGCCCGGTATGGCCCGGCTTGAGGCAATGGGCGTTGGCATGGGGTTCTCCTGTCGGTCCATCGACGGTGCCGACGGGCCACCTTACACCGCTCGGCGGCGTGCTGGCCACGGCGGTGCAGACACAGGAAGCAGCGCGGCCAACAGGTTTTAAGCTTTTTTGGCCCTTAGCGCCTTATCCATCTACACCAGAAGCTACATTTTTGATAGCACACAAAATCCCTTGGACTGGCTGAAGGCGGAGAAATACTGTAAATTCATCCAGTGAATTTACAGTCCAAACTCGCCATCCTGGCCGACGCCGCCAAGTACGACGCCTCGTGCGCATCCAGCGGTGCTGCGCCGCGCAACTCCGTGGGCGGGCGCGGCATGGGGTCCACCGAGGGCATGGGCATCTGCCACAGCTACGCGCCAGATGGCCGCTGCATCTCGCTGCTCAAGATTCTGCTCACCAACTTCTGCCAGTACGACTGCCTGTACTGCGTGAACCGGGTGACCAGCAACGTGCCCCGGGCGCGCTTCACGGTCGATGAGGTGGTGCGGCTCACGCTGGACTTTTATCGTCGCAATTGCATCGAGGGGCTGTTCCTGTCCAGCGGCATCATCCAGAGCCCCGACTACACCATGGAGCAGGTGGTGGAGGTGGCCCGCGTGCTGCGCGAGGAGCACGACTTTCGCGGCTACATCCATCTGAAGACCATCCCCGATGCAGCGCCGGAGCTGATGGAGCGCGCAGGCCGCTATGCGGATCGCCTGTCCATCAACATCGAGCTGCCCACGGCCGAAGGCCTCACGGCCCTGGCGCCAGAAAAAGACAGCGCCGCGATTGACCGATCCATGGCCCGCATGGCGGTGCACATTGGCGAATCGCGCGCCGCGCGCAAGGAGCAGGCCGCACAGGCCATCGTGTCGATGCCGCAATCGCGCACCACGCGCCGGGCTAGCGTGCCGCACTTTGCGCCCGGCGGGCAGAGCACGCAGATGATCGTGGGGGCGGATACGACCAACGACCGCACCATCCTCGCCACCAGCGCGCGGCTGTACGGCGTGCACCGGCTACGGCGGGTGTACTACTCGGCCTTCAGCCCCATTCCCGATGCGGCCCGCGCACTGCCGCTGGCCGCACCACCCACGGTGCGCGAGCACCGGCTGTACCAGGCCGACTGGCTGATGCGCTTTTATGGCTTCACCCACGACGAGATCGTGCCGCCTAGCCAAGGCGCCCCAGGCGGTCAGGTGGGCATGCTGGCGCTGGACATGGACCCCAAGCTGGCCTGGGCACTGGCGCACCGCGAGCGCTTTCCGGTCAACCTCAACACCGCCCCGCGCGAACTGCTGCTGCGCGTGCCGGGTTTTGGTGTGCAGACGGTGGACCGCCTGCTGGCCGCCCGCCGCGCGCGCAGCCTGCGGCATGCGGACCTGGCGCGGCTGCATGTGCCACTGAAAAAAGTGCTGCCCTTTGTGGAGGCGGCCGACTACCGCCCCGGGCGTGCGCTGGACGCAGCGGATCTGGCGGCGCAACTGGCGCCGCCGCCGATGCAGCGCAGCCTGTTCTGAGCTGGAGAGACTCGCATGCTGCGCCACACCATCACGCTGGACCACGCCACCGACTGGCCCGGCTTTCGCCAAGCGGCACGCGCCCTGGTGCAAGCCAACGTACCCCCACAGGCCGTGGACTGGCGCTGCCAAGCCGATGCGGCAAGCGACCTGTTTGCGCCCGAGCCTCACAGCCACAACGTCCTGCCACCACCAAGCCCCGATGCGCCCGCGCTGCGCGTACCGCCCGACTTTGTGCACCTGTGCGAACAGCTCATCCTGCACCGCGACCCGGCCCGCTTCCCGCTGATGTACCGCCTGCTGTGGCGCATGGCGCAAGGCGGCACGGAGGCCGAAGCCGCGCGGCACGACCCGCTGGACGCGGACCGAATGTTGGCCCACCACATGGTCCGCGCCGTGGCGCGCGACAAACACAAGATGCACGCCTTTGTGCGCTTTCGGCCCGTGGTGGAGCCCGACGGCCAGGCCCTGCACATGGCCTGGTTCGAGCCCGACCACTACATCACTGTGGCCAACGCGGGCTTCTTCATCCGCCGCTTCACGCAGATGCGCTGGGCCATCCTCACACCCAACGCGAGCGTGCGCTGGGACGGCCAGCAGCTGCACACCGGCCCCGGCGCGCAGCGCAGCGACGCACCACCGCCCGATGCGGGTGAGGCGCTGTGGCTCACCTACTACCGCCACATCTTCAACCCCGCGCGGCTCAAGCTGGGCATGATGAAAAAGGAAATGCCCACGCGCTACTGGCACAACCTGCCCGAGGCGGCGCTCATCACCGAACTGGCACAGACGGCGCACGAGCGCAGCGCGAAGATGGTGGAGGCCGAGGCCACCGTGCCGCGTCGGCGCATCAACCCGGTGGCACAGCGGCCCCGGGACGGCGCAGCGCGTTGAACTGCGCAGCCGCCACCGGTGGCGTCCACCGCCACGGCAACACCCCAGGTCGCCACAGAGCGTTTTGCACCGTGAGCTGCAGCACCCGCTGTGCACCAGGCCAGGGCGCACGCGCCGCATCGTCCCACAGCAGCTCCGCACGCGCGGCGATGTGCAGCAAGCCACCACCGTCATAGTCCACCACCAGCAGGCCCGCCAGCGGGTGTTGCGCCAAGTTGCCCAGCGTGTTGAAGAACTGGTTGCCCGGGTAGTCGGGCAGGCGCAGCACCACGCCGTGCGCGGTGCGCTCGGCGCGCACAAAGCCGGGCTCGCCGCCCCGGTGCGACACGTCCACACCTTCGTTGCGCGCACTGCCCGGCTGCGCGGCCGAGGCGCTGGCGATGAACAACGTGTCAGCCTGCTGCACGCGGGCCAGAGCCTCGGCATCGAGCGCCGGGCCCAGCACCTGCACAGGCCCCGGCGGGGTGACCGTGGCACGCAGGCCCGGTTCACGGGCCTGGATGTATTTGGGGCAATTGCCAAAGCTCTGCACCACGGCAATCGACAAACCTGCCTCACTGAAGGCGGCCACCTCGCCGTTCATGCGGTTGCGGCGGCGGGTGTGGGGCTCCAGCCCCAGCACGCCCACCGGGGCACCTGGCGCCAACCGGTTCAACACGGGGTCGGCGGCGTTGGGGGCGGTGGCGATGTCCATCTGCCGCGCATCCGGCGTCTGCACAAAACCGGGTGGGCCTGCCAGCATGGTCGCCCAGGGCTGACCTTGTTCATCCAGCGCACCTACCAGCAAGGTGGGCAGTTTCTCGAAAAGCTCCCGGTGCTGGTCGGGCATGTGGTCGCGCAGAACCAAGGGGCCGATGGCGGCCATGCGATCGCGCAGGCCCACGCGCTGCTGCAGCGCCTGCTCGCCCGCGTGGAAGGCGTCGGACGTGGTGGTCACGCTGCCTCCCGCGCGGACGGGGCCAGGGTGTCGGCCAGCGGCACATAGCCGGGCAGCGCCTGCAAGCGCGCCACCCAGCCCGCAATGCGCGGGTAGGCCGCCAGCGGGAGCCCCGCGATGTGCGCCTGCGAGGTGTAGCTGACCATGGCGATGTCCGCGAGGCTGGGCTGCTCGCCGCCCAACAGCCACACACGGCCCTGCAACTCACCCTCCATGTAGTCCAGCAGGCGCTTACCGGTGGCGAGCGCAGCTTCGCGGTCAGCACCCGGCAGTCGGCCTGACAGCGCTGCGTAGCGGGGTGTGGCAACCCCCGGCACCAGCATGCCTGCTGCCAGGCTGAACCAGCGCTGCAGTTGCGCCTGACCCAAAGCATCCTGCGGTATCCAGGCGCTGCCCGGTGCGTAGCGCTGCGCCAGGTAGACCAGGATGCCGTTGCTGTCGCTGAGGGCCGTGCCTGCGTCCACCAGCACCGGCACCTGGCCCAGCGGGTTGAGCGCCAGGTGCTGCGCGCTGCGATGCTCTCCGCGCCGCAGGTCCACGTTGACCAGTTCGTGCGGCAGGCCCAGCAGCGACAGCATCAGCTCCACCCGGTGGCAGTGGCCCGACACGGACATGCGATAGAGACGAAGGGGTGTGGTGGGCGCCATGGAGAGGTCCTTGTGAAAAGGGTAAACAAAGAAGCCCCGACCTTATCTATTGCACGGCACGGTGTTAATAGCCATAGTGCAGCTTTCAAAATTGCGTGAACTGAAACAATGGACCACCTCGACACCCTGCGTTGTTTTGTGGCCGTGGCCGATGTTGGCGGCTTTGCAGTCGCGGGGCGGCAACTGGGCTGCTCGGCCGCCGCCGTCACGCGCGCCATTGCAGCGTTGGAGGCCCGGCTCGGTGTGCTGCTGTTTCAGCGCAGCACGCGCATGGTGCGGCTCACCGAAGCGGGCGAGCGCTTTTTGCAGGACTGCCGCCCCCTCTTGAACGACCTGCACGAGGCCGAGCAGGCGGCCAGTGGCGCACAGGCCGAAGCGCAGGGCCTGCTGTCCATCACCGCGCCACAGATGTTCGGCATTCAGCATGTGGCGCCTATCGTGCAAGGTTTTCTGCAGGCACAGCCGCGCGTGCAGGTGCGCACGCTGTTCGTCAACCGCCTCGTGCATTTGCTGGACGAGGGCATGGACGTGGCCATCCGCATCGCCCACCTGCCCGATTCAGGGCTGACCGCCGTACAGGTGGGTGCCTTGCGCCGCCTGGTGGTGGCGTCACCCGCTTATCTGGCGCAGCACGGCAGACCGCGCCACCCCGCTGATCTAAGTACCCATCGGGCCATCGGATTTTCATTTGACGCACGGGCTCCAGCGCCCTGGAAGTTCCGCGACGGCGCAACGGGCCACCCTCAGTTCGCATGGATCAGCAACAGCAACGAGGTGGACATTGCCGCCGCAGAGGCTGGCCTGGGCCTGACCCGTTGCCTGGCCTACCAGGCCGCCGCCAGCTTGCGAACAGGCCGGCTGCGCATCGTGCTGGCCGAGCACGAGCTGCCGCCGGTGCCTGTGCACATCGTGTACCCCGCAGGGCGGCGGGCCCCCGCGAAGGTACGGTCCTTTGTGGAGTGGGCCCGCGAACGCCTCGCCAAGGAACCGGTTCTGAACGGTCGTGGCCTGGGACGCGGTAACGCCTTGTTGCCAATCACTTCGTGATCTGTCATCGCCGCCCGTCCCCGCGCCGTTGCATACACAAGTCCGACGCTTTGTCGGGCGGTCATCCGATCTGAAAGGATTTCTCATGAACAAGCTCATCGCTGCCCTGCTCGCCGGTTTCTTTGTGTCCGCATCGTTTGCCCAGGCACCCGCTGCCCCCGCAACGCCAGCAACACCCGCGAAGGCTGCTGCCCCCGCAACTCCTGCAACATCGGCAATGCCCGCGACACCCGCAGCCCCGGCCACGCCCGCAACACCTGCCGCAAAAGCCGAGATCAAGCCCGCCGTAGCAGCCCCTGCCGCCGCGGCCTCTGCACCCGCAGACAAGAAGGCGGAGAAAAAGGCGAAGGCCAAGAAGACCAAGGCCACAGCAGAGAAAAAGGCGGACGCCGCCAAGCCTGAAGCGGCCAAGTAATTCACGAAGCCTTCTTCCGCAAAAAAGCCCGCAGTGCGGGCTTTTTTAATGGCCGATTGTTCTGTGTGCAATCACGCCCAAGGGCCGCATGAAGGCCAGAGGGTGTGGCGCACCATGACACCGGTAAGGCAGACCGGGTCAGCCCCCACCTGCAGGCGTTTTCCGCTGTGCTGCGGCCCGCCCCCCTACTTCAGTGTTGATGCCCGTGCGCCCCATGCACGTGGCGGTGCGCCACTTCTTCGGCACTCGCAGCGCGCACTTCGGTGACCTTGCAGCTGAACTTCAGCGCCTGGCCTGCCAGTGGGTGGTTGCCGTCCAGGTGCACTTCAGGGCCCTTGATCTTCACCACATTGAACACGGCGGGTTGACCGTCGCTGCCCACGCCCTGCAGCTGGCCGCCGACCTTCACGCCTGGGGGGAACTCTGCCTTGGGGATCGTGCGCACCAGACTTTCGTCGCGGGCGCCGAAGGCGTCTTCAACGGCGAGGTCCAGCGCGGTGGTGAAGCCGACGGTCTGGCCTTCCAGCGCGGCTTCGACCTTGGGGAAGATGTTTTCATAGCCACCGTGCAGATACGACAGGCTGCCGGCGTCAAGCGGCTTGCCTTCGGGCGTGGTGACCTTGTAAGTGATGGTGACGGCGGAGTCTTTGGTGATGGTGGCCATGGTGGTGCTTGCGCTTTCAGACGGTGAAAGAACGGCGCGGGCTGGCGGGCTACTGCCGCCAGCCGCTGCGCCAATCGAAACCCTGAATTGTCCACGAGGCGTGGGGCGTCTGCCGGGCGCCTCGTGAGCGGGCTTTGCGCCTGGGCCTATGCGCCCGTCACCACCTCGGCAGGGCGCTCTTCGTCGGTCTGGCCCGGATAGCGCGCAAAGCGCCGTGCCTCGGTGCCATGCACCGGGTCCTGGTCCGGCCACGGCCAGCCGCCGAACTGGGTGCGGCGGTAGTCGTTCATGGCCTGCATGATCTCGGCCTGCGTGTTCATCACAAACGGACCGTACTGCGCCACGGGCTCGCCAATCGGCCGGCCTTGCAGCACCAGGCACTCGACGGCGGTGGTGCCGGTGTTGGTCAGCAGCCAGTCCTCGGTGGCACGCACCTGCAGCGCCGCGTGGCGGTCCACGTCCTGCGGGCCCACGCGCAGGCTGTCGCCGACGAAGAAGTACAGCATGCGCTGCGTTCCCTTGTCGCCGTCCGCACCCTTGGCCGCAGGCAGTGTCCATTCAGCACCGGGCTCCAGGTGCAGCGTCCAGATCGCCACATCGCCCTCAGGCTGCGAAGCCCAGGATTCGGGCGGCGGGGCCAGGGGCTCGGGCGCGCCGGGCAGCGCACCGGCCACCACGGTGACGGTGGTCGCGCGGCCTGCGGCGTCGTGGTGCACCAGGCGCGGAATCCGCTCGTCCCACAGCATGGTGAAGTGCGGGTCCACCATCTTGTTCCTGGCGGGCAGGTTCAGCCAGATCTGGAACAGCTCCAGCGGGTTGGGTTCGGTGGCATTGAGCAGCGGGAACATCTCGGAATGCACGATGCCCTTGCCGGCCGTGACCCACTGCACATCACCGCCGCCAAAACGTGCGGCCGCGCCCAGCGAGTCGGAGTGGTCGATCAGGCCCTTGCGCACCAACGTCACGGTCTCGAAGCCGCGGTGCGGGTGACCCGGAAAGCCGGGCACGGTGTCGCCGTGGTACATGCTCCAGCCGTCCTTGCCGCTGAAGTCGCTGCCGATCTGGCGATCTTCAATGGGCACGGCAGGGCCGAACGCGGCGTTGCCCGCGGGGTAGGCATCGTCGTGGTGGGCGCAGAAAAGAAACGGGTCGAGCGTGGGCCACTGCGGACCCAGCAACTGGGCGCGCACGATGGGCACCAGGGCGGTGGTTGCAGCAGGTGTGGACGACGACATACGAAGGCTCCTCGTGTTGTGCACCACCACGATCGGGCGGTATGCCAGTGGAATATGGAGCCAATGGTGCCTGAGCAGAAGTGCGCCCGGTGGAACAGTGCGGTGCACCGGGCAGGACAGTGGGACGATCCTGGCAGACGCATTCCGCTCAAATTTTGAATCAAATCAGGCCCTGGCGCTTATCAGTATTGCGTTGTTAGCTATTATTTTAATAGCTTTGCACCTTTTAATGAACCGCCACCGGTGCCCCTGCACCAGACGGCTGCGCAGGCCGCAGCACCAGGCCGCCCAGCAACGCCGCCACGAGCGAGCCCCCGGCCGCCACCCAGAAGGCCAGCTGGTAGCCACCGTTCAAGGCCATCTGCACCGATGCGCCCGCCTCGCGCAGCGCGCCCGTGCGTGCATCGGCCAGACTGGCCAGTACGGCCAGGCCCAGCGCGCCACCCATCATGAAGGCAGTGTTGACCACGCCGGATGCCAGGCCCGAATCCTCGGGCTTCACGTCGCCCATGGCGGCCAGCAGCAGCGGGTTGAGCGCAATGCCCGCCCCCACGCCCAGCAGCACCATGCCGGGCAGCACATGCAGCACAAACTGGCCGTCCACCGGCGCCAGCGCAAACAGCGCCAGCCCCACAGTGGCCAGCACCAGGCCCCAGCCCAGCGTGCTGCGAATGCCGTAGCGCATCACCACCCAGGCCGACAGCCCCAGCGAGCAGGCCGCCATGATGAGGTTGGACGGAAGGAACGCCAGGCCCACCTGCATCGCGTCGTAGCCCAGCACCAGCTGCATGTACAGCGCCGACAGGAAGAACCACGCAAACATGCCTGCCGCCCACAGCACGCCCACCACGTTGGAGATGGCCAGATTGCGCAGCCGCAGCAAGGCCAGCGGCACCAGCGGCGCGGCCACGTGGGATTCAACGTACAGAAACACCAGCAGCAGCGCGGCCGATGCACCCAGCAGGCCCAGCGACTGCAGCGAAGTCCAGCCCGCCTCGTTGCCGTTGACGATGGCGTACACCGCCAGCATCAGCGACGCGGTGATGGTGACCGCGCCCGCCACATCCAGCCGCTGCCCGTGGGCCTGCCCTTTGCCGCCCGGCAGCAGTGCCAGGCAGGCCGCGTAGATCGCCACGCCCACGGGGATGTTGACCAGAAAGATCCAGTGCCAGCTCAATGCACTGGTAAGCACACCGCCCAGCAGCACACCAATGCTGCCGCCCCCCGCGCAGACAAAACCATACACCCCCATGGCCCGCGCGCGCTCGCCGGGCTCGGTGAACAGATTCATGATGAGCGACAGCGCCACGGCCGACACCACGGCCCCGCCCACGCCCTGCACCGCACGCGCCGCCACCAGCAGCCCCTGCGTATTTGCGAGTCCGCAGGCCAGCGACGCGACGGTGAACAGCGTGATTCCTGCCAGGAACAGCCGCCGGTGCCCATACAGATCGCCCAGCCTCCCGCCCAGCAGCAGGCAGCCGCCAAAGGTCAGCATGTAAGCATTGACCACCCACACCAGCGATGTCTCGGTAAAGCCCAGATCAGCCTTGATGCTGGGCAGCGCCACGTTCACGATGGTGGTGTCGAGCACGATCATCAGCTCGCCCAGGCACAGCAAGATGAGCGCGGGCCAGCGTGCGCGGCCTTCGATGGAGAGGGTCATGGAGGTCAATGGGAATGTGGAAAGCGCAGAAGACGCGCCCCACAGTTTGTCACGCGCGGCGGCGGCAACTGGCGCGGCGCAAGGCCAGTGCACCCGTGGATCTGGCTCCGCCAGTCCACCGGGTGCGTCCCCCTTCAGGGGGAAGCCGCGCAGCGGCTCAGGGGGTCCTTACATACTTTGCTTGCATGAACTGGTTCCAGCTCCCGTCGGGCTGCTGGCCAAACGAGGTGAGCGTGCGCTCGTTGGCGCTGACGATGGTGATCACATCGCGGTAGCGGGCAGTTTTGCCGTCGTCCTTGAAGCTCGGGCCTTCAGTCTCCAGCGTCAGCACCTTCTGGTCGGCATCCAGCGTGCCACGGTAGACCCACATGTGGGCCATCATCGAGCCCACCCAGGTGCCCAGAAACTCTTTCTTCTCGGGGTCGTAGCCCAGCGTCATCTGCATGCGGGCCTCGCCGCCACCGGGCATGGTGCCGGTGCCTTCGAGGATCACCCACAGGTCGCCCAGCGCGCGCCCGTGTTCAGTGCCGTGCGACTGCTCGGACGGCTGGCCGGGGTCCGCGTCGCAGTTGGAGGTGCTGGTCCAGTCGCCCAGCAGTTGCTGCAGCCAGCGGTGCATGGCATGGGGTTCGGGATTCATCATGTCGGTCTCCTTGGTGTTGAAGAGGTTGGCAAGAGCACGCGCCGACCCGAGGGGCTACACCGCTTTGCCGTCGTAGTGGTGCACCGGCACCGCATCCAGGTCCACGCCGTCCAGGCAACGCAGGTTGACCGCCGCCACGCGGTTGCCTTTCGGGTCCACGCCTTCGCCAAAGGGATGAATGCCGCAGGCCGGGCAAAAGCGGTGCTGGATCACGTGCTTGTGAAAGGTGTAGGTGGCGGCGTCCGCCTCGGGGGTGGTCAGCCGCAGCGCGTCGCGCGGCACAAACCACAGCAGCGACCCGCGTCGGCCGCACATGCTGCAGTTGCAGGCCAGGCCGCTGTCGATGGTGCCTTCCACCTCAAACGCCACCTTGCCGCAATGGCAGCTGCCTTGGTATCGGGTCGCGCTCATTGTGGTGCCACCACCATCCACGCCACGCCGAAGCGGTCCGCCACCATGCCGAAGGCGGGTGAAAAAAATGTCTTGCCCAGGGGCATTTGCACCTGGCCGCCCTCGGCCAATGCATCGAACAGGCGCTTGGCCTCGGCTTCGTTCGCGGGGCTCAGCGCCAGCGAGATGCCCTGGAAGTTCGTGCTGCCCGATCCCATGCCGTCCGACGCCATCACCTGTGTCTCGCCCACGTTGAACGCAGCGTGCATCACCATCTCGGGCGTAGGGCCGGGGCCGCCGCCTTCTGCGCAACCTTGGCCGGCAGCGGGCTCGGGGTTGTCCTTGTAGCGCATGAGCATGGTGACCTCGGCACCCAGGGCGCGTCGGTAGAAATCCAGGGCCTCTTCGCAGCGGCCTTCAAACATCAGATAGGGCTCGACTTTCATGGGGCGTCTCCTTGGGGGTAAAAGCAGGCGCCCCGCCGGGGCCAAATGCCTGCCAAAGTTTCAGCAACGTGATTTCGATGCACAATTGTGAACACCGTCCACAAACCATAACAAAGAGAATGGACGGTGTCCACGTTTCCATCGTCCATGACCGTAACCAACCGCAACACGCCGACCTTCCGCAGCACCTACCGCCATGGCGACCTGCGCCGCGCCCTGCTGGAGGCCGGCATCGATCTGGCGCGCCAGGGCGGTCCCGATGCCGTGGTGCTGCGCGAGGCCACACGCCGCGCGGGCGTGGCGCCGAATGCGGCCTACCGCCATTTCGCCAACCGGGACGACCTGCTGGCCGCCGTCCGCACGGCGGCCCTGGCGGCCGTGGCCGAGGCCATGGAAGCCGAACTGGCCCAGGTGCCCACCACCGGCACACCCACCGCGCAGGCCCACGCCAAGGTGCGCGCCGTGGGCGCGGGCTACCTGCGTTTTGCGCACGCCGAGACCGGGCTGTTCCGCACCGCCTTCGGTGGCCGCTTCACCGTGCAGCACGACCCCGACCCCGCCATGGGTGGCGCCACCGGGCTCAACCCGTTCCAGCACCTGAGCGCAGCGCTCGATGACCTGGTGACCGCAGGCGCCCTGCCGCCCGCGCGCCGCCCCGGCGCCGAATACCTGGCCTGGTCCACCGTGCACGGCATGGCACTGCTTTCCATCGACGGACCACTGCGCGGCACGCCGCAGCAGATGCTGGATGGCCTGGGGCAGCGGCTGCTCGATATGGTGGAGCGGGGTTTGTAAGCAAATTCGAAGCCTTTTTGCCCACTAGCGCTTATTCATAAAGCGCCAATAGCTATCAAATAAATAGCAAATGTGGTCAGGCGTCACACCACCCCCAACCCATAAAGCTGCGCTGTGGCCCGCACCCGTTCCACCAGCGCGCGGCGCAACGCCGCAGGCCGCAGCACCTCCACCTGCGGGGACAGCCGCAGGAGTTGCCCACAGGCATGCTCCACCGATTCGATGGGAATGGTCACGGCCACGCGACCATCCTTGCGGCGGGGCGACGGGGCGGCCGCCACCGCGCGTGCCACGGCACGGCTGAGCGCGCGCAGCCCTTTGAGCCCTGATGGCGTGGCCAGCAGGGCGGCCTCGCCGGTGTAGAGCCCCGCTTCAAAGCGCTGGATCGACTGCGCCCAATAGCCGGCCAAGTCAAACCGCGCAGGGCGGCGCACCGGCGTGGCCAGCGCCGTGGCCGCCCGGATGTTCGACACGCGGTAGGTGCGTGGCCCGCCCTCCGCAGAAGCGGCCGCGCCCGCAGGCACAGCCACCAGGTACCAGACCCCTGCCTTGAGCACCAGGCCCAGCGGGTTCACCGTGCGCTCCACCGTGTCGGCCCAGCTTTCGTAGCGCATCGCAACCTGGTGCCCGCTCCACACGGCGGCGGCCACGGTGGGCAGGTGCGGCGTTGGATCGCTCTCGCGGTACCAGTCCACCGGGTCGAGGTGCAGGCGGGTGCTCACGCGCTGCGCGTCCTCGCGCCACGACGCGGGCAGCGACGACAACAGCTTGAGCCGCGCCCCCTCCACATCGCCGCCCAGGCCGAGTTCCTGCGCGGGGCCGGGCAGGCCACTCAAAAAGACGGCCTGCGCCTCCGACGGTGTGAGCCCCGTGAGCGTGGTCTTCCAGCCCGGCAGCAGCGCAAAACCGCCATGGCGCCCGCGCTCAGCGTAGATCGGCACACCGGCCGCGCTGAGCTGGTCCACATCGCGGTACAGCGTGCGCACCGAAACCTCCAGCGCCTGGGACAACGCCTGTGCGCTCATGCGGCCCTGGGTTTCGAGCAGCATCTGAAGGGAAAGCAGGCGGCTGGCGCGCATGGGGGGTCAGTTTGTGTGGTGCGGCCAAGAGTTTTTAGCCGCTTGAGGCAATGGCGAAAGATAGCGCAAATACCTGCCATAGGTTGGCAGGTATTGCGGCGCAGACTGCAGCCTGACTGTTGAAACCACCCCACCAGGAGCCCGCATGCCCGACACCGCCATGGCCACGCGCCACACATCCGTCCCCATCACTGCCGCCGCCGTCGTTGCCGACGACTGCCCCATCGTCGAACTGCGCCAGTACACGCTGCACGCGGGGCAGCGCGATGTGCTGATCGACCTGTTCGACCGCGAGTTCGTGGAGACCCAGGAGGCGCAGGGCCTGCGCGTGCTGGGCCAGTTCCGCGACCTGGACCGGCCTGATCAGTTTGTCTGGCTGCGCGGCTTTAGCAGCATGGAGGCGCGCCGCCAGGCGCTCGAAGCCTTCTACAGCGGCCCCACCTGGGCCGCGCACCGCAACGCCGCCAACGCCACCATGGTCGACTCCGACAACGTGTTGCTGCTGCGCCCCGCGTGGCCTGGGGCGGCAGGCGCGCTGCCGCAGCACGCGCGCCCAGCGGCTGGTGCCCGTGGCTCGGCCCCAGGCGTGCTGGCCGCCACGGTGTTCCACCTGCACGAGGCCGCCACACCCGCGCTGCTGGACTTCTGCCGCCACCGCATGGCACCCACGCTGCAACGCGGTGGCGCGCGCCACGTGGCCTGGTACTGCACCGAGACCAGCGCCAACACCTTTCCCCGCCTGCCCGTGCGCGAGGGCGAACACGTGCTGCTGGGGCTGGCGCTGTTCGGCCGCGAGGCCGCGCTGGAGGCTTTCACCGACAGCGCCGCATGGGCGCGCGGTGTGGCGCCGGGCCTTGCACCCTGGTTGGCCCGCGCGCCCGAAATCCACCGCCTGCAGCCCACCGCCCGCTCTGCGCTGCATGCATGACGTCCCCCCGCTCGCCTTGCCGATGAAAGAACCCGCCATGACCACGCCGAACCTCATCACCATTCCCTCGCCTGCCGCAGCCCCCAGCGCCGCACGCGACTTCGACTTCCTCCTGGGCCCCTGGCGCATCCGCAACACGCGCCTGGTGCACCGGCTTCAAGGCTGCAACGACTGGGAAGTGTTCGATGCCACCGGCACCGCCCACGCCCTGCCTGGCGGCATCGGCAACTGCGACGACTTCACGCCCCTGGCCTGGAAGCCCGGCTTCGTCGGCATGACGCTGCGCGTGTTCAACCCGGTATCGAAGCGCTGGAGCATCTACTGGCTCGACAACGCCACGGGCGGCCTGGACCCTGCCACCGGCCTGCTGCAGCCACCCGTGGTGGGCGGCTTCCAGGACGGCGCAGGCCTCTTTGAAGGCGAAGAAGTGTTCGAAGGCCGACCGGTGCGCGTGCGCTTCGAATGGTCGCAAAAGCACAGCGGCGCGCCTCGCTGGCAACAGGCGTTTTCGGACGACGGCGGCACCACCTGGGAGGTGAACTGGGTGATGGAGTTTTCGCGCCCGACGTAAGCCTCGCAGCACGCAATCAGGTCGTTCAGTGCGCGGCCGACATCACCTCGGCCAGCCAGTCCACGAACACCCGCACGCGTGGCGAAAGCTGGCGGCTGTGCGGATACAGCACGGACACCGGCATGGGCGCGGGGCGAAACGGCGCCAGCACCTCGCACAGGCTGCCATCGGCCAGCCGGGGCGCGATGTGGTAGCGCGGCACCTGGATCAGCCCCAGGCCC
The DNA here is from genome assembly GCF_014851495.1 of Acidovorax sp. ACV01. Classification (NCBI taxonomy): domain Bacteria; kingdom Pseudomonadati; phylum Pseudomonadota; class Betaproteobacteria; order Burkholderiales; family Comamonadaceae; genus Acidovorax; species Acidovorax sp. ACV01. Next base: position 744,534 of record NZ_JACUZT010000003.1, on the reverse strand, counting down.
GCGGCGCAGCAGGCGTGGTAGGCATCGGCATCGCTCACGGCCACGGGGCCCTTGAGCTGCACGCTCCTGGCCACGCCATCCACAATGAAGTCAAAAGGCAGCGGCTTGCCCGTGCGCTGCGAGAGGAAGTTGACGGCGCGGTGCCCGCGCAGCGCATCCACCGTGGTGGGCGTGCCATGGCGCGCCAGGTACTCGCGGCTCGCGCAGGTCACCTGCGGCAACAGCGCCACACGCCGCGCCACCATGGTCGAGTCGCGCAGCTCGCCGCCGCGCAGGACACAGTCCACGCCTTCGCGCACCAGATCCACCAGCCGGTCACCCATGCCGATCTCCAGTTCCACATCGGGGTAGCGCATGCAGAACTCGCCGATGCGCGGCAGCACGAAGTGCCGCGTCAGCGTGCCCTGCAAATCCACGCGCAGCTTGCCGCGCGGCGTGCTCACGGCGTTGCCGAACGCGGTTTCAGTTTCTTCCAGGTCGGCCAGCAGGCGCTGGCAGCGTTCGTAGTACGCCTGCCCGTCGGGCGTGGTGCTGACGTGGCGCGTAGTGCGCTGCAGCAGCCGCGTGCCCAGGCGCTTTTCCAGGTCCTGCACGGCCAGGGTCACGCTCGCGCGCGGCAGCTGCAGGTCTTCGGCCGCGCGCGTGAAGCTGCCCAGCTCGACGATGCGCGTGAAAAGCTGCATGGATTGAAAACGGTCCATCACGAAAGGGCTTCCGGCTGTGGGCGATTGTTGTGTTCAGCTGAACAGTGATGGCAATTTTAGGTATTTATCAATTCTGACAACAACAGAACAATGCCTCCATCCCTGGCGCCGCCCACCCGGCGCCCCAATCACCGCACCAGGAACCTTGCCATGAACCCGATCACCACCACCCCTTTTCAGGCGTCGACCCCCGCGGGCCCGCGCGTCGCCCTCGTCACCGGTGCATCGCGTGGCATCGGCGCCGCCATTGCCCACCGGCTCGCGCGCGACGGCTTTCGTGTGGTGGTCAACTACGCGGGCCGGGCCGCAGACGCACAGATGGTGGTGCAGGCGATCACGGCGGCGGGCGGAGAGGCCATCGCGGTGCAGGCCGACGTGGCCGACAGCGGCGCCGTGCGCCAGCTGTTCGATGCCACCGAGCAGGCCTTTGGCCGCGTGGACGTGCTGGTCAACAACGCGGGCGTGATGCCATCCACCCTGCCGCACCTGGCGCAGACGGACGATGCCACCTTCGACCGCCTGGTCGCCATCAACCTCAAGGGCACGTTCCACACCCTGCGCGAGGCCACGCACCGGCTGCAGCCCGGGGGGCGCATCGTCAACTTCTCGAGCAGCCTGGTCGGCACGGCCCTGCCAGGCTATGCCGTGTACGCCGCCACCAAGAGCGCGGTGGAGACCCTGACCAGCGTGCTCGCCAAGGAACTGCGCGGCCGGAACATCACGGTGAACGCCATCGCGCCCGGCCCCACAGCCACCGCGCTGTTCCTGGACGGCAAGACGCCCGAGCTGATCGAGCGCCTGGCCCAGGCCAACCCGATGGAGCGCCTGGGCACGCCCGAGGACATCGCCAACGCGGTGGCCTTCCTGGCCGGGCCGGATGGCGGGTGGATCCATGGGCAAACGCTGCGGGCCAATGGCGGGATGGTTTAAGCGTCTGCTTTTTCCTCAAAAATAGCCACTACCGCTTGATCCCATTGCGGTAGAAGCTATCAAAAGAGAAGCAACTACCGACACCTACACAGTCACTGCCTGCGCGGCCTCGTGCGCCGGGAAGTCCGTGGACGCTGCCACGGCCCGCCACTGCGCGGTTTCTTGCGCCACGAAGGCGTGTGTGTCGGCAATGGTCTGCAGCGTGTCCGTGCCCAGCGGCAGGCGCAGCGGCGGCGTGGGGCTGGCCACCAGCTTCATCACGGCCTGGGCCAGGCGCACGGGGTCGCCAGGCTGGTTCAGGTTGATGCGGCGCGCAGCTTCGCGCACGGCACCCGCGCTGGCGGCGTAATCGTCCAGCACACGTGGTGCCACGGCCAGCGAGGCACCATCAAGGAACTCAGTGCGGAAGTAACCGGGCTGCACCGCCGTGGCATGGATGCCCAGCGGGGCCAGCTCGGCACGCAGCGCCTCGGTCAGGCCTTCCACCGCGAACTTGGTGGCGCAGTACACGCCAAAACCTGCGCTGGAACGCACGCCACCCAGCGACGAGATGTTGATCACGTGCCCTGCGCGGCGCGCGCGCATGGCGGGCAGCACGGCCCGGGTCACATGCAGCAGGCCGAACACGTTGGTGTCGAACAGTCGCTGCACTTCGTCGGCGGTGGACTCCTCCACCGCGCCCAGCAGGCCGTAGCCCGCGTTGTTGACCAGCACGTCGATGCGGCCAAAGCGCTCCAGCGCGGCGCCCACGGCGTGGCGGGCCTGGGCTTCGTCGGTCACGTCGAGCGCCACTGGCAACAGTGCGTCGCTGGGGCCCAGGCGCTTTTCAATCGACGCGGCATCGCGGGCCGTGGCGACCACAGCGTCGCCCTGGGCGAGCGCCGCCTCGGCAATGCGGGCGCCAATGCCGCGCGAGGCGCCGGTGATCATCCAGACGCGGGGGAAGGAGGAAGGGAGAGCAGTCGAAGTCGTCATGGCGGAAGTCCTTGAAAGGGATTGAAAGCGGGGTTCTGGCAAACGCAACACGCTGAGATGCAGAGCCGCGGCCATGGAGGTGAACTTTATGCAGACCATTGCCATCGCACTAGCCCATAATTAATGACTTCATTCACAAGTGAAACTTGCCAATCTCTCCGAACGAGCACCATGGCCATCAATGAACTGCGTGCCATTGCCACGTTTGCCAAAGCCGCCGAACTGGGCAGCCTGCGGCAGGCCGCCTCGGCCCAGGGCATCACCCCGCAGGCCGCCAGCCTGGCGCTGGGGCAGCTCGAATCGCACCTGGGCGTGCGGCTGTTCCACCGCACCACGCGCAGCCTGAGCCTGACCGAAGAGGGGCGCCAGTTTCTGGAGGCCGCGCAGCCAGGGCTGTCGACCCTGCAGCGGGCGGTGCACGGCGCGCGGCGCGGGCGCGAGGAGATTGCGGGGCCGCTGCGCATCGTGGCGCCGCGCTCCGTCATGCTGGAGGTGGTCTGGCCCGTGCTCGACGCGTTCTGCCGCCGCTACCCACTGGTGGAGCCCGATGTGCAACTGGACGATCGCATCGGCAACTGGGTGGAGGACCGGGTGGACGTGGGTTTTCGCTCAGGCTACCCCCCCGAGGGCGGGGTGATTGCGCGGCGCCTGATGGCGCTGCAGCTGGTGGCGTGCGCCACGCCGGACTACCTGGCCCGCCATGGCACACCCACCCGCATCGAAGACCTTGCGCAGCACCGCTGCAGTGGGTTTCGCCACCCCAGCACGGGCAAGCCCATGCCCTGGGAGTTCCAGGTGGGCGATGACATCGTGGCCCATGCCATACCGCCTGCGTTCTGCGTCAACGACATCGAGCTGGAAGCGCGCGCCGTGCTGGGCGGCCACGCCATCGGCCAGCTCGTTGGCGTGACGGCGGCACCACTGGTGCGCAGCGGACAACTGGTGCCCGTGCTGACCGAATTCGTGCCCCAGCACCTGGGCCTGTACGTGTACTACGGCAGCCGGGCGGCGCAGCCGGCCCGCGCACGCGCCTTCATCGATCTGGCGGTAGAGATGCTGGCAGACAACCCGGCGTTCGGCCTGAGCGCGCAGGAGCTGCGGGGCACGGCCCCAAGGCCCCGGCGGCGCAAGCCCCCGGTGGCCTGAACGGGCACATGTAGCTTGCGCCGCCACATGCGCCTATGCGCCCCCCAAACCGTGTTGACGCACAGCGTCTTCACCCGGGAAAGGGGCGATTGCGGGTCATTCGGCAAACAGTCCGTTGTGGAAAAGGGTATTTATCGCTTTTGCCGCGCGCCCTACATTGGCTTGACTGCCCGAGAGGGCGGAACCAACGCATCGGATTCACCCATGACCACCTTCTCTGCCACGGTCCAGACACACATCAAGGCCTCCCCGGCACTGGCGTTCCAGCACATCGCGCCCATTGACCCGCGCGCCCTGTTCACCGGCTACGGGCCTTTGCCCGCAGTGATCGGCACGCGCGACCAGACGGGCGCCTGGGACACGCCGGGGCAGACGCGCACCGTGGCGCTGTCCGACGGCAGCGTGGCCGAAGAAAGGCTCAAGCACTACCACCCGGCGCAGTACTTCAGCTACACCGTCAGCGGCTTCACCGGGGCACTGCGCTGGCTGGCCACCGGGGCCAACGGGGCCTGGTGGTTTGACCCCCAGGCGGGTGGCACGCAGACCACGGTGCGCTGGCGCCACGCGTTTCATCCCCGATCCAAGTGGGCCGCACCGGTGCTCTGGCTGCTGGCCAACGTGCTGTGGCGCGGCTACATGCGCAAGGCGCTGCGGCTGGCCAAGATGCAGATCGAGACCCCACTGCGTGCGCCCGCAGGCCCGGCGATTTCAGCCTGAGTCGGCCCCCATCCGGCCCGACGACCGCTCACCACAGCTCAGTTGCTTTTGGCTTCGAAGAACGGCGTGCCCTGGATGGCCGACGGGCTGACGGTAAAAGTTCTCAGCGGCTGCAGGGGCTGGGTCTCGCCTTGCTTCAGCGCAGGGCGTGGGGCGCCAGGGTTCAGCGCGGGCGCTATGCAACCCGTGCGCACCGTTTGCACCACTTCAGGGTCCAGCGCCCGGCGTTTGCCCAGGCGGCTGCCCGACAGAAACAACATGTCCCCTTGCAGCTCGGCCCGCTGGTTCATGAGGGGCATGGCCTGCAGCGGATCGAACCCCACGCGCACCGAATTGGCACCGTCCAGCCGGTACTGCACCACCTTCACCACCGCGGGCTTGCCCGGTGCCTCCTCCACCACCTCGCCCAGGTAGAAGTAGCGCACCGACTCCGCAGGCAAAGGGGGCAGCGGGTAGTTTTCAGACCAGTTGCTGTTGCCCTGGCCAAACAGCGGGCGCAGCGCGGCCGGGGCCTTGTCGTCCGCCGACACCGCAAACACCGGCGCGCGGGCACTGGACAGCGTGTGGCCATGAAAGTCGAACTCCACCATGGCACCCAATGCGGCCACCTTGCGGGCATAGGCCGGGAACAAGGTCTGGTCCTGTCGCACCTGTTGCAGACGCACTCCGCTGCCTTCCGACTTCCAGCGGCCCGCCATCACCATATCCAGCGCCCCGCCGGTCAAGGCAAAACAAAAGGTGTTGTCGGCCAGCAGCGCCAGTTGCGCGATGGTGTCCACGGAGCCGCCCCGGTATTCGCCCACATAGCCGGACTCGGCGGTGGTGGCGGCGTGCAGGGTGAAGCTGGCCGTCAGTGCGGCCAATGCTGCGGCAGTGGCGCAGGCGCTGCGCAAGAGGCGAGGAGTGTGGTTCACAAACGTGGTCCCAGGTGGAAGGGTGGGCCACTATATCGCTGCGGGTGCAACCACCAGCCCTGATCCCCCTGGACGGCAAAGACATCGCACCACACACTCCCACCGACGACGGCTGCCCGCGCCGATGCGACGTAAGCGACGTAAGCGACGCGGCGGATCAGCCTGCCGCACGGGGCCAACGCGTCCAGGGGCGCTCTGGATCAGGCCGCAAACCCGCCATCGATGAGCAGGCTGGCCCCCGTCACCATGCCCGACTCCGGCCCCGCCAGATAGGCCACCATGCCCGCGATTTCGTCGGGGTGGGCGTGGCGGTTGAGCGCCATCATGCCGTGCATGTTGCTGGCCAGGGGGCCGTCGGCGGGGTTCATGTCGGTGTTGACCGGGCCGGGCTGCACGTTGTTCACCGTGATGCCACGCGGCCCCAGGTCGCGCGCCAGGCCCTTGGTGAGGCCCACGATGGCGGCCTTGCTCATGCCATACACGCTGAAGCCTGCCCATGGCACACGGTCGGAGTTGGTGCTGCCGATGGTGATGACGCGGCCATAGGCCCCGCCCTGGCCCATGTGGCGCACGGCGGCCTGCGTGGCCACGAACACCGCGCGCACGTTCACGTTGATCGTGTGGTCGAAATCGGCCAGCGCGAAGTTGTCGATCTCGCCCGCCACCGCCACGCCCGCGTTGTTGACGAGGATGTCGAGGCGGCCCAGCGTGCGCGCCGCGCCGTCGATGGCTTGCGTGAGGGCGGCGGCATCGGCACTGTCGGCGCGCAGCGCCAGGGCCTTGCCACCGCCCGCTTCAATGGCAGCCACCAGCGCCTGCGCGGGGGCTTCGGAGCTGCTGTAGGTGAAGGCCACCGCCGCTCCGTCGCGCGCCAGGCGCTGGACGATGGCGGCGCCAATGCCACGCGCGCCGCCCGTGACAAAGGCAACCTTGCCAGCCAGCACACGTGAAGAGGCTGCGGGCACCGCCGCCGAGGGGGATGCGTCAAGCACAGAAGACATGGTGTTTCTCCAAAAAACAGGTGATTGAAAAGGTTCGTCACAGAACCCGGAATGCCTGCAGTGTCGGCAAACCATTGCCTTATCGGTAGCCATGAATAGGCTGGATCTATTTCAACCATCAGTTGAAAATGCAAGCCATGCAACCCCTGAGCCACCTCGAATCGTTCGTCAAATCCGCCGAGTCCGGCAGCTTCTCGGCCGCTGCGCGGCTCATGGGCCTCACGCCCGCCGCCGTGAGCAAGAACGTGGCGCGGCTGGAGGCCAGCCTGGGCGTGCGGCTGTTCCAGCGCAGCACGCGGCGCCTCACGCTCACCGAAGGCGGGCAGCGCCTGCTGGCGCAGATCAGCCCGCCGCTGACCGCGCTGGCCGATGCGGTGGACCACGCGGCCGAGGCCGAGCAGCAGCCTGCGGGCACGCTCAAGGTGAGCATGGGCCAAGCCTTTGGCCGCGCCTACATCGTGCCGCTGCTCACCGAGTTCTTGCAGCGCTACCCGGCCATCCAGCCCGACTGGCGCTTTGAGAACCGCCAGGTCGACCTGATCGGCGAGGGTTTTGACGCCGGCATTGGCGGCGGCCTGAACCTGAACCCCGACATGGTGGCGCGCACGCTGGGGCCCATCCACCTGGTGGTGGTGGCCGCCCCCGCGTTGCTCAAGGGCCGCAAGACGCCCCGCCATCCGGCAGACCTGGCGCAGTGGGACGGCATTGCGCGCCGCGCGATCCGCACGGGGCGCGTGCCCGTGACCACGCTGCGCAACAAGGCGGGCGACGCTGCAGCGGCAGAGTTCTGCCCCCGCATCGTGTTCGACGACCCCGAGGCCATGTGCCAGGCCGCGCTGATGGGCCTGGGCCTGGCCGTGCTGCCCATGCCGTTTGCGCAGCCCTGGCTGGCGCGCGGCGACCTGGTGCGGGTGCTGCCAGGCTGGTGGGCGGATGCGGGGCCGACATCGCTGTACTACCCCAGCAAGAAGCTGCTGCCAGCGCGCACGCGGGTGTTTGTGGATTTTGTGGTGGAGCAGTTCAGCCAGCGCGGGTTTGCGCAACGGGTGCGCGGAGATGGATGAACGCCCGGTGGGAGTCTCCAAGCGGCCAGCCCGGGCCAGGCGGCGCCTTTGGCGTGCGCAAAGCTTGCCGCTCCTACACTGCGCGCACCCGTTGACCGCTTGCTGATCGCTGGAAGGAACCCGCATGCACCCCCGCTGGCCCACCCGTTCGACCACCTGGATGACCCTCGGCCTGCTGGCCTGCCTGGCCACCGGTGCCGTGCACGCCCAGCCCGCCGATGCGCCCTGGCGCGAAACCTCGGCACCCGCCGAACAAGCGCTGGACGCCACGGCCTTTCAGGGCGTGGACGCCGCACTGGCCACCCAGTTCACCGATGTGCAAAGCGCCGTGGTGGTGCTGCGCGGCCGGGTGGTGTACCGGTTCTACCGCGATGGGGAGCCTGACAAGCTGCGCGATACGCAGTCCGCCTCCAAGAGCGCGCTGTCGGCCTTGCTGGGTGCGGCCATCGCGCAGGGCCGGATCACCAGCGTGGACCAGCGCGTGATGGAGCTGGTGCCTGAGTGGGCGCCCCTCAACACCGACCCGCGCGCCGCCACCATCACGCTGCGGCACCTGCTGACACTGACGGCGGGATTTGCGCAGGACAGCGGCCCGCGCACCCGCGCTGGCACCGCTGCGCCGTTGCCCGTGCGCGAGGCCTGGGCGCGGCCGCTGGCGGCAGACCCGGGCCAGGTGTTTGCCTATGACAACTCTGTCACGCCACTGCTGGTCACCGTGCTGGAAAAAGCCACCGGCATGCCCCTGGCCGACTACGCGCGCCAGCAACTGGTGGGCCCGATGGGCTTGGCCGAGCCAAGCTACCGGGACAGCATCGTGCACCTGCGCACGCTGGACATGGCCAAGCTCGGTCAGCTGTACCTGCAGCACGGCCAGTGGAACGGCAAGCCGCTGGTGCCCGAAGCGTTTGCGGACGCCTCGGTGCAGACGCAGAACGCAGGAGGCCCGCCGGTGGGGTTGCACTATGGCTACCTGTGGTGGGTGGTGCCCGGCAAGGCGCCGCGCCCCACCTTCATGGCCAGTGGGTATGGCGGGCAGTTCATCTGGGTCTATCCTCCCCTGGACCTCGTCGTGGCCACCACGTCCACCGTGTCATCCGACAGCCAGCAACGGGGCCATGCATTGCAGCTGATCCGCAGCCCGCTCTTTGCGGCGGCCCAGCGCCGCGTGGCGGGCGAGCCGAAATAGCCTTCGGCCCAGACTGCCCCAAAGAATTCGAGTCTTTTTGCCCTTCAGCGCTTATCCATCAGGCGCAGGCAGCTATGCTTTTTCAAGCATCCAATAACAAACGTGCTCAAGGCTGCTTGCCCACAAACGCCACCGTCAGCCCCTTGGCCGTCACCGTGATCGGGCCCGGTTGCAGGCCCATGCCGTCGAACACGGCGGTGTCCTGCGGGCGCAGCTGGTGCAAGGTGACTTCGCGCAACGACTGTTCGGCGAGCACGGGCGCGTAAGCGTTGAGCAGTTCGGTGACGGCCGGCTTGAGGGACGGGAAATCCAGCCGCACCAGCCGGATCTGGTGGGCGCGCAGCGTGCGGTCGCTGGCTTCGTAGCGCAGCCCAAACTCCACATCAAAACTCCCGGCATGGCTGCGGCGCAATGCAGCACCCGCCGCGTCCACCGCCATGGCCGCGCCCAGGCGATTGACCTCGGGCAGCAGGCGCAGGTTGGGCGCCTGCAGGGTAAGGTCGAACAGGCCCTGCACCGGCACGCTGCGCGGGAACTTCGTGGCCACCATCTCCTGCAGCTGCGCGAGCGGCACGGTGTAGCTGGGCTGGGCCAGCGCGCCACGCCCCGCCAGCAGCAACGTGGCCCCGCCCAGGGCCAGGCCGCTGAAGGCGGTGGTCAGAAATCGTCGGCGATGCAGCATGCGTGCGCTCCTTGGGGCTGTTGTGGCAGTCGATGCAATGGTTGCCATCGTTGTGGTGATCGCGGTGTCGCGGATGCGGCGGCCGGGCAGTATGCAGGGCGGATGGGCCAGAACATGCTCCGGGCAGGCCAGCGCAATAATCGGCGCGATGACGCCACCGCCCATCCATCGATGCCAGGTTTTCGCATCTCCCTGGCAAGGTGTGTACTGCACACACGCAGAAAGTTCCCGCCACTACGGCCGGCACTGGCATGCAGTCTACGGGCTGGGCCTGCTGGACGATGGCGCGCAAAGCTCCGCCAGCGGGCGCGGCCCGGTGGATGCCTATGCGGGCGACCTCATCACCACCAACCCGGGCGAGGTGCACGATGGCCAGCCGCTGGGCAGTGCCTCGCGCCGCTGGCGCATGGTGTACCTGGAACCGGCGGCGCTGCAGGCCCTGGCGGAAAACAAGGCCCCTGGGGCGGGGGCCGACATCGCGCTCACACGCCCCGTCATCCAGGACCCTGCCCTGGCCCGCGCACTGCACACGCTCATCACGCGTGTGTTCCAGTGGAACACCCTGCAAGCACAGCCGCCGCACGCCCCGCCGTCGGCCGATGCCGTGGACCGCCTGGCCTGCGAGGAATCGCTGGCCCTGACCTCTGCGCTGCTCCTGGAGCGCCACGCCAGCACGGCGGCACCGCCCACTTCGCGTGCCACCGCTGCCGCCGAGGTTGTGCAACAGGTGCGCGACTGGCTGGCCGATGTGCCGCTGGCGCCGCCCTCCCTTGCGCAAATGGCGGCCCTCGCCGGGCTCAGCCGCTACCAGCTGCTGCGGCGCTTTGCCGAGGCCTATGGGCTGCCGCCGCACGCCTGGCTGCTTCAGCAGCGGGCCGAGCGCAGCCGCCACCTCATCCGGCGCGGCGCCAGCCTGGCCGATGCCGCGGCGGACAGCGGCTTTGCAGACCAGCGCCACATGACACGCATGTTTGCGCGGCAATTTGGCTTCACGCCCGGCGCATGGCAAAAGGCGCACCGCCGCCCCGGGGCGCAATAACGTTCAAGACGCAGCGCGCGGGCCCCGGGAGACTGCCGGTTGATTCATCACTTCGGCAAGGTTTGGGCTCATGTCAGATTCTCTCAAAGGCCAGCTGCTGTGCAGCCTGGGGATGGTGCTCGTGGGCAGCACGGTGGTGGCCAGCAAGGTCATTGGCCAGGACATTGAACCCTTTCTCGCCACGGTGCTGCGGCACGCGCTGGCGCTGCCCGTGTTCTTTGCGCTGATGCGCTGGCGCGGCCAGCGGCTGCCGCGCGTGGGCCGGCGCGACGCGGTGCTGCTCACGGTGCAGGCGGCAGCGGGGAGCGTGGGGTACTCGGTGTTGCTGATCCTGGGCGTCACCCTGGCCAGTGCGTCTGACGCGGGCATCGTGGCGGGCACGCTGCCGGCGGCGGCCGCGCTGTTCTCGGCCCTGCTGCTGGGCGAGCGGCCCGGCTTGCGCCTGGTGCTGGCCATCGGCCTGGCCACGGCAGGCGTGATGGCGGTGGCCTTTTCTCCCGACGCGGCTGGTGGCAGCAGCAACCCCACGCGGCTGGCAGGCATCGCGCTGGTGCTGGCCGCCGTGGCGTGTGAAGCGGTGTTCATCCTGGCCAACAAGCGCCTGTCGCGGCCCCTGCCCGCACTGGCGATGTCCACCCTCATGTCGGCGGGCGGGCTCTTGCTGTCGGCCCTGCCCGCCGCGTGGCTGGCGCGCGAGGGCTCGGGTTCTGCTTCGGCCTTCACAGCCCCGGCAATGGCGGGGGTGCTGTACTACGCGTGGGTGCCCACGGTGGGCGGATTTCTGCTGTGGTACGCAGGCAGCGCGCGCACCAGCGGCGTGCGCGCATCGCTGGCCACCGTGTGGCTGCCGGTGTCGGCATTGGCGCTGTCGGCCGGCGTGCTGGGCGAAGCCATCCGCCCCTGGCAGTGGGCCGGGCTGGGCTGCGTGCTGGTGGGGATGGTGCTGGCGGCCACCGCCCCCCGAGAGAGGCCGTGACGGGGGGCCAGAACACCCTGTGCGGGCCCGCCAGAGGCTGTTGATCCGCCGCGCCCGCTGAGGAAGAAAAGAGGCTACCGCCCCACCACCGACCAGCCTGCTTTCTGGTTGTCCTTGTCGTTTTCATATTCCCACGCCGTGCCGCAGCGGTCGCACACATAGCGGGTGATGGTGACGGAGCCCGTCTCGCGGTCTTCCTTGCGGTTGCCGCGCTGCACCAGCTCGGCGTGGCCCGGCGCCTTGCGCCAGTTGCGCTGAATGCCCTGGCAGGGCTCGCACAGCGCCATGGGTTTGAGATCGTTCTGTCGGGCCAGGTCTTTGGTCATGGGGTGTCAGCCGTCGTGGGCCGGTGGGGTGGGTTTGTCTGCTGCGGGGCGGCTACTGTAAGGCACCTGCGGGGGCAAAGACACAGCACGGCGGCTGAATTTGAAGCCAAATTGGCCTCCAGCGCTTGATGGGCAAGCGCAATCAGCTATCAAATATGGAGCTATCCCTTAGAACCTGTTCAAGATCTTTTCGGGGTGCACAAGTACCTTGCCCGAAGGGTTGGAGTGAAATCCTCGAAAAATTTTGAACAGGTTCTTAGCCCACCACCAGCGCCTTGGCCATGCGCGCATTGCGCAGCACCACGCCCGCGCGCTGCACCTGCTGGCGCTCTTCCACGACAAAGCCCTGCGCGGCAAAAAAAGGCTCGGCGGTCAGGCTCACGTGGGCGTGCAAGTGGGTGATGCCGCGCTGCGCCGCCTGCGTGTGGATGTGTGCCATCAGCGCCCGGGCCACGCCCTGGCCCGCAAGCGCCGGGGCCACAAAAAACATGTCGATGGTGCCGCTGGCCTGCAGATCGGCAAACCCGGCAATGGCGCCACCGCCCTGCGCCTGCGCGATGAAGGGCTGGTTGGCCTGCATGCGCCCGGCCCACTGCGCGGCGTCATGGTGCGGCGGCGCCCAGGCAGCGAGTTGTTCGGCGGTGTAGTCCTTGCGGGCCAGGCCATGCACCGAGGCATGGAAAACGGCGCGCAAGGCGGGTTCGTCGCCAGGGCGAAAGTTGCGGATGTGGATGGACGGCATGGCAAGCAAGCTGCAGAGAAAAAGGGCGCGATTGTGCCGCAAGGTCTTGGCGTCACCCTGCCACCTGCGCATCTCCCGCACGCGGCGGGCTGCTGGACGAGAGGCTTCAGCCCGCCGCCATGCGCAGCCTGCGCGCCGCGTCTTCGTCGCGCGCGTCGTCGATCTCGCGCAGCACGGCCTGCATGTCCACATCAACATGCTGCGGCGCATAGCGGCCGGTCAACGGGGTCTCGTTGCTCAGCAGCCCGCTCTGGTACAGGCTCCAGATTTCGGGGCCATATTGGGTGGTGCGCAGCTCGGGCGCGAACTGGCCGAAGAAATCGCGCAGGTTGGCCACGTCGCGCAGCAGCATGCGCTGGGCGTGGTTGTTGCCCGCAGCGTCCACGGCCTGGGGCAGGTCGATGATGACGGGGCCGTCGGCGCCGGGTTCACCCTCGGCGCCGGGCAAGTGCGCCAGCAGGATGTTGAATTCCGACAGGTCGCCGTGCACGACGCCCGCACACAGCATGCGCACCACCTCGGCCACCAGCGTGGCGTGGTGGGTGCGCGCGTCTTCGGGCGTGAAGCTCACATCGTTCAGGCGCGGGGCGGCATCGCCGTGGGCGTCGGTCACCAGCTCCATCAGCAGCACGCCGTCGTGAAAGTTGTAGGGCTGCGGCACGCGCACGCCCGCAGCGGCCAGGCGGTAGAGCGCATCGACCTCGGCGCTTTGCCAGGCGGCCTCTTGTTCTTGCCGGCCAAACTTGCTGCCCTTGGCCATGGCGCGGGCCGAGCGCGAGTTCTTGACCTTGCGGTTCTCGGTGTAATCCACGGCCTGCCGAAAGCTGCGGTTGTTGGCCTCTTTGTAGATCTTGGCGCAGCGCGTTTCGTCACCACAGCGCACCACGTAGACCATGGCCTCCTTGCCACTCATGAGTTGCCGGACCACGGTGTCGATCAGGCCTTCCTCAATGAGGGACTGCAGGCGGGGGGGTGCTTTCATCGGGGCTGTGCGGTAGAGGGGAACCGTCCATTGTCGCTGTAAGAGCCTGTTCAAAGTCTTTTTGGAGATCGCATTGGAGTGCAATCGGGATGAGTGGAAGCTTCGGATGTGCCGCATGGGCTCGTGCCCATGCAAGCAGCCGAGGCTTCCAATCGCCCGATTTCACTCCAACCCTGCGGGCAAGTGCCTTGCCGGGCGGTCTGCGGCGTTGCGGCGCTTGTGGATAGCGGGGCTATCCACTGCACCCCGCGCCTTGCATCCCATCCCGGCAAGGTACTTGTGCGACTCCAAAAAGACTTTGAACAAGCTCTGAGGCCATTGCAGGGCTTTCGGCGGCCGCCAGCGAGACCAAGGCCACCAAGGCCACCGAGGCTCTGAACGACAATCCGACACGGCCCACGGATGCCTGTTGCGCCTGGGCCCGACCCCTTTCACACGGCCATCCGCCTGCTGTACAGACCGCAGCACTTCACGGACCGCTGCTGCGTCCCCCCAAACACCCATCGCCCGCCTTCGCGCCGCGAAAACCCAGGAGCCTTCCCCCATGCCCTTTCCCACTGCGCACCCAGACCCTGCCCTGCGCGCCGCTTCGTTGGCGGGCCTGCTGGTCTCGTGCGCCCTGGCTGCGCAGCCTGCGGCGGCTGCCGGGTTCCGCCAGGGAGCCTATGCAGACTCGCTCGGCGGCACGGCGGCGGTGTGCGTGACCTCGCAGCACATGGCCAGCCTGACAGCCACCGCCTGGAAACAGTCCATGCAGCAACGCGGGATGGACTGCATGGTCAACGAGTCCACCCGCCCCCTGCCCGGCCACGAGACCTGGAAAGCCAGTTGCATCGCCAAGGCCCCGGGCGCGAGCGCGGGTGCCACCGCAGCGCACCTGTACCAGTTCACCGTGCATGCCGACGGCGAGCAGCTCATCATCGACAGCGGCATGAAGACCTCTGCGGGACAGCAGGTGATGAAGAATGCTTTTTCTGGCACCTACCAGGGCGCCTGCGCGCCCGGCACCCCGCCCCTGGACGTGTGGGCCTACCTGGACGGCACGTACGGCATGGGGACGCCCGCGCAGAGCGAGGCACGCAAGGCGGTGGCCACCGACCTCATCCGCTGCGCCAACGTGTTCAACGGCCTTTCGCTCAGCGTGGCAAAGCCACGGCAGGAAGGCATGCGCGCCGCTGCGGCCGCAGTGATGGAAGCAGCGGTGGAGCTGCACCCGGGCGAGGGCGACTTCCACCTGGACGCGCTCAAGAAGTCGGCACCCGAGGTGTCGGCCGAGCTGGTCGGGACTTCGGCAGAGAGGAAGTTTGCGCTGTACCAGTCCTGCAGCCCGTATCTGGAGCCGGACGGCATCGCCAAGGCCGTGCAAAGCCGCGCGGCAGCGGGCGCCACCCCACGCTAGAACGGCGATTCGTTCGCGGCTGCCGCATGCCGGTTCAGCCGCCTGAAGGTGCCCCCACGCACGAACGCCCCGCACCACGCGAAGTGGTGCCGGGGCGTTGGCTGGGCCATGGTGACCGAACGGGGCTTCTTATTTGTCCAGCTCGGCGGCCAGCATGTCCCAGCTGGGGTAGGAGCTTTCGTCCAGGGTGATCGCACCCTTGCCTGCGGCAAACTTGAAAGCGGTGGTGCCCGTGCGGGCAAATTCCAGCGTCTTGAGTTTGCACACTGCGGCCTTGGAAGGGGCATCGTTGCAGTAGCGCGGCGCGTTGTCGACGATGGTGCCGGCCGCGTAGCGCACCTGGCGCAGGTGGTCCACGGTCTGAAAGCTGTCCTGCTTCACATCCATCTTCACATCGCAGCCGCACGACTGCTTGAGGGTGCCGGCGGCAGCCTTCAGGGCCGGGGTCACCTCGGCGGCAAAAAAGTCGCGCTCGACCTTGCCCGCGTGGGCCAAAGATGCGGCGACAAGGCTCAGGGATGCGATCACCAGCGTGTGTTTTTTCATAGTTCCTTAAAGAGATGGGCTCCAGAAATACGGGCCCTTGCTCCTCCCTCGCAAGTGGCCCGCGCCGCCATGGGCGGCTGGAGCGCCGCGGATTGTGCAGCGTGCCGGGCCCCGCAGCTGTAACCATGCGCTAACGGCGCGATGCATTTTTCGCAACAGGTCATGCAAGCCCTGCGGGCGCCTTACCCGGCCCCGCCTATGGATGCGTTGCGCAGCGCCTGGTGTGCCTCGCTGGCCCATTCGGGCGGCAGCTGGTGCTTCGCCTGCAGGTAGTGGTGGGTGAACACGTCCAGATACGCCTCCAGCGTCTGCGCGGCCTGCAGCTCGCCCGCCAGCGCAAGGCACAGCGCGCCCACCTCGGAGGTGCAGAAGTGGTCCGTGCGTGTGGAGCGGCGCAGGTGGTACCGCGAGAGCTGCTCGGGCTGCAGACTCAGAACCGGAAAGCGGTCCAGGTAAGGGCTTTTGCGGAACATCTTGCGCGCCTCGGGCCAGGTGGCGTCGAGCAGCACAAACAGCGGGCGCTTCCATCGTTCTGGTTCGACCCCGGCTCGGGGCACCGCCACCTGTGTGACCACCCGCTCGGGCGCCACGAACTCGCCGGGGAACACCACATACGGCTGCCACTGCGGGTCGGCCAGCAGCGCCAGCAGGCCGGGGTGCACCTCGGTGCGCGCCCAGCCGAAGGCATGGGTGTCGGCCACCACATCGGCAATCAGCCAGCCGGTGTTGCTGGGCTTGAGCGGCTCGATGTCGGCCATCAGCAGGCACATGCCCGCGCGCGTGGGCAGCACGGGGCGCAGCGCGCAGATGCAGTGGCTGGGCACCAGGCGACAGCCCGCGCAGCGCTCGCCCTTGGGGCCGCCCCGGGCCAGAAAGGGCTTGGCACTGCGGGCCAGGCGCTCAGTGCGCAGGCGCGAAACAGCGTGCGGCGTGGCGGGGGTGGCCACCCCAGTCGCCGAGGGGTCCACGGGCTGCGTCACCGGCCGCCCGCACGTTCCAGCGCAAACAGCGGCAGTTCGGCCTGCGGGCTCAGCCACACGCCGCCCCCCAGCTCGGTAAAGCCCTCGCCCAGCGTGCGGCGGTACAGCTGCGCGGGGTGCTGGAACATGCGCGGGTCGGTCACCTGCTCGTCCACCACGTCCTGCTCCCAGTCCTCTCGCGCCACGGCCTCCACGTACAGCGCGCCCCGGCTCAGGCGCGCCAGGTTGCGCATGGCCTTTTGCACGTCGGCCTCGCTCAGGTAGGGCAGCACGCCCTGGCAGATGACCAAGTCATACGGCGTGCGGGCCTTGTAGTCCACCACCGAGCCACGCTCCCACCCAAACCGCTCGCACAGGTATTCGCTGAACTCCACGCCGTGGAACTGCGCCTGCGGAAAATGCCGCGCGATCACATCGCGCCACAGGCCAATGCCGCAACCCACATCCAGCACACGCCGCACGGGCACGCGCAGGTACTGCAGGTAGCTGCACACAAACGCACCCAGCCGCTCGGTGTGCGCCGGGTCCACCACGCTGGTCTTCTTGTCGAAGTAAAAGCGCTGGTAGTACGCCTCGTCAAAGATGGCCGCGTCCGCGCTGCCGCTCACTGGTTTCACTGCTGGGTCCTTCCGCCACGGGCCACCCTGCAGGGGCGGGCGCCGGGCACCTGTTCATGGCGGGGAGTATCGCCCACCCGGTGGCCCTGGCCGATTGCGGTGTAGTCTGTGGCCATGGATTCGCTGATCTCCGCCGCAGCCCGCGCGCTGGCTGCAGGCGATGCCCTGGCCGCCCTGCAGCGGGTGGCCCTGCGCGACGACCCACCGGCCCTGGCCCTGCGTGGCATTGCCATGGCCCAGCTGGGCGAGCACCCACGCGCCCGCGAACTGCTGCGCCGCGCTGCACGCGGCTTTGGTGCGCACGAGCCCGTGGCCCGCGCGCGTTGTGTCGTGGCCGAGGCCGAGGTGGCCCTGGCCCTGCGCGACCTGGGCGGGCAAACGCACGCGCTGATGACTGCCGCCGCCATCCTGCAGGCCCACGGTGACATGGCCAACGCACTGCAGGCGCGGCTGGTGGCGGCGCGCAAGCTGATCTTGCTGGGCAGGCTGGACGAAGCATCGGCTGCGCTGGAGAGCGCGCTGCCAAGTGCCCGCGCCACCGGCTCGGCAGCCCGCCTGCCCGCATCCCTGGCCGCAGTGGCCGAACTTGCCGCCGCAGAACTGGCCCTGCGTTCGCTGCACATCGGTGCGGCACGCACGGCCCTGCAGCGCGCACACGAGGCGGCGGGCCAATCGGGCGTGCCCGCCCTGGGGACCGAGGTGGCCCACGCCCGCACGCTGCTCCACCAGCCTGCAGCCCGCCGCCTGGCCCAAGGCGCCGAGCAGATGCTGCGGCTGGAGGACGTGGCGGCGCTGCTCGCATCCCCCACGCTGGTGGTGGATGCCTGCCGCCATGGCGTGCGCGCGGGCGACGTGTGGCACCCACTGGCGCGCCGCCCCGTGCTGTTTGCACTGGTGCGTGCGCTGGCCACGGCCTGGCCGGGCGGCGTGGACCGCGAAGCCTTGATTGCCGACGTGTTCCGCACCCGCCACCCCGATGAAACCCACCGCGCCCGGCTGCGGGTGGAAATCGGCCGCCTGCGCGCCCTGATCGCACCGCTGGCCGGGGTGGAGGCCACACCGCGCGGCTTTGTGCTGCAGCCCCACGGCGGGCGCGATGTGGCCGTGCTGGCCCCGCCCGTGGATGGCGAGCAGGGCGCGCTGGTGGCCTTGCTGTCTGACGGCGCGGCCTGGTCCACATCGGCCCTGGCGCTGGCCCTGGGCGACAGCCAGCGCACCGTGCAGCGCGCGCTGGCCGATCTGGAAGGCAGCGGCCGCGTGCGCGCCATCGGCCAGGCGCGAGCCCGCCGCTGGCTGGCCGCGCCGCTGGTGGGATTCACGACGATCTTGTTACTCCCCACCGCGCAGCCGATTCAATAAAGTGACTTCACCGCCCAACGCACACACCCTCCGCCGTGCACCGGGCACCCACCAGGAGCCACAGATGACCACCGCCACCAACGCCCACGCCCGCGACACCGCCTGCAGCAGCGACATCGCCGACACCCCGCCGTCTCGTACACACCTGCCGATTGCCTCCCGCCAACCCGCCGAGGTCGTGCGCGAATACGGCCCCTTTGCGGGCGCCAGCGCCATCCACGGCGTGACCCACGACGGCCAGCGCGTGTGGGCTGCCACGGGCGAACAGCTGGTGGGTTTCGACCCCACCAGCGGCGCCACCACCCGCACGCTGGACGTGACCTGCGACGCAGGCACGGCGTTTGACGGAACCCACCTCTACCAGATTGCCGAGTCGCGCATCGACAAGATCGACCCCGCCACGGGCCAGGTGGTGGCCACGATTCCCGCGCCGGGCGGCGGCAACGATTCAGGTCTGACCTGGGCCGAAGGCAGCCTGTGGGTGGGCCAGTACCGCGACCGCAAGATCCACCAGATCGACCCCGCCACGGGTGCCATCCGCCGCACCATCGAATCCAACCGCTTCGTCACGGGAGTGACCTGGGTGGACGGTGAGCTGTGGCACGGCACCTGGGAAGGCGACGAAAGCACCCTGCGCCACATCGACCCCACGAGCGGCGCCGTGCTGCAGCAGCTCGATATGCCGCAAGGCGTGGGTGTGAGCGGGCTCGAATCGGATGGGGCCGGGCTGTTCTACTGCGGTGGTGGCGGCAGCGGCAAGGTGCGCGCCGTGCGTCGGCCACAGGCCCACACGGCGGCTTAAAGAAGGGAACGAGGCGGAGCCCAAGAGCGGCTCACAAAACTCAGCGAAGCGGTTCTGGTTAGGCGCTGCGTCGCAGGCAGTACGGCCAGTACGACAAGACGCAGCAACGACGCCAGAAGAGTTTTGTGAGTCGCTCTACGCCGCGGCGGGCTTGGGCGGGCGGTGCAGCGCGCAAATCTTGTTGCCATCCGGGTCGCGCAGATACGCCAGGTACAGCGGACCCGACGGGCCTTCACGGTAGCCCGGCGGGTCTTCGCAGGTGGTGCCGCCGTGGGCCACGCCCGCCGCGTGGAACGCATCAGCCTGCTCGGGCGACTGCATGGCAAAACCGATGGTGCCGCCATTGGCAAAGGTGGCCGCCTCGCCATTGATGGGCGTGCTGATGCAGAACGTGCCAGTGGGGCCCCGGTAGAAGTAGCGGTTCTTGTTGGCAACGCCCGGGGGCACGCCGATGGTGCCGAGCAGCGCATCGTAAAACTTCTTCGATACCTCCAGATCGTTCACACCGACCATCACATGACTGAACATATTTCTTGTCTCCGTTGAAGCCCCGGTGGGGCGGGTTGTGGGCGGGAAGAATGTTACTTGCTGGTAGGTAGCCCGGGCCGGGCCTTGGTCGTTTGGCCTCCGCGCCACACTGCGCTGCCGCATGCCCCATATGTCGCTATCCGTTCGGGCTGAGCCCGTCGAAGCCAGGGCGCTTCTTGCGAACAGCCCTTCAACCCTTTGGCGAACCCCGGGGGCGAACGGCCTGTCGGGGCCAGCAGGCGTGCCATCAAAAATTCAAGCAAAATTGGCCTCCAGCGCTTACCCATCCATCGCGATCAGCTATTAAATGCAGAGCATCCACTGCCGACTGCTCCGCTACCCACACCGCCCGCCATGCCGCTGCCCACACCCCCCGCATATTTCACTCCCGTCCCGCTCGACAAGGCCTACCGCCTGCTCAACCACGGCCCCACGGTGCTGGTGTCGGCTGCGCACGCCGGCCAGCACAACGTGATGGCCGCCGCCTGGGCCTGTGCGCTGGACTTTTCACCGCCCAAGGTGACGGTGGTGCTCGACAAAGCCACGCGCACGCGCGAGTTGGTGGAGGCCAGGGGCGAGTTCGCACTGCAGCTGCCCACCGTGCCCATGGCCGCGATGACCGTGGCGATTGGCACCGACAGCGCCAAGACCCACCCCGACAAACTGCAGCAACATGGCGTGCAGCTGTTCCACGCGCCCGGCCACGCCGACACCCCGCTGGTGCAAGGCTGCGCCGCCTGGCTGCTGTGCCGCGTGATCCCCGAGCCCCACAACCAGCAGACCTACGACCTGTTCATCGGCGAAGTGGTGGCCGCCTGGGCCGACGAGCGCGTGTTCCGCAACGGGCACTGGGAGTTCGACACCGCGCCCGATGCGCTGCGCACGCTGCACTATGTGGCCGGCGGGCAGTTTTATGCGACGGGGGCGTCGGTGCGCGGCTAGCGCCGCTCAACGTCCATGCAACCAATGGCGATGGAGCAGCCGCAGACCGGTTGTGCCCGCCCTGTTTGCAAGGCCCCGTCCGCTGGCCGCTTCACCCCGCCCCGCATCACTCCCCATCCGAAATCCCCAGCTGCTTGAGGTCCGCAAATTTGGCCGCCATCGTCGGGTTGCCGCGTGTGAGCTTCTTGATCGTGAGATCTTCGGCCTTGTCGTTGGCCAGGCGCAGGTTGTTGGCCGACTTGTGCAGCGCTTCCTTGGTTTTCTCCAGGTCCTTGATGGCCTCGTCAATGCGCTTGATGGCCTCCTCGAACCCGTCCGACGCCAGGCGCCAGTTGCGCCCAAACGCGCCCTTGAACTCCTCCAGCTGCGACTCGAACTTGGTGATGTCCAAGTTCTGCGCCTTCACCAGCGCCAGCTCGGACTTGTACTGCAGCGACTTCATCGACGCGTTGCGCAGCAGCGTGATGATGGGGATGAAGAACTGCGGCCGCACCACGTACATCTTGGGGTAGCGGTAGAACATGTCCACGATGCCGGTGTTGTACAGCTCGCTCTCGGGCTCCAGCAGCGACACCAGCACCGCGTATTCGCAGCCTTTTTCGTTGCGGTCCTTGTCCAGCTCTTTCAAGAAGTCTTCGTTGCGCTTCTTGGTGGCGGTCTCGTCGTTCTCGTTCTTCATCTCGAACATGATCGAGACGATCTCGGTGCCCGACTCATCCAGGTCGCGGAAGATGTAGTCGCCCTTGCTGCCGCTGCGTGCGTCGTTGTCCTTCTCAAAGTACGCGCGCGGAAACGCCGTGGCGCGGATGCGGTTGAACTCCGTCTCGCAGTGCTGCTCCAGCGTCTCGCCCACCATCTTGGTCGACAGGCGCGCCTTCATGTCCCGCAGCCGCGCAATCTCGCCGTCGCGGTCGCGCAACTGCAAGGCGTACTGCTCCTTGATGGCGTTCTCCTCCAGCTGCTTTTTCATCACCACCAGGTTCAGATCGTTCTTGAATTCATCGCGCTCCCGGGCCACCACCGTGACCGCCTCGGACACTGCCAGCCTGCGCACCACCTCGCCCGCCTCCAGCTGCGACTTGAGCTGCTGGATCTCAGCGTCCTTTCTGGCGGCCACGCCTTGCAGCTCCTGCGCCAGCCGGGCTTCTGCCAGCTGGGCCGCTGTTTGCTGCGCTTGCCGCACGCGCTCCAGCTCATTCGCCATGGCATCGCGCTGCTTTTCCACCGCGCTCAGAGCCTGTGCCACCGCCAGATCGCGCTCCACCGCGCCCGCACCCAGCTGGGCCTTCAGGGCTTGAATCTCGGTGTCTTTGGCGGCCGCCGACTTCTGCAGCTCATTGGCCACCTGGGCCTGCGCCAGCGCCACCGCATTGCGCTTGTCCTGCTCGGCCAGCTCCAGCCGCTCGTGCAACTGCGCGCTGAAATCCGCGTCGCGCACCTGCTTGAGGATGTCGGCATACCCGGTTTCGTCGACCTTGAACGCCTTGTTGCAGTGGGGGCAGATGATGTCGTGCATGGCGGTCACCGTGTGTCTTGTTCGTGTTTAGTGGGTAGGGGAGCATAGCGGGCAGGAGCGTGCGCGGACGGAGCCTGTCGCAGCCTCGCGCAGCGCTTCAGCAGGCTCAGCGAGAACGGCTCCAGTAAATTCATGCCGCCTCAGCCGCAGGCCTGCGGCGGCAGTTCTTGTATCGCGCCCATCTTGCGGATCACGAGGTCAATGAACGCAGACACCGCCAGGGGCAGGTAGCGCCGGCTGGGGTAGACCATGTGCACGCCGTGCCCCTGCCGGTGGTACTGCGGGAGCACGGGCACCAGCAGGCCAGCGCGCAGATCGCGGTGCGTCAGCGTGGAGGGCAGCAGCGCAATGCCCAAACCCGCCAGCGCTGCCTTGCGCAGGGCCTGCGCCGTGTTGCCGCTGAAGCGGCCAGCCACCTGCACCTCGGCCGGCGCGCCCTCCGGCCCCGTCACGCGCCAGGTGGCCTTGCCGCTGGGGTGGCTGAACACCAGGCAATCATGGCCTGCCAGGTCTTGCAGCGTGGCCGGAACACCCTGGCGGGCGATGTAGGCCGGGCTGGCCACCAGGCCGTCGTTGCCTGCGTCCAGCACCTTTCGCGCAAACAGGCCGGAGTCCTCCAGGATGCCGCCCCGAAGGGCCACATCAATCCGGTCTGCAATCAGGTCGGCGCGCCCATCACTCAGCACAAAGTCCACCCGCACTTTGGGGTGCGTGACCAGGAACTCGGTCAGCCACTCCATCGCAAAGAAATCAAAAAAATCCGCCGGGGCCGCCACCCGCACCAGGCCGCTGGGCTCCTGGTTCACCGCCAGCAGCTCCTCGCCCGCGTCCATCAGCCCCTCTACTGCGCCGCTGCAGCGCTCCAGAAACACCTGGCCCGCGCCGGTGAGCGTGAGATGGCGGGTCGAGCGCTGCATCAGCCGGGTGCCCAACTGCGCTTCAAGCTGCTGCACCCGGCGGCTCAGGGTGTTGGGCGGCACGCCCCGGCGGCGCGAGGCCTCGGCAAAGCTGCCGCAGCGCACCACCTGCACAAAGATGGCCACGTCGTTCAGATCCAGCATGGTCGCGCGCCCTCACTCACTGATTCATTCGATTAATGGACGAGTGCAATCATATTGCGCTATCTAGTCAATCAATCGACGAATTTTTAAGCTACAGGCATCAGTTCAACACCTCCAAGGTTCTCTGTATGTCTGCACCCGCCACCGCCCCCCGCGCCATCGCCCACCGCACCCGTGGCACCACACACGGCCCCATCACCCGCCTCATGAGCCCCGGGGACCTGGGCCATGTGCTCAAGCCCTTTATCTTTTTGGACCTGGTGCACTTTCAGCCCGGCGCAGCGCAGCAGGGCTTTGGCATGCACCCCCACTCGGGCATCGCCACGGTCACGTTCTTGTCGCAAGGCGATGTGCGCTACGAAGACAGCACCGGCCAAGCCGGCCTGCTGCCTGCGGGCGGCGTCGAATGGATGCGTGCTGGCAACGGCGTGTGGCACACCGGCGCCCCCGTGGGCGACACAGCGGGCCGGGGCTTTCAGCTGTGGGTGGCCCTGCCCACCGCATTGGAGAACGCCCCCGCCCACAGTCAGTACCTCGCCCCCGAGCTGGTGCCCCAGGTAGGCCCGGTGCGGGTGCTGCTGGGCGAGTACGGCGCAGCGCACAGCCCCGTGGCGGCGCCTGAGGGCATGACCTATTTGTCCGTGCAGTTGGCCCAGGGCGAACGCTGGACCTACACCCCGCCCCAGGGCCACACGGTGGCGTGGGCGGCAGTGGCCACCGGCGCGCTGATGGCGGGCGAACCCATTGCAGCAGGCGAGCTGGTGGCGTTTGAGCCCAGCAGCCAGAGCATCGACTTTGTGGCCACCCAGGCCACCAGCTTCGTGCTGGGCTCTGCCGTGCCGCACCCCCACGACCTGGTCATGGGCCGCTACTCGGTGCACACCAGCCCGGCCGCCCTGGCACAGGGCGCCACAGAAATCCGGCGCATTGCCACACAACTGCGCCAGGCCGGGCGGCTCGGGTAGTCGCCTAGCCCTTCCGTCACGCTTTCTCACCTCACTCCTTCCACCTCACTTCAACCCACTTCATTTCAACAAGGAAAACATCATGAACATCGGCATCATCGGTTCTGGCGGTCTCGGCTCCAACGTGGCCCGCGCATTGGCCAACAAGGGACTGTCGGCCACCCTCTCTACCCGGCGCGGTCCGGAATCATTGGCCGCTCTGGTGGCCGAACTGGGCCCCACCATCAAGGCGGGCACCGTGGCAGAGGCCGCAGCCGCCGACATCGTGCTCATCGCCGTGCGCTGGGAAGACCTGGGCCAGGCGCTGGGCAGCCTGCCTGCGTGGAACGGGCGCATCGTCATCGACGGCACCAACCCCGTGGCGTTTCTGGACCCCAACTCGCCCGACGCCCAAGACCCCACCAACCCGCTGGCGGCCTACGGCATCAAGGCCATCGACCTAGGCGGGCGCTCGTCCAGCGAAGTGTTCAGCGAATTCGTGCCCGGCGCCCGCGTGGTCAAGGCGTTCAACCACCTGGATGTGAACGTGCTGGCGCAGCCCCAAGTGTCGGGCGGCCAGCGCACCATGTTCTATGCAGGCGACGATGCGGCCGCCAAGGCCGAAGTGCGCAAGGTGCTGGACGCCATCGGCTACTTCCCGGTAGACCTGGGCACGCTGGCGGTGGGTGGCCGGTTGTCGGAACTGCCGTTTGGAGCGCTGTCGAGCACGCAGTTCATCAAGATCTGAGAGGGGTGCCTGCCCAGGCACTTTCAGGGCCCCAGGTGCACCTTGTTTAGCTCAATGTGCCTGGGGCCTATGTATTTATTGCAAGCGCTGGTCACCGCTGAATTGGTATCCATGGAAGAGGTGCCCGGGGCAGGCTCCCTCAGCCCGTGGGTGTGGCGCCGTGAGGCTTGGGTGTTGGATCGCTGGATGACAACACGCTGGAGGTGGCACTGACCGCGATGGACACTGAATACCAGCGGGACGATGATCGGGATCATTGGCCATGTGGATGTGTTGAAGGAGCGGATTCAGGCGCAGATCAGGGTTAAATTGCACAGCATGCGTACCACTCCCGCTTCTGCACACGTCGCCGCCCCGGCCTCCCTCATCGACTCCCCCCAAGCCGCGTGGCGCTTGCTGACCACCCTGGGGCTGGTGGTGCTGGGCAACAGCAGCATGTATGTGGTGTCGGTGGTGCTGCCTGCCGTGCAAGCCGAGTTCGGCGTAGGCCGCGCGGATGCATCTCTGCCCTACACGCTGATGATGGTGTGCCTGGGGCTGGGCGGGCTGTGGACGGGGCGGATGGCGGACCGGCATGGGCTGATGCCGGTGCTGTGCGTGGGGGCGGTCGCGGTGTGTGGCGGCTTTGTGTGGGCGGGACTGTCGAGCAGCATCTGGATCTTTGGGCTGGCGCATGGGTTGATGGGGCTGATTGGCAGCTCGGCCACGTTTGCGCCGTTGATGGCCGACACGGCGCTGTGGTGGAACAAGCGGCGGGGCATTGCGGTGGCTATTTGCGCCAGCGGCAACTACATCGCCGGTGCGCTGTGGCCGCCCATCGTGCAGCACGGCATCGAGGCCATTGGCTGGCGCCAGACCTATGTGCTGATGGGGCTGGTGTGTGGCGCGGGCATGCTGCTGCTGGCGCTGCGCATGCGGCAGCGGGCGCCGATGGTGTTGATGGATGTGGCTGCGGCTGCGGTGCCTGCATCGTCGTCACCTTCGGCAGGGGGTGCTGCACTGCGTGCATCTGCTTCTACAGCGACTGCGTCCGCACCTTTGGTTCCCTTGGCACTGGACCGCAGCCGCCCGTTCGGCCTGCGCCCGCTGCATGCGCAGCTACTGCTGTGTGTGGCGGGCGTCGCGTGCTGCGTGGCCATGGCGATGCCGCAGGTGCACATCGTGGCCTATTGCACCGACCTGGGTTTTGGCGCGGCGCGGGGGGCCGAGATGCTGTCGCTGATGCTGGCGTGCGGCATTGTGAGCCGCCTGGTGTCGGGCGTGATCTGCGACCGCATTGGCGGTGTGCGCACGCTGCTGCTGGGGTCGGCGTTGCAGGGGGTGGGGCTGGCGCTGTTTCTGCCGTTTGACGGGCTGGTGCCGCTGTATGTGATCTCGGCGATGTTCGGGCTGTTCCAGGGCGGCATCGTGCCTGCCTACGCGATCATCATCCGCGAGTATTTCGCACCGCAAGAGGCGGGCGCCCGGGTGGGCGCGGTGATCATGGCCACGCTGATCGGCATGGCGCTGGGGGGCTGGATGTCGGGCTGGATTTTTGACGTGACGGGCAGCTACCAGGCGGCGTTCATCAACGGCATGGGGTGGAATCTGCTGAACCTGTCGATCATGGGCTGGCTGTACTGGCGGGTGCGGCGCCAGGGTGCCGTGGTGGGGCGGGAGCAACCCAGTGCGGGGTGAGTGCGGCAAGCGCTGGCGGCTTGCTGACCATGGGCGCCATCATGCCGCTGAAATTTGGTTCAAATTGGCCTCTAGCGCTTAATGGACAACCGTTAGAAGCTATTTATTTGTGAGCAATTGAGCGCCACAGCATTCGCTCAACAGGCCCCGGCAGGTGCAACCCGATTTTTTGATCGGCTTGCACCTGCCGGGGCCCCACGGGAACGCAGTAGCAGCTGCGGTCCCTGAGCAGGTCGTCGTTGCCTTCGACCCTGTGTTCGGGCAGCTCAGCAAGACGCTTCTCACCGGGCACATGCCTTCATCCAGAAGGCATGTGCCCCGCGCTAGTAGCAACTACGTCGCCTTTGCTGTCAGCCTCTCCTCCCTGTTCCCGACCTTGTATGCATTTGTTACTTCAACTTCACTGTAGGGGGTGAGGAGGCACGGCGCAACCTGCGAAAGTTGGTAGGTACGGCTGGTTCTGTGGGGCGTGGGTACGGCAAGAAGAAACAGCTAAAGATTGATATACCGCTTTGCTGTATTGCGCCAATAGCTCCCGTTTTGATAGCAAATGGCATTTACACGGCGCAAGCCCGCGCGCAATGCGCTGCGCGTTTCTTCGGGGTCTTTGTGCGGATTGGCTACACCACCGCCTGCAGATACCGCTTGGCGAGCTCTTTCTGCGCGGTGGCGGGGAGTCAGTGGCCGCCTGCCCCGCCCGCCAAGGTGCGCACGTCGGCAATCAGCTGCTCGGCCAGCGTGACCATCTCCGCAATGGTGGACTCCTCGATCTCCAGGTAGCCCTCATATTCGGCGAGGTTGCGCTTTTGGTGGGCAGCGTCCAGCACCCGCCAGCGCGCGGGCGGCCAGCTCACGGTATGGGCCAAGCACTGGAATACGGTGAACCGGTTCTCGCTGCGGTAGCCGTGCCAGCGCAATGCGGCCAGGGCTGCGGCATGGGCAGCGTTGTAGGCACTGGTAAAGCGGCCTTCTTGCGAGACGTGCGCAAGTTGAGCATCTGCCCAGCGGGTTTGGGCCATGGTCGGGGCGTGCCATCCATCGATACTCCCACGCGAAAGCCGGCCAGGCCGTGCAGTGCTAGGCGCCCTGAGTGCCGTGTAGCTTGGCTACACAAGCGAAGGGCAACGACGCAATGTGCGGCCTGGCTGGCTTTCCCTTCGGGCTGGCCCCGCAATGCGGCGTCTGCTTTGTCGCGTGGCTTGCCCATAGATGACTATGGGCTGCGCCCCGCTTCGCGCATCCATCCGCATTGCGGGGTCAGCGCGTGGGGGTATCGATGGATGGCACGCCCTGGCATGCGCTGCACTTCTGCATCGTTGCGGGGCTAGGCCTTGAGCTGGCCGATGCGCACCAGGTTATCCAGCGCGGTGGCGGTCGTCGAGGCCATTCATGTCTCCGATCAGTGCCAGTGTGGGGCGCGACAGCACGCGGTTGACGAACGAGTCGGGCTCGGCGCGGCGCTTGAGAAATTCTTGCGGCGAATACATGCTGGGGTTGATTTTGCGGCCCCATTGTTGCTCCAGGGGTGCCAGTTGCTCCAGTACTTCGCCAAGGGTGATGTCTTTGCCGACCAGCATCACGTCCACATCGCTTTGGGCGGTGTCCGTATGCGAGGCCACTGAGCCGAACACGCACGCAGCCTGCAGGCGTGGAGACAAGGGGGCCAGGGCGTCGCCCAGTGCGGGCACAAGCCCCAGTGTTTTGCGGGTGAGTGAGACCAGCTCATCAAAAATGGGGCTATCGGCATTGGCCTTGAAGCTGCGCAGGTTGCCCACGCGCTCCGACACCAGCAAACCAGCATCGGTCAACCGGTTGAGTTCGCTTTGTACGGATGCGCTGCCCAGCCCGGTCAGGCGGCGCAGCTCGCTGAGGTGAAAACTGCGCGCAGGCTGTCCAAACAGCCAGGCAAAGAGCCGCGTTTGGCGATCAGTCAAAAAGGCGGAGGCGACAGACATTGCCAAATATTAGCACGATCATGCCAAATATTGGCACAAAACCAACTCACAATGACCTAACCTGCACGGCCACCAATGGCATCACGCCGCCTGCAGATAGCGCCCCTCCAGCTCCTTCTGCGCGGCGGCATCCACCCCCAGCACGTCCACCAGATACGGCTGCAGGCCGCCGAACTCGGTGTCTACCTTGTGCAGGGCGGCGTCCAGAAACTCCTCTTGCACACGCCACAGCACGGCCAGCACCTCCTCGGGGGCGTGGCTGCCCATGCCTTCGGGGCGGCGGTAGAGGGTGTTGGTGAGCAGGTAGTCGTGCATGACCACGTCGCGCGGCACGCCCAGGGTGAGCAGGATGAGGGCGGCGGCAAAGCCGGTGCGGTCTTTGCCAGCGGTGCAGTGGAAGACGGTGGGGGCATCGCTGTCCAGCAGCAGGCCAAACAGCTCGGCAAAGCGCGGGGCATTGTCGTGCACAAAGCCCCGGTAGGTGTCCTGCATCAGGCCCACGGCGTCTTGCGCGGTGAGCTGGCGGCCGGTGCGCTGCAGCTCTAGCGCGCGCTGCACCACGGTGGGCTCGATGGCCAGCGGGTGGTAGCTGATGCCGGGCAGCGCGTAGGCATAGGCAGCGCTTTCGGCCTTGCCGCGAAAGTCCACCGCGCGGGCCACGCCCAGTTCGGCCAGCAGGGCCTGGTCCTCGGGGGTCAGGGCCGCCAGGTGGTCAGAGCGAAAGATGCGCCGCCACTTCACGGGCCGCCCGCCCTGGCCGGTGTAGCCGCCCAGGTCCCGAAAGTTGGTGGCGCCTGCGAGGGGGAGAGATCGGGTAGGTGCTTGCTCTTGCTGCATGGTGCGTGGCACAGGTGTGCGGTGGATAGGGATGCTGAAGCAACAAGGATAGTCGGGTGGTGCGGCAAGCGCATGTCGCACGGGTGGCTGGTGCAATGCGTGGGGCGCGACCGTGTGCAGAATCCGGGCATGCAGCGTTTTGTGCCCGTGCCCTCTGATTTGCAGCCCTGGTTGATGGCAGGGGTGGTGGTCGATGCTCCTGCGGAGCTGGTGCAGTCGCAATTTCCGGCCATGGTGTCGAGCATGCTGGTAGTGCGGCTGGCCGGGCAGGTGTGTTGCCAAGGAGCGCTGGTGCCGCCAGCGGCCTGGATGAGCGCCAGCACCACGGCCACGGTGTACGAACACGGCGGGCCGGTGCAGGCCGTGGGGCTGGTGCTGCAGCCCGAAGCCGCGGCGGCACTGTTTGCCAGCGCGCGCGGGCTGGTGAACACACTGCGGCCGTTGGCGGAACTGGTGGGGCCTGGGTGGACCGAGGTGGAGCACGGCGTGCATGCGGCGCAGGATGATGGCGCCCGGATCGCGGTGCTGTGCCAGTTCGTCCGGCAGCTGGTCGCGCCGCCGTCACCGTGTGAAGCCCGGCGGCAGCAGGCGCTGGCCTTGCTGCACGCGGCCAGCGACGATGCAACAGACGCGGACCAGCGTCTGGGCCTGAGCCAGCGGCAGTTTGAACGGCGCTTTGTGGCGCACTGGGGCATGGCGCCCAAGCAGTTTCAGGTGATTGCGCGGCTGAACAGCACGCTGGGCAACGCCCTCGCCGCGCCCGGCGGCCCGGTGGTGGACCTTGCCGCCGACCAGGGCTATTACGACCAGTCGCACATGGCGCGCGATGTGCGCAGGCTGGCGGGCCACCCGCTGCAGGCCCTGGTGCAAGGCACGCGCAGCCCGCTGACCGCTCACTGGCCCTTGCAGATCGGCGCGCAGGCCCTGCCGAATCAACCAGCCCCACCCTTGGAGCCCACGCGCAAGCGCTGAGCCAGGTACAGCGGCATCACAAACGCGAGGCCAATGCCAAAGCAGGCGGCGATGTAAGCCCAGCGCCATGCGCCCAGGCTGCGGTCTACCGCCACCCAGGCCGAGAACGCCACGGCGGCCAGGTACACGTCGCAGGTGATGCCGGTGGTCAATGCATTGGCAAAGGCATCGCGCCAGAAAACATCGGGCATCACGCTGCCACCCGCCAAAAAGTACACGGTGTTGAAGTACCAGGGAACGGCCAGGCCCAGGAGGGCTAGCAGAAGAAAAAAAGCGCGCAGATGGGTGTGGTTTTGCATGGGTGCATGCGGCCCTCCAAAGAGAAAGAGAGAGGCCTTGGGTAGTGAATCAACGCACCGATTGAATCCGCGCAGCCCCTGGCGGGCTAGGAAAAAAACGACATGCCTCACACCGGCGGGCCAGCCGCTGCCCGCCATCTTCATGAACTTACTGCGCGCGCGGCAGCGAGGTCACGGCGCCATCCACCGGCAACTCCTGCGTGCCCTTGGGGCAGGGCTGGTCGGTGTAGGTGGTGCGGCCGTCCTTCACGCACTTGCGCGGCTGCGGGGCCACGGGCTCGGACGCGCCGCCGCTCGCAGCGCGGGCTTGTGCGGCGGGCTGCTGCTTGCCGGGTGGCAAGGTGTCGGGGCCGGGGCGGGTGATCTTCTTCCAGGCCTGCTCGGTCCACGGCCCGGCGTGGGGCAGCCACTGGTCGGCCGTCCACCATGCGGCAGCCGCGGCGGCAAGCAGCAGGGCCGCCAGGATGGACCAGAGGGCTCGTTCGCGGGTGCTGCGCATGGGGTGGGCCTGGGGTGTGGTGGGTATGACCACCAAGCTTAAAACATCAGGGCGCCCACCGACCACGGGGCATCACCGCTGCGCGCCCTTGGCAGCGGGGCGCCCATAGCGCGCCGTGAGCGTGGCCTTGCCCAGGCTGTTGGCGTTGATCATGTAGCCGGCCAGCGCCGCGGTGGCGTCGGTGGGCAAGTCCAGGCGCGGCACCTTGAGGGCGTGCACGGTAAAGATGTAGCGGTGCGGTGCATCACCTTCGGGCGGGCAGGCGCCGCCCCACGCGGCCACGCCGTAGTCGATGCGCACGTGGCTGGCACCTGCGGGCAGTTGCGCGCCGCCCACCGCGCCCGCATCCGCACGCAGCTCGGTGGCGCCGGCGGGGATGTTCACCACCGACCAGTGCCACCAGCCCGAGCCCGTGGGTGCGTCAGGGTCGTACACGGTGACGGCAAAACTCTGTGTGCCCGCAGGCGCGCCGCTCCAGCGCAGGGCCGGTGACTGGTTGTCACCCGCGCAGCCAAAGCCCTTGAACTCGAAGCGCTGGGGCAGCGTGCTGCCTTCAACAAAGTCAGGGCTGCTGAGGGTAAAGGCCTGGGCGTGGGCGGCAAATGCCAGGCCAATGGAGGCAAGCGCGGCGATGGAGGTCAATGCGCGACGGGGGCGCGAGAGAAGTTTTGGCATTCAAGAAGCTCCTTGCAGTAGCCGTGTGAAACAAGGGCTTGATGGTGCTGCTCGCCGCGCCTTCGCATTGGCCCGGCGGCGTCAATGGCTGTGCGCTGCGCGTCAGCCGCAGGAATCAGGGCCGCAGCTGCGAGGGCGGAAAGCCAAAGCGTTCGCGGAAGGCCGCGCTGAAGCGGCTGTGCGACTCGTAGCCGCAACGCGCTGCGATCTCGGACACCTGCAGCGCGGAGCTTTGCAGCAGCACCAGCGCCGTCTCTAGCCGCACGTCGCGCAGGCACTGGCTCACGGTTTCGCCCTCTTGCGCCAGGCGGCGCTGCAGGGTGCTGGCGCTGGTGGCAAAGGCGCTGGCGATGCGCTCCACCGTCCAGTCGGCCTGCGGGCTGGGGCCCACAAGGCGGCGCACGCGTTCGGCCCAGCCCAGCTCGCCGGGCGGGGCGAAGACGATGCCCGCCTCGGCCAGCATCAGCAGCACTTCGAGCGCACGGTGTTCGCGCAGCGCTTGCGAGCTGGCATCGCTCTCCAGCGCGGCCACGGCACGCACATAGCTGTCTTCAAATGCGCCGTCGGCCGCGAGGCCCGCGCAGCCTTGCACCGGTGCAACGGCTGCGAACTGGCCGAACTGCCGGTGGAACTGCTCCACCAGCTCGGGCGCAAAACACAGCAGCCGCGCCACATAGCGGCCTTGGGGTGCCGGGTCGTTGACCACCTCCCACTGCGCGCCGCGCGGCAGCACGAACACCCGCCCGCTGGGGTAGCGGTGCCCACCGCCGGGCGTGACCAGGTGCTTGGTGCCCGAGACCACCCAGCCCACCGAATCCATGCGCACCGTGACGGTGTGGATGCGGTGGTGCACCGTGGTGGCGATCTGCAAGGACAGTGCGGGTTCGCCCATCATTCGTTCCCTTGCGGCTCAGGGTCCATCATCAATCGTTGGGGCTGGAAGGCTGGCTCCGCGCAGGTGCGGCAGTTTCCATGGAGATGGCCTGTAAGGCAGCACACCCCACGTCAGCGGGTGCGCTCCCGCGATACGCCCACATCGATATCGCCAAACACGGTGACGCCGCTGGCACCCTGCGATGGCTGCGGGCTGGCGGGGTCGCTGGAGCGCGCAGAACCTGGCGTGCTGGTGCAACCGCCCAGCGCACCAGCAACTGCGAGGGCCACCAGCGCGGAGCGCCAGAAGCCCCGCACAGGGGACGCGGCAGATTGATCAGCGTGTTGCGTCATCCTTCGCCACCCAGGTGGTTGCCCAGGATGCCCGCCAGCTCGAACATGCCCGCACTGTCTTTGCCAAACACCGCACGCAGCTTGTCGTCGGCGACGATGGTGCGCTTGTCCTTGGGGTCTTGCAGGTTGTGGGCCTTGATGTATTCCCACATCTTCTTGACCGCCTCGGGACGGGCCACGGGCTCGGTGCCGATCACGGCGGCCAGGGCGGCGCTGGGGGCCTTGCCTGCGGCGGCCTTGCGCGGTGCCTTGGCGGCAGCGGTCTTGGTGGCCGGCGCTTTCTTGGCAGCTGCAGGTTTGGCGGCTTTTTTGGCCGCAGCGCTTGGCTTGCCTGCTTTGGCTGCTATTGCTTTTGCAGCAGCACCTGGGCGCGGCGGGAACTTGCTGGGCGCAAACTCGAAGTTGACCTTGCCCGCCTCCTTGTCCCACGCCAGGTGGGCCTTGAAGGCGCGGCGGGTGCGCATGCTCACGAACTTATCGAGCAGGTCGGTCTTGCCGGTCTCCAGCAGCTTGTGCATCTGCTCGCGCTCCACAGGCTGCTGCAGGATGATCTTGCCGCTCTTGAAGGTGCAGCTCGGCGTGGGCTGCGCGGCGGTGGGCACGGCCTTGCTGCACACGTAGTTGCTGCCGTGCTCGTGCACTTCCGATCCGCAGATGGGGCAGGGGCCGAGCGCGGCGTCTTCAAACTCCACCAGCTCGCCCGACTCCTCGCCCTTCTTGTCGTCGCCGAAGTCGAATTCGAGCTTGTAGTTGTGCGCCTCGTCGTCGTACTTGATGACGATCTCGGACGTGAAGGGCCAACCCGCCTTGGAGCGGAAGCCCTCCAGCGGGCCGATCTTCTTGTCGCGCAGCAGCGCGTTGGCCTCGGCCGTCTCGAAGGTGCGGCCCGCGGGCGACTTGCCAAAGCTGAAGCCGCAGCCTTCTGCACCGGGCTTGCCCACGCAGGCGAAGCGGCGGTAGTTTTCCTTCACCACGCCGCCACAGTTGGGGCACGGCGATTCGAGCGTGGTGTAGTCGCCGGGGATGGTGTCGCGGTCGTATTCCTTGGCCTTCTTGACCATGCGCTCGGTCATGGTGGCGATGCCGGCCATGAAGTCTTCGCGGCTGAGCAGGCCCTTTTCCATTTGCGAGAGCTTGAACTCCCATTCACCGGTCAGGTCGGCACGGCAGAGCTCTTCGACCTCCAGCCCGCGCAGCAGCGTCATCAGCTGGAAGGCCTTGGCCGTGGGAATGATCTCGCGGCCTTCGCGCAGCATGTACTTTTCGGTCAGCAAACCTTCGATGGTGGCCGCGCGCGTGGCAGGCGTGCCCAGGCCTTTTTCCTGCATGGCTTCGCGCAGCTCTTCGTCGTCGATCTGCTTGCCGGCGCTTTCCATGGCGCCGAGCAGCGTGGCTTCCGAATACCGCGCGGGCGGCTTGGTCTTGAGGCCCTTGGGGTCCACTTGCAGGGTGTTGACGCTTTCGCCAGGCTTCACCGGCACCAGGTTCTGGCCCTTGTCGCCGTCCTTGCCACCTTCCACCTCATCGGCGGCTTCCTTGCCGTAGATGGCCAGCCAACCGGGCTTGACCAGCACCTTGCCTTCCGTCTTGAAGCTGTGGGGGGCCACGGTAGAAATGCGGGTGGTCACGGTGTATTCCGCGCTCGGGAAGAACACCGCCATGAAGCGGCGCACGACCAGGTCGTACAGCTTCTGCTCGGCTTCACTCAGGCCGCTCGGCGCCTGCAGTGTGGGGATGATGGCAAAGTGATCGCTCACCTTGCTGTTGTCGAAGATGCGCTTGGACGGGCGCACGTAGTTGTTGTTCAGCGCGGTGAGCGCGTGCGGCGCCAGGTGCCGCATGCCGCTGTCGGCCAGCATCTCGAAGGTCTGCTTGGCGACGGGCAAATAGTCCTCGGGCAGCGCGCGCGAGTCGGTCCGCGGGTAGGTCAGGGCCTTGTGGCGCTCGTACAGGCTTTGCGCCAGGGCCAGCGTGGTCTTGGCGGAGAAGCCGAACTTGCCGTTGGCTTCGCGCTGCAGGCTGGTCAGGTCGAACAGCAGGGGCGACGCCTGCGTGGTGGGTTTGCTCTCTTCGGTGACGGTGGCCTGCTTGCCGCGCACGGCGTTGGCGATGGCCGTGGCTTCTGCAGCCGACCACACGCGGTCCGCGCGGGCTTCGACGTCTTCGCTTTTCTTCCACTTAGGGTCGAACCACTTGGCGGGGTACTCGCCGGCTTCGGCGCCGAAGGTGGCGTGGATTTCCCAGTAGTCGCGGCTGATGAACTTGCGGATCTTTTCTTCGCGTTCCACCACCAGCGACAGCGTGGGCGTCTGCACCCGGCCCACGGTGGTCAGGAAGAACCCGCCATCGCGCGAGTTGAACGCCGTCATGGCGCGGGTGCCGTTGATGCCCACCAGCCAGTCGGCCTCGCTGCGGCTGCGGGCGGCGTGGGCGAGGCCCGCCATTTGCTGCTCGGTGCGCAGTGCGTCAAAGCCGTCGCGGATGGCCTGGGGCGTCATGGACTGCAGCCACAGGCGCTTGACGGGCTTGCCCAGGGGCTTGGCGCCGCCGGCGTACTGCTCGATCAGGCGGAAGATCAGCTCACCCTCGCGGCCCGCGTCACAGGCGTTGATGAGTTGCGTCACGTCCTTGCGCTTGGCCTGCTTGACCACGGCGTTCAGGCGCGTCTTGGTCTTGTCCACAGGCTTGAGGTCAAAGTACGGCGGGATCACGGGCAGGTGGGCAAAGCTCCACTTGCCGCGCTTCACGTCAAACTCTTCGGGCGCCTGGATCTCCACCAGGTGGCCCACGGCGCTGGTGACTACATAGCGGTCGTTCTCGAAGTGTTCTTCGTGTTTCTCGAACTTGCCGGCCACGGGGGTCAGTGCGCGCACGATGTCTTGCGCGACGGAAGGTTTTTCTGCAATTACCAGGGTCTTGGTCATTTTGGGGCTCTCGCCAGTCATTCTGGTTGCCCGGGTTCCGGGCGCTTCTACAATTCGGGTCTCACGCGCATGCACACGCATACACGCGCACGCACACATGTGTGCACTATCAAGTTAACAGAGTTTTTGCCATGCCCCGCTCCGCATCGCCTGCAGCCCCCACCCTTGCACCGGGCCGCCGCATCCAGACCCGGCGCTCGGGCGTCCATGGCAAGGGCGTGTTTGCCGTGCAGGATATTGCGGAAGGCGAAGTCCTTGTGGAGTACACGGGCGAAGTGATTGGCTGGCAGGAAGCGCAGGACCGGCACCCCCACGACCCCCAGCAACCCAACCACACGTTTTACTTTCACGTGGATGAAGACCACGTGATCGACGCAAAGTTCGGCGGCAACTCCTCGCGCTGGATCAACCACAGCTGCAACCCCAATTGCTACGCCGACGAACGGGACGGCCGCATTTTCATCACTGCGCTGCGCAATATCCAGGCAGGCGAAGAGTTGAACTACGACTATGGCCTGATCATTGAAGAGCGTTACACCCCGAAGCTCAAGGCCGAATACCCCTGCTGGTGTGGCAGCACCAACTGCCGGGGCACGCTGCTGGCGCCCAAACGCGGCTGGGCACCGCCCGTGCCACTGCCGCCGTCCAAGCCGTCTGCCTCCAAAAGCAGCAAGGCGCCCCAAAAGGCCCAGCCACGGGGCCGCAGCCAGTGACCACCACCCCGATCCGCTGGCCCGCCGAGGCCATCTGGGAAGCAGTGTCACCGCTGTTACCGGGTTTTACCGTCGAAGTGCTGCCCAGCATCGACTCGACCAACACCGAGCTCATGCGCCGCGCGCGCACCGGCCAGTGCGAGCCCACGCTGCTGGTGGCCGAGCAACAGACCGCCGGGCGCGGGCGGCTGGGGCGGGTGTGGCAAAGCGATGCCGGTGCGTCGTTGATGATGTCGCTGGGCCTGCCGCTGGCGCCCCAGGACTGGTCGGGCCTGTCGCTGGCCGTGGGGGTGAGCGTGGCCGAAAGCCTGCAGCCCGTGCTGCCTCCACTCGGCCCAGGCCAGCCAGCGCGCGTGGGCCTCAAGTGGCCCAACGACCTGTGGCTGGGCGGCGCAGCGGGTGACCGCAAGCTGGGCGGCATCCTGGTGGAGACCGCCAGTTTTGTCTCGCCACAAGATGCACAGGCAGTGCCACAGGGCACCAGCGCCGGCACTGCACGTTATGTGGTGGTGGGCATCGGCATCAACGTGCTGCCACGCAGCGCCGAAGGCATGAGCATGCCCCCCGGTTGCCTGCAGGACGTGGAACCCGGGCTGGACGCCCCCACCGCCTTGCTGCGCATCGTGCCCCCGCTGGTGGCCATGCTGCGCTCGTTCGAAGGCTACGGGTTTGGCCCCATGCAGCCCCGTTTTGCAGCCCGCGACGTGCTGCAAGGCCGCGCCGTGACGCTGAGCGATGGCCACACCGGCACCGCGCACGGCGTGGGCGACGATGGTGCGCTGCTGGTGCACACGGCCGGAGGCATGCAGGCCATCACGAGTTCCGAAATCAGTGTCCGGCCGACTGCGGTGCCTCCGGTGTGACAAAGCTTCCCTTGAAAGGCCACGCTCCATGCTCCGTCTTGCCGTGATCGCACTGCTGCTGGCCAACGTGGGCTACTACGCGTGGTCGCAGGGGCTGCTCAAGGACTGGGGGTTTGCCCCCGAGGAACAGGCCGAGCCGCAGCGAATGAACCACCAGATCCGGCCTGAAACGCTGCAGATCCTGCGGGTGAACCCCAGCAAGACCTCTTCCTCTTCTTCGTTCTCCCCCCCTCCCGGCACGGCCACCGCTTCGGCCGACGGCGCGTCTTCCGCAGCATCCCCCCCTCCCCCTGCCGATACCGCCGAATGCCTGCAGGCGGGCGTGTTTGACGAGCGCCAGGCCGACGCCCTGCGCACCGCCGCCGCCAACCTGCCGCCAGGCAGCTGGCTGCTGGAGCCCACGCCTGTCCCGGGCCGCTGGATGGTCTACATGGGCCGCTTTGAAGACGTGGAAACCCTGGACAGGAAACGCGCCGAGCTGCGTGCCCGCAAGGTGGACCACGACCGTGCGGGCGGAACACTCGAATTCGGCCTCTCGCTGGGCCGCTTTGCCACCAAAGATGCGGCCGAGCGCGAACTGGCCAACCTGGGCAACAAGGGCGTGCGCACAGCCCGCGTGATCCAGGAGCGGCCGGACACGGCCGGCTTCACGCTGCGCCTGCCTGCAGTGACCGACGCACTGCGCCCGCAGTTCGATGCCCTGCGCACCGCCATGGCGGGCAAGACGCTGCGCAACTGCGCGTAGCCGCAGTGCGGCACAGGGCTCAGCAGCCGGATGGCAGCCACCGCGCCCGTCCCCCCTCCTTCCCCCTACTGATTTCTCCATGACCGAAGAAAACCCGCCTGTCCACTGCGATACCCACGGCGAGGCGGTGGCAACCTACGTGTGTGGGCATCTGTGCAGGAATTCTGCACAAAGGTGGTTTTGCGACATGCCATCAGCCGATTGCCGGTACCCGGATGCCTGGTGCGCCAGCTGCCATGCCGAACTCCTGAAAGAAGGCGAGTGGAATGAGCGCAACGAGGCCTGCCTGGACCTCCAGATCATTTGCCACCACTGCTACCAGGCTTCCATGGCTGCCAGCGTCGATGCCCTGGACGGCCCCGTGGAGAAGGCCTGGATCGACACCGTGGCAACCGCCCACCAGGCATTGCACGAAAAGCAGCGGGTGCTGGAGTCGGACTACGGCATCTCTCGCTTCTCGCGGTGGGACTATGACCAGCCCACAGGAACGCTGACCTTCTCCGACAACGGCGTGGCGCGTGTGGTCGCAGACATCGAGTTCATCGGCTCCGTCTCTGAAACCACCCACACCTGGCTGTGGGCCTGGGCCAATTTCCACAACCACGCCAAAGTGGTCTCCCGCATTCCGGACGTGTGGGAATTTGGTGAAGACAAAGGTTTTCGGCACCTGACCGTGCCCCTGTGGAAAGGCGACGCCACGGATGGCTGGGAAGTATCGGGCGTGGCCGCCGACGTGCTGGGGGCGCAAGGGGTGTACCGAGCGCCCACGGCCCACGGTTTTCTCTACATGGCACTGATGTCCGTGCAAACGGTGGGCTGACGCCCCCCGCTGCCGACGCGTGCTGCACGCCAGACACGCAACACGGCCGCCCGGTGGTCACACCGCGATGGCCCGCGTCTCCCCGTGCCGCATGAGCCATACGCGCTCCGCCGCAATGCCACGCTGCGCCAGTGCGGCCGCCAGGTCGCGCGGCGGGTGGTCAAACGCCTCCTGCGTCAGCATGAACGTGCCCCAGTGCACGCCCATGGACTGCTTGGCCTCCACATCCAGCATCAACTGCACGGCGTCCTCGGGGTTCACGTGCATGGGTTTCATGAAGTCGCGCGGCAGGTAGGCACCGATGGGCAGGGCCAGGAAATCGACTGCACCCAGGCGCTGGCGAATGGCCTTGAAATCATCGCTGTAGCCCGTGTCGCCCGGGAACAGAAAACGCCAGGGGTCTGTAGCCTCCGGGCGCGCCCATTCAAGCAGGTAGCCGCCCCACAGCGAGGCATTGGTGTCCCACGGGGTGCGGCGGCTCCAGTGCTGGGCGGGGGTGAAGTGCACCCGCACACCGGGGGCGATCTCGGTGTGTTCCCACCAGTTCAGCTCGGTCACGGGGCCCATGCCGCGTTGGGTGAACCAGTGGCCCAACCCTTGCGGCACCACGAAACGCGGTGACTGGCCGGCGTCCCGCAAGCGGCGCAAGGTGCCGTAGCAGAGGTGGTCGTAGTGGTTGTGCGAGATCAGCACCACATCGATGGGCGGCAGCTGCTCGGGCGCCAGGGGTGCAGGCACGCGGCGCGGCGCGCCAAAGCGGCCCAGTGGTCCGGCAAAGCCGCACAGCGTCGGGTCCATGAGCACGTTCAAGCCGGCCACCTGCAGGAGGATGGACACATGGCCCAGCCAGGTGACCACCGGCGCCTGTTGGCGTTGCGCCAGGCGTGCGTGGTCCACGGGCACGCTCCACTGCTGGGCGAAGGCCGCATAGCCCCCTGTGGGCTCCGAGCGGGGTTTGAAGTCACCGCGCAGCGAGCGCCAGACCATTTCGTACCAGGGGAAATTGCCAATGACGACGCCGGGGTGGGTGTTGGCAAAACGGCGGGGTGGTGGGGACATGGTGGGGCATCAGGCTGGGGGAACGCACATGATGCCGCAGACACCGGCACCCCGCCGCCCGATGGCTCCCGTCAGCTGCCCGCCACCACATCCCGTGCCGCAAAGCGCACGCTGAAACATGCGCCGGGCGGATGGTGGCCGGGGCGCGCGTCTTCGAGCGTGACCTCGGCGCCATGCTTGCGCGCGATCTCCAGCACGATGGGCAGGCCCAGGCCGGAGCCGTCGGCCTCGCTGCCCAGCGCCCGGTAGAACGGCTGAAAGACCAGCTCGCGCTCGGCCTCGGGCACGCCGGGGCCGGAGTCTTCGACCTGCAGCAGCAGCACATGGCCAAAGGTGTCGGCCAGCACGCGGGCAGTGACCACGCCGGGCTTGTCGGGCGAGGAAGGCGTGTAGTTGATGGCGTTGTCCACCAGGTTGCGCACCAGCTCCTTGAGCAGCGTGGGGTTGCCGTCGATCAGCACACCGGGCGAGCCGGGTTCCGCGCCGTCGTAGCCCAGGTCAATCTTTTTGTCGAGCGCGCGGGGCACCGAGTCGCGCACGACCTCGATGACCAGGCGGGCGAGGTCACACGGCTGGCGCGCAAAACCCACGCCGCTGCCCTCGGCCCGCGCCAGCGCGAGCAGCTGGTTCACGGTGTGGGTGGCGCGGATGCTGGAGCGGCCGATCTGCTGCAGCGAGCGTTTGAGTTCTTCGGTGCTGGTGCCTTCGCGCTGCGCCAGGTCGGCCTGCATGCGCAGGCCGGCCAGCGGTGTCTTGAGCTGGTGGGCGGCGTCGGCCAGAAAGCGCTTTTGCGTGGCCAGCGAATCGTTCAGCCGCGTGAGCAGGTCGTTGACGGACGACACCAGCGGCGCCACTTCCAGCGGCACCGTGCGGTCGTCCAAGGGCGAAAGGTCGTCGGGGTTGCGCGCGCGGATGCGCTGCTCGAGCTGGTTCAGCGGCTGGATGCCCCGCGCCAGCGCCAGCCACACCAGCAGCACCGCCAGCGGCAAGATGACGAACTGCGGCAGCATCACGCCCTTGATGATTTCGGTGGCCAGCACGCTGCGCTTTTCGCGCGTCTCGGCCACCTGCACCAGGGCCACGGGCGTGTCGGGCAACGGCAGCCGCACCCAGATGTAGGCCACCCGGATGTCGATGCCACGCATTTCACCGTCGCGCAGGCGCACCTCGCCGGACATGGGTACCTCATCGGCCGGCGGCTCGGGCAGCTCGCGTTCGCCCGAGAGAAACTCGCCGCCCGGGCCCACCACCTGGTAGTAGACGATGTCGGACTCATCGGCCCGCAGGATCTCGCTGGCGGGCTGGGGCAGGTTGAACTGCACCTTGCCGCCTGCCACGCTCACCAGCTGGGCCAGGGCGTGGGCGTTGTATTCGAGCGCGCGGTCAAACGGCTTGTTGGCCAGGCCCTGGGCCACGAGCCAGGTCAGCGCCAGGCTGACGGGCCACAGCAGCAGCAGCGGCGTGAGCATCCAGTCGAGGATTTCGCCAAACAGGGAGCGCTGCTCTCGCTGGAAGATTTTCAAGGCATCCGCCGTGTCAGGTTTTTAATAAAAATAGCCTCTATCGCTTTATAGACAAGCGTTAGCAGCTATTATTTTTATAGTTAACCTGAAATCTTCTCAAGGCAGTAGCCCAGGCCGCGCACCGTGGCGATGCGGATGGGCCCGCCCTCGATCTTCTTGCGCAGGCGGTGGATGTAGACCTCGATGGCGTTGTTGCTCACCTCTTCGCCCCACTCGCACAGGCGCTCCACCAGCTGTTCCTTGCTCACCAGCCGGCCGGCGCGCTGCAGCAGCACTTCGAGCAAACCCAGCTCGCGCGCCGACAGCTCGATCATCTTGCCGTCGATGGTGGCCACGCGGCCGGCCTGGTCGTACACCAGCGGACCGTGTTTGATGGCGCTGCTGGTGCCGCCCATGCCCCGGCGCGTGAGGGCCCGCACGCGCGCCTCCAGCTCTTGCAGCGAAAAAGGCTTGGCCATGTAATCGTCGGCGCCAAAGTCCAGGCCCTTCACACGTTCTTCCACGCTGTCGGCGGCAGTGAGGATGAGCACGGGCAGGGCCGAGCCCCGGCCACGCAGCTTTTTCAGCACCTCCAGCCCGTGCATCTTGGGCAGGCCCAAGTCCAGGATGAGCAGGTCGAATTCGTTGTTGGTCATGAGGGCCGCATCGGCCTCGGTGCCGCTGGCCACGTGGTCCACCACGGCGCCCGAGGCGCGCAGGGTGCGCAGCAGTCCATCGGCCAGCACCTGGTCGTCTTCGGCAATGAGGATGCGCATGCGGGTGTCTCCTTGGGCGGTACGCCCCAGGGGGGCGGGCCTGTTGTCTGGCTATGCGACGATTTTAGGCGCGTGCTACCCGGTCTGGTCTTTGGTTTCGCGCAAGCTGGGGCAGAGACAATCGCCGCCATGCACATCCTGCTCATCGAAGACGATCTGGACCTGGGACAAGCGCTGCTGCAGGCCCTGCAGCTGGACGGGTTCACCGTGCAATGGCTGCGCAGCGTGGCCGCCACGCCGCCCGTGCCCGACGCCAACGAGATCGCCGCCGTGCTGCTGGACCTGACCCTGCCCGACGGCCAGGGCATGGCACTGCTGCGCCGCTGGCGGCGCGCGGGCATTGCGGTGCCCGTGATCGTCATCACCGCCCGCACCGCGCTGCAGGACCGGCTGGACGGCCTGGACGGCGGCGCGGACGACTATGTCCTCAAGCCCTTTCACGTGCCCGAGCTGCTGTCGCGCCTGCACGCGGTGCTGCGGCGCAGCGCCCGCCAGGCCTGCGAGGAATGGACGCTGGGCACACTGCGGATTGCGCCCCGGCGGCATGAGGCCTGGCAGGGCGACGCCCCGCTGGCCCTGTCGCCGCGCGAGTTCCGCCTGCTGGTGGAACTGGCCCGCGAGCCCGGCACCGTGGTCGCCAAGAACGTGCTTGCCCAGCGGCTCGAACCGCTGGGCGACGCGCTGGACGCCGCCACGCTGGAGGTGCATGTCTCCAACCTGCGCAAGAAGATCGGTGCCCAGCGTGTGGTCACGGTGCGCGGCGTGGGCTACCGGCTGCAGCCATGAAGTGGCTTGCCCGGGCACACGGCGCTGGGAACGGCTGGTGGGGCCCCAGCCTCATGCGGCGCACCCTGCTGGCGCTGCTTGCAGCCATGGGGCTGGTGTGGCTGGTCCTGCTGGCGCAGATGGCCTACACCCACTACGAAACCATGGGCACCAACCCGGGCGTGCGCCAGCTGGCGCAGGGGCTGGCGCGGCCACTGGCCTCCATGCCCGACCCGGTGGAAGCCCGCGCGCTGGTGCGTGGCATGGCGCAAACCTTCAACGCCATGCGCCTGGATGTGGAGCTGCTGCAGGGTGAAAAGGTCCTGCTGCAGCTGCAGGACACACGCGGGCAGCTGTTTCACAGCAGCGCCGCCGACCTCCCCGCCGTGGCCCTGGCGGGCCCGTCCGGCCACGCCAAGATGGTGATTGCGGGGCGCCCGCACTGGGCCGCGTGGGAAACCTCGGGCGCGTGGCGCGTGCTGACGGCCGAGCCCCTGTTGCCCGACGCGCGGCTGCTCAGCTTCATGGGCGAGGACCTCGCGGCTTCGGTGTTGCTGGCGCTGCCCCTGGTGGGCCTGCCGCTGTGGCTGGCCGTGCGCACGGGCCTGCGCCCCCTGGCGCGGCTTGGCGCCCAGATCGCGGCGCGCTCTGCCCACGACCTGCGCCCCCTGCAGGACCTGCCGCCCGAACGCGAACTGCGCGGGCTGGCCCAGGCATTCGACCATTTGCTCACCCGCCTGCGCGCCCATCTGGCGCGCGAAAAGGCGCTGGTACACGACGCGGCCCACGAGCTGCGCACGCCCATGGCGGTCATCGCCACCCAGGCCCACGTACTCATCCAGGCCCCCGAAGGCCCCGCGCGGGCGCGGGCGTCCGAGGCGCTGATGCACGCCGTTGAGCGCGCGGCCCACCTGAGCGAGCAGTTGCTCACCCTGGCCGCGCTGGAGGAAGCCCCGCCCCCCAACGCCGAGCGGCAGGATCTGATGGCCTTGTT
Organism: Acidovorax sp. ACV01; assembly: GCF_014851495.1. Classification (NCBI taxonomy): domain Bacteria; kingdom Pseudomonadati; phylum Pseudomonadota; class Betaproteobacteria; order Burkholderiales; family Comamonadaceae; genus Acidovorax; species Acidovorax sp. ACV01. The sequence continues at coordinate 700,406 of NZ_JACUZT010000003.1, read as the reverse complement.
GCAGGACTGCCTGGCCCAGCGCATGCGCTGGGCGGATGAGATGGGCGTGGAGCTGTCGCTCGAGGGGCCCGACACCTGGGTGCTGGTCTTTGACCGCCAGCTGCTGTGGTCGGCGCTGGGCAATGTGCTGGACAACGCCCTCAAGCATGGCTGCGGGCCGGGGGCCGGACGCGCGGTGCAGTTGCGCGTGGGCCAGGAGGCAGGCGATGTGGTGGTCTGGATTGCCGATGACGGCCCAGGCATCGAGGCCGGCGAGCAGGCACGGGTCTTCGAGCGATTCTGGCGTTCGCCGCGCGCGCGCAGCAGCGGCTCCGGCCTGGGGCTCACCATCGCGCAGCAGGCCATGGGGCACCTCGGCGGGCGGGTGAGCGTGGGCGGGGGCCTGCAGGGCCGGGGCGTGGGCTTCACGCTGCGCTGGCCTGCCCGGGCGTCGGGATAGGCCTTTGGGTAGGCCCAAGGTTCGCATTCCAACAATCCGGCATCTTTTCTTTGCGAGATGCCATGAACTTCCTGAACTCCATTGCGGCGCGCGGCGCCATCCTCTCTCGGCGCCGCTGGCTGGCCGCTGCGGGCCTGGGCACCCTGGTGACCGCCTGTGGCGGCGGCAGCAGCGACGATGGCGCCGACGCCTTGATGGAGCGCCTGCAGTCCCAGGCCCGCAAGCTGGTGTCCCATGGCGTTGCGGGTGCGGCCACGGGCTGGGCGGATTCCACGCGCGCCCGTGGGGCGGTGGCCGGGCTGCGCCGGTTGGGCGGCACTGCTGCGCTGGAACGCGGCGATGTCATGGCGATTGGCTCCAACACCAAGGCCATGACCGCGTGTGTGGCGGCCAGCGTGGTGGACCAGGGCTTGCTGCGCTGGGACAGCACCCTGGCGCAGACCCTGCCCGGCCTGGCCCGCGAGGCCCTGCCCGCCTACCAGGGCGTCACGCTGCGGCAGCTGCTGGACCACCGCGCGGGCGTGATGGCATTCAACAAACCGGAGGATGTGGCGATATTCCTCGGCGAAGTGGGCACCGACGTGCTCACCCGACTGCAAGAGCCCGCCGAAGTGGAGGACTTCTTCCTGCAGTGGCTGCTGCGCCAGGCCCCTGTCCGGGGCACGGGGGCCGACCCGGATTTTGCGTACTCCAACGCTGGCTACGCGCTGGCGGCCCGCATGCTGCGCGCCGCCACGGGCCAGGACTGGGAAGACCTGCTGCGCCAACGTGTGGCCCAGCCGCTGGGCATCTCCCTGTTCGTAGGCGAGCCTTTGCGAAAGGGCAGCGACCAGCCCGCAGGCCATGCCCTGGAAGGCGGGCAATTGCAGCCCCAAGGCCTGCCCGGGGCGCCCGAGCGGGTATGGCTGGAAATCCTGAGCCCTGCCGGCGCCGTGAGCCTGGCCGCGCGGGACGACGCCCTGTGGCTGCAATGGCACCTGCGCGCCCTGCGCGGCGATACCACGCCCCTGCCCCGCAGCTACGTGCAGGGGCTGCAAGACCTGGCACGCGCCCCCGCCAACCGCTATGCGCTGGGGTGGATCTCGCACGCCATGCAAGGCGCAGGCTGGCTGTTGCACACAGGCGAAACCGGCGGGTTTCAGGCGTTGTCGCTCGTGGCCATGGACGGTTCGCGCGCCGCCTTTGCGCACGGCAACATCGCCACCGAGGACAGCATCGCGCTGCTGTACGAAAGCGTTTCGGCGCTGCTGGCCTGAGAAGCGGTTCTGAAAGCGGTGCGCGCCCGTCAGCGCGGATCGTGCGCGAGCAGCCTGCGCACCAGCACCTGCAGGTCTGCCTGCAGCCGCGCCATGCCCTCGGGCACCTGCGCCAACGTGCGCTCGTCCATGTAGAGCTTGCGGTTGATCTCAACCTGGATGCTGTGGCGGTGCTCTGCGGGGTTGCCGTAGCGGCGCACCAGCTCCACGCCTTTGTAGGGGTGGTTGTATTCCACGCTGTAGCCACAGCCGCGCAGATGCTCACAGATCAGCGCGGACAGCGCCGGGCTGGCCGTGGTGCCGTCGCGGTCGCCCACCACGAAGTCGGCGTGCTCCAAGCCCGGAAAGTCGGTGGCAAACCGCCCCGCCACGGCGGGCATCGAGTGGCAGTTGAGGTGAATGCTGTAGCCGTGGCGCGCGTGGGCGGCATCGATGGCCTGGGCCACCGCCGCGTGGTACGGGCGCCAGCACTGGTCGATGCGCGCGCGCACCTCGGCCACGGTGAGCTGGCGGTTGTAGATGGGCTCGCCTTCGTCGGTGAACTTCCAGATCAGGCCTTTGCCCAGGCGCACCTTGCTGAGCACCTGGGGGTCGGTGGAGATGGGGTCGGTCCACTCGCCGTCGAGCAAGCTGGTGTCGAGCTCGGTGGTGTCGCGGTTGGCATCCAGGTAGATGCGCGGGAAATGGGCCTCGACCCAGGCGGCACCCAGCGCGGGGGCAAAGGCGTAGATTTTTTCGACATGTGTGTCTTCGGCACGGCGCAACGTGGGCAGGTCACAGGCCGAGCCGAAGTCGGCGGGGTACTGCGTGCCGCTGTGGGGCGAGTCGAGCACCAGCGGGGTGTTGCCGGGCATGGCCGTCACCCTGCGGGAAGCGGGGGGGTGGGTGGCCTGTCCGGGTGACCCGGTGGCGCCCGGCTGGGCGTGCTGGAAGCGGTGGTGGATCAGTTTCAAGGCTGAATGCATAGGCAGAGTGTGCGCAAAGTGGGGCGGCTGGCCTGGCCGTCCAGACCGGGTGAAGACCATGGTTATATCCCTGCAAGGGTCTTCCCCGGCTATGGCCGCCGGGCCCGCAGGCCCGGTGTGGGTTCAATCCAGCGCCACCTTGGCGTAGGTGGCAATACCCTTCATTTTGTCGATCTCATGGGCAATCTGTGCAGTGAATTCCTTGGAGGTCGTGCCCGAGGGATACAGCCCCTGCCCCGCCAGGCGCTCGCGCACGGCAGGCTCCTTGAGGGCCTGTGCCACGGCCTGCTGGATACGGTCTATCGCCGCCGGGGGCGTTCCGGCCGGGGCCACCAGACCGAACCAGGAGGGCTCGTTGGCCTGTTTGTAGCCCAGCGCGGCATAGGTGGGCACATCGGGCAGCACATCCAGCCGTACTGGCCAGGAAACGGCCAACGCCTTGAGTTTTCCAGCCTTGATGTAGGGCAGCGAGGAGGCCACCTGGTCAAAGTACACCCCCACCTGACCAGCCAGCACGTCGTTGATGGCCGGGCCTGCACCCCGGTAGGGGATATGAACCATGGCGGTGCCTGCGCTGCGCTTGAACAGCTCGCCCCACATGTGGCCGATGGTTCCGTTGCCCGGGGTGGCGTAGGACACCTTGCCGGGGTTGGCCTTGAGGTGCCTCACCAGATCCGCAAGGTCCTTGACGGGCAGGACGGCCGGGTTGACCACTACCACGCCGGGCGCCTTCACGATCTCGGTCACGCCCACAAAGTCCTTGGTGGGGTCATAAGGCAGCTTGTTGTAGACGGCGGGGTTCACGCCATGGGTGGACAGCGTGGCCACGCCCAACGTCAAACCGTCCGCAGGGGCCCGGGCCACTTCGGCCATGCCGATGGAGCCACCCGCGCCGCCACGGTTTTCCAGCACCACGGGCTGCTTGAGGATGCGGGCCAGCGGCTCCTGCAGACTGCGGGCCGTGATGTCGGTCGCGCCGCCTGGAGGGAAGGGCACGATGATGCGCAGAGGCTTGCCCTCTTGCGCCAGTGACATTCCAGGAACGAAAGATACAGAGGCCAGCGCAGAGAGCATGTGACGGCGTTGCATGGGTGTTTCTCCTATGGGGTGCTTTAAGATTAAGTGAGGCACAGACAATTTCCAAGCAATGGATACGCCTGATAACATTCCAAAATGGAATGATCCAACCCTGCAACCATGTCCTCTCTTCGTCGGCTTTCGCCCCCTTTGCACCTGTTGCGCGCGTTTTCCATGGTCACGCGGTTTGGCAGCGTCTCCCGCGCGGCCGAGGCCTTGCACCTGACGCAAAGCGCGGTGAGCAAACAGGTCAAGGAGCTGGAGGGGTGGGTGGGCGTGGCGCTGTTCGAGCGCAGCCGCAAGCGCCTGGCCCTGACCCCGGCGGGCGAACGCTACGAAAAGGCCGTGCGCGCGGTATTGGCGCAGCTGGAGGCCGCGACCCTGGAGCTGATCACCAGCGACGACGGTGGTGGCGCACTGCACCTGTCCAGCCTGCCCACGTTTGCAGCCAAGTGGCTGATCCCGCGCCTGCCGCAGTTCCAGCAGCAGCACCCGCAGGTCACATTGCACTTCGTGCCCTATGTGCACAGCTACGACTTCGAGCGGCCCGAGCTGGACTGCTCCATCCTGTTCGGCGAAGGCCACTGGCCCGGCGCACACGCGCACTACATCACCGGCAACGAGGTGGCGTTGATCGCCCCGCGTACCCGCGTGGCCGACTGGGCCATCCACACGCCGGGCGACGTGGCGCACCACACGCTGATGCGCCACGTGACAGTGCCCGAGGCCTGGCTGCGCTGGAGCGAGACACACGGGGTGCCCGGCCTTATCGATCCCCTGGCGGGCCCGCAGTTCGACCAGTTCCAGACCATGATCCGCGCGGTCATGGCCGGAATGGGCCTTGCACTGGTGCCGCGCTGCCTGGTGCAGGACGAGATCACCGCCGGGCTGGTGCGCGAGCCCCTGGCCGACGCGCCGCTGCGCGGTGGCTACCGGAGCGACATGGGCTACTGGTTTTGTTATCCCGAAGGCCGCACCCAGCTGCATGCGTTGCAGTGTTTTCAACAATGGCTGTTGGCCTGCGCTTCGCCCGCCGGCGAAACACCACAACCCCTGCCCGCATCGGACATGGGAGCGGATACGTTCGCCACCGTCTGACTCCGGCTCAAAAAACCCCTTCGTCAATGTTTGTTGACGCCCGGCCATTCGTCAACTACAGTTGACGAATGCAGCCCCCACCCGCACTCCCCCCGCCCGACAACCCCGAGGCCGCGCTGGCTGCCGTAGTCGCCCTGCGCCTGATGGCCGACCGGCTGGAAACCGCTGCCGTGGCCGCGGCGCTGGAGCAGGGGTGGTCGTGGACGCAGATCGCCCAGGCCCTGGGCGTGAGCAAGCAGGCAGCGCACAAGCGCCTGTCACCCCACATGCCCCAGGCCCCACAGACGTCCCGTTCTTGAGAAGGAGTTCTCGCCATGTTTCGCCAATTGCAACACCGCTTCCAGAGCATGCGCACGCTGAGCTGCCTGTGCACCAGCGCCGAGGCCCATGCCCGCGCAAGCGGCCAGGCCGCACCGGGGGCCGAGCATTTTCTGCTGGCCGCCATCGACCTTCCCGAGGGGTCGGCCCGGCGTGCGCTGGAGAGCGTGGGGGCCGACCCCGTCGCCGTGCGGGATGCGATCGAGCAGCAGTACCGCGATGCGCTCCAGGACATGGGACTGAATGGGACCCTGCCGCAGGCGCCGGCCCTCGCGCCACCGGTTCCAGGCCTCTACCGGGCCCAGCCCTCGGGCCAGGAGGTCATGCAGACGCTCGCGCGCTCCCGCAAGGACCAGGGCGGCCCCCTTCTGGGGGCCCACGTAGTGGCAGTGGTGGCCACCATGCCGCAAGGCGTGGCGGCGCGCACACTGCGTGCCATGGGCATCGACGCAGGCCAGCTGGCGGCTGCAGCGCAGGCCCAGGTGCCATTGGCAACGGGCGCAGCCGCCTGACCCGGGTTCAGCGCATCAACGTACCGGCCCCATCGCCGCCCGCATAGGCCTCCAGTCCAATGGCCACCACGGTGGCCACGTCGTGGCCTACTTCGGTCCGGAACTCGGCTTCTGCCTGTGCCACGGCATCCCGGAACGCCTGCAGCCACGCCAGGCCTGTGGTCGTGAAACACACGCGGCGCGCACGCGCGTCCAGCGGGTCGGCCTCGCGCGTGACCAGGCCCCAGGCCTCGCACTGGTCCACCAGGTTGGCCATGGCCTGCTTGGTCATGCCCGCACGCTGGGCCAGGTCGGTCAGCCGGTCGCCCTGCAGCGCCAGGTGGCGTGTGATGTGCACATGGGCGGCACTCACCTGGTCGCGCGCGGCCAGGTTGGACAGCGCCAGCGGCACTTCCACGTTGTGCGCCATGAGCTGCAGCACGCGCGCGTCGAAACGGCGCATGGCGTGGCCGAACAGGCGGCCCAGGTGGGTCTGGCGCCAGCCGTCTTCGGCAGGGGATAGGAGGGGCAAATCAGGCATCGCTGAATTGTCAGGCAAACTGACTAAATTATCCTTGAATACCTTCCGACAGCTCGCATAAACTACTGTTCAAGCATCCAGCCTGTGATTAATCGCAGAGCAATGCAAACATCCAACCTGTTGTTTTTCAAGGAGTTTTCTCATGGACGTCGCAGTCAAAGGCACCAACCCCGCATTGCCCGTGAACACCGAAAAGGCCAAGGCACTGGCCGCCGCGCTCGCCCAGATCGAGAAGCAATTCGGCAAGGGCACGATCATGCGCCTGGGTGAAGGCGAGGTGATCGAGGACATCCAGGTGGTCTCCACCGGCTCGCTGGGCCTGGACATCGCGCTGGGCGTGGGCGGCCTGCCCCGTGGCCGGGTGGTCGAAATCTACGGCCCGGAATCCTCGGGCAAGACCACGCTCACGCTGCAGGTGATTGCCGAGATGCAAAAACAGGGCGGCACCTGCGCGTTCGTGGATGCGGAACATGCCCTGGATGTGCAATACGCCCAGAAACTCGGGGTGCAGCTGTCCGACCTGCTGATCAGCCAGCCCGATACCGGCGAGCAAGCGCTGGAGATCGTGGACAGCCTGGTGCGCTCGGGTGCTGTGGACCTGATCGTCATCGACTCGGTCGCAGCCCTCACGCCCAAGGCCGAAATTGAAGGCGAAATGGGCGACGCCCTGCCCGGCCTGCAGGCCCGCCTGATGAGCCAGGCGCTGCGCAAGCTGACCGCCACCATCAAGAAGACCAATTGCATGGTCATCTTCATCAACCAGATCCGCATGAAGATCGGCGTGATGTTCGGCTCACCTGAAACCACCACCGGCGGCAACGCGCTCAAGTTCTACGCCTCCGTGCGCCTGGACATCCGCCGCACCGGCACCATCAAGAAGGGCGACGAAGCCATCGGCAACGAAACCAAGGTCAAGGTGGTCAAGAACAAGGTGTCGCCCCCGTTCAAGACGGCCGAGTTCGACATCCTGTTCGGTGAGGGCATCAGCCGCGAGGGCGAGATCATCGACATGGGCGTGACCGCCAAGATCGTCGAGAAGTCGGGCGCCTGGTATGCCTACAACGGCGAGAAGATTGGCCAGGGCCGCGACAACGCGCGCGAGTTCCTGCGCGAGAACCCCGACCTGGCCCGTGAAATCGAGAACAAGGTGCGCGAAGGACTGGGCATTGCGCTGTTGCCCGACGCACTGCAAGCCCCTGCCGCCGCCGCGAACGAGTGAACTCCGAAACTTCAAACAAAATAGGCCTCCAGCGCTTGATTGACAAGCGCTGACAGCTATCAAATTTGAAGCGCAGAGATTCATGGGATTCACCACGCTCTCGCTCAAGGGCCGGGCCCTGCGCCTTTTGAGCCAGCGGGAACATTCCCGCAGCGAGCTGGCCACCAAGCTGGCGCCCCACGCGGAGAGCCCCGAGGAGCTGGCCGCCCTGCTGGACCTGCTGGTGGAGCAGGACTGGCTGAGCGACCAGCGCGCGGCCCAATCCCTGGTGCACCGCCGGGGCCCCCGCTTGGGTGCCGCCCGCCTGGTCCGGGAACTGCGCACCCGGGGCGTGGCCGATGAGCTGGCGCGCGAGGCCACGGCTCCGCTGCTGGCCACCGAGGTGCAGCGCGCGCGCGAGGTATGGCAGCGCAAGTTTGGCCAGGTGCCTCTGGACATGAAAGAACGCTCGCGCCAGGTCCGCTTCCTGATGGCACGTGGCTTCACCCTGTATGCCATCCAGAAAGCCATTGGGGGCGACACGGAGGACGAAGACCCTGGCGCTGCCTGACCCAGGCCGGCAGCCAACGTGTCCTCTGACCAGGCCCGGTCAGCGCTGCATTGGCAACTCTGCGGCGGTGCCGCTGGCTGATGGTGCCGCAAGCACCTCGGGCGGCAAGGGTGCCCACCGGGCATCCAGGCCATTGGGGTCCACCACATACACGATGGCCTGGCCCGAGCCCCGGTCGCTCAGGATGCCCGTGATCCACGGGGCGTGTGCGGACACGCTGCCCGGCACAGGGTGCACGCTGTCCTGCGACACCACCCCCACCAAGCGCTCCACCAACAGCACCACTGGGCGGCCCTGGCTCGTCACCACCACCGCCACGGCCCGCCGCGGGTCGGCCAACGCAGACAGGCCCGCAATGCGGCAGGCGTCATAGGCTGGTGCCATGCGGGTCCCGCCTTCGTGGGCAATCTCGAGCATGCCAGCCAACTGCGCCGGGCCAGGCACCTGCACCAGGCGCGCGGCCGACATGGCCTGCTGCACATGCACGCTGTCGATGGCCAACAACAAGGCGCCACAGGCCACCACGCCATAGCGGCGCACGTTGCCACCGGCCCCGTTCACGGATGACTGCGGCAGGGCCAGCGCACTGCTGCTGGCCACGGCGGGCTGCACGGGCATCAGCAATACGGAGTACACGGGTTCCCGGTACCCGTCGTCGCGCTTGAATTCCCTGTATCCGGTGCTGGCCGCAACACCCGCCAGATAGTCCTGCCCTTGCCAGCGCACGCGCTGCGCGGTGGCGGGCATGGCGGACGCCGTGGCCACAGAGGGAGTTTTTCCGGCGGGCCCGGGCTGCCGCCCTGCAGCACCTGTCAGCACCGCAGCCCGCGCCATATCGGCCACAAAAGGCAGCACAGGTGGCACGCAGCCCTCGGCGGCATCCGGGCCATCCTCGTCGGCGCTGGCCAGCACGCGCCCCTGCGCATCAGTGAAGAAGCCGCGCACGGCCTGTCCCTGCGGCAACGCATCGCGCAGCATGGCCTTCAGCTCGGTGGCGCAGTTGAAGGCCAGGGCAATGCCACCCACCACCGGGCCACCCGGCGCGGTGCGCAGCGCAGCGCAGTACACATAGGCGGGCAAGCCGTCGGCCAGCGCCTGGGGCAGCATGGGCGACACGGCATAAGCCTGCGCACCCTGCAAGGCCAGGGTGCGCCGCACCAGGTCGGCATCCAGCTGCAGGTCGGCGGGCAGCGTGTTGGCATCGCAAGACACGGCCACCACTCGCCCCTGGCGGTCAAACAGCGCCACGCGCCGGTACACCGTATAGAGGCTGTTGAGGTGCGCGAGGATCTGCGCCGCGCGCTGTGCTGCAGCTGCCGATTGCTCCGGCGCGCCCCGGGCCTGTATGTCTGTCAGCGCATGGGCCAGCTCTTCAGACAGGGCCCACCAGCGGCAGTCGTTGGCGCGTTCGTAGAGATTGCGGTCCATGATGCGGACCGCCAGGCCGGCATGGGCCTTCATCTCGGCGCGTCGCCCTGCCAGCAACAGCCCGCGCAGTTCCTGGATGGCACCGTCGAAGACGGCAATGGTGTCCTTGCCCGTGCGCCCGATCTGGTCAAACACGGCATGGATCGACGAACCTGCGCTCACCGCCGATTCGGCCACCTTGCCATTCCAGATCACGCGGGTCAGCCCCTCCTCGATGGCGCGGGCGCGTTCCACAATGGCGCGCAGCATGGGATCGTCCACTTCCATGCCTGCAGTCTCCACCGGTGCCTGCGCGCCACCGGCCCCAGCGCCAATGTGCTGGGCAGCGCCCGCTGCAGAGTCCGGCGTACCTTGCTCGCCCTTGAACGCCGCATCCAGGCGCACCAGCGCCACCGCCCGCCAAGGCAGGCCTTGGTAGCCCTGGTAGCCCCGGGTGGTGCGGGCCTGCGCCAGATAGTCATGGCCACGGTGCGTGCAGGGGCGGGCATCGAGTGACTGCAGAGAGCCGGTGGCCAAGAACTCGCCCACCGAAAATTCAGCCGGCTTGCTGGACGCAATGACACGGTCACTGCCATCCACAAGCAGCAGCGCCACGCGGTCCTCGGGGTCGCGCAGGTCGGCAAAGATCGACTCCAGCTCGGAATGGAGCCCGAAGCGCAGCACCACGGCACCGCAGGCGCGCCCCTGGGCCGACGCGACCCGGTGCACGTACAGCAACAGATCGCCTTCGCCGGGATACCAGGCCGAGGCACCATAGTGCTCGCCATAGCCGGGGCGGTCCATCGCGCTGCGCCACCAGGCGGGCTCCTGCGCAACCAGGGCCTCGCTCATCTGCCGGTCCTCCAGGCCTAGCAACGGATGGGCGTAGGCATCCAGCAGCAGGATGTCGTCGTAGACGGTGTATTTGGCGCGGTACTCTTGCAGCCGGCGGCGCAGCAGCGTGGCGGTATCAGGGTCGCCGTTGTCTCCCGCCGCCTCCACAAAGGCCACCAGCGGTCCATCGGTAGCGATGAAGCCCACATCGGCCGTGCGCTCGAAAAGATTGCGCACCAGGATGTCGATGGCCACCTGGGCCCGCGAGGCCAGGTCGCCCAGGCGATTGCTCAGGTGGGTGGTGGCAATGTGCTCCACCATTTCCTGCGCGAGCGTGGCAAACGCCGTGCGCGTCTGGTCCAGGGTGTGCAGGAAACCCGCCGCCTCGCCAGGGCACACGATGCGCGCGGTGGTGTCGATGACCTCCCAGCGAAGGTCCAGGCGCTGCAACGCAGCTTCGAGCTTTTGCAGCGACCGCATTTGCGGCGCCACGATGTCGTAAGACAGTGGAAAACCCATCAGCCCCCCCCAAAAAACTTACGACGTACGCCAGCGGGCCTGGCACGGTCAGCAGTCTGGAATCAGCTTAAACGATTCCGATGGAGGCGCCCAAAGAAAAAGCGCGCCAGATCTGGCGCACTTGAGAATCTACCGGGAAAGCAGGAGGATCGGAAACCCGCTGCGTTTCAAAGGCCCAGCATGAGCTGCAGGTTCTGCACGGCGGCTCCGCTGGCTCCTTTGCCCAGGTTGTCCAGACGCGCAATCAGCACGGCGTGGCGGTGTTCTTCGTTGGCAAACACGCGCAGCTCCAGCTTGTTGGTGTCGTTGAGCGCCGTGGCATCGAGCTTGCCGTCGGCCGTGGCGGGCAGCACGCTGACCCATTGCTCGGGAGTGTTGCTCTTGGCATAGTGCGAGGCCAGTGCATCATGCAGGTCGGCCGCCTTGGGGGCGCCAGGCAGCAGATCGAGATGCAAGGGCAGCTGCACCAGCATACCCTGCCGGAAGTTACCCACCGAAGGCACGAAAATCGGACGCCGCGTGATGCCGGTGTAGCGCATGATTTCGGGCAGGTGCTTGTGCTGCAGGGTCAGAGCGTAGGCCTCAAACAGCGGCGCAGTGCCAGCCTCGTAGGCTTCGATCATGGTGCGGCCTCCACCGGAGTAGCCGCTGACCGAAGGCAGTGCCAGAGGGAAGTCCTGGGGCACCAAGCCTGCATCCACCAGGGGGCGCAGCAGCGCAATGGCGCCTGTGGCGTAACAGCCGGGGTTGGCCACACGGTCCGCCTGGGCCACGGCTTCGCGCTGGCCCGGGGCCAGTTCGGGAAAACCAAACACCCAGCCCGGTGCCGTGCGGTGGGCCGTGCTGGCATCAATCACCTTGACCTTGCGGCCCGTGCCCTGGGCAATCCCATCCACCATGGCCACGGTGTCGCGCGCGGCGTCGTCGTGCAGGCACAGGATCACCAGATCGACCCCGGCGATCAGATCGCGTTTGGCTGCGGGGTCCTTGCGCAACTCGGGCGCGATGCTGACCAACTCGATCTGCGGCATGGCCTGCAGACGCTCGCGGATCTGCAGGCCCGTGGTACCGGCTTCGCCATCGATAAAGACTTTGGACATGGGGGTGCTCCTGCAAAAAAAGGCGGCAGCGTCTGCCAAAACGAACCACAAAAGAGACAAAAACCAGCCACCCGGCGGGGACAGGGGGTCGTCAGCTACGCACAAGAATGGTGCATTGCAACATGATACAGTTGCTGGTTGCCATGTTCCCAGCCCGCGGCCAGACATTTTGTTGTTCATGGTAAACGGGTAACCACCATCCTTCCCTGAGAGAGACCTCATGAAGATTCACGAATACCAAGGCAAGGAAATCTTGCGCAATTTTGGTGTGCCCGTTCCGCGCGGCATTCCCGCATTCACGGTGCAAGAAGCCGTCGAAGCAGCCCAGAAGCTCGGCGGCCCTGTGTGGGTCGTGAAGGCCCAGATCCACGCCGGTGGCCGTGGCAAGGGCGGCGGCGTGAAGGTTGCCAAGACCATTGAAGACGTCAAGCGCATCTCGGGCGAAATCCTGGGCATGCAGCTCAAGACGCACCAGACCGGCCCCGAAGGCCAGAAGGTCCGCCGCCTGTACATCGAAGACGGCGCCGACATCAAGAACGAACTGTATGTGTCCCTGGTCACCGACCGCGGCACGCAGAAGGTCGCCCTGATCGCGTCGAGCGAAGGCGGCATGGACATCGAGGAAGTGGCCCACTCCACCCCCGAGAAGATCATCACCGAGATGATCGACCCCATCGTCGGCATCACCACCGAGCAAAGCAAGAAGGTCGCAGCCGCCATCGGCCTGACCGGTGCTTCCGTCGACCAGGCCGTAGACATCTTCGCCAAGATCTACAAGTGCTACATGGAAACCGATGCGTCGCTGGTGGAAATCAACCCACTGAACTGCGACTCCAAGGGCAACCTGATGGCTCTGGACGCGAAGTTCAACTTCGACGCCAACGCGCTGTTCCGCCACCCCGAAATCGTGGCCTTCCGCGATCTGGACGAAGAAGATCCGGCTGAAGTGGAAGCCTCCAAGTTCGACCTGGCCTACATCAGCCTGGATGGCAACATCGGCTGCCTGGTGAACGGCGCCGGCTTGGCCATGGCCACCATGGACACCATCAAGCTGTTCGGCGGCGAGCCGGCCAACTTCCTGGACGTGGGCGGCGGTGCCACCCCCGAGAAGGTCACCGAAGCCTTCAAGATCATGCTCAAGAACCCCAAGGTCGAAGGCATTCTGGTCAACATCTTCGGCGGCATCATGAAGTGCGACACCATCGCCACCGGGGTGATCACCGCCTGCAAGGCCGTGAACCTGAACGTGCCGCTGGTCGTGCGCATGAAGGGCACGAACGAAGAGCTGGGCAAGAAGATGCTGGCCGAGTCCGGCCTGCCCATCATCGCTGCAGACACCATGGCCGAAGCTGCGACCAAGATCGTTGCTGCCGTCAAGTAAGCCCGGAGAACACACATGTCGATCTACATCAACAAAGACACCAAGGTCATCACCCAGGGCATCACGGGCAAGACGGGCCAGTTCCACACTGAAAAGTGCCAAGAATACGCGAACGGCAAGAATGCCTTCGTGGCCGGCGTGAACCCCAAGAAGGCCGGCGAGTCGATCTTCAACATCCCGATCTACGCCTCCGTCAAGGAAGCCGCATCGCAGACCGGCGCCACCGTGTCGGTGATCTATGTGCCGCCCGCAGGCGCTGCTGCCGCCATCTGGGAAGCCGTCGAAGCCGACCTGGATCTGGCGATCTGCATCACCGAAGGCATCCCGGTGCGCGACATGCTGGAAGTGCGCAACAAGATGAAGGCCAAGGAAGCCGCTGGCGGCAAGCGCACGCTGCTGCTGGGCCCCAACTGCCCCGGCCTGATCACGCCCGACGAAATCAAGATCGGCATCATGCCCGGCCACATCCACCGCAAGGGCCGCATCGGCGTCGTGAGCCGCTCCGGCACGCTGACGTACGAAGCCGTGGCCATGCTGACCGAAGTGGGCCTGGGCCAGTCGAGCGCCGTGGGCATTGGTGGCGACCCCATCAACGGCCTCAAGCACATCGACGTGATGAAGGCCTTCAACGACGACCCGGACACCGATGCCGTGATCATGATCGGCGAAATCGGCGGTCCTGACGAAGCTGAAGCCGCCCAGTGGTGCAAGGCCAATATGAAGAAGCCTATCGTGGGCTTCATCGCTGGCGTGACCGCCCCCCCCGGCAAGCGCATGGGCCACGCCGGCGCTCTGATCTCCGGTGGTGCCGACACGGCCGATGCCAAGCTCGCCATCATGGAAGAGTCAGGTTTCATCATCACCCGCAATCCGTCGGAACTGGGCAAGCTGCTCAAGGCCCAGCTGAAGTAAATCTCGCCGCGACCGTTCGCGCAACAACGGACGCCTCGGGCCGCGCGGCTTGAGAGGCGAGTCGAGGCGAATCTCCAAAAAAGCGCCCGGTACCAAGGTTCCGGGCGCTTTTTTCGTTTTCAGAAAGCGTGCTGCCGAAGTGGCTCCCGGGACATCACGTCCAACCCGCCCCTTGTTGTGACAAAAATGGCATTGCGATTGGCACAACCGGCCTAACGCGACAGGATCGGTCATCGAATTCACCGGGAAACACAGATTTCGCGCAGTAGGACGCCTGACGAGGCACCCCCTAGCCCCGGCTTAAATATTGCTTTCAGTACCATTCAATACAGAGAGTGGAACAATAGCAAGTGGGACGAACAACCTCGGGACGGTGGCTTGGCATGTGGCGTACCGATGGTTTGCGGGGCGCACTGGCGGCGGTGGTGGTCGTGGCGTTGTGCGCGGCCACCGGCGGCTTTCAATGGCTGGAGTACCGCATATATGACGCCGCAACGAGCGTCACCGCCCCACCTCCTTTGCCTGAAATTGCCATCATTGGCATTGACGATGCCAGCCTGGCAGCTCTGGGAAACTGGCCCTGGTCTCGCGATGTGTATGCCAAGCTGATTGATCAGCTTTCGGCGGCAGGCGCCAAGGCCATCGTCTTGACCCCCTCTTTTGCCGAGCCGCAGTCCGATCGCGGCTTAACCTACATCCGCAGAATGCGGGACACCATTGCGCGCGCGGGGGACACGTCCTTGCTGGCATCAGAGCTGAACCGTGCCGCCGACGAGGCGGAGAAGGTGCTGGATACCGACGCGCGCCTGGCCGCCAGCATCCAGCGCGCCGGGAATGTATTCCTGGCCTCTCGCTACGCACTGGCAGGAGGGGCCCACACACCGCTGCCTGCCTATGTACACCGCAGCGTTTTTCCGGCCCCTGGGAGCTTTGCAATCCCTGCGACGTCGGCGCAGCACCCAATCCCGGAGCTGGGTTCAGTGGCTGCGGGCGTCGGCCACTTGTCTGTGGTCCTGGATGAAGACGGCCGCTTGCGCCGCATTCCACTTCTATTGGGATACGACAACGTCGGCGTGCCCTCGTTGGCACTGTTAGCGGCCAGGCACAGCCTGCATCTGGGCCAGGGAGAGCTCCGAATCCAGACAGAGCCCCACGGTTTCCGGATGGGCGGGCTGCAGGTAGCCACCGATGCCTCCGCGGTGATGTTCCCGCGTTTTCACGCAGCGCCGGACGGTGCCTCCGCATTCCCTGTGGTGTCCTTTGCCCAGGTATACGGCGGCAAATTTCTGCCCCAGGCCTTCAAGGACAAAGTTGTGCTGGTGGGAGAAACCAGCAACGCACTGGCTGCCCCATGGGTCCAGTCCAGTACGCGGGCCATGTACCCCGTCGAGGTGCTCGCACACACCCTCTCCGCGATCAGGCAAAGTCTCGGTGTGCAACGGCCGGCGTGGGCAACGACCGCGACTTGGGGTGCTGCATTGGTTGCACTGCTTTTTATCGCACTGGCCCTTCCCCGGCTTTCCCGCCCAGCCGGATGGGCTCTGAGCACTTCGCTGTTGCTCACACTCGCTGCGACCGAGTGGAGCTTGCTGCGTTATGCAGGGCTGTGGATTCCTATGGGACCTGGTGTGCTGGCCTTGTTGGGGGGTCTCGCTGCATTTACCGCACTGCGCGCGTTTGGCAAAAGAGGTCAGCCCCCCTCTGCGGAGACCGCAGAAACCGATCGCATGATGGGCCTCGCCCTGCAAGGACAGGGCCAGTTGGACATGGCATTTGAGCGCCTGCGCAAGGTGCCGCCCAGCGATGCCCTGATGGACAACCTGTACCACCTGGCGCAGGACTTTGAACGCAAGCGCAACTTTGCCAAGGCCAAATCGGTTTACAAACACATCCTGCAGCACAACAAGGGGTACAAGAATGCACACGCGCGGTACAAGCGCGTGCGAGCTCATCTGCAAAAGGAAACAGGTGCACCCTCCAGCACGCCCGCATCGATCCCCCCGACCGCCACCCCACACCTGCCAGGTGATGCGGCGACCGGCATACCCATGCTGGGGCGCTATCAGATAGACAAGGAAATCGGCAAGGGCGCGATGGGTGTCGTCTATTTGGGAAAAGACCCAAAGATTGGACGTGTGGTTGCCATCAAGACCCTGGCGCTCGGGGAAGAATTTGAGGGCGACGCGCTGATCGATGCGAGAGCCCGCTTCTTCCGCGAGGCAGAGACAGCAGGGCGCCTCCAGCATCCCTGTATCGTGACGATCTTCGATGCTGGCGAAGAACATGACCTGGCCTACATCGCCATGGAGTTCCTCAAGGGCGCGGATCTGGCACAGGCATGCCGGGCCGGGCAGCTCCTGCCGGTGGCCACGGTGATTTCCATCGCCGCGCGCGTTGCCGAGGCACTGGACTACGCCCACGCGCACAACGTGGTGCACCGCGACATCAAGCCTGCCAACATCATGTTCGACAGTGCAACAGACGCTGTGAAAGTGACGGATTTTGGGATCGCGCGCATCACGGACTCCAGCAAGACACGCACCGGATTGGTTCTGGGGACCCCCAGCTTCATGTCACCAGAGCAACTCGCGGGCAAGAAGGTGGATGGCCGATCAGACCTGTACTCACTGGGCGTCACTTTGTTCCAGTTGCTCACCGGACACTTGCCATTGCGAGGCGAGTCGATGACCGAGCTCATGCACAAGATTGCCAGCGTGGACGCGCCCGACATTCGCCAGCTTCGTCCCGATCTCTCCCCCGCCGTGGCGAGTGTGGTAGCCCTGGCACTCAAGAAACGCCCCGAGGCCCGGTACCAGACCGGCCGCCAATTCGCCTCCGACCTGCGGCAGGCGGGCTTGACAGCCGGACAGGCGGGATCGCCGGAGCCGGGAGCAGTCGTCTATGATGCGGTCCGCGATGCAACAGGGCATGAAATGGCGGACTTTGAGAAAACCGTGATGGAGCCACCCGCTGGGCGGGGTGCAGCATCTCCGCCGATTTCAGGCACCTGATGACGCTCGCCCCAACATCCATGACCTATGAATTTTTCGCGCGAACCGACAAAGGCCGCGTGCGCACCAACAACGAAGATGCGGTGGCAGTCGACCGGGATGCGCAGGTCGCCATCCTCGCCGATGGCATGGGCGGGTACAACGCCGGTGAAGTGGCAAGCGGCATGGCCACCACATTCATCCGCACCGAGATGGCCCGCTGGCTGGGGCAGACCGGTACCACACCCCAATCCACTGACGTGCGCCGAGCTCTGGAGATCTGCGTCGAAAACGCCAATCACGCCATTCTGGGAGCCTCGCTGTCCAATCCACAATATGCGGGAATGGGCACCACCCTGGTGGTCGGGGTCTTCCACGGCAGCCGCCTCATCCTGGGACATATCGGCGACTCTCGCTGCTATCGACTGAGAGATGGGACCCTGCAGCAGATCACACGTGACCACTCCTGGCTGCAGGAACAGGTTGACGCAGGCCTGCTCACCGCCCAACAAGCCGCGCTTTCGTCCAACCGCAACCTCGTCACCCGTGCGCTGGGCGTAGAGCCCAATGTCATGATGGAAGTCAATGAATTTCAGGTGGCCCCGAATGACTTGTTTCTGATGTGTTCAGACGGCCTCACAGACATGGTCGCGGACGCAGACCTGGCGGAATTGGTGCGCGCACCGCTGCCATTGGAGGAAAAAGCCACATTGCTCATCGACACCGCCAATGCGAACGGTGGTCGTGATAACGTCAGCGTACTGCTGGTGCAAGCGGCTGCGGGAGGCAAGAAGCGCGGCCTTATGTCCCGATTGCTAGGGGCTGCGTAAGTGGCTCCGACTACAACAATTACTCATCACATCAGGAGTGGATCATGCCCAGAATGATCGTTTCAATCGACGGGGTTGTCATCAAGGAAGTGCAACTGACCAAAGAGCGCACTACGCTTGGCCGCCGCCCCTACAACGACATCGTGATCGATAACCTCGCCGTGAGCGGCGAGCATGCCGTGATCCATATGGCAGGCCAGGATGTGGAGATTGAGGACCTGGGAAGCACCAACGGGACCTACGTCAACGCCAAGGCGGTCAAGCGGCAGGAGCTGCGCAATGGAGATACCGTCGAAGTCGGCAAGTACAAGATCCGCTTCCTTCACGAGGCGGAGGGTCAGAACTTCGAGAAGACCATGATCTTCAAGCCGGGCATGGTGCCTCCTTTGGGCACGGCATCCCGCCCCAGCCCGTTGGGTGCAGGTTCTGCCGCCCCCGTGATTTCTGCAGTGATCCGTGTAGTGTCTGGCGCCGCTGCAGGGCGGGAAGTGTCGCTGCAAAAGGTGGTGACGACCATTGGCAAGCCCGGCGTGGCCGTTGCCTCCATCACCAAGCGGCACCAGGGCTTTGTGCTGGCCCATGTCGAGGGCCCCGATATGCCGCTGCTCAATGGCGCATCTATCGGTGCATCGCCCGTGCCTCTCAAAAACGGTGACCGCCTGGAACTGGCCGGCACGGAAATGCAGTTCGAACAGAGCTGACAGCCGCGACCGGGCCGCGGCCCAACCAGGCAATTCATCCGTCTCCATTGCCGCCGGAACCTATGCGACAGCGACTCTTGCATCTGTTCCGGCGCCACGCCAGGCGCACAGCGGTCACCTTGATTCCGCTGGCGTTTGCGTTGTTGCACATTTCTGGCGTTCTCCATCTCCAGGTCCTGGAGCGGCTCGAAAACATCATCTATGACACCCGGCTGCGTGCGACCATGCCGCGCACGCTGGACGAGCGCATTGTCATCATCGACATTGACGAAAAGAGCCTGGACAGGGTGGGACACTGGCCTTGGGGACGGGACAAGCTCGCCGCCTTCACGCGAGAGCTGTTTGAACGTCAGCAAGCCTCCGTGGTGGGATTTGACGTCCTTTTCGCGGAAACGGATGGAAGCTCCGGCCTCGCAAGCCTGGAGCGCTTGGCACAGGGGGCTTTACGGGCCCAACCGGGATTCAAGGAACAGCTAGCACGCCTGACTCCCACACTCGACTATGACGCGCGCTTTGCCCGCGCTCTCCAAGGCCGACCAGCAGTTCTGGGCTACTACTTCACCAGTGACCGGGACGGAAGAACGAAAGGTGTTTTGCCCGCGCCCGCGTTGCCCACTGAAAGACTCCGTGGCCTGCCATTGCGAGCAACCTCCTGGGGAGGATACGGCAGCAATATTGCGGAACTGGCACAGTCCGTGCCCGCTGCGGGCTTCTTCAACTCAGTGACCGATGACGATGGTGTCGTCAGATCCCTTCCCTTGCTCGCGGAGTACCAAGGGATTTACTATGAATCCTTGGCTCTGGCGATGTTTCGCACCTTGCTCGATTTGCCCGAGATTTACCCCAGCTTTGTCAGCACCACACCTCTAGGCACCCACGACACATTGCACAGCATCGTGCTGCGCCAGGACGGCCGTGAGCTTGCCCTGCCTGTGGACAACAAGCTAGCGACACTGATCCCTTTCCGCGGCGCTGGCGATGTCAATGGCGGCTCATTTCGCTACATTTCCGCGTCGGATGTTCTGGACGGCAAGCTACCACCCCACAGTCTTCAGGGCCTATTGGTGCTGGTGGGCTCGACCACCCCCGGTCTGCTCGACCTGCGCGTGACTCCTGTCGGCCGGACCTACCCCGGCGTGGAAACCCATGCCAATATGCTGTCCGCCTTTCTCGATGGGAAAAGCATCGTGCGACCAGACTATGCCGTGGGCTTTGACGCCGCCCAGCTGCTCTGCGCGGGTGTCCTGCTGGCCCTGGCCCTGCCCGCGCTTTCCGCCACTTCGGCGGTACTGCTCAGTCTGGGAGTTGTTACAGCGCTTGCAGGGATGAACCTGTGGCTCTACCTCACTCAGGGCTTGGCGATGCCCCTGGCCACGGTGATCGTGATGGCAGTGCTCGCATTCGCGCTCAACATGGTCTATGGCTACTTTGTAGAAAGTCGATCCAAGCGGGAGTTGGCCGCGCTGTTCGGTACCTACGTGCCCCCAGAGCTCGTGGACGAGATGGTCAAGCAACCTGAAAACTACAGCATGCAGGCTGCGAACCGCGAACTGACCGTGATGTTCTGCGACATGCGGGGCTTCACTGCCATGTCAGAGCAGATGGAGCCCTTGCAATTGCAAGCCCTTCTCAACGATGTGTTCAGCCAGTTGACCCACATCATCCGAGGCCACCGGGGCACCATCGACAAGTACATGGGGGACTGCGTGATGGCGTTCTGGGGCGCGCCAGTTCCGACAGAAGAACACGCGCAACTCGCCGTGCAGGCTGCGCTTGACATGGAACGGGCGGTAGAGCAAATCAACCGCTCACACCAGGAGCGCAAGCTGCCGGAGATTGGTATCGGCATAGGACTCAACACCGGCATCATGTGTGTGGGCGACATGGGCTCGGACATTCGGCGCAGTTACACCGTGATTGGTGATGCCGTGAACCTCGGCTCGCGCCTGGAAGGCTTGTCTAAGCACTACGGCGTGCGCACCGTGGTGAGTGAAACCACCCAGGCTCAGGCGCCGCAGTTCACTTGGCAGGAGCTGGACCGTGTGCGCGTCAAAGGCAAGGCACAGGCGGTGGCCATCTATTCGCCGCTGGCAGAACTGAACGTCATCGCGCCGCAAAAAGCCGAAGAAATATCCATCTGGCAACACTTCTTGGGAGCCTATCGTGCCCAGGACTGGGCACAATGCGGCAAACTGCTGATGAACTTGAAGCAAACCGCCGCCCCCTCTGCCCTCTACGATCTGTATGCCACCCGCGTGCAAGCCCTGCAGGGGCAGGCCTCCGACCCCGAATGGGACGGCGCCACCAATTTCGACACCAAATAGATAGGTTGGCCCATGAAGGTTCGCGTGCTGGGTTGCTCCGGAGCCATCGCCAAAGATTGCCGAACCACGTCCTTCCTCATCGATGACAACATTTTGGTCGATGCGGGCACGGGGGTCGGCGACCTGACACTGGACGAAATGCGCAAAATCGACCATGTGTTTCTTACACATTCGCACCTGGACCATATTGCCGCGTTGCCGCTGATGCTGGATGCCGTTTCATCGTTGCGCAATGCCCCCTTGAAAATCTATGCCTTACAGCCGACGATTGCGGCACTGCAAACTCATGTGTTCAATGGAACGATCTGGCCAGATTTCAGCGCGATCCCGACTGCCGAGCAGCCGCTTCTTCAATACACCCATGTTTCGGTGAGCCAGCAGATAACCATCGGGACTCGCCTCTTGGAAGTTTTACCCGCAGTACATACGGTGCCAGCAGTGGGATATGGGATCCGCGGAGACGCTGGATGGTGGGCATTCAGCGGCGATACAGCAAAAAACCCTGCCTTTTGGGCATGGGTCAACGCGATGCCGGTGTCTCAGTTGGTTGTCGAAACCGCATTTAGCAACCGCGAAAGCGGACTAGCAGCAAAGAGCCTGCACCTATCTCCCAATAGTCTCGCCCGGGAGCTCAAGCAGCTCCGCGCGGACCGATCCTTTCCTATCTACATCACGCATACCAAGCCATCAGAGACAGCGCTCATCATGGATGAAATTCGACAGTTTGATGCAGAGCCGTCGCTTGATGTGTGCAGGGCACACGACATACGATGGTTGGAAGCTGGACAAGTTTTTGAACTGTAACAAATCATCCATCGTGACAATGATGGCAGAACAAAAATGTCACAAAAAGTGACTTCTGCAGCCTCAGGGTTCGTTATCCAGAGCTTACGCCAGAGAGATGGCAGGACTTCTAAAGAAGGTGGCACGTAAAGTGCTTTTAGATCATCAACCTGGAGAGCTGTTCGACAGGTGTTCACATGCAAACTGCCCCAAGGAGAATTTTTATGAAGCGTTCCCTGCAAAAAGGTTTTACCCTGATCGAATTGATGATCGTGGTAGCTATTATTGGTATTTTGGCAGCTGTGGCCTTGCCTGCTTACCAAGACTACACTGTGCGAGCGAAGGTGTCGGAAGGGATTATTGCTGGGTCCAGTGCTAAGAGTGTATTGAGCGAAGCATTCCAGTCCGATGGCATCACCGGTTTGTCGTCTGCAGCAACAGCCATTAACGCAACCCTCACTAATCAAAAGTCCTCTAAATATGTTCTTAACTATTGCGTTGGTGCTGCCGTAACAACGCCCACTGCGGCCCTCTGCCCAGCAACAGGTGCGATTGCTAACTGGATTATTTCGGTGGCTATTGCAGCCAATGCTAATAACGGTATCCCCGCGGGTCTGAACGGGATGACCATTGTGTTGGCACCCAATGTTCAGAACAACATTCCAGTGGCCACCTCGCAAGGTGCCATTGACTGGGCTTGTTCTAGTTTGACCAACCAAGCAGCGACGGCTCGCGGTTTAGTTAACCGACCATTGGGCACCTTGACGGCAAAGTATGCCCCTGCAGAATGCCGTTAATTCTTGAAATTCACGGGCTTTAAACCCTGATACTTGAAAGGCGCGAAAGCGCCTTTTTTTATTGGTTTGTACTTTTATATGAAGCTTCAGAATCGCTGGTATTTCGCTGTCCGTTGGGCGCTGCGCCACGCTTTTGTCAGCCTGGCAGTAGGGTTGATTTCTGCTGTGCTGGTATTTCAATGGTGGTATCCCATGCCTTATCGCCAAATGCTAGGGGTAGGTAATATATTTATCTTAGTATTAATCGTTGATATTGTATGCGGCCCATTGATGACCTTGGTGTTGGCAAGCCCCAGCAAGTCAAAAAGGGAAATGGTACTTGATCTTTCTTTAATTGGGATAATCCAAGCAATTGCATTGATATACGGCATACATGCAGTTTGGATTGGACGCCCTGCAGTGTTGGCTTTCGAAAATGATCGACTGATTGTCATTTCTGCCAACGAAATTGAGCATTCAGATTTGATGCAAGCACCAGAGGGGCTACGTGTACTACCCTTCAGTGGAGTCTTAAAAGTAACAAGCCGCAAGCCCAAGGACAATGCGGAATTTCTTCGTAGCATTGATCTTTCACTCGCAGGCCTTTCGCCTGCGATGCGCCCCGCTCGGTGGGAACCAATCGAAAATCAACACCACCAGATGCGGACCAAGGCTAAACCGCTGGCTGAACTTATTGCACGACGCTCAAATAAATCTGCCGAGCTGAATATAGCTGCGAGCCATGCCGGCTACAAAGTGGAGGCCTTGACTTATCTTCCACTCACTAGCAGTAAGACAAGGGAGTGGGTGGCGCTGCTCAATCCGTCAATGGACATGGTCGGTTATGCGCCTGTGGATGGTTTCGATGAATAAATTTAGTCTTACAACCATAACTTTGATACCGCTTATTTTTTAAAACACCATAGTCCCTGATTTACCACCACGCTTTTCTATCACCCGTACATCATGGATCGACATAGCCCGGTCCACCGCCTTACACATATCGTAGATAGTGAGTAACGCAATCTGTACCGCAGTAAGCGCCTCCATTTCTACCCCAGTAGGGCCATGGGCTTCCACGGTAGCTAAGCACGATATTCCGATGGCCCCAGAATACTGGCTGCCAGCCAACTCAAAATCGAGAGCTACTCGCGTCATTGCCAACGGATGGCATAACGGAATCAAGTCACTCGTCTTCTTGGCCGCCTGAATTCCCGCTATCCGAGCAATAGCCAGCACGTCCCCCTTCTTGGCGGTGCCAGCCTCAATCAGTGCCAGGGTTTCGGGCAGCATCTCAATCCGCCCGCAAGCGACTGCAACCCGATGGGTAGCAGGCTTTGCACCAACGTCCACCATGTGGGCTTGGCCTTGGGCGTCGAAGTGCGTAAGTGATGAAGGCATAGTGCTTTTGCAACCAGTTGATTCGAATAGGAAACCCTGGGCAGGCCGGGCATCATACGATGCATGCAGAACTCACCATGCACATGCTGTGCAAGCCCACGGACGCGCACAAAATTTTCTCAAAAAAACACCTTGGAATCGCTCCAGCGGATGTTTTTTGGGTCATTTTTTGCTCTTTTTTTGATAGCAATTCAATTTGCAAGTATTACTTCGGCCCGCGCTCAGAGCTCACTCCCCACCCTCGGCGACCCCAGCGACCTCACCACCAGCGCCGAGCGTCGCCTAGGCGACCGCATCATCCGTGAACTCTACAGAGATCCTGACTATATCGATGATCCCGTCATCGCAGACTATGTGCAAGGCATCTGGCGCCCGCTGATGGCAGCCGCCAAGGCACGCGGAGAACTCTCCCCGGAGTTGGATGAGCGCTTTGCCTGGGAAATATTGCTGGGGCGCGATCGGACGGTGAATGCGTTTGCGCTGCCCGGCGGTTACCTCGGGGTGCATCTGGGCCTGATCGGGGTTGTCACCACCCGTGACGAACTCGCCTCGGTGCTGGCCCATGAACTCAGCCACGTCACGCAGCGCCACATCTCGCGCCTGATCACGCAGCAGAGCAAGCAAACGCCCTTGCTGCTGGGGGCGATGATTCTGGGTGCCCTGGCGGCCAGCAAGAACCCCGGTGCCACGCAGGCGCTGGTGGTGGGAGGGCAGGCTCTGGCCATGCAGAATCAGCTCAATTTCTCGCGCGACATGGAACGCGAGGCGGACCGCATTGGTTATGGCCTGATGGCCCCCGCCGGGTTCGCTCCGCAGGGCTTTGTGAGCATGTTCGACAAGCTCCAGCAGGCCAACCGGCTCAACGACAACGGCTCGTGGCCGTACCTGCGCAGCCATCCGTTGACCACCGAGCGCATGGCGGACATGCACTCGCGCATTCCCCCCGGGGAGCTACCCGCTGCAGCAATGCCATCGACGTTAGAACATGCCATGGTCGCAGCACGTGCCAGGGTATTGGCCAATCCTGGGGTGGACACCCTGCGCCAGTGGATTGCCGAGCCGCAAAGCTCCGGCTTTGCGGCCCAACCCGCCCCCAGGCGTGCGGCGGTGCTGTACGCGGCGGCGCTGGGCAGCAATCAGCTGCGGGATGCTGCGGGCGCGCGCACCGCCGCTAAGAAACTGGAGGAGCTGGTTCGCAATGATGCCCCAGCCCAACGGTTGGCAAAGTTGCTGGCAACGGAGATTGAACTGGCCGCAGGCGACGCCGCTGCCGCTGTGAGCATCCTGGCGACGGATACGAGCAGCAGCACCCATCGCCGCCCTGAACTGGTTTTACGCTCACAGGCCCTGCTGCGCGCTGGACGTGCCGCTGAGGGCACCAGTGCCCTGCAGACCTGGGTCGCCACACACCCTCGGGACGCCACGGTGTGGCAGCTTTTGGCGTCCACCTGGCAGGCCCAGGGTCAAGCACTACGCGCAGTGCGTGCTGAAGCAGAGGCACACGCAGCGCGCTACGACTATGCGGCCGCTGTAGACCGCTTCAAGGCAGGCCAGGATCTGGCGCGGCGAGGAGGCCCCCAGGTGGACCACATCGAGGCATCCATCATCGATACCCGGCTGCGCGCAGTGGAGTCACTTCTTCGCGAACAGGCCGCCGAGCGCTGATTCAATCAGCACACCCAGCAGCGAATAGATCAGAGATCCGAGCAGCGCCGCACCGAAGCCATTGACGTGGAACCCCTCCAGCACGCTGGCGGCGGCCCAGAACATCAGCGCGTTGATGACGAAGAGGAAAAGACCGACGGTGACGATGGTGACCGGCAGCGTCAGCACCACCAGCACGGGCCGCAACACCACATTGAACAGGCCAATCACAAAGGCAGCGATCAGCGCGGAGGTAAAGCTTTGTACTTCGACACCGCTGTAGACATAGGCCACAAACAGCAGCGATGCGGCGCTAAGCAACCATTTCAGGATGAGTTTCATGGGCTGAGAATAGCACTGGCTCGGTGGAGCAAGGAAATTCGCGAGGCTGGTTTTGAATCTCCAGAATCCGGCCCCAGCCGAGGGTGACCTATTCGAGAGCCAGCACCCACAGCGCACCAAAACCGGTAAGCAGGCTGCCCAGCAGCGTTCCGGGCGGGGGCGACCATCGCTTGTCCTGACGTGTCGACTCTTCTGCCGTATCCATCTTCGGCCGCCGCGCATCTACCACTTGGGCTGCGGAGGTTCCCGCCGCTTGCAACTGGTCCGTCAGTTCCGCCAGCGGCCCCTTGGCCAGCACGGTGGTCACTCTGTCCGTCGGCACCCGCAGCCCGGGAAGCATCTGGGCAAACAGCTTGTCCGCCCACTTGGCGCGCCAGTTCTCACGCGCGCTGTGGCTCACCCATTTGCTGATGCGGTGGGTCATCCGGGGCGCGCAGGCGACCAGCACCCATTGTGTTCCAGCAGCTGCGCCGCGCGCGAACAAAGGGGCGAGCACCTGCTGCGCATAAGCCGCGTCGTCTACATACACGATGACTCTATCCATACTGCCTCCCGTTGAAGACCAAGGAAAAAAGGGGGCTGAAGGCCCCCTTTTCCCAGTCGATTCAGATTGCCCGCCCTTTAGCCTTGCTGCTCGGCAGGCGCTGCCGCCGCACGCCGCGCAACAATGAACTTGCCAGCCAGCAGAACCAGCAGGGCGCCCGCCACGCTGGCGCCGTACTTGACCACATCGGTCTGTGGCAGCTTGAGCATCCACTGCCACTTGTCGGGGTTGGAGAAAGCGGGGTCCGTCACCAGCATGCCGCCAGCAATCCAGCCCAGCAGCATGCCGCCGAGCGTGATGATCATCGGGAAGCGTTCCATGAGCTTGATGACCAGCTGGCTGCCCCAGACGATGATCGGGATGGAGATCAGCAGGCCCAGCACGACCAGCAGGAAGGAATGTTCGCCCGCATTCTGCGCAGCGCCTGCAATGGCGATCACGTTGTCCACGCTCATCACTAGGTCGGCCACGATGATGGTCTTGATGGCCGCCAGCAGCTTGTCGCTGCCCTGCACGTCGCCATGGCCGTCTTCGTCGGGAGCCAGCAACTTGACACCAATCCACACCAGCAGCAGCGCCCCCACGAACTTGAGGAACGGCAGCGCCAGCAGGGTCATGGCAAAGGCGATGAGGATCACACGCAGAACGATGGCCCCTGCGGTGCCCCAGATAATGCCCTTGGTCCGCTGGGCGGGGGGCAGCTTGCGGCAGGCCAGCGCGATGACCACCGCGTTGTCGCCGCCCAGCAAGATGTCAATGATGATGATCTGGCCGAGTGCGAGCCAAAATTCGGGCGAAGCCAAAAATTCCATAAATTCCTCAGTATCAATACGCGCGAAGGGGGAGCTCGCCGCCACTGTAGCGCCGACTCCGCCCAAGGGATAGAGGACCTGCGGCCGGATGATCAAGGACTGCCCTGGCGGGCATGAATGCGAAAGGACAGCCTTGATCAGCCCCAGCGGGCCCATCAAAGGTCTTGCTCAGCCCGGCGCCCCTTGCGGTATGCGCTGAACCCGGACCGCCGGAAGCGATGCTTCGCTTCGTATTGACGACGGTTCCGATGCCTCGCGCCCCCGCGCGCCAGAGCCTGGCAATGCCGGAATGCAAGTCGGGAGCTACTCCCCTTCGAAGCGTTGATTGGAACATCGCCAGCACGGTCGCGCAAGTGCGGTGCGATTGTGGTTATTGCTTACACAAGGGCGCTGGCGGGTACAAAGGACGGCAGCGCAGCTATTTCGCATAACACCTTTGCCAGGGTGCCCTTGCCCGCGCGGCTATGATCCAGCCCCCGAAGAACCGGTTCAAGATCCTCCCCGGGTCGCGCAAGTACCTTGCCCGAAGAGTTTGAGAGATTTTGAACAGGTTCTCCACGCAATCGCCCATGGCCGCCATCCACATCACCGACATCGAAGCCGCCATCAACCACTGGCGCAGCCGGGCGCCTTCGCCCGACGGAATTTCCCTGGCGCCAGAGATCCGTGCGCTGGGAGAGGTCTATGCGCAGATGGTGTACCGGCGTGAAGACGAGGTGGACGAGGACCGCCTGCCCCCCGAGGCCATGGCCGCTTGGCAGGGCTGGTATGGCACCACGCCCGACACGCCCTGTATCGCCATCTGCTCCACCAGCCAGGGTGACGACCTGTGCAAGGGGTGTGGGCGCACGTTTGGCGAAGTCCAGTTCTGGCCCGCGATGAGCCCGGTCGAGAAGCGCACGGTGTGGCGGCGCATCACCCTGGAGCACTCCGCGTGGCGGTTCAATCGGTATGCGGAAAGGGCGGCCGAAGGGGTCTCGAAGGCGGCGCCGGTGCCAGCCGACGCGGCATAGCCGGTTTCTTTCGCTCACCTCCTGTACCACACACCCACCTGCGAGCGCGCAAGGGCTGTACGCCGGGCGTTCAAACCGCTATGGTGGGCCCATGCTGCGCCTCACCCAAGCCCCGAACATCGCCATCGCCACGCTGTGGGCGGACCTGTTGTGCGAAGCGGGCATGGCGGCCTCCGTGCAGCGCCAGTATCTGGGCGCTGCAGCGGGGCACCTGCCGCCCGACCAGTGCCTGCCCGAAATCTGGCTGGACTATGACGAACACGCTGCCCGTGCGCGTACTCTGCTGCAGGAGCTCCAGGATTTGCCTCAGCGCCGCTGGGCATGCCAGTGTGGGGAGACGGTCGAAGGCGGGTTCGAGCAGTGCTGGCAATGTGGCACGCTCATGCCACGGGATTGAATCAGCAACTACTAAATTAATAGCTGCTAGCGCTTACCTATCAGGCGCCAGAGGCTATTTTTACCAGTATTTCAGTCACTTCCAGCGCACGGGCTCCACATGCACACTGCCCTGCGTGCTGCTCAGGGTGATCGCCCCCTCCTGCACCGTGGCCTGCAGCTGCATGCTGCGCTCGGCCAGCTGCGCCAGCGCCTGGGATGCTTCGGTGGGGATGCGCCACACCTGCAGCTTTTCCAGCCGCGAGAGTTTGGTCTCGATGCCCTTCCACCAGATTTCGGCTGCGTGGTTGAAGCAGTAGACGATCACGGAATCGGCCTTGCTGCAGGCCTTGGTGAGGGGCTTGTCTTCTGGCTGGCCCACCTCGATCCAGACGCGCTTGCGGCCCGTGAAGTCGGTCAGCGAGGCATCGGGGTCATCGGGGTCCGACAAGCCCGCGCCAAACGCCAGCGTGGCGTCGCCATTGCACAGGTCGTTGAGCTGGTGCGCGGCAATGGCCAAAGCGGCCAGCCGGACCATCATGCGCTCGTCGGTCTCGCTGGGGTGGCGCGCAAGCGTGAGCGCATGGTCGGCGTAGTAGCCGTGGTCGATGTCGGCGATGGCAAGGTTCGCCTTGAAGATGGTGGATTTGATGGCCATGCAGCCTCACTACTAAATAGATAGCTGCCAGCGCTTGATAGACAAGCGCTGGAGGCCAAAAAGGCTGGAAAATCTACGGTCAGACCCGGCGCGCCAGCTCGGCCGCCTTGCCGACGTAGCTGCCCGGCGTCATCGCCAGCAGTCGGTCCTTTTCGGCCTGGGGGATTTCCAGCGAGTGGATCAGGCCGTGCAGGGCCTCGGCCGTCACGGTCTTGCCGCGCGTCACTTCCTTGAGCTTTTCGTAAGCACCCTGCACACCAAAGCGGCGCATCACCGTCTGGATGGGCTCGGCCAGCACTTCCCACGAAGCGTCCAGGTCTTCGGCCAGCGCTTCTTCATTCAACTCCAGCTTGTTCAGGCCGGTCAACAGCGAGGCATAGGCCAGCGCCGCGTACCCCAGCGCCACGCCCATGTTGCGCAGCACGGTGCTGTCGGTCAGGTCACGCTGCCAGCGGCTGATCGGCAGCTTTTCAGACAGGTGCTTGAGCAGCGCGTTGGCCAGCCCCAGGTTGCCTTCGGCGTTCTCGAAGTCGATCGGGTTGACCTTGTGCGGCATGGTGCTGGAACCAATCTCCCCGGCCTTCAGGCGCTGCTTGAAGTAGCCCAGGCTCACATAACCCCAGATGTCGCGCGACAGGTCGATGAGGATGGTGTTGGCGCGGGCCACGGCATCGAACAGCTCGGCCATGTAGTCGTGTGGCTCGATCTGGATGGAATACGGCTGAAAGGTCAGGCCCAGGCCCAGCGGCTCGGGGGTTTCGATGACCTTCTTGCTGAAGGCTTCCCAGTCGAAATCGGGCCAGGCGGACAGGTGGGCGTTGTAGTTGCCCACGGCGCCGTTCATCTTGCCCATGATCTTGACGGCGGCGATCTTCTCGCAGGCCGTCTGCAGGCGCATCACCACGTTGGCCATTTCCTTGCCCACGGTGGTCGGACTGGCGGTCTGGCCGTGGGTGCGGCTCAACATGGGCACATCGGCATAGGCGTGCGCCATTTCGCGCAGCTTGAGCACGATGCGGTCCAGGCCCGGCAGCACGACCTGGTCGCGGCCCGAGCGCAGCTGCAGCGCGTGGCTGGTGTTGTTGATGTCTTCGCTGGTGCAGGCAAAGTGCACAAATTCGGAGGCTTTTTCCAGCTCGGGGCGCGCTTCGAACTTGCTCTTGATCCAGTACTCCACGGCCTTCACGTCGTGGTTTGTTGTTTTTTCGATCTCTTTGATGGCGGCGGCGTCAGCCTCGGAGAAGTTCTTGATGAGGCCCAGCAGGTAGGCGCGCGCACCGGTGGTCAGGGGCTTGAATTCGGCAAAACCAGCGTCGGACAGCGCGATGAACCAGGCCACTTCCACCTGGACACGGCGGTGCATGTAGCCATGTTCGCTCATGATCGGGCGCAGGGCGGCAAGTTTGCTGGCGTAACGGCCGTCAAGCGGCGACAGGGCGGTAATGGTGGACAGGCTCATGGCGCGCAATTGTAGGCGCCGCGCATCCGTCAGCTTCGTGCGGGCAGCTGCCGATAGAATCAAACTCGAATCGCTCAGCCTATCCCGCGCACTGGAAGACACACCATGAAATTGATCGGAGCCACCGCCAGCCCCTACGTCCGCAAGGTACGTATCGTGATGGCCGAGAAAAAGCTCGACTACCAGTTCGTGCAAGAAAACGTCTGGGCAGACGATACCCACATTGCCACCTCCAACCCATTGGGCAAAGTGCCCTGCCTGGTGATGGAAGGCGGCGAAGCCGTCTTCGACTCCCGCGTGATCGTGGAGTACCTGGACACCCTCTCCCCTGTTGGCAAGCTGATCCCGTCCCAAGGCCGCGAGCGCGCCGAGGTCAAGACCTGGGAGGCCCTGGCCGATGGCGTGATGGACGCCGCCATCCTCGCGCGGCTGGAAGCCACCTGGGCGCACCGTAAGGACAGCGAACGCAGCCAGGCCTGGATCGACCGCCAGTTGCTCAAGGTGAATGACGGCCTCAAGTCGATGAGCCAAGGCCTGGGTGACAAGCCGTTTTGCAGCGGCATCCACCTGAGCCTGTCCGACATCGCCGTGGGCTGCGCTTTGGGCTGGCTGGAATTCCGCTTTCCGGACATCGCCTGGCGCAGCGAATACCCCAACCTGGGCAAGCTGCTCGACAAGCTGATGCTGCGCCCGAGCTTCGCGGACACCAAGCCGTCCTGAACCCAGCAGCGGTGCCAGGGCGGCACCTACAGCCCCTTTCATTGCCGGGGCGGGTTCTCGTGTGCCGTATGCTACGGAGCTTATGAACGAAATGGTTCAAAAACCCTCGAAGGCTGGCGAAGCACGGGCCACCCGGCAGCGCGCTGCGCGCGAGGCGGCCACCACGCCCGGGGCAGACCGGGTCCGCGTGAACGATCCCGACCGCACCATGGCTAACATCCTGCAGGTGGCCACGGCGGAGTTTGCCGACAAGGGCCTGGCGGGCGCACGCATCGACGAAATCGCGGCCCTGACCAGCACCAGCAAACGCATGATCTACTACTATTTCGGTAGCAAGGAAGGTCTGTACGTGGCGGTGCTGGAGGAGGCCTACCGGCGCATTCGACGCATCGAGTCGGAGCTGCACCTCGAAGACCTGGCCCCCGAACAGGCGCTGCGCACGCTGGTGGGCTTCACCGTGGACTACCAGCTCGCCAACCCCGATTTCATTCGCCTGGTCATGAATGAAAACATGCACCGGGGCGAGTTCATCAGCCGCTCCACGACCATCCAGGAGCTGAACATTCCTGTCATTCACGCGGTGCACAACGTGTACCAGCGCGGCGTGGCTGCCGGCGTCTTCCGCCCCGACGTGGACCCGGTGGACCTGCACATGTCGATCTCGGCGCTGTGCTTCTTCAATGTGGCCAACCGCCACACCTTTGGTGCCATCTTCAAGCGTTCACTCGACACGCCTGCCGCCACGGCGCAACGCCGTGAATCGATCATAGAAATGATCGTGCGCTTCCTGCGGCCCTGACCCAACGGCCCTGGCGCGTGCCGCCAGATGGCCGCAAAACCCGCCGCTGCTCCGCATCCAAGGCAGCACTGCGACCGCCCGCGCCTCCTGCCGCTACCCCCAAACGAAGAGCAGGGTTTGCACCTAGATCAAATACTAACCAGTTCGTACAAAATTATTCGAGGCTTTCAACCACAACGACTGGAGACACCATGTTCGCACTGGCCGACCGCGTACTGCGGGGATACACCCGCGTGCTGGATGCACTGGCAGGCCTGTGCCTGGCGATCATGGTGGTGCTCGTTTTTGGCAATGTGGTGCTGCGCTACACGTTCAACTCCGGCATCACCATCTCCGAGGAACTGTCGCGCTGGCTGTTCGTATGGCTGACCTTCATGGGCGCCGTGGTGGCCCTGCGCGAACATGGCCATCTGGGGGTGGATGCCCTGGTCTCCCGCCTGCCCACGTTGGGCAAGAAGATTTGCCTCGTGGTGGCACAGGTCGCCATGCTCTACGTGTCCTGGCTGCTGCTCTCGGGCAGCTGGTCGCAGACGGTCATCAACTGGGAGACCGAAGCCCCCGTGACTGGCGCTTCGGTCGGCATCTTCTATGCCAGCGGCGTGCTGATGGGCGCCTCCGCCATCGCCATCCTGCTGCGCGACCTGCTGCGCACGCTATTCATCCCGCTGGCCGACCACGAACTGATCATGGTGCAGGAGAGCGAAGAAGCTGCCGCGCTGGAGCAGATCCAGCGGGACGCGCAAGCGGCATCCGACACCCCGGGCGCGAACAAGCCCTGACGACAACCAGCCCGGAACCACTCCCATGACCGTCGCGATCTTCCTCGGCTCTCTGCTGCTGGCCATGGCCATCGGCATTCCCATCGCCTACGCGCTGCTGCTCAGCGGCGTTGCGCTGATGTGGCACCTTGATTTGTTCGATGCCCAGATCCTGGCCCAGAACGTGATCAACGGTGCCGACAGCTTTCCGTTGCTGGCGGTGCCGTTCTTCATGCTCGCGGGCGAGATCATGAACGTGGGCGGCCTGTCCCGCCGCATCGTGAAGCTCGCCCTGGCGCTGGTGGGTCACATTCCCGGGGGCCTGGGCTATGTGGTCATCATGGCGGCGGTGATCCTGTCGGCGGTGTCGGGCTCTGCGGTGGCGGACGCGGCCGCGCTGACCTCACTGCTGCTGCCCATGATGATCGTCGCGGGCCATAGCAAGGAGCGCTCGGCGGGCCTCATCGCCTCGGCAGGCGTCATCGGCCCCATCATCCCGCCCTCCATCGGCTTCGTGATCTTTGGCGTGGCGGCCAATGTGTCCATCAGCAAGCTGTTCCTCGCAGGGATCTTCCCGGGGCTGCTGCTGGCAGTCTCGCTGGCAGTCACCTGGTGGTGGCTCGGCCGCCGAGAGAACGTCACCCCCCCACCACGCGCCACCCGCGCCGAGCTGAAGCTGGCCCTGCGCGAAGCCGCCTGGGCGCTGGGACTGCCTATCATCATCCTCGTGGGACTTCGCATGGGTGTCTTCACACCCACCGAGGCTGCCGTGGTGGCCGCGATGTACGCGCTGATCGTCTCCATGGCGGTGTACCGCGAACTCTCCTGGCGCCAGCTGGTCGGTATCTTCCAGGCGGCCGCGCGCACCAGCGCTGTGATCATGTTCCTGGTGGCTGCCGCCATGGTGTCGGCCTGGCTCATCACCGTGGCCGATCTGCCGTCCAAGGTCATCGGCATGCTGGAGCCCTTCATGGGCAACCCCACGCTGCTACTGGTCGCCATCATGCTGCTGGTCATGGTGGTCGGCACGGCCATGGACATGACGCCCACCATTCTCATCATGACGCCCGTGCTGATGCCGGTGGTCAAGGCCGCCGGCATCGACCCGGTGTACTTCGGCGTGCTGTTCATCATCAACAACTCCATCGGCCTCATCACGCCGCCCGTGGGCACCGTACTGAATGTCGTGGCAGGCGTGGGGCGGATCTCGATGGGGCAGGTCACACGCGGCGTGATGCCCTTCATGCTGGCGCAGTTCGTGGTGATGTTCCTGCTGGTCGTGTTCCCCTCGCTCGTCACCGTGCCCCTGCGCTGGCTGGGCGGCTGACACGGCCCCGTGCACCCGCCCTCGCTTCCCGCTTTTCTGCCCCGCCTAAAACCCAAGGAGACATTTCCATGAAACTGCTCAAAACCCTGCTCGCCACCACCCTGATCGCAGCGTCGCTGATACCCACGGCGCATGCCCAGGAGCGGACCATCAAGTTCGCCTTCCAGAACCAGAAGGACCACCCGCAGGCCCAGGGCGCGCAGAAGTTCGCCGACCTCGTGGCCGCCAAGACCAATGGCCGCATCGCGGTCAAGCTCTTCCCGGGTGGCACGCTGGGGGGTGACCTGCAGACCGTGTCTGCCCTGCAAGGCGGCACGGTGGAAATGACGGTGCTCAACGCCGGCATCCTGTCCGCCCAGGCCAAGGAATTCGGCATCTACGACTTCCCGTTCCTGTTCGCCTCGCCGCAGGAGGCCGATGCCGTGACCGACGGCCCCTTCGGCAAAAAGCTTCTCGACAAGCTGCAGGCAAAGAACCTGGTGGGCCTGGGCTATTGGGAACTGGGCTTTCGCAATCTCACCAACAGCAAGCGGCCCATTACCAAGGCCGAAGACATCGCGGGCCTGAAGATCCGCGTGATCCAGTCGCCCATCTACATCGACATGTTCAACGCACTGGGCGCCAACGCGGTGCCCATGCCTTTCCCCGAGCTGTACACGGCGCTGGAGCAAAAGGCTGTGGACGGCCAGGAAAACCCGTTTTCGACCATCCTCTCGTCCAAGTTCGCCGAAGTGCAAAAGTACCTGACGGTCACACGCCACATGTACAACCCGCAGGCCGTGATCGTGAGCAAGAAGTTCTGGGACAGCCTGAACCCCGCCGACCAGAAGGCCGTGAACGATGCGATGGCCGAGGCCACCACCTTCCAGCGCGCCGTATCGCGTGTGCAAGCCAACGTGGCCATGGACGACCTCAAGAAGGCCGGGATGCAGATCAACGAGTTCGCGCCGGCCGAAGTGGACAAGCTGCGCGCCAAGGTCAAGCCCGTGGTCGAAAAGCACAGCGACAAGGTGGGCGCCGAGACCGTGCAAGAGGTCTACGCCACGCTGGCCAAGCTGCGCAGCGGCAAATAACCCGAACGCAGCAACCCTCGCGCTGCTGCGCTGTGACCCACACCCCGGCAGCGCGCCCACCCGCATTCCTCCCATGAGCACCTCGCTCCTTGATCCCCCGGTGTTATCCACCGCATCCACCATGTCTTCCACAAGCCCCCGCAAGGTGCTCATCGGGCTGATCGGTGCCGGCATCCAGAAGTCGCTGTCGCCGGCCCTGCACGAAGAAGAGGCGCGCCACCACGGCATGCGCCTGCACTACCAGCTGATTGACCTGGACCGCTCGGCTTCCTCAGCGGAGCACCTGCCCACGCTGCTGTCGGCAGCGCGCATCATGGGCTACGCGGGCTGCAACGTGACCTACCCCTGCAAGCAGGCCGTGATCCCCTACCTTGACAGCCTGTCGGAAGAGGCGCGCGCCATGGGCGCCGTGAACACGGTCGTCATCCGCGATGGCCAGCTGGTGGGGCACAACACGGACGGATCGGGCTGGGCCTGGGGCTTTACCCGTGCACTGCCTGGCGCCGACCTCAGCCGCGTGGTGCTGCTGGGCGCGGGCGGTGCGGGCGCCGCCATTGCGCATGCCGTGCTGCGGCTGGGGGCACAGCACCTGACCATCGTCGATGCCCAACCCGAACGCGCCGCACAACTGGCCGCCGACGTGAATGCCCTCTATGGCGCGCGCGCCGAGGCTGGCGAGATCCGATCGGCCATGGCCCACGCCACCGGGCTGATCCACGCTACACCCACGGGCATGGACAAACTGCCCGGGCTCCCCCTCGACGCGGCGCTGCTGCGGCAAGCGATGTGGGTGTCCGAGGTGGTGTATTTTCCGCTCGAAACTGCGCTGGTCCAGACCGCACGGGCATTGGGCTGCAAGGTGTCGGATGGCGGCGGCATGGCCGTGGGCCAGGCGGTCGGCGCGTTCGAGCTGTTCACCAGCGAAGCCCCCGACGCAGCCCGCATGGACGCGCATTTCCGCCGCCTGGTCAGCACCCGCTGAACCCACCCGCCCCCTGCAGCAAATCACAAGGAGTCGAATCCATGAGCACCCCGATGATGGCCGCCCGCGAAGCGCTGGGCGAACTGCCCAACCCCCTGGGCCTGCAAGGGGTGGAGTTCATTGAATACGCCACCAGCCGCCCCCAGGCACTGGGCCAGGCGCTGGAGCGCATGGGCTTTCAGCCGGTGGCGCGGCACCGCTCGCGCGAGGTGCTGCTGTACCGCCAGGGCGACATGAACATCATCGTCAACGCCCACCAGGACAACGAACGCACCGGCGTGCATGCCCCCCCCGCACTCACGGACACGCCGGTGCTGGCCGCTATCGCCTTCCGCGTGAACAACGCGGCCGCCGCGTACCGCCGCGTGCTGGAGCTGGGCGCCTGGGCCGTGCACACCGAGGTCGAGGTGATGGAACTCAACATCCCCGCCATCCACGGCGTAGGGTCCAGCCGCATCTACTTTGTGGACCGGTACCAGGAGTTCTCGATCTACGACGTGGACTTTGTGCCCATCCCCACCGTCAACCCGCGCCCACCCGCGCTGCAAGGCCTGCACCTGTTTGGCGTGGTGCAATACATCGGGCTGGGCCGCGCGCAGGACTGGACCCATTTTTATGGCGAACTGTTTGGGTTTGCCGAGCTGTCCCCCGAGCAATCGTTTGGCGTGCTCACGCATGGCCGCATACTGGCCAGCCCCTGCGGCACGCTGCACTGGCAGCTGATTGAGCCGCTGGTCGACGCACTCGATGCCGACCCCGAGGAACTGCTGCAGCGCGTGGCCTTTGGCACGCCCGATGTGCTGGCCGCCGTGAACGCACTGCGCGCGCGGGGCGTGGAGTTTGTCGAATCGCCCACGGGCGTGCACACCGGCACGCGCGGCGCCCTCACGCGCTCCGACGCTGGCTCGCCCAGCTTCGAGCTGGTGCTGGACGCCCGCTGACCCCCCGCCCACGGAGCCCGCCATGCGCACATCCACCATGCAACGCAACGTCGCCGATTTCGGCATGGACACCATCAGCCTGGCCGGCCCACTGGAGGCCAAGCTCGCCGCCGTCCAGGCCGCAGGATTTGGCCAGATCATGCTGGCCGCCCGCGACATCGTGGGCCATCCGCAAGGCATCGAGGCGGCCGTGCACGCCGTGCGCAGCAGCGGCCTGCGCGTGACGGGCTTTCAGGTGCTGCGCGACTTTGAAGGCCTGTCGGGCCACCTGCACAGCTACAAGGTGGACATTGCCAAGCAGATGATCCTGATGGCGCGCGACCTGGGGGCGCCCGTGCTGCTGGCCTGCAGCTCCACGTCATCGCACGCCACCGCCGATGCCGATGCCATCGCGCGCGACCTGCGCAAGCTGGCCCTGCTGGCGCTGCCGCACGGCATCCGCGTGGCGTTTGAAGGGCTCTCGTGGGGACGGCACATCAACGAGGTGCACCAGGCGTGGGCGGCGGTCGAGCAGGCCGATTGCCCCAACCTCGGCCTGGCCATCGACTCTTACCACCAGTTCGCCACCAGCACCCCGCTCTCGGCGCTCACGGATGTGGACCCCGAGCAGATCTATCTGGTGCAGCTTTCGGACTTCATGTGGCAGGAGACCCGCACCGTGCAGGAGCGCATCGACACGGCGCGGCACTTTCGCGTGTTCCCTGGCGAAGGCGTGCACAGCCAGGCCCTGGCTGAGCTGGTGCGCACGCTCGATGGCATGGGCTACCAGGGCGACTACAGCTTTGAGGTCTTCAACGACGACTACCAGCAGCTGCCGCTGCCTTATGTGGCACAACGCGCATGGAACAGTGCGCTGTGGCTGGCCGAGGGCGTGCTGCAGCGCGCAGTGCCGCTGCCCGGGCACCCACGCATCAAAACACTGGCGTGATCAATGCGTCAACGGCCAGTAATCAGCTGTTGGCGCGTTTCTTGAGCCAGCGCATCAGCGCGCCCACCACCGGCAGCTTTTCGTACAGTTCTTCGGCGGCGTCCCAGTAGTCGCGGTGTAGCGTCACCAGGCCTTGTTCGTCCAGCACCAGGTGCGACGCGCCGCGCACGGTCTGCGTCACGCCCTTGTCAAAGCCCTTGAAGGCGAACAGAAAATCCCAGGTCAGGAAACACTGCGTGCCCTGCACCACGCGGCCGGTGACCACAAAACGCGGCTGCTCCAGTGCCTCGAACATGTGGGCAAAGATGGCCTGGATGGCGGGCACGCCCTGCATCTCGTTGAACGGATCCTTGAAGCGCGCCTGTGGCGCATAGAACTCGCCGATGGTCGCTACATCGGCCGGTGACAGGTGCTCGAAAAACGCCACCACGCGGGTGACGGCGTCTTCGGCAGTAAGGGGCGCGCGGGGTGGGTGCATGAAGGATCAGAGGCCTGTGAAGCGGCGAACCGCCGGAAAGTACCACCGATACGGCAACACGCGCAGCAGTTTCATCACGCGCGTGAAGCGCTTGGGGAAGTGGATGTCGAAATGCCCCCGCTCCCAGCCCCGCACGATGGCCGCAGCCGCCGCCTCGGGCGAGATCAGCGCGGGCATCGTGAAATCGTTGCCCGCCGTGAGCGGCGTGGCCACAAAGCCGGGGTTGATCACGCTCACGCCCATGCCCAGGTCGTGCAGATCCAGGTACAGCGCCTCGGCCAGGTTGATGAGCGCGGCCTTGGTGGGTCCGTAGGCCAGGCTCTTGGGCAGGCCCCGAAAACCCGCCACGCTGCTGATCAAGCTCACATGCCCGGGACGCCCGGACTGCGCCGCCGCCAGCATCGCGGGCAATACGCCGGCCAGCACCTGAAGCACGCCGTTGTAATTGATCTGCTCGTGGAGCAGCATTTCTGCCAAGTCGAAATCGGTGGCGCGCATGTCGCGGTAGTAACCTGCGCAGTAGCACACCATGTCGGGTGCACCGCCCGCCAGCACCTGTGCGGCGGCAGCCTGCACCTGTTCGGGCTCTGCCGTATCGACGGCCAAGGCCACGCTGCCTGGGTGCTGGGCC
Source organism: Acidovorax sp. ACV01 (assembly GCF_014851495.1). NCBI lineage: Bacteria > Pseudomonadati > Pseudomonadota > Betaproteobacteria > Burkholderiales > Comamonadaceae > Acidovorax > Acidovorax sp. ACV01. The sequence continues at coordinate 661,010 of NZ_JACUZT010000003.1, read as the reverse complement.
ACAAACGCATCCAGCGCATCGCCACTGCGCGCCGAGACGATGACCTGCGCACCGCGCGCATGCAGCGCCGCCGCTGTGGCCCGGCCAATACCGCTGCTGGCCCCAATGAGCCAGGCCCGGCGGCCATGCCAGTCACGCAGGGGAGGATTGAGGCTCATGGTGCGCGTTTGGTGAAGGACAGCGTGATCTCGCCCAGGCGCACGCCGAACTTGCTCATGGTGGCGCGGTTGAGCATCACGCGGTCATCGATGAGGTACATCCAGTCGTCCAGATCGACGTGGTAAACCTTGCCATCCACCGGCAGCGCCAGCGTGTAGTTCCAGCGGAAGGCATTGCCGCGTGTCTGTCCATTGGCCATGCCGATCACGTCGCCCGCAGTGCCCGTGTAGCGACCATCAGCGTGTTTCGTCAGGCGCCAGATGCGGCGCTGGGCGGTACCGTCCGAATAGGTGAAGGCTTCGTCGAGCACGCCCTCATTGCCTTTCCATGAGCAGTCCATGACCACGGTGAAGCGCTTGACGATCTGGCCGCTGCGGTCCTGAAAGATGCCGTGGGCGTCGATCTTGCCGTTGAAATACTGGGCCAGGTCCAGCACCGGTTTTTCGCTGGCGTAACCGTCAATGCTCTGATTGGCGCAGCCGGACAGCACCAAGGGTGCAGTCAGTGCGGCGGAAAGGAGAAGGCGTCGTTGCATCATGGGGGTGCACCTTGGTCGGTCGAATTCAAACAATCTCCGCGCTGCGAGGGCGCCGCAGGAGGAGAAGATAGAGCGCTGCCGCCGCCATCAGCTTGAGCATGCAGGGCAACACCGCATAGGCCAGGCCCAGGGTCTGCAATCCGTCTTCGCTGCGCGTGCCGGGGGTGTAGCCCAGCCAGCCCAGCAGGGGCAGCGCCAGGCCTGCGGCCAGCGCCAGGTTGAGCTTGGTGGCAAAGTTCCACCAGCCAAAGTACGCGCCTTCGTGCTGCCCGCTGTCGCCCTCGGCCGCAATCACGCCGGCCAGCAGGGCGCAGGGCAATGCCAGGTCGGTGCCCAGTGCCACGCCCGAAAGCGCGCAGACCACCATGAACGGCATCACATCACCCGCGCCCAGAAACGCAGTCCACACAAACACGGCGATCGCCAGCAGCATGCCTGCCAGCCAGGTGCGCACCAGGCCCCATCGCGCCACGGCCCGCAGCCACAGCGGGATCGAGAGCGCAGCGCAGACGAAATACGCCGCCAGGAACATCGGCTCCTGCGCGGGCGGAGCCTTCAGGCGGTCCTGGATGAAAAACAGCACCAGCGTGGCCGGGATGGCACTGGCAATGCCGTTGAGCATGAACACCGCCAGCAGGCGACGGAAGGCGGGACGCCCCCAGGGTCGCCACAGGCTGGCGCGCTGCGGTGGGCGGTACACCCCCGCTACGGTGCCCGCATGGGCTGAAGGACGGGGTGACCGCGCCCAGGCGCACCAGCCCAGCAGCAAGGCAATGGCAAACACACCGAGCATGACCGGCAGCCCTAGCAGCGCGGGCAGCACCGAGGCCAGCACCACGCCCACCAGCGCCGCCCCTTCGCGCCACGCCACGATGCGGCCACGCTGCAGTTCATCGCCGCCCAGGCGCGCGCCCCAGGATTGGTGCGCAATGCTCAGCTGGCTGTAGGCGGTGTAGGTGATGAGCAGCGCCACCAGCGCCCAGGCGATCAGCGCATCGGCCCCGCGCACCCACGGAAAGAACAGGCTGGTCAGCCCCAGTGCCAGCACCACCGCCGACACCGCGCCCACCGCCAGCACGGCGCGCACCGAGCGGCCAAACAGGTGGTCGGCCAGGCGACCCAACAGCGGGTCGATGAACGCATCGAACAACCGCGCCGCCAGCAGCACCGCACCCAGCGTGGCCAGTGGCATGCCAAATTCGCGCGCATAGTGGTTGGGCAGCAGCACATACAGCGGCAGCGCCACAAACGCCAGGGGCAGACCCAGCAGCCCATAGGCCAGGCCTGCGCTGGCGCGGATGGGCTGCCCATTGCTCATGGTTGGCCCGCAGTGCGGATGGCGGCCAGCAGCTCTTGGCGCAGACCGGGTTCGGAGGTTTGGGGCGAGAGCCAGATGCCAAAGAAGAGGCGTGAGAACTCGGCGTCAGGCACCTCCCCCACCACACGCCCGGCCATCTTGAACACCGCACCCACGCCGGGCTGGTGAATGCCCAGCAGGCGGTCGCCCGATTTCACGTCGGGCAACGCGGCCTGCAACGCCTGCTGCCAACGCGTGGCCTGTTGGGGCGTGAAGCTGCCGATGCGGCGCATCTCCTCCAGGGAGCGCCTGGCGATGGCCTCCGCCGTGAAGTCGCGGTGGTAGGTCAGCTCCAGCGCCAAAGGTAGTGCGCCGTAGTTGTCGACATCAAAGCCGGGCGGCACCCACAGCCGGGCGCGGTAGATCTCGAAACCCAGGAACCGGAGCACCCCCTGGCCCGAGAGGCGCACGCCCGACAGGGGCATGGCGGTGGCTGGCTCTGCCGCCTGGGCCATCGGCACGGCCTGTGCGAGAACAGAATTTGAATAAAAATAGGCCCCAGCGCTTATCCACAAAGCGGTAATAGCTATGTTTTTCATAGCAATCAGTCTTTCGCCAGCGTGTACTGCACCAGGTCGATGTTGCTCATCGCAAACGCCGCTTCGCAGTAGGCGAGGTAGAACTCCCAGATGTGCATGAAGCGCTGATCGAAGCCCAGCTGCAGAATCTGTACGCGCTGGGCCAGGAAGCGCTCGCGCCAGCGTTTGAGGGTCTCGGCGTAGTCCTGGCCAAACGCAAACTCGTCCACCACACGCAGCCCTGCGGCCTCGGCCTCGCGGCGGAACTCCCGGGGGCAAGGCAGGCAACCGCCGGGGAAGATGTACTGCTGGATGAAGTCGGTGGAGCTGATGTAGCGGTCGAACAGGCTGTCGTCGATGACGATGCTCTGGATGCACGCCTTGCCGCCGGGCTTGAGCAGGCGGTTCACCGACTGGAAATAGGTGGGCCAGTATTCGCGGCCCACGGCTTCGACCATTTCGATGGAGCAGATCGCGTCGTAGGGGCCGTCGTGGATGTCACGGTAGTCCTGCAAGCGCAGGTCGGCCTTGGCTTGCACCCCATGCGCCGCCATGCGCTTTTGCGCAAACGCCAGCTGCTCGGTGGACAGCGTGACGCCGGTGAGGGATGCGCCGAATTCAGTGGTCGCCATCTCGGCCAAGGCGCCCCAGCCGCAGCCAATCTCCAGCACCCGGTCACCGGCCTGCACACCCGCCATGCGCAGCGCGCGGCGCACCTTGGCATGTTGCGCGGTGCGCATGTCGCCGCCCGCATCGCCCTCGAACCAGGCGGAGGAGTAGTTCATCGTGTCGTCCAGCCACAGCTCGTAGAACGCGTTGCCCAGGTCGTAATGGGCGTGGATGTTCTTCTGGCTGTTGCTGCGCGTGTTGCGGTTGAGCAGGTGCTTGATGCGGTACAGCAGGCGCCCGGCCCAGGTGCCGTAGATCACGCCTTCGACCTGCTGGCGGTTGGCGACAAAGAGCTTGAGCAGGTCGGTCAGGTGCGGCGTGGTCCAGTCGCCTGCGATGTAGCTCTCGGCAAAACCGATGTCGCCGGACTTGAGCGCGGCGCTGCACACGTTCCAGTTCTTGAGCGTGATCGCGGCCGAGGGGCCGTTGTCATGCCCGAAATGCTGCAAGGTGCCGTCGGGCAGCTGCACCGTGAGGTGACCATGCTGCAGGCGCTGCAGCAGCTTGAGCGCCGTGCGGGCGGCAGCCGGGGTGCCAGCGGGCAGGGCCAGGGCGGTGCGGGGGGCGGTGGTGGAGTTCATGGCGGCGTTCTCGTTCGTCATGGAATTCAGCGGGTCACGATGGAGGCAGGCGCCTCGGGCTTGCGGTGGAAACGCACACGCTTGAGCCACAGCCGCAGCGCATGCCAGTGGATGCGGGCAATGATGGCCAGCGTCATGGCGGGGTAGCCCCAGAGCGCCTGGCGCAAGGTCTGGGGTGTGACGGCCTGCAGGGTGCCGCTCACGCTGGTCTGGATGAGCGGGCCGGTGTAGTCGTCGTGGTCGATGCGCACCACGGTGCGGCCCGCGTCCTGTACCCCGGCCTCGGTGCGCATGAAGCGAAAGCGGTAGCCGCCGCCCACCTCGCAGAACGGCGACACATGGAACACCTTGCGCGCCTGCTGCTCCACGCCGTACCGCGGGGCATCCAGCAGGTAACAGTGGCGCTCGCCAAAGGTGTTGTTCACCTCCACCACGATGGCGCGCAGGCTGCCGTCGGCACGGTGGCAGTACCAGAAGCTCACGGGTTTGAAGGTGTAGCCCAGCACCCGCGGGTAACAGTGCAGCCAAACCTCGCCCGTGGCGTCGATGACGCCTTCGGTGCGCAGCAGCTCGTCCAACCACGCCAGCGCCCCGCCTTGCGCGGCGCTGCGGCCGTCGCCGTGGTCCACATCATGAAAGCTGATGGCGCCGCGCCGGTTCACGGCCAGTTCGCTGCCCAGGCCGGGCAGGTTGCGCATGGGCAGCATCAGAAAAAACGTCGGGTAGGCAAACGCATGCCGCCGGGGCCGCAGCCGCGTGTGGCGCACCTGGCCGAAGCCGATGAGGGGCGCCGCGGGTGGGGCCGGGGCGTGGCTCACGCAGCCTCCGCCAAAGGCGCTGGCAGGGCCGCCCGCAGTTGCTCGGCCACGGCCAGACCGGATTTGAGGCCATCCTCGTGAAAGCCATAGCCCGTCCAGGCGCCGCAGAACCAGGTGTGCTGCTGCCCCTGCAGCTTGCCCACCTGCTGCTGCGCGCGGATGGCGGCCATGTCGAACACCGGGTGCGCGTACTCGTAGCTGCCGATCACGTGTTCGGGTGCAATGTCGCGCACCGGGTTGAGCGACACCACCACGGGCTGGGCAAAGGGCACGGGCTGCAACTGGTTGATGAGGTAGTGCAGGCACACGCGGGCCGACTCGCGGCTGCGCTGCTGGGCGCGCTCGTAGTTCCACGCAGCCCAGGCGGCGCGGCGCGCGGGCAGCACCGAGATGTCGGTGTGCAGTACGGCGCGGTTGGCCTGGTAGCGAATGGCGCCGAGCACGGCGCGCTCCTGGGTGGTGGGCTGGGCCAGCAGCGCAAGCGACTGGTCCGAATGGGTGGCCAGCACCACCTTGTCAAAGTGTTCGGTGTGGCCTGCCGTCACCACGCGCACACCGGCGGCATCACGCTCGATGCGGCGCACGGGGGTGTTCAGGCGCTTGTCGGCGATGCCCGCCACGATCTTGTCCACGTAGTGGCGCGCACCACCGGACACCGTCCACCACTGCGGGCGGTTGCTCACCTGGATGAGCCCATGGTTGTGACAGAACCGGATCATGGTGGCCACGGGGAACTTGAGCATCTGGTCGGTGGGGCAGCTCCAGATGCAGCCCAGCATGGGCAAGAAATACCAGTCGCGGAACGCGTCGCCAAAGCGGTGCTCGCGCAAGAAATCGCCCAGCGGCTGCATCAGCGCGGCCTCGGCCTGCTTTTCGGCGATGCGCGTGCACAGCTTGTTGAAGCGCAGCAGGTCGCGCAGCATGCCCAGGAAGCGCGGATTGACCAGGTTGGAACGCTGGGCAAACACGGTGCTGAGGTTGGTGCCGCTCCATTCCAGCGCGCGGCCACCACCAGGGCCACCCAGGGCACTCGGCACCTGCACCGAGAACGACATGTCGGACTTCGCAGTCTCGACGCCCAGCTCGGCCAGCAGACGGATCAGGTGGGGGTAGGTGCGCTCGTTGAACACCAGGAAGCCGGTGTCCACGCCATGCGTGACGGGCGTGCCCGACGCGTCGGGCAACGTCACGTCCACCGTATGGGTGTGGCCGCCAAAGTAGTCGCTGGCTTCAAACAGCGTGATGTCCGCCTGGCCGCGCAGCTGGTGCGCGACCGCCAGCCCGGAGATGCCGGAACCGATGATGGCGATTTTCATGGCCGGCTCCCTCTGGCCGGTACATGGAATAAAAAGGTTGCGAAGCTTCCCGAAACGAATAAGAGAGGGAGGGAGGAGAAGCGCTCCAGGAGGTCAGTCGGAACCCGGGGGCCCGAAAGGCTTCGCAACACTAAAACTGTACGTCGCGCAATCGTCTTGCGCAATAGATAGAGTGGGGTTGCGCTGGCGAAGTTCCAGAGCATGCCCTGGTTTTTTTTAAAGAAACGTAAAGAAAGCATTGCAATTACCTCGTAGCGGCAACAGCAAGTTGCTGTTCGATGGCGCGCACGAGGCCCTTGTTGTCAGGGGCAGTGAGGCTGGAGTAGTTGTCCACCAGCTTGCCGTCGCGGCCCAGCAGGTATTTGTGGAAGTTCCAGCGCGGCGCCGTGCCGGACAGTTGTGCCAGCTGGCGAAACAGCGGCGAGGCTTCTGCCCCTTTGACGCTGCTCTTTGCAAACATGGGAAATTTCACGCCAAAAGTGTTTTCGCAGAAATCTGCGATCTGCTGGTTGCTGCCGGTCTCCTGCGAAAAGTCGTTGGACGGAAAGCCCAGCACGACCAGCCCCTTGTCCTTGTAGCGGGCATACAGCTCTTCCAGCCCTTTGTACTGGCCGGTGAAGCCACAAAAACTCGCGGTATTGACCACCAGCACCACCCGGCCAGCGTACTGGCACAGCGACTGGGGTTTTTCATCCTGCAGCCTGGCAAACGTGTGCTGCAGCGTGGCCGGACAGCTTTCGGCATCCGCCGCGTGGGCCAAGGGCACATGGCCGACCGTTGCCAAGAGGAAAAGGCTGGCGACCGAAAGAAGGCGTCTGAAAGAGGTGTTCATAGGGCTTGGGGCGCAGTGGTATGGGCAATTTAACCATTCCATCATTTTTTGTCCACATGAGTTTTTATTTGGACTGATTGGTATACGAATGCCCGCACCCAATGGATTCAAAGCTCTGCGGCTTCAATGGTTATTGCCGGCGCAGGCGAAGGCAGGGCGGCACGGGCCGTACAGGCGCTACCGTCGCGGCAGGGGATGGGGGAAAGAAAGACGGGCAGAAGCTGCTCGTGGATGGCGCCGGGCGTCAAGCCCGTCCACCCGTTGCAGGCGGAGTGCCGCGCCTGCGGCTCAGAGACGGTTCAGCCCAGGTTGAGCAAACGGTCCAGCGAGAGCTTGACCCGCACGTCCTTGAAAGCCACCACACCCGTGACTTTCCAGGGGGGCATGCCGGTGTCGCGGGGAATGGGCTCCCCTGTCGGCATGCCGTCGCGGTTGGTCACCACCGCCACCTTGGGCGTGGTGGCCGTCGTACCCCGGCGGATGACGACACCCACCTCCTGGCTGGCCAACCGCACAAAGGCCCCTGGCGGATACACGCCCAGCGTCTTGACGAGCGCGGCACCGGCCTCGTCCACCTGGTGCTCTTCATCGTAGTAGCTCGCCTGCATGGCCGCCGTGACCGGCATGGGCCAGCGGGCCGCGCGGGGTGCCATCCGCGCACCAAATATGTCGGCGCGCTGCAAAAGGCGGGCCATTTGCTGGGGTTCCGTCTTTTTGGCCAGCGGGCCAGGGGTGCGGTGGTGGTGGCAGCGCACCGCCTCCAGCCACACAGGGTCGGCCACGCCGAGCGTGCGCAGCAACGCCTCGGAACGCTCCGCATGGCTCTCCACCGCGGCAATCTGCACAGCCGTGAGCGGATGGGTCTGCTGGGCCAGTTGGTCCTGCAGCTCGGTCATGGCAATGTTCATGGAGAGCGCCGCGTGGCCCAACTGCTGTACGCGGGCTTCGGGCCAGCGCAGCATTTCGCGCGCCACCACCATGCACACGCAGCACACCAGCATCGAATGCGTGGCGCTGTACATGCGGGTTTCCTGCACCGACAGGTAGATCAGGGCCAGCAGCGTGGCGTCGGGAGTTTGCTCGCAGTGGCGGGCGAGCTCGTCGTGCAGCATCTGGAAGCGCCCGCCAAAATCATGGGGCGAGGGCGCGCGCAGCAATTGTGTGGCACGCAGCTGCAGCTCGGGCCAGTCAGGCAGGGTCTTGCCACCGCGTCCCCGCCCACCCGCGTCGTCGGCCGCCGTCATCTTCATCGCCGCAATTTCACCCAGATTGGTGTCTGCGATCAGCATGCGCTGCAACTGCGCCAGGTAGGCCCGGTGGCTGTCGCCGGACTCATCGGTATCCACGCACAGTTGCCGGCCCCGGCCTACCATCTTGGCCAGCTCTTCCCGGGTGCGGATGACATACCCCTTTTGCGCCAGCAACACGCCATCGGCACCCCGCAGCACAAAAGGCAGCGGATGGCCGAGCTGGATGGATTCGATGTTCAGGCTGACGAGGTTCATGGTGCTCGTTACATTATCTAACGGCCACACGCTTGGCTAAGCCGGGGCAACCCTGGGGATTGCCCGCTTTTTCAGACGAATAGGGGAGCCCGGGCGCAGCGGATGCCGCTTTCTCTGCCACGCTGGCTCCCCGTCCTCGTCATCCCGCTGGCGGCGGTGTCCCAGGCAACTCGGCCGCCGGAGCATGGTGCGCCCCACGCAGCCGCCGCAGAGTACGGCCGAACCACTGCCCCAGGTCGTCCACCCCGGTGAACACGGCCGGGATGACCAGCAGGCTCAGCAGTGTCGAGGTGATCAGGCCACCGATCACGGCCACCGCCATCGGCGAGCGGAAGCTCGCGTCCGCAGCGCCGATGCCCAGCGCAATGGGCAGCATGCCTGCGCCCATGGCCAGCGTGGTCATGATGATGGGGCGCGCACGCTTGTGGCAGGCGTCGATCAGCGCCTCAAAGCGCGTCATGCCGTGCTCGCGCCGCGCGAGGATGGCGTACTCGACCAGCAGGATGGAGTTCTTGGTGGCGATGCCCATGAGCATGATCAGCCCGATGAGCGAGGGCATCGAGAAGCTCTTTTGCGCGATCAAGAGGCCCACGAACGCCCCGCCCAGCGACAGCGGCAGCGCCGCCAGGATGGTCACCGGGTGCAGGAAGTCCTTGAACAGCAGCACCAGCACGATGTAGATGCACAGCACGCCGGTGAGCATGGCCAGGCCAAAGCTGGCGAACAGCTCGCCCATCATCTCGGCGTCGCCGATGGTGATCTGGCGCACACCGGGCGGCAGGTTCTTGATGGAGGGCAGCGCCTCCACGGCCTTGGTCACGTCGCCCAGTGGCTGGCCCGACAGCTCGATCTCGAAGTTCACGTTGCGCGCGCGGTCGTAGCGGTCCACCACGGCCGGGCCGCCGCTGAACTCCAGCGTGGCCACCTGGCCGAGCATCACCGGGCCCTTGCTCCCCGGCACGGCCAGGCGCTCGAGCAGCGACAGGTCCTGGCGCGCGTCGTCCCGCAGCTTGACCACGATGGGCACCTGGCGGGATGCCAGGTTGAGCTTGGGCAGCGACACGTCGTAGTCGCCCACGGTGGCGATGCGCAGGGTCTCAGCGATGGCGCTGCTGGTCACGCCCAGGTCGGCGGCACGCGCGAAGTCGGGGCGCACCGCGATCTCGGAGCGCACCAGGCTGGCCGTGGACGAGATGCTGCCCAGGCCGGGAATGGTGCGCAGGTCCTTCTCGACCGCCAGGGCCGCCGTGGTCAGCGCCTGCGGGTCATCGCCCGAGAGCACCAGCACGTACTTCTCGCCCGAGCCGCCCAGGCCCACCTTGCTGCGCACGCCGGGCAGGGTCTCCAGCGCGGCGCGGATGTGGTTTTCGATGCCCTGCTTGCGCGGCCGGTCGCCGCGCTCGGCCAGCAGGATGGTGAGCGTGGCCTTGCGCGTCTCGGCCCCGGCGCCGCCCATGAAGGGGTCGGCCCCCGCCGAGCCGCCGCCGATGGTGGTGTAGACGCTTTTGACATGCTCGACCTTGGCGATGCGCTCGCGCGCGTCTTCGGACACGGCGCGGGTCTGCGCCAGCGTGGCGCCGGGCGGCAGCTCCAGGTAGACCTGGGTCTGCGAGTTGTCGTCGGGCGGGATGAAGCCCGTGGGCAGCAGCGGGATCAGCGCCAGCGAGCCGATGAAGAACGCGCCGGTGGCGATGAAGGTGATCCAGCGGTGTTTGACGCACCATGCCGCCCAGCGCAGGTACACCGTCATCCAGCGCGGGTCCTTGTGGTCATCCACGATGGGTTTGAGGATGTAAGCAGCCATCATGGGCGTGAGCACGCGCGCCACCACCAGGCTGGCAAACACCGCGAGCGACGCCGTCCAGCCGAACTGCTTGAAAAACTTGCCCGCAATGCCGCTCATGAACGCGGTGGGCAGGAACACCGCGATCAGCGTGAAAGTGGTGGCCACCACGGCCAGGCCAATTTCGTCGGCCGCTTCCATGGCCGCCTGGTAAGGCGTCTTCCCCATGCGCAGGTGGCGCACGATGTTCTCGACCTCCACGATGGCGTCGTCCACCAGGATGCCCACCACCAGCGACATCGCCAGCAGCGTGATCACGTTGATGGAAAAGCCCAGCAGGTGCATGCCGATGAACGCCGGGATCACCGACAGGGGCAGCGCCACGGCCGACACGAACGTGGCACGCCAGTCGCGCAAAAAGAGCCATACCACCAGCACGGCCAGCAGGGCGCCTTCATACAGCAGGTGCATGGAGCCGTCGTATTCCTCCTGCACCGGCTGCACGAAATTGAAGGCCTCGGTGATTTCCAGATCCGGGTGCTGCGCACGCATCTCCTTGAGCGCCGCCTGCACGGCACCGCCCACCTCGATCTCGCTCGCACCCTTGCTGCGCGCCACCTCGAAGCCCACCACGGGCTTGCCGTTGAGCAGGGCCAGCGCGCGCGGCTCGGCAATCGTGTCCGACACCGTGGCCACTTGATCGAGCCGCACATGGCGGCCGTCCGACAGCGACAGCGTGAGGTTGGCCAGCTCCTGCGCCGACTGCACCGTGGCCAGCGTGCGCACGGGCTGTTCGCTCCCGCCCAGGTCGGTGCGACCGCCCGCGCTCTCGGTCTGCACCAGGCGCAGCTGGCGCGACACGTCGGCCGCCGAGGCGTTGAGGGCCTGCAGTTTGACCGGGTCCAGCGACACATGCACCTGCCGGTCCACGCCGCCCACGCGGTTGACCGCGCCCACACCCCGCACCGTGAGCAACTTCTTGGCCACGGCGTCGTCCACAAACCAGGACAACGCCTCGTTGTCCATGCGGTTCGAGGCGATCGTGAAGGCCAGCACAGGCTGCGCAGCCAGGTCCATCTTGGTCACGATGGGGTCGCGCACGTCGCCCGGCAGATCGCCGCGCACGCGTGCCACGGCGGAGCGCACGTCATCCAGCGCCTCCTGCGTGGGTTTTTCGAGCCGGAACTCGGCCGTGATGGTGGCGCCGCCGTCCTGCACCTTGGTGTAGATGTGCTTCAAGTCCTGCAGCGTGGCGATGCTGTTCTCGATCTTGCGCGCCACATCGTTTTCAAGCTGCGCGGGCGATGCGCCCGGCAGCGCCACGGTCACGGAGATCGTGGGCAGGTCGATGTCCGGGAAGTTCTGCACCTTCATGGCGTTGAAGGACAGCAGGCCGCCGAAGGTCAGCAGCACAAACAGCATCAAGGCCGGTATTGGGTTCTTGATGGACCAGGTGGATACATTCATGTGGAATGCTCCTCAATTGATAGCCAAAAAGGATTTATCAACAAGCGCTAGAGCCATTTTTTGCTTGAAATCTGGCGCCTCGGACGTGCTGCTGGGCGCTGAAGCTGGCACCGGCGTGTTCGCCACCCGCACCAGATCGCCGTCGTTCAAGAAGCCCGCGCCACGCACCGCCACCGAAGCGTTGGCGTCCAGGCCCGACAGCACCTCCACCCGGTCGGCCACGCGCCGGCCGGTCTGCACCTTGCGCTGCTGCACGCGCTGCTCAGCGCCCACCACAAACACGTACGAGAAACCATCGCGCACCACCAGCGCCTCTTGCGGCACGGTAAGCGCCTCGCTGGCACCCAACGCAAAGTCACCCCGCGCGAACATGCCCGCACGGAAATCACTGTTGAGTGGCAGATCGACATACACCAGCACATTGCGCGTCTGCGGGTCCACCGTAGGTGCCACCATGCGCACCGTGCCTTCGGCCGTGGCGCCGCTGGCCGCCGTCACGCTGACCTTGGCGCCCGGCGCAATGCGGCGCAGCTCGGTGGACGTGACTTCGGCGCGCCATTCGAGGCGCCCTTTGCGCACCATGCGAAAGAGCTCGGTGCCTGCACCCACCACCGCGCCCACGGTGGCTGTGCGGGCCGAGATCACGCCGCTGTCGGGCGCCAGCACCTGCGTGTACTTCAGGCGCAACTGCTGTGCGTTCAGCGTGGCCTTGGCGGCCTCCACCCGGGCCTGGGCGGTTTTCTCGGCCGTGGTGTACTGCTGGATCTGCTGCTGGCTCAAGGCGCCCGTGGCCTGCAGCGAGCGGGCCCGATCGGCATTGGCGGCGGCTTCGGCCGCATTGGCCTGGGCTTCGAGCAGGCTGGCGCGCATCTGCGCCACGTCGGCCTGCACCGTTTCGGCCGAGAAGGTGGCGAGCACCTGGCCGGCCTTGACCACGTCACCCACATTCACCCGCACATCGGTCAGGCGCAGTCCATTGCTTTCGGCGCCGATGCTGGCTTCCTGCCAGGCAGCGACGTTGCCGTTGGCCGCCAGGCGCAAAGGCACCGACGTCCGCTGGGGCTGCGCCGTGCTCACCGTGAGCGCGGGGCGGGGCTGGCCCGCCTTGGGCTCGTCGGCGGCGCGCGATGCGCTGGAGAAAACCAGGGCGCCGCCGGTGGCCAGCACGCAGGCAGCAATCACGGCGAAGGCCGTCGGAGAGAACTTGAAGGAAGAGAAATTTTGCATTTGCTTTCGTCCTGAAGAATTCATATCAACTTTCCACGGCGCTACGCGCCACTCGCACGGGATGAAACTGGCGCGGCGCAGGCCAGTGCCCCCGCGCAAGGGCCGCCCCGCCGCGCCGGGGGCGTCCCCCTCCCGACTCGCGCAGCGAGTCGAGAGAGGGGGAAGGCGCGAAGCGACTCAGGGGGTGTTTCACTCTTTCCATCCACCGCCCGCAGCGCGGTACAGCGAAACCCAGGCGGCCTGGCGTTCGTGCTGCAGCGCGATCAGCGCGTTCTCGGCCGCCAGGGAGGTGCGGCGCGCGTCTTCCAGCTCCACCAGGCTGGCGAGGCCGCCGCGCCAGCGCGCTTCGGTAGCGTCGAACGACGCGCGGTAGCCGGCTGCAGCCACACGCGCGCTGGTATTGCGCTCGGCCGTGCTCTGCAACCGCACCAGCGCCTGCTCGACCTCGCTCACGGCCTGGCGCACCTTGGCGCGGTAGAGCGCAGCGGCCTCGTCGTAGCGCGCCTGGGCCGCATCCACCTGCGCGCCGCGCCGGCCGCCGTCGAACAGCGGCACACTCAACGCCAGCGGACCGATGGTCCAGGTGTTCAGGTCGGTCGTCACACCACCGCTGCGCACCCAGGCCGTGCCCACCGAGCCGCTGAGCGACAGGCGTGGGTAACGCTGGGCCTGTGCACTGCCCACTTCGGCGCTGGCAGCGGCGACTTCGCGCTCGGCGTTATACACATCGGGGCGCTGGGCCAGCACTTGGGCAGGCAGGGCGGCAATGGTGAACAGGGCGTCGGGCGCGGCGGATGCCGGTGTGGACAGGCGTGCGCGCAACGCAGGCTCTTCCCACCCTGTCAGCGCCACCATGGTCTTGACTTCGACATCGCACTGCATGCGCTGCTGCGATGCGCGCGCCTGCGCTTCGGCGGCGCTGGCGCGCGCCAGGGCTGCGGTGGCGGGCGCCGTGAAACCGGCGCGTTCGCTGAGGTCGGACAGCCGCGAGGTTTCTCCGCGCGACAGCGCATCGCGCTCGGCCACACGCAGCTGCTCCAGGCAGGTGCGCAGGCTGCTCGTCTGCTGCGCCACCTCGGCGGCCACACTCACGCGGGCCTCATGCCACAGCGCCTGGGCGCCCGCCAGGCGCTGGTCGGCCGCCGTCTTGGTGGCCCGGTTGGCGCCGAAGAGGTCGATCTCCCAGCTCGCCTGCAGCCCGGCCTGCGCGGTGGTGGCGATGCCCGCGAGCTGCTCGTTGAAACCCCGGCTGGCGCTGGCCTGTGCATCGAGCGACGGCAGCAGCGCGGCACGGCTGGCCACTTGCGTGGCACGCGCCTGCGCAATGCGGGACTGGGCCTGCGCCACGCCGGGGCTGATGGCTTGCGCGGCATCGATGAGCTCGACGAGCAGCGGGTCGCCCAGCTGCGTCCACCACCGGGTCAGATCCCCCAGCGAACCCTGGTGCGGCAAGGGCGCCTGCCACGCCACAGGCGGCGTTGTGGGCACCTGGGCGGGGGGCGCCGTGACGGCACAGGCGCCCAGGGCCAGGGGCAGGCAGGCGGCCCAGAAGAATCGGGTCTTGCTCAAAGTCATGCGTTGGATTCCTTGTGCGAATTCCGTGAAGTGCGGCGCGAGGGCTGTTGTGCAGCCTGCCGCCGGGCGATCTCACCCTGCACCATGCTCAGGGCGTAACCCGTCAGCCGGTCCACCCACGCATCCACAGCCCCAGACCCCGCCAGCTGCGGTGCAATAGCCTGCAGCGGGTCGCGCTGGGTCCACATCTGCATGACCAGCCCGGCCAGTGAGAAGGCGAGGCGGTGCATGTCGTCGTCCGCTGCGGCCACGCCCATGTGGCGGCACAGCACCTGGACCAGCGCCAGATGGGGGGCCCGGCACTCGCGCTCAATGAGCTCGGGCCACACATGGGTCGGGTCCAGCAGCTCGCGCACATGCAGGCGCAGCGACTGGGTCACGAGGTCATCGTGCTTGAGCGGCTCCAGAAACCCACCGAAGTAGGAGGCCAGCGCCTGCTGCAGGGTCAGCGCAGGGTCAGCAAACACCGGGATGAGATCGCTGCCGCTGCCAAAAGGCTCGTAGAACGTGGCCGTGTAGAGGCGTGCCTTGTCGCCAAAGTGGTAGGCGATCGCCGCCACGTTGGTGCCTGCAGCTTCCGCAATGGCACGCACCGAGGTCTGCGCAAAGCCCCGCTCGGAAAACAGCTGCAGTGCGGCGTGCAGCAAACGCACACGCGTATCCTCGCCATCACTGCGGGCGGTGCGCTGGGCTGCGGGAATGAAATGGGCGCCAAAACTCATGGCACCGGATTAAACACCAGAATTCAAACAGTTGTTTGAATTAGCGAAGCAATGCCGAAAAATCAGCCCGCAAAAATGCAACGAAACGTCACGCCCGGATGCAGATCAAACGAATACGGACCTCCACAAGGCCAGCACCGCATCGCGCTCGGCCTGCAGGGCCGGGGGCGTGACCTGGGTGGGCGCCTCATCCAGGCGCGCCACGTGCTGCACGCGCCGCAGCTCGCGGTAGGCATCGGCGGCGGCCACGCCCACACCCTGTGGCAACAGCCCCACCTGCTCGGCGCGCTGCAGCAGCGCGATGTTGCCCACATTGCCCACCAGCTCCGGGTGGTTCGCTGACTCCGAGAGCACCAGGTATTGCACGGCAAACTCCGCATCGACCATGCCGCCCGGGCTGTGTTTCACATCGAACTGCCCGGCGCGCGTAGGGTGCGCTGCGCGCACACGCTCACGCATGGCCACGATCTCCTCGCGCAGGGCGGCCGGATCGCGCTCGGAGGTGATCACGGCCTCGCGCACGGCATCAAAGCGCGCCTGCAAGGCTTCGCTGCCCATCACGAAACGCGCGCGTGTCATGGCCTGGTGTTCCCAGGTCCAGGCCGTGTTGCTGCCCCGGCGTTGCTGGTAGTTGGCATAGGCCTCAAAGCTCGTGACCAGCAGGCCCGAACTGCCATTGGGCCGCAGCGCAGTGTCGATCTCGTACAGGTCGCCCTCGCCCGTCTTCACGGTGAGCCAGTTGATGAGCTTGCGCACAAAAGCCGCGTAGACCTCGGGGGCGCGCTCATCGTCGTCGTCGAACACAAAGACGATGTCCAGGTCGCTGCCGTAGCCCAGCTCCTTGCCGCCCAGCTTGCCGTAGCCAATGATGGCGAACTGTGGGCTCTCGCGGTGGCGCGTCTTGAGCCGGCTCCAGCACCACTGGGCCGTGATGCGCAGCACGCTGTCGGCCAGGGCGGACAGGTCATCCGCCACCTGCTCGACGGTGATGCGCCGCTCCACGTCGCGCGCGAGGGTGCGGAAGGTTTCCGCGTGCTGGGCGCGGCGCAGCAGATTGAGCAAGGTTTCATCATCGTCCTCGCCCGTGGACTGCAGCGACGCGAGCCGCACGGCCAGTTCGCGCTCAAAGTCCGCCACCACAAAGCGCTCGGCGAGCAGCGAATCTCCCACCAGTTCATCGATGACACCGGGGTGCTGCAGCAGGTAGCGGGCGGGCCATTTGGCCGCACCCAGCAGGTGCAGCAATTGCTCGTGCACAGAGGGGCGCTCCAGCAGCAGTGCCAGATAGCTCTCGCGGCGCAGCAGCGGCTCCAGCCAGTTGGCCAGGCGCAGGGTGGCCTCTTCGGTGACACGGCCTTCCTTAAGCCACTGCGCGGTGCGTTGCACCAACCGGAACAGGCGGGCGCGGGCTTCGTCGCGCAGCCCCGCCACGCGCGGGTGGTTGCGCCATTCGGCCACGCGTTCGCGGAATCCGGGCGGCAACAGCTCCAGCAGGGTGTCGAATTCCGGGGGCGCGGCAGCCACAGCGCGCGGGCCGCCACAGCCTCCGCCATTGCACTGCTTTTTGCCAGCTCCGCCCAGCAGCGTGTCGAATTCCTGGGCTACCAATTCGCGGTGCGCGTCCAGCTCGTGCAGAAAGGCGCAGCAGTCGGGATAGCCCAGGGTGTAGGCGATCCAGGCGAGGTCGTCGTCGCGCGTGGGCAGCACGTGGGTCTGCTGGTCGTCCAGGTACTGGATGCGGTGCTCCACCCGGCGCAAGAAGACATAGGCGCACGCAAGGGCATCTGCCGTTTCCTGCGGCATGAGGCCTGCCTGGGCCAGGCGCGTGAGCGCGTCCAGCGTGGGCCGGCGACGCAGCTCGGGGAACTGACCGCCCCGCACCACCTGCAGCAGCTGCACCGTGAACTCGATCTCGCGAATGCCGCCGCGCGATAGCTTGACGTCGTTGGCGCGCTCGGGGTGGCCCGCGCTGCGCTTGGCGGCATGGTCCCGGATCTGGCGGTGCAGGGAACGCAGCGCATCAAACACGCTGTAGTCCAGATAGCGGCGGAACACAAAGGGCAGCACGACGCCCCGCAGTGCCTGCACCTCGGGGCTGGCAATGCAATCACGCGGTGCCACCACCCGGCTCTTGAGCCAGGCAAAACGTTCCCACTCGCGGCCATGCAGCTGCAGATATTCCTCCAGCGCCGACAACGAGACGGAAGGCGGGCCAGAGTTGCCATTGGGGCGCAGCGCCAGGTCCACACGGAACACAAATCCGTGCTCGGTGGTGTCCCCCACCAGGCTGTAAATGGATTTGACCGCCCGCGCGAAGTATTCGTGGTTGGAAATGCGACCGCGGCCATCGGCTGTGCCGGCAGTCTCGCCATCGTGTTCATACACGTAGATCAGATCGATGTCGCTGGAGACATTGAGCTCACGCGCACCCAGCTTGCCCATGCCAATGATCCACAGCTGCACGGGCTGGCCATCAGGCCCGCGCGGCGCGCCGTGGCGTTCGTCCAGCTCCTGCCGCGCCTGGCGGCTGGCGCGGTCCAGCGCCAGCTCGGCCAGTTCGGTGACGGCGCGGGTGATGTCGGCGAGCGGCGCCTGCGCGTCGCAGTCCATCTGGATGAGCCGTTCCATGACAAGCTGGCGCAGCACACGCAAGGCCGTACCCGTGTCGCAACCGCGCGTGCGCAGCGCGTCATAGGCCTGTTCCATGGTGGCCATCACGGGAGCCCCGGGCGGCAACAGGGCCAGATCGCCGGCATAGCGACGGTGCAGGCGCTGGTAGAAACGCGAATGCTCCGCCAGCGGGCCCTCGGGCCGGGGCTGGTGACAACGGGGATCAGCGGGGGACGAAGACATGGCAGACATGGCAAGGGGCCACATACATAAGGACACTGGTTTGTAGTGAACCCGCGCTAAGCCTGCGGGTCATAATTCCTGCCACATTCAATCCCAACATGATCGATCCCACCACGCACCCCACCCGCCTGCTGAAAATTGTGGCAGGTCTCGCGCGGTGGTCGCTGGGTTTGCTGCTGGCATTCTGGCTGCTGCTGTCCATCGCGTGGGGTGCCCTTCATGGCTGGATTGTGCCGCGAATCGGTGATTTCCGCCCACAGCTGGAGGCGCATGCCGCACGGGCCCTGGGGGTTCCGGTCCAGATTGGCGCCATCGCGGCGCACACCGAAGGCCTGATCCCTTCCATCGAACTCTCCGATGTCACCCTGCTGGACGCTGCTGGCCGCTCTGCGCTGCGCCTTCCTCGGGTGGTGGTGGCGTTGTCGCCGCGCTCCCTGCTCAAGGGCGGTTTCGAACAGCTCTACATCGAAGAGCCTGAGCTGGATGTACGCCGCACTGCAGACGGCCGCATCCAGGTGGCGGGACTGGATTTTTCCCAACAGCAGGGCGAAGACAACGCCGCAGCCGACTGGCTGTTTTCCCAGGGTGAGGTCTTCATCCGGGGCGGCACGGTGCGCTGGACCGACGAGCAGCGGGGCGCCCCGGAGCTTGCGCTGGAGAAGGTGGACCTTCTCCTGCGCAACGGCAACTGGCACCACCACATGCGCCTGGATGCCACGCCGCCTGCGGCTTGGGGAGACCGCTTCACGGTGGTCGGGCTGTTCCGCGCGCCCCTGCTGCGCGCACGCGATGGCAACTGGAAGCACTGGAACGGGCAGGTCTTCGCCGACTTTTCCCGGGTAGATGTCTCCCGGCTTCGCCACCACGCCGATGTGGGCATGGAGATCGCCCAGGGCCGGGGCGCATTGCGCGCCTGGGCCGATGTGCAGCGCGGACAGATCGTGGGCGGCACGGCCGACCTGGCGCTCGCCGATGTCAATGCCACGCTGGGCGCGGATCTGCAGGCGCTGGTGCTGCCGTCCATTCAGGGGCGGCTGGGTGGGCGCCGGCTGAACGGGGGGTTCGAGTTCTCGACCCAGGCGCTGCAATTCAAGACCGACGACGGGATCACCTGGCCCGGCGGCAACGTACGGCTTGTGCACACGGCGGCGGCCGGCAAGGCACCCGCCCAAGGCGAATTCCGCGCCGACCGCCTGGACCTGGCCGCCCTGGCCCAGGTCGCCAGCCGCCTGCCCCTGGGTGCGACGGCACACGAAGCCGTGCGCACCTATTCCCCCCACGGGCTCGTGGACGAGATCCAGGCGACCTGGAAAGGGCCGCTCGAAAACCTGCAGCAATACCAGGTGCGCGGACGCATCCGGGGCTTGGCCCTGGCGGGGGACGCGCCGGGCAGCGCCTCCACCCAGCTGGGTCTGCGCGGTGCCACGGTGGACATCGACATGACGCAGGCGGGTGGCAAGGCGGCACTGACCATTGCCTCCGGCGCCCTGGTGCTGCCCGGCGTGTTCGAAGATCCTGTGCTGCCGCTGGACCGCCTCAGCGCCGACGTGCGCTGGCAACTCGATGGCGACCGCATCGCCGTGCAGGCCAACGACGTGCAGTTCGCCAATGCCGATGCCCAGGGCGAAGCCCGGGCCACCTGGCATACCAGCGATGCGGGCAAGGTGGCGCACCGCTCGCGCTTTCCGGGGGTGCTGGACCTCACGGGCACGCTGAACCGGGCGGACGGGACGCGCGTGCACCGCTACCTGCCCCTGTCCATCCCTGCCGAGTCGCGCCATTACGTGCGCGACGCCGTGGTGGCGGGCAGCGCGAGCAACGTCCAGTTCCGGGTCAAAGGGGATCTGCACCACCTGCCGTTCAACGACCCGAAGCTGGGTGAATTCCGCATTGCAGCCCGCGTGAAGGATGTCACCTACGCCTATGTGCCCACGCAGTTGCAGCCGGCCAACACATTGCCGTGGCCAGCGCTGACCGAGCTTGCGGGCGAGCTGATCTTCGAGCGCTCCTCCATGCAGGTCCGGGGTGCCAGCGGCGGCTTTGCGGGACGCCCAGGCCTGCGCCTGTCAAAGGTGGATGCCAAGATTCCGGACCTCGCCCACACCGTGGTGGGTGTCAGTGCCGATGCCCGGGGGCCGCTGACCGAACTGCTCACGCTCATGAACACATCGCCACTGGGCCGGATGACAGGCAACGCGCTGGAGCAGGCCACCGGCAACGGCAACGCGGATTTTCAGTTGCGCCTGGCCCTGCCCATCAGCGATATCAACAAGTCCAAGGTCCAGGGCAGTGTCACGCTGGCAGGCAACGAACTGCGCATCACGCCCGACACCCCTACGCTGAGCCGGGTGCGGGGTGTGGTGCAGTTCACCGAAGCCGGTTTTTCACTCAACGCCATGCAGGCCCAGGCGCTGGGAGGGCCGGTGCGGCTGGAGGGCGGGATGCGCGCGCTGCCAGCCAATGCTCCGGCCACCGAATCGGCCGTGCAGCTTCGTGCACAGGGCACCGCCACGGCCGAGGGGCTGCAGCAGGCAACGCAGCTGGGCATGCTCTCGCAGCTGGCGCGCCGCGCCACGGGCAGCACCGCGTATTCCATGGCGCTCGCTTTTCGCCGTGGGGTGCCAGAAATACAAGTCACCACCAGCCTGCAGGGGCTGGCGCTGGCGCTGCCGGCCCCGCTGGGCAAGACGGCCGAGAGCAGCCTGCCCCTGCGTTTTGAAACCCAGGTGGCCCGCGAATCGCTGGTCGGCCTCACACACACAGGAAACGGCGGGGAAGCACCGCCACTGCGCGATCAGATCACGCTGGACCTGGGAGCGCTGGGCTCAGCCACCTACCTGCGGGACCTGAGCGGGCCCCAGGCCCGCGTGCTGCGCGGCGCCATCGGCATCGGTCTCTCGGGTGGTGAATCGGCCCCGGTGCCCGCACAGGGGGTGGCAGCCAACATCAGCCAAGGCAAGCTGGATGTGGATGCCTGGGAAGACGTGCTAACGCAAGCGACGGGCAGCGAGCCCGCTGCACGTCCCGCCACGGCGCTGGCATCGCCGGGAACCCACAGCGTGGCACAGGATTACCTGCCGACCACGCTGGCCTTGCGCGCCCGTGAACTCACCCTGCAGGGCCGCACCCTGCACAACATCGTGGCCGGCGCGCTGCGTGAAGGCGCCACCTGGCGCGCCAACCTCGACGCCACGGAACTCAATGGCTACCTGGAATACCGCCAGCCAGGTGGCGCCGACCACCCCAACGGGCGCCTGTTTGCAAGGCTCTCACGCGTGAACATGCCCCAGAGCGATGTGAATCAGGTCGAGGCGCTGCTGGACGAACAGCCCGGCGCCCTGCCCGCGCTGGACATCGTCGTGGACGACTTTGAATTGCGCGGCAAGCGCCTCGGGCGTGTGGAGATGGAGGCCCAGAACCGGGGTGGCGAAGGCGCACAGCGCGAATGGCGCCTCTCCAAGTTCAACATCACGGCGCCCGAAGCGAACTTCACGGCCAACGGCAACTGGGCAGTGCTGAACACCGCGGGGGTGGGTCCCCGCACACCCGACCGGCGTACCGTGCTCAACTTCAAGCTGGACATCCGCGACTCGGGCGATCTGCTGGGCCGCATGGGCATGGCCAATGTGGTCCGGCGTGGCAAGGGCCGCATGGAGGGGCAGGTGGCCTGGATCGGTGCTCCGTTCAGCCCCGATTACCGGACCATGACCGGTCAGATCAACCTGAACATCGAGTCGGGCCAGTTTCTCAAGGCCGACCCGGGCCTGGCCAAGCTGCTGGGCGTGCTGAGCCTGCAATCGCTGCCGCGCCGCCTGACGCTCGACTTCCGCGACGTGTTCAGCGAGGGCTTCGCCTTCGACTTCGTGCGCGGCGACGTGCGCATCGAGCAGGGCGTGGCCACCACGAACAACCTGCAGATGAAGGGCGTCAATGCTGCTGTGCTGATGGAGGGCAGCGCCAACATCGACCACGAAACCCAGGACCTGCGCGTGGTGGTGGTGCCCGAGATCAACGCGATGACCGCGTCCCTGGTGGCCACGGCCATCAACCCGGTCATTGGACTGGGCAGCTTCCTGGCCCAGGTGTTCCTGCGCGGCCCGCTGATCGAGGCGGCCACGCAGGAATTCCGCGTCGATGGCACCTGGGCAGACCCGCGCGTGGTGCGCGTGGCGCGCCGCAACCGCGAGTCAACCCCCGCCACCGGCACCCCAGCACGCCCCAGCACGCCCCGAACCGGAGAACCCTCATGATGAAAGTTGCCGCGATCCAGATGGTGTCGTGCACCCGGCTTGACGACAACCTGCGCGCCGCACGCGCCCTGCTGGAGCATGCGGCCAGCGAAGGGGCCGAGCTGGCGGTTCTGCCCGAATACTTCTGCGTGATGGGCCACAAGGACACCGACAAGCTCGCCCTGCGCGAAGCCCCGGGCGAAGGTCGCATTCAGCACTTTCTGGCCAGTGCAGCGCGCGAGCTGCAGATGTGGATAGTGGGTGGCACCTTGCCCCTGTTGGCCACCACACCCGAGCGCGTGCGCAACACCACCCTGGTGTTCAACCCTAGCGGTAACTGCGTGGCACGCTACGACAAGATCCACCTCTTCTACTTCGACAACGGGCGCGAGCAGTTCCACGAAGGCCGGGTCATCGAAGCGGGCAACACCCCTGTGCAGTTCGAGCTGCCATCGCGCGATGGCCACCGCTGGCGCGTGGGCCTCTCGGTGTGCTACGACCTGCGTTTTCCCGAGCTGTACCGCGCCCACGCCAGTGCCGGTGCAGACCTGCTGCTCGTACCCAGCGCGTTCACCCACACCACCGGCCAGGCGCACTGGGAGGTACTGTTGCGCGCCCGTGCCGTGGAGAACCTGGCCTACGTGCTGGCGCCAGCCCAGGGCGGCGTGCACGAGAACGGTCGGCACACCTGGGGCCACAGCATGCTGGTGGACCCCTGGGGCACCGTGCTCGCGCAGCAGGACCAGCTCGCGGGCGTGGTGTCGGGTGTGGTGGACCCGCAGCGCCTGCGCGACCTGCGCCTGCAATTGCCTGCCTTGTCGCACCGCGTCCTGTGAAATGAAGCACAACCCCCTGAGCGGCTGCGCCGCTTCCCCCTTCTCTCGCGCAGCACGCGGGGGATGGAAGGGATGAAGGTCAGTCTGAACATCCTTGCCAGGCGCTGGCGGGGCGCCTGGCGGCGCTGGTCGCTGTGGACCCTGCTGGTAGCCCTGGTGATCTCCATGCTCGCCACCATGGTGTGGCTTGCGGGGCGCTATGAGGCCAGCCAGGTGCAGTCGCGGCTCGAGCGTGACACGGCCGACGCGGTGTCCGACATCCGCGTGGCGCTCACGCGCAACCTGCAAAGCCTGCAGGCACTGCACGCGGGCGACCCAGGCCAGCTGGCGTGGGAGGTCGATGCCGCCGAATTGCTGCGCAGCCGGCGCGAACTGGTGCGCATCGAGTGGCGCGATGCCAACCTGCGGGTGCGCACCCACGCCCAGTCGCCCTACCGCCCCGTGGCGTGGGACGCCCGGCTGCGCGAGGGCAATCAGTCCGATGCCGCCATCGCCTGTGCCAATGCGCGCCGCCTGAGCAGCCCGGCCTATTCGAGCAGCTACTTCCAACCCCATGGCGACGGGCTGGGCTCGGAAATGATGGAGCTGTGCCTGCCCCTCACCTCGGGGGGACGCAGCACGGGTTTCCTGGTGGTCACGTATTCGCTGCAGGACGTGCTGATCAACCTGGTGGCGCACAACCTCACGCGCAGCCAGGAAGCCTCCTTCACCGAGGCCGACGGCACCCGGCTGGCCGTGCTGGGCGCCGCACGCCGGGGCTCGCGCATGTTCACGGCCACGCACCTGCTGGATCTGCCCGGCAGCACACTGGTGCTGCGCATGGACACCTGGCACAGCGCGCCCAGCCTGTTCCCCAATGTATTGACCGCGCTGGTTACCGCCATGTCGATTGCGCTGGTCACCGTGATGGTGGTGCTGGTGCGCGACAACCGCAGGCGCCTGCGCGCCGAGCGCGACCTGGCGGACGCGCTGGCGTTCCGCAAGGCCATGGAAGACTCGCTGGTCACGGGCCTGCGCGCACGCGATCTGGAAGGTCGCATCACCTATGTCAACCCGGCGTTCTGCGCCATGGTGGGGTTCAGCGCGCAGGAGTTGCTCGGCCAGAGCGTCACCGCGCCCTACTGGCCACCCGAACGGGTAGAGGAGTACCGCCAGCGCCAGGCCATCCGCTTCGCGGGCACCATGCCGCCGCGCGAGGGTTTCGAGTCCGAATTCATGCGCAAGGACGGCACCCGTTTTCCGGTGCTGATCATTGAGGCCCCGCTCATCAACGCCCAGGGCCTGCACACGGGATGGATGAGCGCGTTCCTCGACATCAGCGAGCAGCGGCGGGTGGAAGAGCTGTCGCGCGCGTCGCAAGAGCGGCTGCAAGCCACCGCCCGGCTGGCCACCGTGGGCGAAATGGCCTCGCTGCTGAGCCACGAGCTCAATCAGCCCCTGGCCGCCATTTCCAGCTACGCCACGGGCTCCATCAACCTGCTGGAGGCGCCCCCACCACAGGACCAAGGCGCGGGCGCCGCCGCCCATGCCGAGCAGTTGCAGGATGTGCGCATGGCCATGCAACACATTGCGCGGCAAGCCGAACGCGCTGGCAAGGTGATCAAGAGCGTGCACGACTTTGTGCGCCGCCGCGACCAGGCACGCGAGGCCGTGTACGCACAGCAGTTGCTTGACGCCATCCTGCCGCTGGTGAGCCTGCAGGCACGCAAGCTGGGGGTGCGCGTGAACACCACGGTGGAACCCCAGTTGCCCCCCGTGTTGTGCGACCGCACCATGGTCGAACAGGTGCTGCTCAACCTGGCGCGCAATGCCATGCAGGCGATGGACGACCCCACCATCCCCACACGTGTGCTCGACATCCGGGTGCGGCGTGCAGCGTCGAACCAGCACAGCGGCTGGATCGAGTTTGCCGTGACCGACCTGGGGACCGGCATTGCGCCCGAAGTGGCCGCGAAGCTCTTCACACCGTTCTTCACCACCCGTCCGGAAGGCATGGGCCTGGGCCTGAGCATGTGCCGCACGGTGATCGAGCAGCACGGTGGTTTCCTCGGATTTGCGCCCCATGGGCCGCGTGGTACGGTATTTACCTTCACGCTGCCCGTTTCCCAACCTTCGCCTGAAACCTGATCTCTGATGGAACCCGTATCCAACGCCACCGTGTACATCGTGGACGACGACGCCAGCGTGCGCGAAGCGCTGGCGTGGTTGCTGCGCTCGCGCAGGCTGCTCAGCGAATCCTTCGAGAGTGCCGAGGCCTTTGACGCCATGCTGTCTGGCCGCCCTGCCCAGCGCCAGCCTTGCTGCCTGCTGCTGGACGTGCGCATGCCCGGCATGAGTGGCCTGGCGCTGTTTGACCTGCTGGCGGTGCGCGGCGACCTGGCCACCATGCCGGTGATCTTCCTGACCGGGCATGCGGACGTGCCCACCGCCGTGGACACGGTCAAGCGGGGAGCGTTCGATTTCTGCGAGAAGCCGTTTTCCGACAATGCCCTGGTGGACCGTGTCGAGCAAGCGCTGGCCCAATCGGCGGAGCGCCTGGCGCAACTGCGCGAACGCAGCGACCTGCAGGTGCGCCTGCGCGACCTGACGGACCGAGAACGCGATGTGATGGACCTAGTGGTGGCGGGCCTGCCCAACAAGCTGATCGCGGACCAGCTCGATATCAGCGTGCGCACGGTGGAGGTTCACCGATCACGCGTGTTCGACAAGATGCAGGTCAAGTCGGCCGTGGAGCTGGCCAACCTACTGCGCACCGGACAATGAAGTAGATAACCCCCTGAGCCGCTACACGGTTTCCGCTGGCTTGCGCCCCGCCTGTTTCACCGCTCTTTCGCGTTCCAGGCGCCAAGCTTACCCCCTCGGACGTTCTCCGACGAAGATTTCTACACGCCGATTGCGCGCCCGGCCATCAGCCGACTCGTTGGCGGCGATGGGGTAACGCTCGCCCATGCCATCGATGGCGATGCGGCGGCCATCCACGCCCCGCGCAGCCAGGTAGCTGCGCGTGCTGGCGGCGCGGTCCACCGACAGCGGGTTGTTGATGGCGTCGCTGCCGGTGTTGTCCGTGTGGCCCACGATGCGCACGTCCGTGTTGGGGTTGTTGCGCAGCCCGGCGGCAAACTGATCAAGCACGGGCGCGAAGTTGGGCTGGATGTCCGAGCGGCCCACGGCGAACGAGATGTCGCTCGGGATGTTGAGCATGAGCTGGTTGTCGGCGGTCTGGGTCACGGCAATGCCGGTGCCCTGGGTCGCACGCTCCATCTCGCGCTTTTGCCGCTCCATGTTCTGCGACCAGATGTAGGTGCCCAGGGCCCCCACGCCCGCGCCCACCACGGCGCCGGTACCGGCATTACCGCCGGTGGCCGAGCCGATCACGGCGCCAGCCAGCGCGCCCACGCCGGCCCCTGTGGCAGTGCGGCGCTGGGTGTCGTCCATGTTGGCACAGCCGGTGGCCAGAACGAGGACGGCGGTCGCGCCGAGAAGAATGTGTTTGCGCATGGTGGTGCTCCTTGAAAGATTCAATGGAGCTGGGCGCTTCGGGAGTTCCGTTCGCGTGCCGTGTGGCCTGTCCTTGGCCCCGGCCTCGGGTGCGCCCAGCTCAACGCCATCGTGGCCGCAGTCAGGCTGGGGCACCATCGGCACAGCGGCACCCTGGCTGTAGGACGAAGCCGCCTGGGGCCCACGCCCCACACGCGCGCCTAGTCATTGCGCCGGGGGCGGTGGAGGAGGAGGAACGGGGGGCGACGCCGCCGACGGGGAATCTTTCGGGGGCGGTTGCAGTTCACCACCCTTGCGACCGGAAAACATCGTCCACCAGACAATCGCCACCAGCAGCACCAGCGCGAGCAGCGCTTCAAGCAAAATCAGCCCCATGACATTGACACTCCTGCGCCTTGTATCGACGGCGCTGATTGTAGGAACGCTGGTCGCCTGCTCCAGCCCGCCGCCCGCAAGTCCCTCCCGCCCCCCGGCCTTCCCTGCGCCGCTGCCACCCGGTGCGGCGGTGGTGTTGCCCGGCGACACCGGCCCGCTGCCTCCGCCGATGGCCCAGCCCAAGAGCCGCTGGGTGCCCGTGCGCTGGGCCGAGCTGCCCGGCTTTACCGAAGACGCGCTGCACGAGGCCTGGAACGCCTGGATCAAGAGCTGCGAGCGGCCCGCGCCGCCCTTCACCGCGCTGTGCAGCGAAGTGCGCCAGTTGAGCATCGCCACCGCCGAAGAGCAGCGCGCCTGGCTCATCGCGCGGCTGCAGCCCTACCGCGTGGAAGCGACCGACGGCAACCCCGACGGCCTGCTCACGGCCTACTACGAGCCGATGATGGACGGCGCGCGCCAGCCGGGCAACGGCTTCAACGTTCCCATCTACCGCACGCCCGCCGGGCTGGGCGCCCGCAAGCCCTGGTACACCCGCCAGCAGATCGAATCGCTGCCCGAGGCACAGGCCGCGCTGGCCGGGCGGGCCATCGCCTGGCTGCGCGACCCGGTGGAATCCATGGTGCTGCACATCCAGGGCTCGGGCCGCCTGCGCATCACCGAGGCCGACGGGTCGGTGTCGCTGGTGCGCGTGGCCTACGCGGGCACCAACGACCAGCCTTACCAGAGCATCGGCCGCTGGCTGCTGGACCAGGGCTACACGCGCGACGCGACGTGGCCCGGCATCCGCGCCTGGCTGGCGGCCAACCCGCAGCGCACCAACGAACTGATGTGGACCAACCCGCGCTACGTTTTCTTCCGCGAGGAGCCGCTCAACTCGCTGGACGCCGGCTTCGGCCCGCGCGGCGCGCAGGGCGTGCCGCTCACGCCCGGCCGCTCCATCGCCGTGGACCGCCAGAGCATCCCATACGGCACGCCGGTATGGCTGGCCTCCAGCGGCCCCCAGGTGCAGCTCAACCGCATGGTGATGGCGCAGGACACCGGCAGCGCCATCCTGGGCGCGGTGCGTGCCGACTTCTTCACGGGCTGGGGCCCGGAGGCCGGGGACATTGCCGGGCGCCTGAAGCAGAACCTGCGGCTGTGGGCGTTGTGGCCCCGGTGATTTTTAAGAGATTTTGGCTGCTAGCGCTTATTGGACAAGCGCTAGCAGCTATTAAATCAAGAGCAAACTCTCCAATAGCCCCCGCGCACCGGCGTTCAGCGGCTGGCTTCCACGTTCACGGGCACGGCACCCTCATCGCTTCGGTCTCCACCCGCTGGGCCGCAGCCGCTGCGGCGAAAGCCATCGCCGGGGGCACGGTCACGGTGCGCAATTGATCGCCTTCGATGCGGTACTCGTACTCGCGCGTGGTGCCCACCATCTCCGTCCTGAAGGTGCTGCCCGCCATGGTGGCCGCATACACCTGGGGGCGGACGACCTGGTACCGGTACGTGGTGGTGGCCGCTCCGCTGGT
The DNA here is from genome assembly GCF_014851495.1 of Acidovorax sp. ACV01. Classification (NCBI taxonomy): domain Bacteria; kingdom Pseudomonadati; phylum Pseudomonadota; class Betaproteobacteria; order Burkholderiales; family Comamonadaceae; genus Acidovorax; species Acidovorax sp. ACV01. Next base: position 632,641 of record NZ_JACUZT010000003.1, on the reverse strand, counting down.
GGTCTTGCAGGTCGATTCGAACTGGTCCTCCTTGAACTGAAGGGTGCAGCGGCCAGAGGTGTCTTCGGCCTTTTCGCCATCCGGGGTGGTCAGCACGATCTTGGCGGCGCGCCAGCAGCCGAGCAGGGCAGGGTCGGGGGTGGCGGCGTGGACACAGGGGGCGACCCAGAGGAAAGAAAGCAACAAGCGGGAATGTGCGAGGCACTTCATGGGTTCACCTCGCCACACCAAGAACGAGAACCAAAACCGACGCTGCGGCAAATGCGGCCCACGAAATCACGGCATATCTCGCGCCGATCTGGCCGCGCTTGGCCAACGACCAAATTTTCGTGATGTCATACGGAATACCGCGCACGGCGCAATAGATAGCGGGGGCAAGAATCCCGTTCCCCAGCACGATCAAATACGCGAGTGGAAACAGCGGATGCACTTGATAGAGCATCTGAAAAATAAAAGTCATGGGCCAGGATTTTCAACCGAGTCGCACAGGCCGGGGGCGTTCAGCCCGAAGGGCGCGGGGAGGTGAATCAGCATGCTATTGAATTTATAGCTTACAGCGCTTACTCCACAAGCGCCAGCAGCCGAAAACACCTCAAATCGCTCAGAAACACCAGCTCACTGCTCCACCGCCCACCGTGTCACCCGCGGCGGCGCATCCCCCACATGGAACGCGAGCTTGCGGTCGCGCAGCGCCACGTCGGACGCCGTCACCCGGTCGAAGCGCCGCAGGTGCTCCGTCCACGACTCGTCCTCGATGCGCTCCACATACCGCGCGGGCTGGCTGATGTCGTGCAGCAGCTGCCAGGCCAGCGCGCCCTGGCGCAGGCGGCTGCGGCGGCTCTCTTGCATCACCGCGCGGAATTCGGTGGCACGCGCGGGGTCGATGAAGTATTCGATCGTGACCACCACATGCCCCGTGCCGGGCGGCGCATCGGCCACCGGGGCCTTGAAGGCGCGGGAGGGGCTCAGGTCCTCCTCCATGCTGCGGTCGGCCACCAGGCGCTGCACCAGCAGCATGGCCACCACGCCGGTGCCCGCGGCGATGCCCAGGCTGACGTGCACGTCGCTGATGGTGGCCACCTGGCCCCACACCGCGGCGCCCAGCGCGGTGGAGCCCATGATGGCCATCTGGTAGATCGACATGCCGCGCGCGCGCACCCAGTTGGGCAGTGCGAGCTGGGCCGATACGCTCAACGAATTGGCCGTGGTGATCCACGCCATGCCCGCCACGAACATCGCGGGCACGGCCACATACACGTTGGGCGCTACGGCCATCACGCCGGTGGCAGCGGCCTGCAGCATGGTGCCGCGCATCACCAGCACATCGCGCGCCATGGCCTGGCGCAAGCGCGGCAGGAACATCGCGGCGGTAATAGCCCCCGCGCCCATGCTGGCCAGCAGCAGCGTGAAGGTGCCCGCACCGCCGCCCTCCAGGCCGCGCGCCAGCAGCGGCAGCAGGGCCAGCAGCGCGGTGGCGTGCAAGAAGAAGATGGAGATGCGCCACAGCACGGCGCGCATGCGCGGCGACTGCCGCACGAACTGCAGGCCCACGCGCATGGCGCTGGGCAGCTTTTCGCGGCCCAGCGGGCTGGGCACGTGGGTGCGCTTCCAGCGCATGATGACCAGGCCCGAGATGACCGACAGCACAGCGTTGAGCACGAACACCCAGGCGCTGCCCGCACTGGCGATGATGGCGCCGGCCAGGAGCGGGCCGATGATGCGCGACGCGTTCATCGCCACGCCGTTGAGGGCCAGGGCGGCGGGCAGCTGCGGGCGACTGACCAGCTCGGGCACGATGGCCGCGAACACCGGCCAGCGCATGGCCAGGCCGATACCGTTGGCAAACGTGAGCATCAGCAGCAGCGGCGCCGTCATGCCGCCGGCCATGACGAACACGCACAGCACCAGCGCCACGGCGGCCACCCAGAACTGCGTGGCGATGAAGTAGCGCCGCCGATCTAGGATGTCGGCCAGCGCACCGCTGGGCAGGCCCAGCAAAAAGACGGGCAGGGTGGAGGCAGACTGCACCAGCGCCACGAGGATGGGCGAGCTGGTAAGCGTGGTCATGAGCCAGGCGGCCGCCACGTCGTTCATCCACATGCAGGTGTTGGCCGCCACCCAGGTGAGCCACAGCATGCGGAACACCGGCACCGACAGCGGGGCGAACGGCGAGAGCGATGCGGCCTGGCTCAGCTGCGCCGCAGCGCTCTGGTCGAGCTGCGCGGCGACGGATTCTTCGGTGCCCTGCGCGACCGCAGCGCGGTCTGCGGCGGCCGCGTCGTCGGTCGGCCCGCGCGCTGCGGCATCGGCAGCGGGGGTCAGGTCAGGAGCGGGGGTGGGCGCAACGCTGCGCGTGCTTTCGTGGGACGGCAAAGGTGGCATGTCCTCCCATTGTGCGACGGTTGGAGCGGCCATGGTGCGTACCGCATCGAATAGCCACCTCGCCGGTGCGCCACAAGGTCACAACATCGCACCATCACACCGCGTCGTGCGGCGAATCCGGCGCCTTGCTCGCTGGTTTGATCGCTGGTTGGCTCGCCGGTTTCGTCTGCCGCATCAGCAGCCAGGCCATGAGCCCCAGCGCGCCCACGCCCGCCAGCAGCACCGCCCAGAGTACCCAGCTGCGCATCGACAGGCCGTCGCTGGCTGTGGCAGCGGCCACCAGCGGACCAACCGCGGGCTTGCCGCCGGTGATGTCGGCCCGGGCCACATCGGCCAGCGCCAGGGGCAGGGTGTTCTCCTGCTGGGGTTGGTAGTCCGGCACCAGGCTCGCCAGGGGCAGGAACGCGCTCGCCGCCGCTCTGGCGCCGGGCAGGCCAGCCGCCAGGGTGAAGGGGCCCTGCCCGCTGGCCAGGAACACCAGCTGGGCCGGCTCGAACTGCAGCGCGATGTCGGGCGCGGCGGCAAAGCCGGCCGATTTGGCGTCGGCCTCGATCTTGACCTCGCGCACCGAAGCGCCACCCAGCTCGACCGGGGCGTTGGTCTGCTCCTTGCCGCCCGTGGACATGCGGTAGACCGTGGCGCTGGCCAGGTGCGCCCAGGGCCGTTCGCGGTCGTTGCGCCCCAGCACGCGCACCGGCACCAGAACGTTGCTGCCCTGCGGCGTGATCTTGAGCGCAGCGACCGGTGTGGCGAACGGCAGGGCGAACACCAGCTCGCGCGGGTTGTTGCCCAGCGGCGGCACCGCCATGCTGGCGCTGACGCGCTCGCGCGGGCCCGCGCCGCGCGAGGTGACCAGCGTCGCACCGCGGAATGTCACGGCGGCATCGCCCCAGGTCACGCGCAGATAGTGGTCCTTGAGGTCGGCCCGTTGCAGGTCGATGTGCTCGCTGCCCAGGCGGCCCGGTGCCGCTGGGGATGGGGTCGTGCCCGCCGCGTCGGCGCGGTACAGCACCGTCTCGGCCAGCGGCCGCCAGTTCTTCAGGTCGCGGCTGGCCTGCACCCTGAAGGTCACCGGTTGGCCGGCGGGCAGATCGGCGTCCAGCGCCATGCGGGCCACGGGCAGTTGGACGCTGCGCGCGTCCAGCAGCGCGCCGCGCACGGTCTGCGCGCCTGCCGTGCCTGGAGTGCCTGCCGTACCCGCCGTGTCGATCTGCACCACGCGCCGGCCCTGTTGCTCCTCGACACGCAGCGACAGGCCCTCCAGCCCGGCCTGCCCTGGCATGCCGGGCGCGCCCAGGATGGGAAACGCCGGCAACACCACCGATTCCTCCGGCGCGCTGGCTGCGGCCACGCCGGCCAGCGCCATGGGTACCGGCTGGCCTGCGCCGTTGAAGAGGCGCACGTCGGCATAGCCCGGGTTCTGCAGGCGCACCAGCACCTCGGCGGGCAGCAACACACGCTGCAGCGGCGCATCGGCCGCCAGCGTGACAGGGATGCGGATGGCGTAGGCGGCAGGGCTGTTGGCATCGGCCGCCGCCTGGACACCCCCGGCGGCCAGGGACAGGGCGGCAGCGGCCAGCCATGCGGCTAAGGGCCGCGGCAGGTGGTGACGGGGAGACTTCATGACAGTGATTCCTCTTGCGCCGGGGCCACAGTTGCCGCAGGTGCGACCGGTGCCACGGGCGCGACCGGCGGAGCATCCGGTGCCGCGCGGGGCGCGGCCTTGGGCGGCAGCGGCGCGAAGTAGCCCACCACCAGCATCAGCACACCCACCGCGATGAAGGCAATGATGCGTTCGGCACCACCGGCGTTGGACAGATCGATCAGCAGCAGCTTGACCACCACTACGCCCAGCAGGCCCGCGCCCACCAGCCACAGCGGCCGCTGCGCGCGGCGGTGCGCCAGCACCATCATGCTGAGCGCCAGCAGCGTCCACAGGATGGCGTAGCCGGTCTGCACGACGAAGCTGTCGAACAGCGCCGAGGCATCCCAGCGCACGCCGAAGAAATGGTGGGCCACGCGCAGCCACACCGTGTTGATCGCGATGAACACCAGCAGGGCCAGCGCCACCAGCGCATGCCGGCCGGTCACCCAGCCCGCGTGGGCAGGCTGCGGCTGCGCCGACACCAGCACCCGCCGCCAGAACACCAAGCCGCCCAGCGCCAGCGCCAGGGTCAGGTCGGTGGGGTTGAGCAGCGGGATGTAGGGCAGCGGCGCGGTGTGGCCCGACGAATGCACCGCGGCCAGCAGCGAGCCCCAGAACACCAGCACCGCCAGCGGCAGCGCCGCCAGCCAGTAGTAAGCCTCGGCATGCGGGTTCAGCGGCCAGGGCAGCGCTGCGCGTGCCGCAGGCCGGTTGCCGCGGCCGGCCCACAGTGCCAGCGCCATCAGCACCGCAATGGCGCTGACCAGCATGACCACGCCGGCCCACGAGGTGCGCCACAGCTCGGCCTTGCCGATGCCGGACCACAGGCAGTCGGCCAGCAGAAAGGTCACCAGCCACGCCGTGGCGGCATGGAACCAGCCGAAGACCGACATGCGCGCGGCGGGCTTGCCGTCCCCAGCGGCCGCTGCCTGCAGGCGGTCCGTCTGCCGCAGCATCCACCCATGCAGCGCCAGCGCCACCGGCCACACGGCCCACGCGGGGGTGGCCAGCACGCGGTAGCCGTCGCCCACCTGCGCGACAAAACCCAGCGCCAGCACGGCGATGGTGCCGCGCGCCGGCCAGGTGGCCACGGGCCAGCGCGTGCGCAGGCCCAGCACCATCGACAGCGCGGCGCTGAGCACGATGGCCAGCATGGCCAGCAGTTCGATGATGCGTTCGGAGAACACCGGCACGGGCCACTGGCCCGCCTCCAGGCCGGGCACGCGCCGCGTGATCTCAAGCAGCCAGGCCAGGCACCAGAAGGCAAAGCCGTAGAGATAGGCGGGGCTGGACAGCCGCGCCTCCACACCCGCGTAGCCCTTGGCCCAGGCCGAGCCACTGTGCGGCAGCGGCTTGCGCAGCCACCAGGCCAGCAGCAGTGCCGGCAGCGCGATCAGCAAGGCACCCAGGAAGGCCGGGTTGACCAGAGCGAGGCGCGAGACGCTGGAGACGCCGTCCATGAAGGCCAGCATCGCCACGCCCTGCAGCACCAGGCCGAAAGCGCGCGGCATCCAGCGGGCCTGGCGCATGCCGACCCAGAAGGCGCCGGCGCCCTCGAGGGCCCACACCGCCGACGTCCATTGCGCGTCCAGCGCCAGCGGCACGGCCAGCGTGGCAAAGCCCACGCCGATGGCGATGAAGCATTCGATCAGCAGGCGGTAGCTTGCGAGTGCGCGGCGCACCAGCACCATGGCGGCCAGCAGGTACAGCGCGGCAAAGGCCACCGCCGAGAAGGCAGCGCCCAGCTCGAAGGGCTGCGCCAGCCCGGCCTGCAGCCCAAAGCCCACCAGCGGCGTGCCGAACACCAGCATGGTGTCGACCGCATTGCCCAGCTTGGTGGGCGTATTGCGTGCGTACAGGATGGCGGCGAACAGGTAGATGAGCACAAAGACCGCGAGGAAGGGCTGGGTGCTGGCGTACTGGTCGGGCACGTACTTGAGCACGCCCCAGGCCGAGGCCACGCCGAAGGTCGCCACAAAGCCCACCACGTTCAGCACGCGCCAGGAGCGCTTGTAGGCGATGAACAGAATGGCCAGGTTGAGCAGGGTGTAGTAGCTGAACAGGCCCACGTGGCTGCCTTGGCCCGTGGACAGCAGGATGGGCGCCGCAAAGCCACCGGCAAACGCCGCCACCGCGAGCGAGCGCGAGTCCTGCAGCAGCGCCAGCGCGCAGCTGGTGGCGCAGACCGCGATCATGAGCGCGAAGGCCAGCGTGGGCGGCAGCAGCCCGTAGAGCCGGAACGCCGCGAACACCGTGAGGTACATGACCGCCACGCCGCCGCCCTGCAGGGCCAGCGCGAAGGCGGGCTTGTCCACACGCTTGCGGAAACCGACCACCAGCAGCGCGATGGCCACGCCGGCAATCGCGGCCAGGCGGAACTCGACCGGGAGCAATCCGGCAGAGGCGGCGTACCGCGCCAGGAAGGACAGGCCGATGAACAGGATCACCAAGCCGACGCGCACGATGGTGTTGCCGCCGAGGAACCAGTTTTTCGCGGCCAGCACCGCCTGCTCGATGGCATTGGGCGTTGTAGGTGGCGCGGGAGCACGGGACTGTGCGACAGATGGTGGGACAGGCGACAAGCCCTGCGGCGTGAGTTCGCCAACCCACTCCGCATCGGCCTCCTCAATTGGACTTTTACTCGCGGCAGGCATGGCCACGACCGGCACAGGGACTGGCGCCACCACGGGCGCAGCGGGCGCCCGGTCTTCAGCCAGGGTAGGCGTCGGAGCCAGTGGTACAGGGTTGACGGCAGGTTTCGCGGCCTGCGCCTGCAGCTCGCTGCGGATCGCAGAGCGGACGGCCCAGCGCAGAGACAGCCCGGCAAAAAAGCCCAGGATGCCGCCGACGTACGGCCCGAAATCGCCGTAGCCGCCAAACCACGAACCCAGTACCGCGCCCCAAAAAATGCCCCAGAAGATCATGCCGACCGCTCCCTCGTTGGAGCCCTTGTGGACAGGCTGGCTGCCTGTGCTCGAAGGGGACCGTAGTTATTTGATGGACCCACCAGAAAACCGCCGGCATCACGTGCACCACGGCCGAGAGCCCCGGCCGTGGGCACGGGGCAGACAGCCCGCGGGGCGTGGTGGTGGATGCAGCGCGCGCGAAGCCTCGATGGCTCCGCCCGTGGTTCAGCAGGCTTATACAGCACACCATGCCGCGGATCGGCGCCCTAACGCCTTGTTACGCTCGATGGCACGGCTCGGCGCGCTGAGCGCGTGCGCGGGGGCATGGGCCGCCGCACCAATGACTGTCTTGATCGACCTCTAACGCTTATCTAGCAAGCGCAAAAAGCTATTGAAAACATAGCGCCCATCACTTGGCACGCACCAGGTGCGTGAGCGGCAGCGCCCCGCTGGCCTTGACCTCGCCCAGCGAGAAGCTGGTGTGCATGTCCTTCACATTGGGCAGGTTCAGCAGCACGTCGCGCGCAAACTGCGAAAAGCTGTCGAGGTCACGCGCCACCACTTGCAGCTCGAAGGTGCCGGTGCCGCTGATGTAGTGGCAGGAAACCACCTCGGGGATCTGGCGGATGGCTTCCTCCATGGCGCGGGTGAGGTTGCCGGTGCTGCGGTCGGCGTCCAGCCGCACAAAGGCCAGCACCCCGAGGCCGATCTTGTGCCGGTCGATCTCGGCACGGTAGCCCTTGATGAAGCCTTGCTCCTCCAACGCCCGCACACGCCGCCAGCAGGGCGCGGCCGACAGGCCTACGCGCTGGGCCAGTTCGGCGTTCGTCAGCCGGGCGTCAGCCTGCAGCTCATTGAGGATGGCGATATCGAATTTGTCGAGAGTATTCACAAAACAGCCGTGCCGAGAAAGATCCTTTCTCAGAATAGCCTAAAGACGGCACAGAACGCAAAGACATATCAGCGATGCAGACATACACTTCTCCCACACTAGTGCCGCAGCCCTAAACGGGCCGCGTTGTGCTGCCCCACCGAGCCCACAAGGCGCGGCCCCCAAAAAAGCCATTGGAGACATAGCCATGAATGCACCGCTGCCCGAGCACATCCGCAAGGCCCTCGAAACCGTCACCCTCGACGACAAATACTCTTTGGACCACGGCCGGGCGTTCATGAGCGGGGTGCAAGCCCTCGTGCGGCTGCCCATGCTGCAGCGCCAGCGTGATGCGATGCAGGGCCTCAACACCGCCGGCTTCATCAGCGGCTACCGTGGCTCGCCGCTCGGTACCTACGACCAGTCCCTGTGGGCGGCCAAGAAGCACCTGGCGGCCAACAACATCGTCTTCCAGCCCGGCGTGAACGAGGAACTCGGCGCCACGGCCGTATGGGGCACGCAGCAGCTGGACCTGTACCCACAGAGCAAGAAGTTCGACGGCGTCTTCGGCATCTGGTACGGCAAGGGCCCGGGTGTGGACCGCTGCTCGGACGTGTTCAAGCACGCCAACATGGCCGGCACCGCCAAGCACGGCGGCGTGATCGCCATTGCGGGCGACGACCACATCAGCAAGAGCAGCACGGCCGCTCACCAGAGTGACCACATCTTCAAGGCCTGCGGCACGCCGGTGTTCTTCCCGAGCAGCGTGCAGGAAATCCTGGACATGGGGCTGCACGCCTTTGCCATGAGCCGGTTTTCAGGCGTGTGGTCGGGCATGAAGACCATCCAGGAGGTGGTCGAGTCCTCCAGCAGCATCAACATCGACCCGGACCGCGTGAAGATCGTGATGCCCGAAGACTTCGTGATGCCGCCCGGCGGCCTGCACATCCGCTGGCCCGATGCGCCGCTGGAGCAGGAAGCGCGCCTCATGGACTACAAGTGGTACGCGGCCCTGGCCTATGTGCGCGCCAACAAGCTCAACTACAACGTGATCGAAGGCAGGAACGACCGCTTCGGCATCATCGCCAGCGGCAAGGCCTACAACGACACGCGCCAGGCCTTGGTGGACCTGGGCCTGGACGACGACACCTGCCGCCAGCTGGGCATCCGCGTGCACAAGGTCAACGTGGTGTGGCCGCTCGAAGCCACCATCACGCGCGACTTCGCCCAGGGCCTGCAAGAGATTCTGGTGGTGGAGGAAAAGCGCCAGGTCATCGAATACCAACTGAAAGAAGAGTTGTACAACTGGCGCGCCGACGTGCGCCCCAATGTGCTGGGCAAGTTCGACGAGCCCGAGGGCGATGCCACGGGCGGGGAATGGAGCATGCCCAACCCCAGCCAGAACTGGCTGTTGCGCGCCAAGGCCGACCTGACGCCCGCCATCATCGCCAAGGCGATTGCCAAGCGCCTCAAGAAGCTGGGCGTGTCGAGCGACATCATCGCGCGCATGGATTCGCGCATCGCCGTCATCGAGGCCAGCGAGCGCGCGATGACCGAGCTCAAGGTGGACACGGGCGAGCGCGCCCCGTGGTTCTGCAGCGGCTGCCCGCACAACACCAGCACCCGCGTGCCCGAGGGCTCGCGCGCCGTGGCCGGCATTGGCTGCCACTACATGGCCAACTGGATGCCCGACCGCAACACCTCCACCTTCACGCAGATGGGTGGCGAGGGCGTGACGTGGGTGGGCCAGGCACCGTTCACCACCGACCAGCACGTGTTCGCCAACCTGGGCGACGGCACTTACTTCCACAGCGGGCTGCTGGCCATTCGCCAGAGCATCGCCGCGGGCACCACCATCACCTACAAGGTGCTGTACAACGACGCCGTGGCCATGACCGGCGGCCAGCAGGTGGGCGAGCGGCCCGAAGGCCACTCGGTGCTGCAGATCATGAACAGCCTCAAGTCCGAAGGCGTGGTCAAGCTCATCATCGTGACCGATGAGCCGCAGAAGTACGACGGTGTGGCGCTGGCCGAAGGCGTGACGGTGCACCACCGCGACGAACTCGACACGCTGCAGCGCCAGTTCCGCGAGATCAAGGGCTGCACGGTCATCATCTACGACCAGACCTGCGCCACCGAAAAGCGCCGCCGCAGGAAGCGCGGCACCCTGGCCACGCCCGACAAGACTGTGGTCATCAACGACCTGGTGTGCGAGGGCTGCGGCGATTGCTCGACCAAGTCCAACTGCCTGAGCGTGGAGCCGGTGGAGACCGAGTTCGGCCGCAAGCGCCGCATCAACCAGAGCACCTGCAACAAGGACTACTCCTGCGTGAATGGCTTCTGCCCGAGCTTCGTCACCGTGGAAGGCGGCAAGCTCAAGAAGCCCAAGAAGGAAAAGAAGGGCGACTTGGCCAGCCTGCCGCCCATCCCCGATCCCGTGCTGCCGGTGGCCGAGACGGCCTGGGGCATCGTGGTGGGTGGCGTGGGCGGCACGGGCGTGATCACCATCGGATCGCTGCTGGGCATGGCCGCGCACCTGGACGGCAAGGGCGTCATCACGCAGGACGCCGGGGGCCTGGCGCAAAAGGGCGGCGCCACCTGGAGCCACATCCAGATCGCCAACCGGCCCGAGGCCATCTACACCACCAAGGTCGACACCGCCAAGGCCGACCTGGTGATCGGCTGCGACTCCATCGTGGCGGCGCACAAGTACACACTGGCCGTGATGCAGCCGGGCCGCACCTTCGTGGCGCTGAACACGCACGGCACGCCCACGGCGGCCTTCGTCACCAACCCGGACTGGCAGTTCCCCGGTGCCAACTGCGACAGCGCGATTGCCGCCGCTGTGGGCGCGGGCGGTGTGGGCAGCTTCGATGCCGAGCAGGTGGCCACCCAACTGCTGGGCGACAGCATCTACACCAACCCGCTGATGCTGGGCTACGCCTGGCAGAAGGGCCGCGTGCCACTGACCTTTGCATCGCTGATGCGCGCCATGGAACTCAACGGTGTGCAGGTGGACAACAACAAGGCTGCCTTCGAATGGGGTCGCCGTTGCGCCCACGACCTCAAGGCCGTGCAGTCGCTGTTCCAGGCCGCGCAAGTGATCGAGTTCGTCAAGAAGCCCTCGCTGACCGAAATGCTCGGAAAGCGCGTGGACTTCCTCACGGGTTACCAGAACGCCGCGTACGCCTCCGAGTACACGGCCTTCGTGGAAAAGGTGCGAGCCGCGGAGGGCAAGCTGGGCGCCGGCACCCGTTTGTCGGAGGCCGTGGCCCGCTACCTGTTCAAGCTCATGGCCTACAAGGACGAGTACGAGGTGGCGCGCCTGCACACCGACAAGGCCTTCACGGACAAGATCGCGAACATGTTCGAAGGCGATTACAAGCTGGTGCACCACCTGGCGCCCCCAATGACCGCCAAGAAGAACGACCGCGGCGAGTTGGTCAAGCAGCCTTTCGGCCCCTGGATGCGCAGCGCCTTCGGCATGCTGGCCAAGCTCAAGGGCCTACGCGGCACCGCATTCGACGTGTTTGGCCGCACCGAGGAGCGCCGCATGGAGCGCGCGCTGATCGTGGAGTACCGCGCCTCGATCGACGAGCTGCTGCATGGCCTGACGGCCGACAATCTGGCACTGGCCGTCGACATCGCCCGCATTCCCGAAGAGATCCGGGGCTACGGCCATGTGAAGGAGCGACACCTGTTGGCCGCGCGCCCCAAGTGGGATGGCCTGATGGCCCAGTGGCGCAGCGGCAAAGTGGTTCAGCCCGAACGCCAGGCGGCCTGACGCCGGGCCTGTACTGCCCACTGAGGATGAAAGGGCCCGCGCCTAGCGCGGGCTTTTTACTATCAATTGGTGAGCTTTAAACCAATACTCATAAAGCGCTGACGGCACTTTTTATTGAAAATTTCTGCGTACCGCTCCTTGCGTGCGGCTGGCGCGGCAAACACCCGCCGCCGCCTTGGGTCTTCCCCCTTGGGGCGCGCACGGGGCGCCGCATACAATGTCCTGTTCCGCCCTGACAGGCGCCTTGGCGCTTGCCCCTGGCGGGTTTTGTGAATTTTGAACATCCGTTGTGGAGTCCAGTCCGTGTTTATTTCTTCCGCTTTTGCCCAAACCGCACCCGCCGCAGCCGCTGGCGGCGGTGACATGATGTCCACCCTCACGGGCATGCTGCCCCTGGTGCTGATGTTTGTGGTGCTGTACTTCGTCATGATCCGCCCCCAGATGAAGCGCCAGAAGGAACACCGCGCCATGATCGAGGCCATCGCAAAGGGCGATGAAGTGGCCACCTCCGGCGGCATCGTCGGCAAGGTCACGCGCCTGTCCGAAGGCTTCCTGCACATCGAGATCGCCAACGGCGTGGAAGTGCAAATGCAGCGCAGTGCCGTGGTTCAGGTGCTGCCCAAGGGCTCGGTCAAGTAATTAATGAATACCCCCCTGAGCGGCTGCGCCGCTTCCCTCGCCTCTCGCTGCTCCAGCGCGGGAAGGGGGACGACGCCACTGGACCGGCCAAGCCCGATCCATGGCGTCCCTCGCAGGGGGTTGGCGCGCTGCGCCTGCACAACTGACATAAGAGCGCGATCATGAACCGTTATCCGGTCTGGAAGTACGCGATCCTGGTGATCGTGCTGCTGGTGGGGGCCTTGTACACCCTGCCCAATTTCTTCGGCGAGGCACCTGCCGTGCAGGTCTCGTCGGCCAAGGCCACCATCAAGGTGGACACCGCCGTGCAGCAGCGGGTGGAAGAGGCCCTCAAGGCCGCAGGCCTGACGCCCGACTTTGTGGCGCTGGAGGGCAACTCGGTGCGCGCGCGCTTTGACGCGTCCGACACGCAGCTCAAGGCCAAGGACGCGATTCAGAAGGCCCTGGTGCCTGACGCCAGCGATCCGTCGTACATCGTGGCGCTGAATCTGGTATCTCGCTCGCCCGTCTGGCTCAAAGCCCTGCACGCGAATCCCATGTACCTGGGCCTGGACTTGCGCGGTGGCGTGCACTTCATGCTGCAGGTGGACATGCAGGCTGCGCTGACCAAGAAAGCCGAGTCGTACGCAGGCGACATCCGCACCGCACTGCGCGACAAGAGCATCCGCCACGGCGGCATCAGCCGCGAAGGCCAGAACATTGACATCAAGGTGCGCGACGAAGCCACGATGACCGCCGCCCGCAACCTGATTGCAGACCAGTTCACAGATCTGCAGGTCGCCAGCACGCCCGAGGGCACCGAATTCAAGCTGCGCGCTTCCATCAAGCCGGAAGCCACGCGCCGCGTGCAGGAGCAGGCGCTCAAGCAGAACATGGTCACGCTGCACAACCGGATCAACGAACTCGGCGTGGCCGAGCCGGTGATCCAGCAACAGGGCCTGGACCGCATCGTGGTGCAATTGCCCGGCGTGCAGGACACGGCCAAGGCCAAGGACATCCTGGGCCGTACCGCCACACTGGAGGTGCGCATGGTGGACGAAGGCACCGAAGCGCGGGCCGCCGAAACCGGCCGTGGCCCTGTGCCGTTTGGCTCGGAACGCTATCTGGAACGCAGCGGCCAGCCCGTGATCGTGAAGAAGCAGGTCATTCTGACCGGCGAAAACCTGACCGATGCCCAGCCTGGCTTTGACGGACAGACGCAGGAGCCTACCGTCAACCTGTCCCTCGACGCGAAGGGTGCGAAGATCTTCAAGCAGGTCACATCGGAAAGCATCGGCAAGCGCATGGCCATCGTGCTGTTTGAAAAGGGCAAGGGCGAAGTGGTCACAGCCCCTGTGATCCGCAGCGAAATTGGTGGCGGCCGCGTGCAGATCTCCGGCCGCATGACCACGGCCGAAGCCAACGACACCGCGTTGCTGCTGCGCGCCGGCTCGCTGGCCGCGCCCATGGAAATCATCGAGGAATACACCATTGGCCCCAGCCTGGGCGCCGACAACATCGAACGCGGTATCCACAGCGTGGTCTGGGGCCTGGCGGCCATTGCCGTCTTCATGTGCGCTTACTACATGCTGTTTGGCGTGTTCTCCAGCATCGCGCTGGGCGTGAACGTGCTGCTGCTGGTGGCGGTGCTGTCGATGCTGCAGGCCACCTTGACCTTGCCGGGCATTGCCGCCATGGCCCTGGCGATTGGTGTGGCCATCGACTCGAACGTGCTGATCAACGAACGCATTCGCGAGGAACTGCGCGAAGGTGTCTCTCCGCAGGCTGCCATCCACACGGGCTACGAACGTGCCTGGGCAACGATTCTCGACTCCAATGTCACGACCCTGATCGCGGGCCTCGCCCTGCTGGCCTTCGGCTCTGGCCCCGTGCGCGGCTTTGCCGTGGTGCACTGCATCGGCATCCTGACCAGCATGTTCTCGGCCGTGTTCTTCTCGCGCGGTCTGGTGAACCTGTGGTACGGCCGCCAGAAGAAGCTCAAGAGTGTGTCGATCGGTACGGTCTGGAAGCCAGCAGCCGACACCGCTGTGGCCAAGACGAACTAAAGGACAGCGGCCATGGAATTCTTTCGCATCAAAAAAGACATCCCCTTCATGAAGCACGCGTTGATCTTCAACGCGATCTCCTTCATCACCTTCGCGCTCGCGGTGTTCTTCCTGCTGACCCGTGGCCTGCACCTGTCGGTGGAGTTCACCGGCGGTACGGTCATGGAAGTGGCCTACAGCCAGCCCGCCGAACTGGCCAAGGTCCGGGAGACCGTCTCCGGCCTGGGTTACCCCGACGTGCAAGTGCAGAACTTCGGCACCGCCCGCGACGTGATGATCCGGCTGCCCGTACAAAAGGGTGTGACGTCGGCACAGCAAAGCGAGCAGGTTTTGGGCGCGCTCAAGGCAGCCAACCCAGAGGTCACGCTGCGCCGCACCGAATTTGTCGGCCCGCAGGTGGGCGAGGAACTGGTGCATGGCGGCCTGATGGCGCTGGCCATGGTGGTCGTGGGCATCGTGATCTACCTGGCCTTCCGCTTCGAGTGGAAGTTTGGTGTCGCGGCCATCATCGCCAATCTGCACGATGTGGTGATCATCCTGGGCTTTTTCGCGTTCTTCCAGTGGGAATTCTCGCTGTCGGTGCTGGCCGCCGTGCTGGCCGTGCTGGGGTATTCGGTGAACGAGTCGGTCGTGATCTTCGACCGGATTCGCGAGGCCTTCCGCAAGTACCGCAAGATGACCACCCACGAGGTGATCGACCACGCCATCACGAGCACGATGAGCCGCACGATCATCACCCACGCCTCGACCGAGGCCATGGTGCTGTCGATGTTCTTCTTTGGCGGCCCCAGCCTGCACTACTTTGCGCTGGCGCTCACGATCGGCATCTTGTTCGGCATCTACTCATCCGTGTTCGTCGCCGCAGCCATTGCCATGTGGCTTGGCGTAAAGCGCGAGGACCTTGTCAAGCCCATCAGAAAAGATGGGGATCCGAACGATCCCCATGCCGGAGCTACCGTCTGACCCGCTAATATCGGCCCATGCAGCCCACACCCTCTTCCGTTCCGCAGCGCCGGCTAGCCCGCCAGGCACGCCAGCGGTTGGTCGAGGGGCTTTGCGCCGGACTTCCCGACCTGGACAAGACCGTCCTGGATTTTCTGACGACGCTGATGACCCAGACAGGCACGGCGCGCGAAATGCAGTCGCACCGTGATGCCTGGATGCTCTACCAGCAACGGCATTCCGTCTGGACCGATCGCACCGGCAAGGCATGGCGCGATGCACTGGCACCCCACAGCAGCACCACCCGCGGCGCGCTGGCCACCAACGGCGCGGGCCCGCAGTTCGAGCTGCTGAGCGACGACGTGGTGGAAAACAAGATCCTGGCTTCGCGCATGGCCCTCACGGTCAGCGAGCAGGTCAGCCAACAATTCGACACGCTGCGCCAGCGCACCCAGTCGCTGGAAGGCCAGGAGCTCGACAACAGCGACATCCTCCGTCCTGAGGCCGTGTGCCTGCTGCTGGTCGAACAGTGGGTGGAGGCTGGCCTGCCACGCACCGACCTGCAGACCGTGGTCGACCCGCTGCAGCGCGAACTGGCCAACCTGCTCCAGAAGCAATACCAGGCCGTCAACGTGTTCTATGTGGAACAGGGTGTGACGCCCCAGACCGACCTGAAGTCGCGTGTGCGGCGCACGGCAGGTGGCGCAGTCACCGGCGGCGGTACCAACAACGACTCCGGCGCGGGAGGCCTGGCGTCCCAGGCGCTGGCCCAGACCCGGGACGCCATGGCGGCAGCGCGTGGAGGCATGACCCCCCAGGGCGGCCGCACCCCGCAGCAGCATCCGCCCCGCATGCCCCCACCGGGCTACCCGCAGCACGGCATGCCCACCGCGTTTGCTACGGGCATGACTCCCCTGGCACGCGCTCGCCAGCGCGCCCATGGCGTGATGGGGCAATTGCGCAGGCTGCTGACCCAGCCCGCCACCGGGTTTGACATGGTCAATGCCCCACCGGCGTCTGCGGCGCTGGCCCATGCCCTCACCGCCCACCGCGTGCATGCGGACACCTACTACAGCGGCGTTGCCACGCTGATGGAGGACTACAGCCCTGCGGCCGTGGTGCAGTTGGCAGGGGCCGTGCGCGAACGCTCGACCGAACTCAAGAAAAAAGCCTCCACGGCAGGGGAAAAAGCCATCATCGAAGTGGTGGCCCTCATGTTCCAGAGCATCCTGGCCGAAGACCGCATTCCGCCAGCCGTGCGCGTCTGGTTTGCACGGCTGCAGGTGCCTGTGCTGCGCGTGGCCCTGGCGGAGCCGGAGTTTTTCAGCAATCTCAACCACCCCGCGCGCCAGTTGATCGACCGCATGGGCGCCTGTGTGATGGGCTTTGACGCCACCAGCATCAATGGCAGCGCGCTGGAGGCAGAGATCCGCCGCGTGGTTCAGGTGATCGAGCAATACCCCGAAACCGGCCGCCGGGTGTTCCAGCTGGTCTACGACGAGTTCGAGAAGTTCCTGTCCAAGTTCCTCACCGAAAAGCAGGCCACCTCGCGCCTGGTGACGGTGGCCCAGCAGGTCGAACAGAAGGAAACGCTGGCGATCCAGTACACCATCGAACTGCGCACCATGCTGCGCGACATGCCGGTACGCGACGAGATCCGCGAGTTTCTCTTCAAGACCTGGGCCGAGGTCCTGGCCCTCTCGGCTGTGCGCGACGGCCCCCAGCACGCAGACACCATCTCGCTCAAGCGCACCGCCGCCGACCTCGTCTGGGCCGCCAGCGCCAAGCCCAACCGCAGCGACCGCGCACAGGTCATCCAGAATCTTCCAGGCCTGCTGCAGCGCCTGCGCCAGGGATTGGCCCTCATGGGCATCAACGGAGCGATACAGGACACCCAGATCAAGGTCCTGACCGACACACTGGCCGATGCCTTCCTGTCCAAGACGGCTTCCATTCCCCAGGCACACATCGACGCCATGGCCAAACGCCTTGCCAATCTGGAGGACTTCATTAGCGACGCAACGCTGGGCGATATGCCACTCAATGCGGACAACATCGAGATGATGCTGGGCATTGATGCCTCTTCGATCCATGTGGTTGCCGACAACGGCGCCCCGGTGGAGGACGCCATGGTGGCCTGGGCCCAGGAACTGCAACCCGGTACCTGGTACACGCTGGACCACAACGGCGCCTCGGCCCAGGTGCAGTACGCGTGGCAGAGCCAGCGCAAACAGTTGCACCTGTTCGCGGCCGTGGATGGCAGCAGCTACCTGATCCAGCTGCGCAGGCTGGCTGCGTACCTGCAGGCCGGCTTGCTCGTTGCGCAGGACGAAGAAGGCCTGACCTTGCGCGCCACACGCGACGCATTGGCCAAGCTGGACGCCAACCCCGAGCGGTTGCTGGACTGAGGCTGTTTTCAGGCGAGGGCGTCAACGCAGTGCTACCGCCCGCGGTGACACCAAGGCACGCCACAGACGCAAGATCCTGAGCAAGCGTCAGGCGCTTCCCAGTCGCTGGTACAGGCCACCGGGCAAACGCGCCACTTGGCCATCCAGTTCCAGCTCCAGCAATTCCACCTGCAGCGACGCGGCGTCCAGGCCCGTGCGGGCCACCAGCGCATCGACACCCATGGGGTCAAAGCCCAACGCCTGCAGTAGGGGGCTTTCGGCCTCTCGGGTGGCCATGGGTTCGCCGACAGGCGCGGCAGCCCCAGAATCTGCCGAGCGCCTGTCGCCCATCGGAGCGGGAGGCATGCGCAATTCCTCCAGCACATCCTGCGCGGATTCCACCAGCTTGGCGCCCTGGCGTATGAGCGCATGGCAACCCCGCGATTGCGGCGCGTGAATGGAGCCGGGGATGGCGAAGACCTCACGGCCCTGCTCAGCCGCCATTCGGGCGGTGATCAGCGACCCCGATGCCAATGCCGCCTCTACCACGAGGGTGCCTTGAGAGAGGCCGGAGATGATGCGGTTGCGCTTGGGAAAATTGGCCGCCAGCGGTGGTGTGCCCAAGGGGTACTCGCTGACCAGCAGCCCATGGGCAGCGATGCGGTGGGCGAGGTCTAGGTTCTTGCGAGGGTAGACACGGTCCAGCCCTGTGCCCACCACAGCAATGGTGGCAGGTGCAACCTCCACCGTCGGGCCAGTGGGCACGTCCAGCGCGCCCTCATGGGCGGCAGCATCCACCCCCAGTGCGAGCCCCGAGACAATGGTGAAGCCCGCCCCGCGCAAGGTTCGGGAGAAGAGCCGCGCGTTTTCCGCGCCTTGCGCGGTCGGGTTGCGGCTTCCGACGACCGCAAGGCACCGGTCCGTGGGAAACGGGTTTTGCGCAAGCAACTGGGCTGGCCCCATCAGGTACATGAGCAGCGGCGGGTCTTCGGTGTCGAGAAGCGACGGCGGATACCGGGCATCACCCAGAGTGACCACCGCACGGGCAGGCCCCTGCAAATCTGCACCCTCCAGCCATTGCCAGGTGGCCTCCAGCAACGCTTCCCAGGTGCTGGGCACGGTGCACAGCGCCTTGGCTTGGGCCAAGGTCACACAGTGCTGCAAGGCCGATTCGGGCTGCCGGAAGATTTCCTGGGGCAGGCCAAAGCGTGTCAGCAGACGCCGCGCCGCGCCATTTCCCACACCCGGGGAAAGGGTGAGGCGCAGCCAAGCACCCAACTCTTCGCGGTCCATGGTGGCG
This sequence comes from Acidovorax sp. ACV01, assembly GCF_014851495.1. Taxonomy (NCBI): domain Bacteria; kingdom Pseudomonadati; phylum Pseudomonadota; class Betaproteobacteria; order Burkholderiales; family Comamonadaceae; genus Acidovorax; species Acidovorax sp. ACV01. Next base: position 613,740 of record NZ_JACUZT010000003.1, on the reverse strand, counting down.
GTTCTTGGAGGAAACAGCGGCAGCGCCAGCCAAGCCACCCAGCCGCCCGCAGGCGGCTGCGCGGCCAAGGCAGGCCCTCGCAGTTATTCCTGAGGATTGATCAGGCGATCGCCCACGCGCACGCCACTGCGGATTTCCAGAATCAGTGCATACGAGACGCGGTCGAAGGTGCGGAACACCATGGCGGTACCGTTGCTCTCGCTGGGCAGCTTGATCGTGGTCTTCGCATCGCCGGTCACATCCTTGATGCGGTCGCCCTTGGTCAGCAACGACAGGACGTGGCCTGGCTCGATGCCGTCCTGCGCACCCATGTTGATCGCAACCACCTGGTTCTGTGCGGCATAAGCCGCCGAGAAGCTGCCATAGATGGAGACGACCCGCGCATCCACATCGATATGGGGCGCACGGGGGGTGTAGCTGGTAAAGACCCGGGCAGGCGCGGGCAGGATGCGGTCCCCTGCGCGAATCTCCTCCTTGGTGCCGGACAGATCCACGGTGGCAGGCACATATTCGGAAACATAGCCGCCCTTGCCATTGGGAATGTCTTCAAAAGACTCGCCCCGCACCAGCTCTGCCTTGCCCAGGTACTGCGCTTCGTAACCGAGGATTTCGCCCGTCACCGGATCCTTCATGGCCACCGCATCGCGGAAGACACGGAAGAAGCGCGGCTCGCCCGGCTCGGCGCGAACAGGTGCCGAAGCGTCACCGCGCACATAGGCACGGTCGCCACTGGCCATCAGCACGCGATCTTCGGTAGTGGCCACGATGCGGGGTGCCCGCTGGAGCACTTGGGCATCCACCACCAGGGGCTCCACAAGGAAGGGCTCGATCAGGTGGGACTTGAGCGTGGGAAGCGCGGTACTGGCCAGGCTGTCGCTGCGGGTGCGGGGAGACACGCGCACCGTCTGTGGTTCGGACTCGGAAACGCCGGGTGGCGTGGTCCGCAGGCGGGCATAACCGCCATCCTTGTCCAGATAGAGCGTCTGACCGGGATAAATCAGGTGGGGGTTCGCAATGGCCTTGAGGTTCATGCCCCACAGTTCAGGCCAGCGCCAGGGACGCTTGAGGTACAGGCCCGCAATACCCCACAGCGTGTCGCCACGCTGAACCGTGTAGGTGTCGGGCGCATTAGGCGCCAGCTCTGAAAGGGGGATACCGCGCTCAGAAACCTGCTGCGCCGTGGCGCGCTGGCCACTGGAGACGGAATGGTTCTGGGCCTGAGCCGGTGCGACCAGCAAAGCGCCAGCGATGATGGTGAGCGCGCCCAGGGCGGTCCGCCGCACGCTGGTGAATGCTGTCATGTTGTTCCTTTTCTCATGCATTGGGAAACGCCCCCTCGCTGGCACCTCGGTGCACGGAGCAACCGCGCAGCCGGGCAAATACGTTACAAAGCTTCTTAGATTCTCTGCTCAAGCCCTTGATTCGGCAACGATTATTGGCCTGGAGCGCTGCAGCAGGCCTTAAAAGTGGCGAAAATAGCGACATCTTTTGGCAGCTTTCATGGCAATCCTCCCCATTCTCTGTTACCCGGACCCCCGGCTTCATAAGGTTGCACACCCCATCCAGGCAGTGGACGACCGCATCCGGACATTGGTCTCCGACATGCTGGCCACCATGTACGACGCCCATGGCATTGGCCTGGCTGCCACCCAGGTGGATGTGCACGAGCGGCTGGTGGTCATCGATGTCTCTGAAGAGCGCGACCAACCGCTGGTGCTGATCAATCCCGAACTTGTCTGGACCAGTGCCGAAAAGCACCTCAATGACGAAGGCTGCCTCTCGGTGCCCGGCATCTACGACGGTGTCGAGCGTTTCGATGCCGTGCACGTGCGGGCATTGGACGCGCAGGGCCAGTCCCGCGTCATCGAGGCCGATGGGCTGCTGGCGGTGTGCATTCAGCACGAGATGGACCACCTGATGGGCAAGGTGTTTGTGGAGTACCTCTCTCCGCTCAAGCGCAACCGCATCAAGACCAAGATGATCAAGCAGCAGCGGGGAGCCCGCGAGTGATGCGCCCGGCGCTCTGCACCCTGAGGGGTGGCGGAGTGCTGGCGCTTCTGGCGCTGGTCGTTCAACTGGCGGGCTGTGCGCTGCCTGCCCGCGAAGAGCCCGGCGCCCTGCGCGCCGAGGTGGTCGCCCGGCTGGGGCCGCCCACCGCCACCGTCCCCCTGCCAAGCGGCGAGCGCCTGCTGTACTCCGAACTCCCCGCAGGGTTTGCGGCCTACAACCTCGATTTCGACGCCAGCGGCAGGCTGGTGCGCAACGAGCAGGTGCTGACGCAGACGCGCTTTGAGAACATTCCCGTGGGTGTATGGACTGCCGCCGATGTGCAACGCACCTTCGGCCCCCCCTTGCGCGTGGAGCGCGTGGCACGGTTTGAGGGCGACATCTGGACCTACCGCTTCCGCCAGAACTCCGACCCGCGCCTTGCCCACGTTCACCTGGACCCCCAGGGCGTGGTGCGGCTGGTGATGTTCACGGACGAGCTTCCCAACTTTGACAACACGCGCGACTGAGTGCGCACTTACCTCCCAACATCTGTTTCATGAGAGTCATTTTTGCCGGTACGCCTGAATTTGCCCGTGTGGCGCTGGAGCGGCTGCTGGCCGCAGAATTCACGGTGCCCCTGGTTCTGACCCAGCCCGACCGCCCCGCCGGGCGCGGCATGAAGCTTCAGGCATCCCCCGTCAAGCAATGCGCGCTGGAGCACGGCATCCCCGTCGCGCAGCCGCGCAGCCTGCGCCTGGATGGCAAGTACCCCGATGACGCAACCGCCGCGCGCGATGCGCTGCGGTCCGCGCAGGCCGATGTGATGGTGGTGGCTGCCTATGGGCTCATCCTGCCGCAGTGGGTGCTGGATCTCCCGGCCCAGGGATGTCTCAACATCCACGCCAGCCTGCTGCCGCGCTGGCGCGGCGCCGCCCCCATCCACCGTGCCATTGAGTCCGGGGATGCCGAAACCGGCGTCACCATCATGCAGATGGACGCCGGCCTGGACACCGGCGCCATGCTGCTGATGGAACGGCTGGCCATCGCCCCCACAGACACGACCGCCGCCCTGCACGACCGGCTGGCCACCCTCGGGGGCCGCATGATCGTGGAGGCGTTGGAGCTGGCGGCTTGTGGAGGGCTGAAGGCCGTACCCCAGCCCACCGAGGGCATCACCTATGCCCACAAGATCGAGAAGGCCGAGAGCACCATTGACTGGTCGCTGCCCGCCAGGGTGATCGGCCAGCGCATCCGGGCGTTCGATCCCTTCCCCGGGGCCAGCACTGAATGCGCGGGGGAAACGATCAAGATATGGAACTACGAAATTGATAGCAATAAATCAAATACAGATAAGCGCCACGGCCAAATTTTATCGGTAGACAGCGACGGAGTGGTGGTCGCCTGCGGCGAGGGTGCGTTGCGACTGACCACCTTGCAGCGCGCGGGCGGCAAGCGGCTGGCGGCGGCGGACTTCCTGCGGGGCTTCGACCTCCGACCCGGCATGGTGCTGGGCACCCCGCCCCCCACGGCGGCGACACCGGCATGAGCCGCAGGGCCGCGATCGGCAGCACGCTGCGCCACCCTTCCTTTCGCGTGGCCGCCATCGACATGGCGGGCACGGCCGTGGGCATCGGGGCCTGGGGCCTGGTGACCGGGGTCGTCATGGTCAAAAGTGGCCTGCCGGTCGGCATCGCCATCTTCATGTCGCTGGTGGTGTATGCCGGCAGCGCGCAGCTGGCCGTCATCCCCCTGATGGCCGTGGGTGCACCGCTGTGGGTGGTCTGGCTGACGGCCAGCTGCGTGAACCTGCGCTTCGTGATCTTCAGCAGCATGTGGCGCAGCTACTTCGTGCATCTGCCGCTGCGCCAGCGCCTGGCCGTGGGCTATTTCAGCGGCGACGTGATCTACGTGGCCTTCATGAAGCGCTTCCCCGAGCCACGTCCCCAGCCCGAGCAGGTGCCCTATTTCTGGGGCGCGGCCACCACCAACTGGCTGGCCTGGCAGGTGCCGTCCATCGCGGGCATCCTGCTGGCCAACGCCGTGCCGCTGTCGTGGGGCCTGGGGTTTGCGGGCGTGCTGGCACTGCTAGGTGTGCTGCTGTCGCTGCTGTTCGACCGGGCCACCTGGCTGGCCACCGGTGTTGCCGCCACGGCCGCGATTGCCGCCTTTGCATTGCCGCTCAAGCTCAACATCCTGGTGGCCATTGCCGCCGCGGTCGCCGCCGGCCTGCTGATGGAGGCGGTGGACCGCCGCCGCCACAAACCCGAACTGGTCCTGCTGCCTGCGGACAGTGTGCTGCCGCCCGAAGAGCGCGAGCAGGTCGAGGCGGGCGATGTCGTGCCACTGCGCGAGGAGCGTCATCCATGAACCACTGGTCCTGGATCGAACCCGCCATCGCCATCTTCGGCCTGGCCGTGATCACAGTGGTGTCGCGCTCGTTCTTCATGATTCCCGAACGCGAATTGCCGCTGCCCGACTGGCTCAAGCGTGGGCTCAAGTACGCACCACTGGCAGCACTGGCTGCAGTCATTGCGCCCGAGATGCTCATGACGAAGGGCGAACTGATTGACACCTTCATGGATGCCCGACTCCCTGCGGTGGTGTGCGCAGCCGCCTACTACTTCTGGCAGCGCGGCATCCTGGGCACCATCGTCGTCGGCATGGTGGTGTACCTGCCACTGCACATCGGCTGGGGCTGGTAGGCGGTGAAGCCCCCCTGAGTCGCCTTTGGCGCCTTCCCCCGGAGGGGGACGCACCCGGTGGCCTGGCAAAGCCAGTTCCACGGGTGCACTGGCATGGGCACGCGGGAGCCGCATGGGCTTCGATCACTAAAATGGCGGCGCTGATCCACGTGCCCTCACCAAGCTAACCACTCCATGAACATCCTCCGCTTTTCCGATCTGTGCGCCCAAGGCAAGGCCCAAGGCCAGCGCGTCTTCATCCGCGCCGACCTGAACGTGCCCCAGGACGATGCTGGCCGCATCACCGAAGACACCCGCATCCGCGCATCGATTCCCTGCATCCGCCTGGCTCTGGACGCAGGGGCTGCCGTCATGGTGACCAGCCACCTCGGTCGCCCAACCGAAGGTGAATTCAAGCCCGAAGACTCGCTGGCCCCCGTGGCCAAGCGCCTGGCAGAGCTTCTGGGCCGCGAGGTGCCGCTGGTCTCGAACTGGGTGGATGGCGTCACCGTCGCCCCCGGCCAGGTCGTGCTGCTGGAGAACTGCCGCCTGAATGTGGGCGAAAAGAAGAACAAGGAAGACCTGGCCCGCAAGCTGGCCGCGCTGTGCGACATCTTCGTGAACGATGCCTTTGGCACCGCCCACCGCGCCGAAGGCACGACCTATGGCATCGCGCAGTTCGCCCCCATCGCCTGCGCCGGCCCGCTGCTGTCGGCCGAGATCGACGCCCTGACCAAGGCCCTGGCCCATCCTCAGCGCCCACTGGCAGCCATCGTGGCGGGCTCCAAGGTCTCGACCAAACTCACCATCCTCAAGAGCCTGGCCGACAAGGTGGACCAGCTCATCGTGGGCGGCGGCATTGCCAACACCTTCATGCTGGCGGCGGGCCTGCCCATCGGCAAAAGCCTGGCCGAACCCGACCTGCTGGACGAAGCGCGCGCCGTGATTGCCGCGATGAAGGCGCGCGGCGCCGAAGTTCCGATCCCGACCGACGTGGTCACCGCCAAGGCCTTTGCGGCCGACGCCCCGGCCACCGTCAAGGCCGCCACCGAAGTGGCCGAGGACGACCTGATCCTCGACATCGGCCCCGAAACCGCCGCACGCCTGGCCACCCAACTCAAATCCGCCGGCACCATTGTTTGGAACGGCCCAGTGGGCGTATTTGAATTCGCGGCCTTCGAAAACGGCACCCGCGAAATTGCGAAAGCCATTGCCGAATCGCCCGCCTTCAGCATCGCGGGCGGTGGCGACACCCTGGCGGCCATCGCCAAATATGGCATCGAGAAACAGGTGGGCTACATCTCCACCGGCGGCGGCGCGTTTCTGGAAGTGCTGGAAGGCAGAACACTTCCCGCGTTCGAGATTCTCGAAAAACGCTTCGTTACCATCGCTTGAAATCTGTTACGCACGCGAACACAAGCAAATGCAGCCTCGCGTAAGCAAGCACGCCAATCTGTGACCAAAAACAACGAATTGCGTGTGTCTGGGCGCAGTTACCTCATTTTTTTCTTGTTTTTGTTGAGTATCGCGCCCAGAATTATTTTTCAATCGCGTGGGATGTATCTGTTCATGTCCCCGCCTCTCAAAGTCCGTAGGAGGGAATCATGAAATTTTCAAAGGCAGTCAGCTTGGCGGTACTCGCTGGCGCTGTGGCTACTTTGGCGGGATGTGCTTATCGTTCGCCCATTCCCCTGGCGGAGAACTTTGAGCTGACCGTACAACCCAAGGTCCGCTCTGCGGGCCACTGGGAGCTGGTCTCGAACGATGTGGTGGCGCAAACCCTTAGCACGCTCGACAAGTCCGGTGTGGCACCAGGTACGCAGCTGCATGTGGCTCTGCCACCCAACCCCAGCTCGTTTGACCTCGCGTTCCGCGATTTCCTGATCACCAAGCTGGTCCAAAGCGGCGCCCCTGTGCTGCAAGACCCCGGCCAAACGCTCAACGTGACCTACAACACGCAGATCGTCCGCCACAACAGCCCACGCCCCCACTTCATTCCCGGCCAGTTCACCATGATTGCAGCGGGCCTGATGGCCGGCTATGGCCTGCGCCATGAACACCTGGACCTGCAGCTGCTGGCCACGCTGGGCCTGACCTCGCTGGCCGACTACGGCGCCAGCATCAACTCGGGCGGCCCGACCAACACCGAAATGATCCTGACCACCACCGTGACGCGTGGCGGCCAGTACGTGGTGCGCAAGACCGACGTGTACTACCTGGAAAATGCGGACACGCCCCTGTTCATGCGTCCGTCCTATAGGAACGTCAACATGAAGGTAGTTTCGCAATGAAATCCACAGCACTTCTGACCGCGCTGGCCGCAGCAGCCCTGCTGGCTGGCTGCGCCAACAACGGCGCGCCCGTGCGCACGGAACCCACGTACCAGGAAGCTGCCAGCAACCAGTTCCTGACCAGCAGCCAGGATGCCGTGGCCAAGCTGACCGCTGGCTTCGACATGAGCACCATCGGCAGCGGCCCTGTCCTGGTTGCCACGGTGGTCAACGTGAACGACCTGAGCCGCTCAGCCCCTCTGGGCCGCACCCTGTCCGAGCAATATGCCTCGCACATGGCCAGCGGTGGCTTCAACGTCAAGGAAATCAAGCTGCGTGGCGACGTTTTCGTGCGCGAAGGTGCTGGCGAGTTGTTGCTGTCGCGTGAAATCAAAGACATTGCACGCAGCCACAACGCCTCGCTGGTGCTCGTGGGCACGTACTCGGCTGCAGCCAACTACACCTACGTAAGCCTGAAGCTTGTGCGCACCGAAGACAGCCGCATCATCCGTGGCTACGACTACGCACTGCCCAACGACCGTGACGTGCAACGCCTGCTGGCGGTACCGCGCTGAGACTGAGGGAATAGGCTGGACGCTAGCCCACCCCCGAGCAAGACCCCAAAAAGGCCGTTTCGACGGCCTTTTTTGTTGCCTGCTGAATGCCGGGGGACGGACGCTCACGCGTTCTCAACCGCCTCGACAGCCGTAGAACCACGTGGCGGTGCATGCCACCCCACCTAAAATCACGCCCATGACCTTCACCGACATGCTGCGCGACGCCACGGCGCAGAACAATTCCCTGCTGTGCGTGGGCCTGGACCCGGAACCGACGCGGTTTCCTGCCGGGATGCAGGGCGACCCGCACAAGATCTATGACTTTTGCGCCGCCATCGTGGACGCCACGGCCGACCTGGCGTGTGCCTTCAAGCCCCAGATCGCCTACTTCGCTGCACACAGCGCCGAAGACCAGCTCGAGCGCCTGATGCAGCACATGCGTGCCAATGCGCCACACGTACCGGTGATCCTGGACGCCAAGCGCGGCGACATCGGCTCCACGGCCGAGCAGTACGCCAAGGAGGCCTTCGAACGCTACGGTGCCGATGCCGTCACGCTGTCGCCGTTCATGGGCTTCGACTCCATCGAGCCCTACCTGGCCTACCACGGCAAAGGCGCCTTCCTGCTGTGCCGCACCTCCAACCCGGGCGGGGACGACCTGCAGACCCAGCGTCTGGCCAGCGTCGAAGGCCAGCCGCTGATGTACGAACACGTGGCGCGTCTGGCGCAAGGGCCCTGGAACAAAAACGGCCAGCTCGGCCTGGTGGTGGGCGCGACCTACCCGCAGGAAATCGAGCGCGTGCGCGCCATTGCGCCCACGCTGCCGCTGCTGATCCCGGGTGTGGGCGCTCAGGGCGGCGACGCCGCAGCCACCGTACGCGCAGGGCTGCGCGATGGCGGTCCGATCATCGTGAACTCCTCGCGCTCCATCCTTTACGCCTCCAAGGGCGACGATTTTGCTGCGGCAGCACGCACCGAGGCGCAGCGCACCCGCGCCGTGCTCGAAGCAGCCCGCGCGCGCTGACCCTCGCCGACGGCACCTTTAGCCCCCAACGCTGCGGCACCTGGATCGCCACCATGCAGCTCAAGTGGCTGGAAGACTTCATCGTGTTGGCGCAGGAGCGCAGCTTCACCCGCGCCGCCGAACTGCGGCACGTCACGCACCCGGCCTTCGGCCGCCGCATCCGCGCGCTGGAAGCCTGGGCAGGCACGCCGCTGGTCGAACGCGGCGGTGGCCCGGTCACCCTCACACCGGCAGGACTGAGCTTTCTGGAGACGGCAGGACAGCTGGCGCGCAATTTGGCGCAGTCGCACGAGGAGCTGCAAAGCCTGGCCGGCCGGCAGGCCCGCACGGTGACGCTCGCCACCGGCCGCACGCTGGCACGCACCGTGGTGGCCGACTGGCTGGTGCGCCTGCAGCCGATTTTGCAGGGCGGCGAGCTGTGCATCCGCACCCGGGCGCTGGCCGACACCGTCGCCCTGCTGGAACGCAATGAGGCCGACTTCTCGCTGGTCTACCACCACCCGGCGCTGGCGGTGCGGCTGGATGCGCGCCAGTTCATGCATGTAACCGTGGCGTCCGACCGGCTGGTGCCCATCTCGCGGGCGACGGCACAGGGTCAGGCGCTGCACCGCTTCGGGCAGGACCACCTGCCGGTGCCTTACCTGGCCTATGCACCCCAGCTCGCTCTAGGGCGGCTGGTGGAAGACCATCTGGCACACAACCCGAATGCGCCCCTGCTTCAGCGCGTGGTGGAGTGCGATTCGGCAGACGCACACTACGAATACGTGCAAAAGGGCCTGGGCGTGGCCTGGTTGCCTTGGTCCATGGTGCATGCGGACTGCCTGGCCAAGCGCCTCGCGCCGGCGGGTGATGCGCGCATGGAAGTGCGTTTTGACGTACGCCTGTACCGCCCCAAGCGCCGCCTGGGCCCGCTGGCCGAGGCACTGTGGAAAGCCCTGGCCCAGCGCTGACACCCCGGGTTTGCCCGAAGGGGACGAACCACTTTGGCACAAACTGGTGCCAGTTCAGCACCACAGACACCGATCCGCCTTTTCACAATGGTTCCACCACAAGAACCCCCACCCGGAGCCCCCATGCGAACCACCCACCCCCTGCCACGCCGCGCCGCCCTGTTGTGCGGTCTGGCCACCCTGGTTGCCACTGCGGCCATGGCGCAAGATGCCGCCTATCCCTCCAAGCCCATCACCATCGTTGTGGGCTACCCCCCGGGCGGCAGCACCGACCTGACCGCACGCACCGTGGCGACCGAGCTGGGCAACAAACTGGGCGTGCCGGTGGTGATCGAGAACATCGGCGGCGCCGGTGGCGCCATCGGCGCCCAGAAGGTGGCCAGCGCGGCGCCGGACGGCTACACCCTGCTCGTGGGCGCCAGCAACGAGATCGCCATCAACAAGCTGGTGACCAAGAAGGTGAAGTACGACGTGAAGGACTTCACCGCCATCGGCCTGATCGCCTCGCAGCCGCTGGTGCTGGTGGCGTCCACTGGCGCGGGCGTGAAGAACCTTGCCGAGTTCACGCAGAAGGTCTCCAAGAACCCCGGCAAGTTCAGCTATGGCAGCTCGGGCGTGGGCACCTCGCTGCACCTCGCGGGCGAGATGGTCAAGGAGCAGGGCAAGCTGTTCATGACCCACATCCCCTACCGCGGCGTAGCGCCGCTGGCCAACGACCTCATGGGCAACAACCTGGAATACGGCGTGTTCGTGCTCTCCAGCGGCCTGCCGCACATCAAGAGCGGCAAGGTGATCGCCCTGGGCACCACCGAAGCCAAACGCTCGGCCGCCACCCCTGACATCCCCGCCCTGGCCGAAACCGCGCAGTACAAGAACGTGGACATCGGCGTGTGGTTTGCCCTCATGGCGCCTGCGAATCTGCCCAAGCCGGTGTTCGACAAGGTGAAGAAGGCCCTGAACGACAGCCTGCAGTCGCCCGACTTCCGCAAGAAGATGGAAGCCACCGGCTCCACCGTCGCGGCCACCAACGTGAACATCGACCAGTACCTGGCGGCCGAAGTGGCCAAGTACAAGAAGATCGTCGAATTCGCCAAGATCGAAGAATGAGCAACACCACCGACCATCCCGCCGTACAGCCGCTTGTGTTCAAGCTGCCCCCGCCCGACATCAGCGCCTGGCGTGCCGGCAACACCGGCACCGAAGGCGTGTGGCACTTCGACTCGGGCCAGCCCGGGCGCCACGTCATGATCAGCGCCCTGGTGCACGGCAACGAGCTGTGCGGCGCCTGGGCGCTCAAGGGCCTGCTGGAGGCCGGCGTGCGCCCGCAGCAGGGCACGCTCACCCTCGCGTTCTGCAACCTTGAAGCGTTTGACCGCTTCGACGCCAGCAGCCACGACGCCTCGCGCTTCACCGACGAAGACCTCAACCGCCAGTGGCTGGACGAGCGCATCGACGCGGCCGACACGGCTGAGCGCCGCCGGGCCGCCGCGTTGCGCCCTTTTGTGGCCCGCGCAGACTGGCTGCTCGACATCCACTCCATGCACGAGCCCTCGGCACCGCTGCTGCTCACCGGTACTCAGCCGCGCAACCTGGAGCTGGCGCGCGCCATGCGCTCGCCCGAACACATCGTGGTGGACGCAGGCCACAAGGACGGCGTGCGCATGCGCGACTACGGCCGCTTCGGTTTGCCCGACGGCGAGGGCGGCGACACCCGCTCCCTGCTCATCGAATGTGGCTTCCACGGTGACCCCGCCAGCCGCACCGTGGCGCAGGACCAGTGTGTGCGTTTCCTCGCTCAGTCCGGCGTGCTTAGCGCCGAGGCCTTGGCGCAGCAGTTGCCCGGCTGGTGCCTGCCCGATGCGCCCCGCCAGTGGGCGCTGGAAGTGACCGGGCCCGTGGTGGCCACCAGCAGCGCCTTCCGCTTCGTGGCGCCTTACACGGGCCTGGAGGTGTTCGAGAAAGCCAGCACGGTGATCGGCGATAACGACGGCGTGCCGGTGGCCACACCGTACGACGATTGCGTGCTGGTGATGCCCTCGGTGCGGCAGGCGCGGGCGGGCGTAACGGTGGTGCGTTTTGCGCGGCGACGTGTGCTGTAGGCGGCGACAAGTCGCGCGATTTGCTACATTTTTGCTAGCTACTAGTGCTTGATAGACAGGCGCTGGTGGGTCATTGGATGGCTATTTCGCCAGATAGGCCTGCAGCTCCTTGCGGCTTTGCACGCCCAGCCGCGTGTAGATCTGCCGCCGGTGGTACGTGGCGGTGTTGGCGCTGATGCCCATGCGTGCGGCGATCTGTTCTTCAGGCACGCCGCGCGCGAGCCAGTAGGCCAGCTCCTGCTGGCGCTGCGGCAGGCCCAGCGCGCGCAGCGTGGGCAGCAGCCGCGCCACGCGCGCCACCCGCTGCGTGATGTGGATGCCCACGGCCTGGCCGCCGTGGTGCTCGCCCGTGCCGGATTCCGCCGCGGCGGCCATCTGCGTGGCGCGCAGCGAAAACCAGCCGCTGGCGTTGTGCAAGTCCAGTTGCGGCAGCGCGGGCGTCCGGCCCCGGTCCATGCCGCCCCGCTCCACATACCGCAGGCGCTCCAGCAGCACGCGCAGTGCGGGCGGCAGCTCACTGCGGTGGTACCAGCGCAGGCCAAAAGCCAGCGCCATCAGCTGGTCTGCCTGGGGCGACGTCCACAGCAGCCGGCCCTGCGGCGTGGCGACCAGCATGGCGCTGTCGTGCACCACGCTGTCCTGCGCATCCATCTCGCCGGGCTGCAAGGCACGCGCCAGCCAGGGCGAGAGCCGCTCCAGCAGCGCGATGTCTTCGGTCTCAAAGCGTGGCGCGCCCGGCCTGCGGCACAGCTTGAGCGAGCCCACCCCCCGGCCCTGCGGCGTGCGCAGCACCAGGCTCAGAAAATCCTGCCACTCGGACGGCCGCGCCAGCTCGTTGTAGAAGTCGCTGCGGATGAACTCGTTGCGCGACACGGTGATGATCTGCTCCATCGACAGGACGCCGTGCTCATGGCGCACGGCGGCGGCGAAGTCGTGCAGGCTGTAGCGCACCAGCTGGAGCTCCTGTGCCCTCATGGCCGGATCGAAGTAGCGGTACATCCACTCGCGCGCCGCCGAGGGCTCGATGTACGCATCCAACGTGCCCTCGGCATCGGGGTGGAAGTACACGCCCGTATCAAAGCCGATCAGGTGGTGCAGCTCCTGCAGCACGGGCTCGATGAGCTGCAGGCCGCTGAAATCCAGGCAGGCCATCTGATGCAGGCGCGCCAAGGCGTGCCGCTGGATGCGGGAAATTGGCATGGAGTATTGAAGTTATGTGCCGTGGCGCACCAGGCAATGCACCGCTGCAACGCTAGCACAGCGGGTGTTTTCGCCACCCACCCCCGGGGGTGGGGCGCGGCGGCCGATGGATTCATACACTGGACGACAGAGAGGTTTTGCTCCTGAAAGCATAGCTACAAGTGATTGTCGGACAGGCGCTAAGGCCTTTTTCTGATCAAACCCCGCCACCACCTCACCTGCCCGCCGCTGTACATCCATGAGAAAGCACCTTGCCCTTTTCGCCCTTGCTGCCCTGGCCAGCCTCACCCATGCGGGCGCATGGGCCGCGACCTACGTCTACACCGGCGCCACCTACAGCAGCTTGGTCCACAACTTCACTGCCCCTTGCGGCGCGAGCCCCTGCCAGATCTTTACCGCGGGCATGCGGCAGACCGGCAGCATCACCACCAACCAGCCCCTTGCGCCCAACCTGAACGACGCGGACGTGTCTCCCCTCATTGCCAGCTATGCATTCAACGATGGCGTCACCCAGTACACCAGCGCGAACCTTTCCGATGGCTTGCTGTATGCGTTGGTGACCACGGACGCGGCAGGAAACATCACCGACAGCCACATCGCCATCACCCACTGGCAAACCGCAAACCATCTGGTGGGTGGGCGGATGGGCCTCGTGCTGGTGAACCCGGGCGGCTTTTCCAACAGCTCCTTCAACGAGCTCTGCACCACCGTCAGCAACGCGGGCATCTGCACCGGCACAGCGGAGGACACCTCCACCAGCTACGCCGTGGCCCCAGCCCAGAGCGGCGCCTGGGCGCCCATCGCCCCGGCGAGCGTGCAGGCCGTGCCGGTCGACAACCCCGTGGCTTTGCTGCTGACGGCCGCCGGCCTGCTCGGCCTGGCCCTGCGCAGCCGGCGCACGCTGCGCCTCGCCGCATGAACGGCCGCCCGTGCTTTTCGCACACCGCCTCCTGGCCCCTTCTACCTTCGGGCCCAGCCGCGGCATCTTGATTTCGCCCTCCAGGGCATTGCACCTTGCTCATCCCATGAAAAAACACATTGCACCGATGGCGCTGTTCGTGCTGGCTGCCCTCACCCACGCCAGCGCCTGGGCCTCCACCTACAGCTTCACCAACAACCCCTACGACCCGGCCAGCCTGCACAACTACACGCCCCCCTGCAGCGACGGCAACTGCGCCAACTTCACGGCCGCCCTGGCGCCCACGGCCACCTTCACCACGGCCGTTCCGCTGGCGCCCAACCTGACCAACACCGACGTCCTTTTTCCCGGCGGCAACATCCTGGCATTCACGGTGTCCGACGGGATCACCACCTATACCCTGGGTGACCCGCAGGTGACGGTGTACCAGGTGAGAGTCTCCACCGATGCCGCAGGCCAGGTGACGGCGCTGTCGATGATCGTCGCGCGCTGGCAGAACCCCGGCCCGCACAGCGGCGCCAACATGCGGCTGGATTCGGTCAACACCGCGGCCGGCGCGTACCACAACGTGATATGCCAGGCCGTCGATATCGAAGACCGGTGCTCCATCTGGGAAGCGAGCGGCAGCATCGACGGCAACACCAGCTGGGCCAATGTGGGCGCGGTGCCTGCGGGCGCCGTGCAGAGCGTGCCTGTAGACAACCCCTTCGCCCTGGCGCTGGCCGCGTTGGGCGTGCTCGGAGTGGCATTGCGCAAGCGGGGCGCCTGGCTCACCCAGCGATAGATCCCATGCATTTCCCGACCACGATTTCAAGCGCCATGGCTTTCAAGGCAACCATGAAACATCACCTTGCACTGCTGGCTGCAGCCGCCCTTTGGGCAACAGCCCAGGCCCCGGCCCTCGCCGCTACCTACACCTACATCGGTGCTACCTACACAAGCAACTCCATCAGCCCTTTCACTGCGCCCTGCGCCACACCCACTTGCGCCGACTTCACCACGACCATGAGGCAGACCGGCAGTTTCACCACCGCGGTGCCGCTGGCGGCCAATTTGAACCATGCCGACATCCTGCCCCTGATCACGTCCTACTCGTTCAACGACGGGCTTTACCAATACAGCAGTACAGCATCGGGCGACAACATGCTGTTCGCCTTCGCATCCACGGATTCAGCGGGCAACATCGTCGCTAGCGATATCCAGATATTCCAATGGCAAACCGCGAGCCATGGCTTGAATGACCGGGTGAACGCCATCACGGTGGATGCCGTCAGCCGCTCCAACACTCCTTGCCCAAGCTTGGAGAGCCCTGGCGTGTGCAGGAATACGAATGACGACGCCTCCACCAGCCGGGCGTCCATCCACGTCGGCGCCAGCGGCTGGAGCACCAACGCAGCCCCTTCGGGCCCTCCCACCATCACCAGCCCTACGCCGCCTGGCGGCACCTTGGGAGTGCCCTACAGCTACACAGTGGTGGCTGCGGGCGCTCAGCCGATGAACTTCATCGACGCGGGCACCTTGCCGGCGGGCCTGTCCATCGACCCCAACACCGGCGCCATCACAGGCACGCCCCTGGCAACGGGCAGCTACCAGGTCACCCTCACGGCCAACAACGGCCTGATGCCCAGCGCGGTGCAAAGCTTCACGATGGCCATCGCGCCCGCCGCCGCTGTGCAGGCAGTGCCTGTAGACAACCCCTTCGCTCTGGCACTGGCCACCGCCGGCATGCTGGGCCTGGCCCTGCGCGGCCGGCGCACAGGGCCTTTCAAATAGCAGCCGTCCCCGCAGGGGCCAGGCCGCACAAAAGCAAAACGGCTGCTGGCACCAACCGTGATGGCAGCCTGTACGCAGACAGGCAGATAGACCGACAGACCGACAGGCAGCGAGTGAGTGAGTTGATAGCGAGTCTTCTCTCCCTTTGCGCGGGCTACGGCCCGCGTCTTTTTTTCAGGAGTTCTCTTCCATGTCCCCCGAACAAATCCACCGCGTGCGCCAGAGCTTTGCGCAGGTGGCGCCCATCGCGGCGCAGGCCGGCGCGCTGTTCTATGCCAACCTGTTCGCGCGCGAGCCGGGCTTGAGCGGCCTTTTCTCCTCGTCTGACATGAACGTGCAGGCACGCAAGCTGCTGGACATGATCGGCAACTCTGTGCGCCTGCTGGACCACCCCGAACGGCTGGACCCCGTGCTGCGCGCCCTAGGCAAGCGCCACGCGGCCTACGGCGTGCAGGCCGCGCACTACGCGACCGTGGGCGCAGCCCTGCTGGAGACGCTGGCCGATGCGCTCGGAGGTGCTTTCACGCCCGCCACGCGCGAGGCCTGGGAGGCGCTGTACGCGCATGTGGGGCGCACCATGCAGGCCGGCGCGACGGCTTAGCGTATAACCCGTTCCCATCGCAGGAGAACTCCATGAAAACCACGTCCCTGGTCCGCTCCACCGCTGCCGCAGCCTGCGTGGCGGGCGTGCTGGCCACCGCTGCTGTCACCGCCATGGCCGATACCACCAAGCCCTTGCTGTTCAAAATCGTCACCGTGCGCGACGAGGTCATCGTCGCCGTGCCGCCGGACGAGGCCGGTGCCCTGCGCCCCGAGGCCGCCGCCATCGGCCAGGCCCTGGCCGCCAAGGGCGCGCTCACCCTCTGGCAATACGCACCGCGCAAAGGGGCCGACGGCGCGCTGGAGATGGCGCCCCGCGCCAAGATCAGCGTGCTGGCGCACGACAGCCTGCGCGTGGAGCCGTACACCGCAGCGGTGCGGGTCGTGCCGGTGCAGTAAGCCCACCGCGCGCCGTTGCGCCTCCCATGCAGAACGAGAATGGCACGCTTCAGCAGGCCCCCACCGGGTTCGCCCGCGTGTGTGCGCTGGCGCTCGGGGCGCTGGCCGCACTGTGCGGCTGCGACGGTGGCGCGGGTTACCAGCGAGGCTGGGCCGTGGGCTGGACCTACGGCGGCGCGGCCTTCACCCCGGGCGACCCCACAACGTTCCAGCCGCTCTCGCCACACTTTGGGCGCGACGCGCAGCAAGGCTACTGCCGGGGCAGCGCAGTGGAGGGCAGCGAGAGCGCCACGTTCGAAGCCCTGTCGGAACACGAGGCACGCGACAGCCGTGCGGTCTACTACTGCAAAACCTACCGCAAGGCGCAGGAGTATTGGGCCTACCAGCACCTGCGCACCACCACCATCCCCGGCGCCGATGCGGCCAGCTACCGCGTGCTGGCCCACGGCCATGCCCACGACCGGCATCGCGCCTACGACCGCGGCCAGCCTTTCGCCGTGCACGATGCGGCCAGCTTCGAGCCGCTCAGCCCCCGCTTTGCGCGCGATGCGCAGCGCGGCTACTTCGAGCATGCCGAGATTCCCGCCAGCCACGGCCCAAGCTTTGCGCTGATGGACGAAGACGACCCCGGCTACGCACGCGACCGCACCCACGCCTGGCACGGCCACATCGAGGTCAATCAGCCCGACCGGGGGCCGCACCCCGTGTTGCGTCTCCTGCGCGGCGCTGACCTGGCCACGCTGCGCGCCCTGGGGCGTGGCTACGCGGCCGATGCGTGGCGGGTGTGGTACCAGGGCGAGCCGCTGGCGCGGGCGGATGCGGCCAGTTTCACCGTGCTGTCCAATGCGACTGCGACTGCGACTGCGACTGCGGACGTGGACGTGGATGCGCGCGACCGCACGCAGGCATGGCAGCGGGGGCGCGTCGTGGCTGGCAAGGACCCTGGCCCGGCCGCAAGGTGAGGCACTGCCGTGCCCACACCAGCGGCCCAGCGGCCCTCCAGCGGCAGGGGCTTGCCCTGCGTTGTGAAGGCCTGGGGACAACCGCAGTGTTTGAACTCCGCCTCCGCGCCCTCATTGCGCCGCCCGCGCGGCGTCCACATGCGCCTTCACCCGCTGCGCCAGGGCCATGTCACCCGGGGTTTCGGGGCTCCATTTGTCAATGGTGCGGGGCTGCTCGTCGGCATCCACCGCCGTGTAGACCGCCACGCAGTGCAGCACCTCTTGCTGCTGTGCGCTGTGGACGCTGCCGCTGCGCACCTCCACCGCCAGGTGCATCGAGGTGTCGGTGGTAAAGGCCAGGCGGGCATGCACCTCCACCAGGTCCCCCGGCCGGATGGGGCGCATGAAATTCGCGCCACCGACAAACTCGGTGATACACGGCCCCTGGGCCCAGGCACTCGCGCAGGCAAAGCCCGCTTCGTCCACCCAGCGCAGCACGGTGCCGCCGGGCACGCGGCCAGCCTGCGGCAGGGTGCTTTGAGACGCCAGGAAACGCAGGGTGATCGATTGCATGCGGGGTGCTCCAAAGGACGGGATGGGTTCATTATTCTCCAGCGCACCATTTGCCGCGGCCCTGCCCCAGCCGACCGAGGGGCGGTGCGGGACGCCCAGCGGACACACACGCGGTGCCGCAAAAAATTGACCTGAGTCAAAACCCTACTGAAGATAGACCCCTACATTGCGTTACATTCCGCGCGGTCTGATGGAGGGCCGCATCCCAGTCGGCGGGTGCCGACACCCCGCCCCTGAGGTCTATCTTTTTGCGCACACATTGACGGTGCGCCTACTGCCATGTCACTTCTGCACCGGTTAAACCTGCTCGAAAAATTCCTCATCCTGGGAACCCTCGGGCTCATGATGAGCGCGCTGCCCACCTACCTGACGGTGCGCGATTCGCTGCACGCCATTGGCCACGCGCGCCACGAGGCGCAGGGCGTGGTCCCCGCACAGGCGCTGACCCGGCTGGTGCAGCAGATGCAGGTGCACCGGGGCCTGTCGGTGGGCATGCTCGGTGGCGACGAAACCCTGGCAGCGCGCCGCCCCGCCGCGCGCGATGCCGTCAACACGGCCCTGGACGACGTCACCACCCGCTTTGCGGCCGCCAAGGTGCCCGCCTCCCAGATGGCCACCTGGACCCAGGCCCAGCAGACCTGGCGCACGCTGGAGCAGGCCGTGGCCGCACGCAGCATCGAGCAGGCCCAGAGCACGGCGCAGCACACGCAGCTCATCGCGTCGCTGCTGCAGCTCAACGAATCCTTGCTGCATGCCTATGGCCTGCAGATCGACCCTGACGCCGACACCCACGCGCTGATCCAGGCCTCGCTGGTGCAGGCGCCCATGCTGGGCGAAAAGCTGGGCATGCTGCGCGCCCAAGGCGCCAGCGCACTGGGCAAGCACGAGCTGACGCCCCAGGGCAAGGGGCAGCTGCTGGTGCTGCAGCAGCGTGTGGCCGAGCTGCAGGCCGACACCTTCCGCGGGCTGGACCGCGCCCTGCAGGGCAACCCCGATCTGCATCGCGCCCTGGGCAGCAGCGCACAGGCGGTGCAGGGCCAGATCCAGCAATCGCTGCAGATGGCCGAGCGCGACGTGATCAACGCCAGCGAACTCCAGCTGCCCTCTAAGGACTATTTCGACGCGTTCACCCGCACCATCGAAGCGCTGAACGCACTCAACAACCTGTCCATGGCCAGCCTGGACCAGGCCCTGCAGGCCCGGGTGTCCGACCTGCAGCGGGGGCTGCTGTGGGTAGCGCTGGCCCTGGTGGTCACGCTGTCGGCCACCAGCGGCATGGCGCTGGTGTTTGTGCGCTCCATGACCGGGCCGCTGACGCAGGCCGTGGCGCTGTCGCGTGCCGTGGCGCAGGGTGACCTGAGCGGCGGCGTGCTGCCCCACGGCACCAACGAAGTTGGCCAGCTGCTGGAAGCGCTGATGCAGATGCGCACCCAGCTCACGCAGGTGGTGCGCCAGGTGCGCAACGGGTCTGAAAACGTGGCCACGGCCAGCGTGCAGATTGCCCAGGGCAACACCGACCTGTCGGCACGCACCGAAAGCCAGGCCAGCGCGCTCGAAGAAACCGCCGCCTCGATGGAGCAGCTCAACGCCACCGTGCGCCAGAACGCCGACAGTGCCCAGCAGGCCAGCCAGTTGGCCGCGAGCGCCAGCACCGTGGCCGTGCAGGGCGGCGAGGTGGTGGCCCAGGTGGTGGACACCATGCAGGGCATCAACGCCTCGTCGCAGAAGATCTCGGACATCATCGGCGTGATCGACTCCATCGCATTCCAGACCAACATCCTCGCGCTCAACGCGGCCGTGGAAGCCGCCCGCGCGGGCGAACAGGGCCGGGGTTTTGCCGTGGTGGCCAGCGAGGTGCGCAGCCTGGCCGGGCGCAGTGCCGAGGCCGCGCGCGAGATCAAGGCCCTCATCAGCGCCAGCGTGGAGCGCGTGGAGCAAGGCACGGCCCTGGTGGACCGCGCGGGCAGCACCATGACCGAGGTGGTGGCGTCCATCCGCCGCGTGACCGACATCGTGGGCGAGATCAGCGCGGCCAGCCACGAACAATCGCTGGGTGTGGCCCAGGTGGGCGAGGCCGTGACGCAGATGGACCAGGTCACACAGCAGAACGCCGCCCTGGTCGAGGAAATGGCCGCCGCCGCCAGCAGCCTGCAGAACCAGGCCGAAGACCTGGTGCATGTGGTGTCGGTGTTCCGGCTGGGGGACGAAGGCCAGGGCCAGCACAGGGCACCACGCCCCACGAATTCGCTACGAATTCAATAGCTATTAGCGCTTACCTATCAAGCGCTAGCGGCCATTTTTATTCAAATTCTGCAGTCCCCGTGACTCCTCGGTGCTGCACGGAGCGGCGGATGGGCCGGGCAGACCGCTCGCTCCTCCGTTGCGCATCCGTTCACGCAGTCGCAGGCTCACCGCCCGGCCCCGCCAGCGGCAACACCAGCCGCGCACGCAGCCCCTGGCCGGGCGCGCTGTGCAACTCCAGCGCACCCCCATGGGCACGCGCCACACGCTCGGCAATCGCCAGCCCGAGCCCGGCCCCGGGGGCGCCCGCACGCGCCGCACCACCGCCGCGCGCAAAAGGCTGGCGCATGTGGTCCAGCTCGTTGGCGTCCATGCCGATGCCGTGGTCGGCCACTTCGATCCACGCCTGCTGCGCACCACCGCCCGTGCGCAGCACCACCGGGGCGGTGCCGTGGCGCCAAGCGTTTTCCACGAGATTGTCCAACGCGCGGCGCAGGGCCTGGGGGCGTACGGGCACGTCGGGCAAGGCACCCAGTTCCAGCAGCAGCGCGCGGCCATGGTCGGCCTGTGCTTCGGCCACGGCCTGGGCCAGGTCGTTGAGCGATGCGGTGATGGGCGCTTCTGTCTCACCACTGCGTGCGAACTGCAGGAACTGGCCCACGATGCCGTCCATCTCGTCGATGCTGCGCGCCATGCTGGCCGCCAGCGGCGCATCGACCTGTGCCCCGGCAATCTCCACGCCCAGGCGCAGTTTGGTCAGCGGCGTGCGCAGGTCATGCGACACGCCCGCCAGCATCAGCGCGCGCTCGTGGTCGGCGGCGGTCAGGCTCTGTGCCATCTGGTTGAAGCTGCGGCCCACGGTGGCGATTTCTTCGGGGCCGGCCTCGGGCAGCACCGCGGGGGTCTGGCCCCGCGCGAGCTGCCGCGCTGCCACCACCACCTGGGCGAGCGGCCGGTGGATGTGCCGCTGCAGCCACCATGCGCCGAGCAGCGCCAGCAACATGCTGACCAGCGTGGCCATGAGCCAGGCGCCGGTGAACTCGCGCGTGGGGAACACGCTGGGCAGGTTCAGCCAATAGCTCTCTGGCCCGTCGGCGCCCTCGTGCATCACACGCAGGGCCAACACGCCGGTGCTGTCGCGGCGCCATAGCGGTTGCGGCGGCTGCGGGCTTTGTGTTGCCGCGCCGTCCGCACCAAGACGGCGCGACACGGCCAACACAAATTGCCGCTCCATGGGCGACAGCAGCGCACGCCGCGCTGCGCTCTCCGGCGCCACAGGCGGTGTGGCCAATGCGGCCTGCCGGTTGAACGCCTCGACAAACGCCCCACGCTGCGCCGGGGGCAGCGCCTGCAGCCCGGCCCGCAGCGCAGCCACGTTGCGCGCCACGCCATCGGCCACCTGCACCACGCGGGGTTGGAAGATCATCTGCCGCACCAGCACCGCCGCCACCAGCTGCCCCAGCACGATGAGCACGGCCATCAGCAGCAGGTTGCGCCCCAGCAGGCTGCGCGGCCAGAGCCCCCAGCGGCGGGTGGTTGCGGAGGCCGTCATGGCTGGCGCCCCCCACCGGGGGCAGCGCCATCGGGCACGAACACATAGCCCACGCCCCACACCGTGCGGATGTGGCGCGGCTGGGCCGGGTCGGCCTCGATGAGCTTGCGCAGGCGCATCACCTGCACGTCGATGCTGCGGTCGGTGGCGGTGTGGTCGGGCCCATAGGCCAGCGCAATAAGCCGGTCGCGTCCCAGGGGCCGGTGCGGTTGTTGCGCCAGCGCCTGCAGCAGCGCGAATTCGCCGGTGGTCAGGGGCACGTCCTGCGCACCGTGGCCATCGTCACCGTCGTTGCGCTCCAGCCGGCGCTCGTCCAGCCACAGCGTGAAGGCGCCAAACACAATGTGCCCACCCGCCTGGCGCGGCCCGGTGTGGGCGCCCAGCACACGTTGGCGCCGCACCATGGCCTGGATGCGGGCCAGCAGCTCGCGCGGGTTGAAGGGCTTGGGCAGGTAATCGTCGGCGCCCATCTCCAGGCCCACGATGCGGTCCACCGGATCGCCACGCGCGGTGAGCATCAGGACGGGAATGGTCTCGCCCTGCGCACGCAGGCGGCGGCAGATGGCCAGGCCGTCCTCGCCCGGCATCATCACGTCGAGCACCAGCACATCAAAGCGCTCGCGCTGCAGCAGCACATCGAGCGGGCCGGCCCCATCCACCGTGCGCACGGTGTAGCCCTGGTCGCTGAGGTAGCGCTGCAGCAGGGCGCGCAGGTCGGGCTCGTCATCGGCGACCAGGATCTTGGCCAGGGTGTCGGTCATGGGTACCAAAGGGGGCGAGTAGGCAAAAGGCGACAGCGTTTGCCAATGGTAGGCGGTTGCCGCACGCATGCACTCCCGGTCATGACAAGGCATGGCGTTGCCACTGGCGTCTGTCATGGTTTGTCATACCTGGGCGCGCGTTTGCCATCACTGGCACACACCTGCCCGCCACATTCGGTACCTGTTCACCGACTTACCAAGGAGCTGCCGCCATGACCCCGCTGAACCGACCCACCGTGCACGACCTGTTGCAGCGCCCCGCGATGGCAGCGGGCGTTTTGATGTTCTCGGCCTCCATGGCCGTGCTGCTGGCCGCCTTGCTGGCGCTGGCCGCCCCGGCAGACGCCAACGCCCGCACCCACCGCAGTGTGGAGCACCACGCCGATGGCAGCACCACGGCACACACCGGCGTGGCCCGCAGCGGCCCGAATGGCGCGGTGCTGCGCGGCCGAGCCGTGACCACCGATGGGCGGGGCAACGCCAGCGTGACCAGCCGTGGCGCTGCCATGGGCGCGCAAGGTGGGATGGCCGTGCGCCAGGGCAGCACCACGCGCAATGCAGACGGCAGCGCCAGCCACAGCGGCGCTGTGTCGGCCGAGAACGCCCAGGGCAGCCTGCAAAGTAATGGCGGTGCCACCCGCAATGCCGATGGCACGGTGACGCAGGGCCGCACCACCACCGCGACCAGTGCAGCCACCGGCAACAGCGTGCAGACCCAAAGCAGCTATGGCAAAGACACGGGCCTCGCCCGTAGCGCCACCTGCTACGACGCGAGCGGCACTGCCATGCCCTGCCCAACACGCCCGTGAAACCGCTGCGAACCGCCCCGAATTTTCCACCCTCTCATTCCAGGAGCTTTGCCATGTCCTTGCGCTGCATCCTTTCCCTCACCACCCTGGCCACGCTCATGTTCACCGCCGCCAGCGTGCAGGCCCAGACCTCTGCCCAGAACGGTGGCCGCCTGCGTGCCCTCATCGCACAAAAGCAGGCCGCCGCCACACCGGCCGTGCTGTCTGCAGGCGTGCAGCGCATTGCCGATGTGCCCTATGGACCCGACCCTGCACAGCGCATGGATGTGTATGTGCCCACCAGCCTCACAGACTCCACGACGGGCACCAACAGCCTGTTGTCCAGCGCGGTGCGCGCGCCGGTCATCTTCATGGTGCACGGCGGCGGCTGGCGGCATGGCGACAAGGCCATGGGCCGCGTGGTGCAGGAGAAGGTGAACCGCTGGGTGCCTAAGGGCTTCATCCTCATCTCCATCAATTACCGCATGCTGCCCGACGCCCCCGTGGCCGTGCAGGAGCGCGATGTGCAGGCAGCCCTCATGGCCGCGCAGCAGCGCGCGGGCAACTGGGGCGGGGACCCGAGCCGCTTCATCCTCATGGGCCACTCGGCCGGTGCCCACCTGGTGGCCCTGCTCAATGCCCGCGCCCCGCAGGCACTGCGCGAAGGCGCCTGGCCGTGGCTGGGCACCGTCTCGCTGGACAGCGCCATGATGAACGTGCCGGCGCGCATGCGCGCCCCGCACCTTCCGCTGTACGACGACGCATTTGGCACTGACCCTGCTTATTGGGTGGCCATGTCGCCCTTCCACCAATGGACGGCGGGCGCTCCGCCGATGCAGATGGTGTGCTCGGCCCAGCGGGCTGACGACCCCTGCCAGCAATCCGATGCCATGGCCCGCCACGTGCGCAACCAGGGCGGCCGCGCCGAGGTGTTGCCGCAGGACCTGGACCATGGCGAAATCAACGCCCAACTGGGCCTGGACAGCGATTACACCCGCGCGGTGGAGGCCTTCATGGGATCGCTGGACGCTGAGGTGGCCCGGCGGCTGCAGTGATGCAGCGGCAATTTGCTCCTGAATCAATAGCTGCTAGCGCTTTATAGATAAGCGCCAGCAGCCATTTTCATTCAAATTTCGCCTGCAGGTAGGGCGCCAGATACCGCCCCGTATGGCTGGCCGGGTTGGCTGCCAGCTCCTCCGGCGTGCCCACGCCCACCACGGTGCCACCGCCCGCACCACCCTCCGGCCCCATGTCGATGAGCCAATCGGCGGTTTTGATCACGTCGAGGTTGTGCTCGATGATGACGATGGTGTTGCCCGCGTCGCGCAGCTGGTGCAGCACCTTGAGCAGCAGGTCAATGTCGGCAAAGTGCAGGCCCGTGGTGGGCTCGTCCAGGATGTAGAGCGTGCGGCCGGTGTCGCGCTTGCTCAGCTCCTGCGCCAGCTTCACGCGCTGCGCCTCGCCGCCCGACAGCGTGGTGGCCGCCTGGCCCAGGCGGATGTACGACAGGCCCACATCCAGCAGCGTCTGCAGCTTGCGGGCGATGGTGGGAACGTCCTTGAAGAAGGCGGCGGCGTCCTCCACCGTCAGCTCCAGGATCTGCGCGATGTTCTTGCCCTTCCACAGCACTTCCAGCGTCTCGCGGTTGTAGCGCTGGCCGTGGCAGATGTCGCAGGGCACGTACACGTCGGGCAGGAAGTGCATCTCCACCTTCACCACACCGTCGCCCTGGCAGGCCTCGCAGCGGCCCCCGGCCACGTTGAAGCTGAAGCGCCCGGGGCCGTAGCCGCGCTCCTTGGCGGTGTTCACCTCGGCCATCAGCTCGCGGATGGGGGTGAACAGGCCGGTGTAGGTGGCGGGGTTGCTGCGCGGCGTGCGGCCAATGGGGCTCTGGTCGACGTTGATGACCTTGTCGAAATACTCGATGCCCACGATCTCGTCGTGCGCGGCCGGTTCTTCGTGCGCGCGGTACAGCTGGCGGGCCACGGCGGCGTACAGCGTGTCGTTGACCAGCGTGCTCT
Source organism: Acidovorax sp. ACV01 (assembly GCF_014851495.1). Taxonomy (NCBI): domain Bacteria; kingdom Pseudomonadati; phylum Pseudomonadota; class Betaproteobacteria; order Burkholderiales; family Comamonadaceae; genus Acidovorax; species Acidovorax sp. ACV01. The sequence goes on along the minus strand of NZ_JACUZT010000003.1, from coordinate 588,402 downwards.
TGCCCGAGCCCGACACGCCCGTCACGCAGGTGAGCAGGCCCACGGGGAAGTCCACCGTCACACCCTTCAGGTTGTTGCCCGTGGCGCCTGCCACCCGCAGCGCCTGCAGGGCGCCCTGGCGTGCGTGGTGCTCGGCCATGCGTTCGGCGCGGCGTTTGCTGGCTTCGGTCTGCGGAAAGCGCGACTTGGCCTTGGCCTCCACCACGGGTGCGGCCTGCTCGAGCACCGGCAGCCAGGGCGTGCGGCGCGGGGGCACGGCAATCGAGCGCACGCCCGACAGGTACTGGCCCGTGAGCGACTGTGTGTTGCCACGCACTTCGTCGTACGTGCCCTGCGCCATCACGCGCCCGCCGTGCACGCCCGCACCGGGGCCCATGTCGATCACATGGTCGGCGGCGCGCATCATGTCTTCGTCGTGCTCGACCACGATCACGCTGTTGCCGATGTCGCGCAGGTGTTTGAGCGTGGCGATCAGCCGGTCGTTGTCGCGCTGGTGCAGGCCGATGCTGGGCTCGTCCAGCACGTACATCACGCCCGTGAGGCCCGAGCCGATCTGGGACGCGAGGCGGATGCGCTGCGCCTCGCCCCCGGAGAGGGTCTCGGCGCTGCGGTCCAGGCTCAGGTAGCTCAGGCCCACGTCGTTCAGGAACTGCAGGCGCGTGGCGATCTCGCGCACCACCTTGTCGGCGATCTCGGCCTTGGCGCCCGTGAGCTTCAGGTCGTTGAACCAGGTGTGGGCGGTGTTCAGTGTGGCGTGGCTCACTTCAAAGATGGCGCGGGCCTGCTCGCCCTCGCCCAGCCGCACGTGGCGGGCTTCGCGGCGCAGGCGAGTGCCGTGGCATTCGGGGCAGGGCTGGGTGCTGCGAAAGCGCGCGAGGTCCTCGCGCACCACCACCGAATCGGTCTCGCGGTAGCGCCGCGACATGTTGGGGATGATGCCCTCGAAGGGGTGCTTCTTGGCATACACCTTGCCCTTGGAGGCACCGCTGTCCATGATGTAGCTGAAGGCGATTTCTTCCTCGCCCGAGCCGTGCAGGATGGCGTGCTGCACCGGTGCGGGCAGCGACTCGAACGGCGCCTCGATGTTAAAGGCGTAGTGCTTGGCCAGGCTCTCGAGCATCGCAAAGTAGTAGCCGTTGCGCCGGTCCCAGCCCTTGATGGCACCGCTGGCCAGGCTCAGCGTGGGGAAGGCCACCACACGCGCCGGGTCGAACACGTCGCGCTGGCCGATGCCGTCGCACGCAGGGCACGCGCCCATGGGCGAGTTGAACGAGAACAGGCGCGGCTCCAGCTCGGGCAGCGAGTAGCTGCACACGGGGCAGGCGAACTTGCTGCTGAACAGGTGCTCTTGGCCAGTGTCCATCTCCAGCGCCAGCACGCGGCCGTTGCCCTCGTGCCCGCCCACGCGCAGCACCGACTCGATGCTCTCGGCCAGCCGCTGCTGCAGGTCGGCCCGCACCTTGATGCGGTCGATCACCACGTCGATGTTGTGTTTCTCGGTTTTCTTGAGCGCGGGCAGGTTCTCGTGCTCGTAGATCTGGCCGTCCACGCGAAAGCGCACGTAGCCCAGCGCCTGCATCTGCGCGAACAGCTCGGTGAACTCGCCTTTCTTCTCGCGCGCCACGGGAGCCAGCAGCATGAGCTTGGTGTCTTCGGGCAGGGCCAGCACGGCATCCACCATCTGGCTCACCGTCTGTGCGGCCAGCGGCAGGTTGTGGTCGGGGCAATACGGCGTGCCAGCGCGGGCGTACAGCAGACGCAGGTAGTCGTGGATCTCGGTCACCGTGCCCACGGTGGAGCGCGGGTTGTGGCTGGTGGCCTTCTGCTCGATGCTGATGGCGGGCGACAGGCCCTCGATCAGGTCGACATCGGGCTTGTCCAGCCGCCCCAGAAACTGCCGGGCGTAGGCCGACAAACTTTCCACATAGCGGCGCTGCCCCTCGGCGTAGAGTGTGTCGAACGCCAGGCTCGACTTGCCCGAACCCGACAACCCGGTGATCACCACCAGCTGGTTGCGCGGGATGTCGAGGTCGATGTTCTTGAGGTTGTGCGTGCGCGCCCCCCGGATGCTGATGCGCTGCTCACGCAGGGCGCGGGCGAGGTAAAGGCCGCTGCTGTCAGCAGCTTGGGCATCGGTGGGGGAATGGGAGTCGGTCACGGAGTGGGGAAACAGCAGGGAAACCGATCATGATAGGTCAAGCCCCGTGACCTTGCCCACCGCACCCATCCCCGGTGCTGCGCGTACCGCCATGCCGTTACCATGGCACGCCATATCCATTTGCTAGCGCCAAAGTGAAAGACTCCACAACACCCCACACACCCCATGTCCATGCCCAGGCGCTGACCGTGACCCGTGCGGAGCGCGAGCAGCTGGGTGGCCACCCCGGCCGGGTGATCTGGCTCACCGGCCTGTCGGGTGCGGGCAAATCGACCATTGCCAACGCACTGGAGCGCGCACTCAATCGCCAGGGCAAACGCACCTACATCCTGGACGGGGACAACATCCGCCAGGGGCTGAACCAGGACCTGGGCTTTTCGGACGCGGACCGGGCAGAGAACATCCGGCGCGTCGCGCAGGTGGCCCGCCTTTTTGTGGATGCGGGCGTGATCGTGGTGGTGGCCTTCATTTCGCCCTTCTGCGCAGAGCGCCAGGCGGCCCGGGAACTGTTCGCCCCCGGGGATTTTCTGGAAGTGTTTGTCGATGTGCCCCTGGCACTCGCCGAAGAGCGCGACCCCAAGGGCCTGTACCGCAAGGCCCGCACAGGCGAGCTGCGCCAGTTCACGGGCATTGATTCGCCCTACGAGCCACCGCTGGCCGCCGAGCTGGTGCTGCCCACAGCCGAGCTCACGCCCCAGGAATGCGTGCAGCGGATCTGCGGTTTGCTGTGAGCCTTTGGGCCGGTCAGCCCTGCCTTGCGGGGCGTGGCACGGCCCCGCGCATGCCCACGCGGATCGAGGCGCTTGCGCAATGGGCGAAAATCCCTGCTTTACCTGCCCCATAGGGCACCACCGTGCCGGAATCTCCTTCTTCACTTGCGGGCGCTGCCCCGCCGCCCCTGTCGCCATCGCCTTCCGGCAATGCCATGACCCCGCTGGAGCGCCGCTCCAGCCTCAGCCTGGCGCTGATCTTTGCGCTGCGCATGCTGGGCCTGTTCCTGGTTCTGCCCGTGTTTGCGCTGGAGGCCCGCAAATACCCCGGTGGGGATGACCCCGCCCTGGTGGGGCTTGCCATGGGCATCTACGGCCTGACGCAAGCCGTGCTGCAGTTGCCGCTGGGCATGGCATCCGACCGGTTTGGGCGCAAGCGCGTGATCGTGCTGGGCCTGCTGGTGTTTGCGGCGGGCAGCCTGCTGGCCGCGCTGGCCGATTCGCTCACGGGGCTGCTGGTGGGCCGCGCGCTGCAAGGCGCCGGGGCCGTATCGGCCGCCGTGACCGCCCTGCTGGCCGACCAGACCCGCGACGCCGTGCGCACCAAGGCCATGGCGCTGGTGGGCGGCAGCATTGGCCTGATGTTTGCCGTGGCGCTGGTGGCCGCCCCCGTGCTGGCCGCCCACATCGGCCTGGCGGGCCTGTTCGGGCTAACCTGCGCGCTGGCGCTGGCGGGTGTGGCGGTGGTGGTCTGGTGGGTGCCCGCAGAACCCGCGCGGCACCAGAACGCCCCCCGGGGCCGCCTGGCCGATGTGTGGGGCCACCCCGACCTGCTGCGCCTGAACCTGGGTGTGTTCGTGCTGCACACCGTGCAACTGTCGATGTGGGTGGCCGTGCCGGCCATGCTGGTGCAGGCAGGCCTCGCCAAGGACCACCACTGGCAGGTCTACCTGCCTGCGGTGGTGCTGTCGTTTGTGGCCATGGGCGGGCTCTTCGCGCTGGAGCGCGCGGGCAGGCTGCGCGCAGCACTGCTGGGTGCCATCGCGCTGGTGCTGCTGGTGCAGGCGGGCCTGGGCCTGCTGTCGGCCGGCGGCAACACGCCGACACTGTGGGTGCTGGGGCCTTTGCTGTTTGTGTTTTTTTGCGGATTCAACGCCCTGGAGGCCAGCCAGCCCAGCCTGGTGTCGCGCATGGCGCCAGCACAGCTGCGTGGCGCGGCGCTGGGCAGCTACAACACGCTGCAGTCGCTGGGCCTGTTTGCGGGCGGCGCACTGGGCGGCGCACTGGTGAAATGGGCCGGCGCTCCGGGCCTGTTTGCCGTCACCACGGTCCTCACGGCGCTGTGGCTGGTACTGACCTGGCCCCTGCGGCCCGTGGGGCGCGGCGGGCACTGAGCGGCGAACCGCGCCACGCCGCCAGGGCTTCCATTGCGGGCCGGTTGCGGCACAATGGCGCGTTTGGCGCCCGGAAACCCTCTCCAAATCCGGCGCTTCGTTACCCCTTTAAGGCAAAGACAGCACCATGGCATCCGTAAACAAAGTCATCATCGTCGGCAACCTGGGCCGCGACCCTGAAATGCGCACTTTCCCCAGTGGCGACCAGGTGGCCAACGTGACGATTGCCACCACCGACAAGTGGAAAGACAAGCAGTCTGGCGAAATGAAGGAAGCCACCGAGTGGCACCGCGTGGTCTTCAACGGCCGCCTCGCCGAGATCGCAGGCCAGTACCTGCGCAAGGGCTCGCAGGTGTATGTGGAAGGCAGCCTGCGCACCCGCAAGTGGACCGACCAGAGCGGCGTGGAAAAGTACAGCACCGAGATCCGTGCCGACCAGATGCAGATGCTGGGCAGCCGCCAGGGCATGGGCGGTGGCCAGGGTGGTGGTGGCCAGCAAGGCGGCGGTTATGACGATGGCGGCTACGGTGGTGGTGACCAGGGCGGCGGCTACGACCAGGCCCCCCGCCGCGCCGCGCCCCCGCCACGCCCCATGGCGGCCCCTGCACAGCGCCCAGCACCCGCGCCCGTGGCACAGGCACCCCGCGCAGCCTCGGGTTTTGACGACATGGATGACGACATCCCGTTCTAAATACCAAACGACTGCACTTCAGACACCAGGCCCGCAGCGCAGACGCTGCGGGCCTTTTTTATGCGCCAGCGCGCTGAAGATGCCGTGGCGACCGCGCGCGGCGCTTGTACAACGACCCGCGCCACTGCCACCCCCTCAGCTTGTCCAGTGCGGCACCGGTGCAACGGCGCCAACACTTTCTTACACCCGTTGCGCCCAACTCGAAGATCATCGTGCCCTTGTCGGCGCCTGGCACCCAGCGCAGCCGGCAATTTCTGGCCTGTACCAACAACATTCAACAACACAAGAGAGGGATAGCCATGCCAGGCTTCGTTCGCAAGATTCTGATTTTCGTCACTGGTTACGCTTGGCTGCTGCTGCTGGCCGGGCCGGGCCTGATCGCCCTGTCGGTGTACAGCGGCTGGAAGGCCGATGGCAACCATGCCTATGCGGCGCGGGAAAGCCTGGAAACCGTGGCGGGCACGGTGACACAGGCCTCCGAGGTCACGGTCAAGCGCAAGCGCCGCACGACCAAGAAGTTCTACGAAATCAGCGTCAAGCCCGATGGCGCAGTTGCCGAGGCGCGCAAGCTGCGCATCGACTACAGCACGCCCCAGGAACTGGTGGGCAACCTGATCGACGAAAAGATCACCGCGCTGGTGGACAAGAGCGACAACGACCTGGTGTACGAAGTGGCGGTCGATGGAAAGCCCGTGATCAGCTATGAGGCGACCAAGCAGCGCCTGCAGGCCGAGGCCGCGTCCTCCGCCCAGTCCTTCAGCGGAGCTGGCACCTGGATCTTCGCGATCTTGCTGACCCTGATCGGCGCTGCAGGTGTGTGGTCCAACCGCAGGCTGCGCGCTGCGGACCAGGAACAGCAGCTCAGCGCCGCCTGACGATTTTTCACCGAGAGGGAGGGAGGAGTGCGCCTGCCGCGCCTTTCCTCTGATTACACAACGAACCCATAGAGGAATGTGCCATGAACCCCAATGCCCTGACCCCTTCGACGCCGGAAGGCGCACCGTTTGAACGGCGCGATTTCATCGTCTCTACCTATAAGCACCTTGGCGCGGCCATGCTGGCCTTTGTGGTGCTGTCCGCTGTCTTGATGGTGTCCGGATTCTCGGGCACCACCGCCAAGATGCTGCTGGGCAGCGGCAACAAATTCATCTGGCTGGGCGTCATGGGCGCGTTCATGCTGGTGGGCTGGCTGGCCTCGTACATGGCCGACAACTCTGAAAACCCGCAAACACAGCTGATGGGCCTGGGCCTGTACGTGCTGGCAGAAGGCCTGATCTTCGCGCCGATGTTCGGCATCGCACAGATCGTGGCCCCTGGTGCCATTGGCGCTGCGGCCTTCATCACGCTGCTGCTCGTGGGCGCGCTCACCTGGACGGCATTCACCACCAAGACCGACTTCTCGTTCCTGGGCGGCATCCTGAAGGTGGGCGGCCTGGTGGCCCTGGGCACCATCATTGCCGGCGCCATCTTCGGCTTCAAGCTGGGCATCTGGTTCTCGGGGATCATGGTGCTGTTTGCCGGCGCCTGCGTGCTGTACGACACCTCGCGCATCATCCACGACTACCCCGCTGACCGTCCCGCGGGCGCTGCGCTGCACCTGTTTGCCTCGATCGCGCTGATGCTCTGGTACGTGCTGCGCATCCTGATCAGCCTGGCGACCAACGACGACTGAGCCGCTGTCCACCACGCCCAGCGCGGTGACAAGGGCCGGTTCCTGCAAAGGGGCCGGCCCTTTTTCTATGCCACGGGCTGAAATTCCATCAAAAATAGGCCCCAGCGCTTAATGGATATGCGGCAAATGCTACTTAATTGATAGCAAATGAGAGTTTATGCATCCTGGTGCACTGAGTGGTCTCGGCCATGCCACCCTCAGGTGGCCGCATTTCGCGCGGGCGCGCTGCAGCCACACCGCCTGCAGCGCAACACTTGCATGCCATTTTCCTGTCGTCCCTGGCGCCCGCTGCTGGCACAATTGGATACAGCAAGACAGCCAGCATGCGACCGTGCGCGCTCGCTGGCCCATCGATAGCGCCTGGCGCGCCACGGCGGCTTCTCGAAGAATCTCCATCACCCACTGTTCCTCTTTCTGTCCATCATGCGCAAATACTTCTGGCTATCCTTGACCTGTGCGGCGCTGCTCGCCAGTTGCGGCGGCGGCTCGTCCGACGGCGAAGACGTGGGCCCAGCCCCGGGCGTGCAGCAATTCCCTGGCGGCGTATGGGAGGGCACGGTGGGCACCGGCGTGGCGCAGCGGCAGGTGGTCGGTTACATCGATCCCGGCCCACTGGGCACCGGGGGCGAGTTCTACATGGCACGCGAGGCCCCGGGTGCGGCCGGTTTTGACGCGTTTTACGGACGCCTGAATGTCAACGTGACCGCAGTGCTGGCCACCGGCGTCACCTACTACTCGGTCCAGGACGGCAAATTTGCCTCGGGCCTGACCCTCCGTGGCACGGCATCGAACAGCGGCAAGATCGGCCGCACGGACGGCATCAGCGGCAACTACAGCGACCCGGTGCAGACAGCCGCCGCATCGGGCGCCGTGGTGCCGATCAAGCTCGCGTACAGCAGCCTCAATTTTCATCCAGCCCGCGCGAGCCTGGTCGAGGGCACGTACCGGGGCACAGGCCTGTTTGGTGGCGGATGGGTGCTCACGGTCACCCCCCAGGGCCAGCTCTCGGGCCGCGTCGGTGGCTGCCTGGTGACCGGCTCGGCCACACCACGCGCCGCAGACTCCCCGCTGTACTCGATGACACTGAATCTCTCGGGCGATACCACCTCCTGCGAGGCCAGCGGCACCCAGCAGTCCGGCATCGCCGTGCTGCGGTTTGACGCAGCGGGCGTCCCGAACGGCATCTGGGTGTTCACGCGCAATGCGACGGGCCCGAACAACACCTTCACCCTCAACGGCATCGCCGACCCCCGCACCACGGTGCCGCCTTCCACCACGCCGTTGTCGGTGGCAGGCAACTGGCAGGGCTCGTTCACGCTGCCTGCAGGCGTGATTGGCGATACGACCGTCTGGGGCAGCGTGCTGCCGGACGGCGGCCTGTTCTTCTACACCAACAGCAGCCTGGACCACAACGCGCTGTACGGCCGGCTCATCCGGTACGAGAACAACGCCACGAACAACCGGTTTGTGACAGCCAACGACGGGGTGTTCTTCAACCGCCTGCTGGCCAACACGGGCGCGTACAACGAGTCCGTGCTGATCGATGGCACGCTGCAAAGCGGCAATGGCACCAGCACTGCTGGCCTGTTCAGCGGCAGCTTCAGCTATCCCACGCAACCGGGCGGCTTCCCCACCCGCTTCAGCGTCACGCCCGACCCGCTGTACGCCCTGCCCTCGGGCAAGGTGCCCAACGCGGCCTTGATCATCGGCACCTACAAGATGGCAGGCACGGGTTTTGGGGGCGACACCACGACGCTGACGGTGTTTGCCGACGGCGCCATCACCGGCCTGACCACCAGCGGCTGCGAAGTGGCGGGCAAGCTCCTGGGCGAGCTGGGCAGTGGCCTGAACCTGTACCGCGTCGAAGCGTTTGGCTATCTCAACAGCCCCAACGCGCCCATCACCTGCGGCCTGTCCTCCGGCCCACCGCAGTCCGGCTCGGCATCGGCGCAATTTGACGCGAATGGCAAGGTGATCGGCCTGCGCATCCTGACCGCCGGATTGTCTGTGGCGGGCACGCGTGCCCACACGGTGTTTGTGGGCGCCAAGCAGACCACGCCGTAACGGCAGGGGGCACCCCTCGCGCTATGCGGGGGTGTGCCAACCGGTGCAATTGCTGCGGTACCACTGTGAGTGGCTCGCGGGTCTTGGCTTTCAGTGCCTTCGCCCCGCGCATGTGCCGTCAGGCATGCAGACAGCCCTCCCGCCACACGCGGGTTGCCAACAAAAAAAAGGCCCGTCGCACAGGAAGTGCGACGGGCCTTTTTGTGACTTGCAGAGAGCGGGTGAACGCCCTGGAAAAGTTCAGTAGCTATACGGTGACCGCAACGGGTTCACCGGGAACGCCTGCAGGCCGTTGTAGGGCTGGAAGGCATAGCGCACATACAGGCCGCCCGCAAATTCGCGGTAGTTGCGCGCATTGTTGAGCGCAAGGTGCCCGCCCACGAACACCTGTGGATGCATCTGGTACTCCATGGCCGCGCCCAGGTTGTAGCCCAGGCCCGTGCGGGACTGGCCGGGGTAGATGGCCGTGGCGCCCGTTTCGCCAAAGGCCAGCGCGTCGGCGGCGGCCTGGACGGCCGACACCTGCCGCGAAGGGCTGTTGGGGAAATACGGGGCCGCATCTTCCTTGAAATACTGCACGCCCACCGAGCCCTTGAGCTGGTAGGACAAACGGCCATTGCGCTGGGCCCATTCGACAGGAATGCCAAAGGACACAAACTGCTGCGGGCTGAAGTAGCCGCCGTGGCCCACCGTGAAGTAGCGCAGGTTGCGCTGGTACGACAGCCCCGTGAAACTCAGGCCGGCCGTGAGATCGGCGTTCGATGTGCGGTGCACGTGCCAATACATCCCGCCACCCAGCTCGGCCCGCGCATTGCTGCGCACGCGGGTGCCGGTCAGGCCATGCAGGGAACCATAACCATAGATCCCCAGTTCGCCGTCGTCCCAGGTCAGGTCGGCACGTCCGCCAGAGGCAGACACGCCGCCCCAGCGGTCGCCCGTGCGGGCGTCGCGGACACCGGCAAATGACAGCAGGCTGTCGGTCACCGGGCGGCGCGAGAGGTCCACGGCCACAGTCAGGTCGTCGGTGATGGCGGTGCGGTATCTCACACCGGCCGTCACATCGGACTGTCCGAAGCCGAGCGGCGTGCTACCGATGTCTGCCCGGAAGCCTCCGCTTTCATAGCCCACGCTCAGCCCGATGCCGCTGTCGCTCTGCGAGCCCGCGCCACGTTCTGGCATTGCGAGGGCTGTGACCGGGCCGCCGCCAAAACGGCTGATGGTGCCATAGGGCGAGCCGGGCGAACCTGCGCTGGCGCCCGTGGGGGTGACCCCCAGCAACAGGTGCCCATCACCCACGCTCATCTTCAACTGCACCGGTGCTTCGATCTCCGAGAGCTGGCTCATGCCCGCCTCGCCCTGCCGCGCGCGCGCGACCGCGCCCACCGAGAACGAAGAAATCTGGCTTTGCTGCACTTCGCGCAGTTCGTCGCGGGCCGTCCGAGGCCGTGTGGGGTCGGGCACGTTGCCCAGGCCCGCCGTGGCCCAGGCGGAAGGGGCTGCCGGGGCAGGCATTGCGCGCTGTGGGGGCAAGGACTGCGCACCGCCCGCATACCCAGCACCGTAAGCCTGGGCCGGGGTGAAGTAGCCCGCCGCAGCCGCTGGCTGCGCACCCATCGGTTGCATTGGCTGTGCGGACGGCACATAGGCAGGCGCCATGGCCGGTGTCGCCGCAGGGGCCATTGCCGACCGTGGGGCGGAGGAGGGCAGCGCCGCTGCGTTGCGCCGTGCCGCATTGGCCGAAGCCGCCGTATCGGCTGCAGCCACCGGGCTGGACGCCTCGGGGTAGTAGCTGGCGGGCGTCATGGGAGCGGCCTGTGCATAGGCCTGCGGTGCCGTGCCAAAGCGGCTCGCTCCCGCCGGGTCCGGTATGTAAAGGCCTGCAGGTGCGTTGCTGCGCGCCACCGGCTGGGGCGCGTACTGCTGGGGGGTGTAGCCCACCGGGGAACGTGCCACTGCAGCGACGCCCGGCACCGAGAGGCCGCCACCGGTACGCTGCTGCAGCGCTGCGCGCTGGGCAAACGGATTGCCCATGCGTGCAGGCCCCGCCGCCACACCACTGGCGGCCAGCACGGCATCGCGCTGCGCGTTCTCGGCGGCAACGGCGGCCGTGAAGAATTCAGTGGCCTTCGAATTTTTGCCCTGCACCCGGTACAGCCGCCCGGCGGCCGTCAGCACTTCGGGATCACGGGGCGCGCGCGCGAGCGCCACAGACAACAGCGACTCCGCATAGCCGTAGTCCTTGGCGCCCGTGGCCATGGCGGCGGTCTGCAGGATCAGAGGCACATCATTGGGAGACTTTTCCAGCAGCCGTGCGTACAGCGCCTGCGCCTGGGCGTAGTCATTGTTGGCCGCATACATGCGGGCCAGAGCCGCCATCGCCAAGGGCTCATCGGGCTGTTCGGCCAGCAGGGGGACGAGCGTGTCGTACGCCGTGACCAGATCACCGGCCTCACGCAGGCCGTCGGCCTGGCGCACGATGTAGGCGCGGCGGATGTCGCTGAAGCTCTTGCGCTCGCGGTCATTCATGGGGGCCGTCTGCAGCTGCCGCAGGATGCCCGCCAGTTCCACGTCCTGCTGGGTCTTGAGCAAGGTAGCCGCGTACTGCAGGCGCAGGCCCACATCGGGCCGGGGGGTGCGGGCCAGCACCTGGCGCACCATGCCCAGCGCGCGCTGCGGATCGCCGGCATCCGCATAGGCCAGGGCCAGGGCGCCCAGCAGCTCGGGGTCTTGCGTGGCAAAGGACTCGGCCTGGGCCAGGGTGGCCAGGGCTTCCATCTGGCGGCCTTCCGCTGCCAGCGCCGACGCCGCCGAAGTCTGCACATGCACCCACACCCGTTTTTGCAGCGCGGCGATGTCACGCGTGCGGTGCTTTTCTGGAACGCGGTCCAGCAAGGCCAGTGCGCTAGGCCAGTCACCCGCCTCCGAGGCCAGCAAGGCGCTGGCATACAGGGCTTCGGGCATGTTGGGGTTGGACAGCAGCAGCCCGTCCATCACGCCCCGCGCCTCCGCCACCGCCCCCATGCGCAGGTACAGGCGGGCGAGGTCCAGCCGCACCCAGGGGCTGGCCGGGTCGTTCAGCAGGGCATCTTCCAGCGCAGCACGGGCGGCCGCGGTGTCGCCACGCTCTGTCGCGGCGCGTGCCCGGCCCAGGGCCTGCGAGGCACGCAGGCGCCCCAGGGCCCCCACCTTTTCCTGTTGCGAGGGCGACAGCTTCTCGACCAGCGCCAGGGCTTCGGCCGCCTTGTTGTTCTGCGCCAGTACACCCACCAGGCCCCGCACTGCATCGGGGTTGTCGGCCTGGCGCGCCAGCACGCGCCGGTAGGCGGCCTCTGCCGCGTCGTACTGGCCATCTTCGACCAGCAGGTCTGCCAGATCGGTTTCGGCCGTGACTTCCGCCGGATTCAGCCGCACGGCCTGCTCCAGCGAACGCCGCGCCGCCGCTGTCTCGCCACGGTCACGTTCGGTGGTGGCCTGCTCCACCAGGCTCCAGTAGGCGGCACTGTCCAGCGCCTGCTTCCAGCGACTGGCCGAGCCCGCGCGCGAGGCACGCTCCAGCAGCCCCCGTGCTTCGGAAAACCGCTCCTGGCGCAGCCGCAGGATGCCGAGACCACCCAGTGCATCGCCATCGGTGGGGCGCGACTCCAGCACGTTCAGAAATGCAGCCTCCGCGGCATCCAGTTCGCCGTCGTCCAGTGACTGGAAACCCGCCGTGGTCCGCTGGCGCAGTGGGTCGGCGGTCCGGACGGGGGCGGCCTGGGTTTGCTTTTGCAGGTTCTGGGCCTGCGCCAGGCGCGTTTGCACCGCCGTGTCCCCGGGGTTGGCACGCAGAAATTCCTGGTACAGCGGAATGTCGGCCGAGCGATTTCCCGTCCAGGCGAGCGCCTTGCGCCAGCTCTCCGTCGCGGCCTTGCCCACGTCAGGGCGCCCCGCCAGCCGCGCCAGCTGGGTTACACCCTCACGGCGCGTGGCGTCGCGGTAGGTCAGGTGCTGCGCCAGGGCCAGCGCGATTTGCGGGTCTTCGGGGGATTCCTGCGCCAGGCGGCTCAGGCCCCGGCGGGCCTCGTCCCAGCCGCCCGCCGTGGCGCCCAGGGTCTGGTAATACTCCAGCGCCAGCGGACCAGTGGGCGGGCGGTCTCCCAGCGCGGCCTGGTAAGTACTCAAGGCTTGGTTGGCCTGCCCGCTGCGGGCCTGCTGGCGCGCAGTTTCGATCTGGGGCGCGCTGCGGCCTGTGCGGATGGATTCCTGCAGGCGACTCACCAGCGGACTGCGCGGGTGGGCCGCCTGCAACTGGTTCAGGTAGCGCTGGGCGCCTTCGGGACGCTGGGCATTGAGCTCCACCAGCGCCATCCCGTATAGGGCCTGGGCGTTCTGGGGGTTGATGCGCAGCAGCTTCTGCCATGCCTCTCCCGCGCGCTCGGTGTCACCGCGCTCTTGCCAGTACTGCCCCTGGTCCAACAGGGTCTGCTCGGCCCCGGTCTGCGCCCAGGCGGCAGCAGGCGCCATCAGCGAGGCCAGCAGCCCCATGGCGAGTGTGTGATGACGACGTTTGGAGGACATGCCTTCCTTCTCCCTGCGAGGCTCCTGGCCACCAAAGTGCCAGGAATGTGTTGCGTGATTCAGAAACGGCGGGGCGTGCTCTGCACTGCCTCAGCCTTTTTGCTTCAGTCGGGCCCGTGCGCGCGCTCTCAGCGACAGGTACATGATGATCGCAATCAGCACCGCCGCCGACACGCCCAGCACAATCAGCAGCAACGGGTTGCGCGAAAGAAACCATTGCGAGTAGAGGAAGGGGCCCAACTGACCCACATGGTAGTTTTTCTCGGCGACCAGGCTGTCGACCTGTTTGCCACGGATCACCGTGGTGCTGCCCTGCACATGCTTGAGCAGTTCGGCGTCCAGCAGTGCGTCCATCACCTGCGAAAGGCCCGCCGGCTGGTTGCTGGCCACGAGCACCACGCTGCGGCCACTGCGCAACGGCGATTCAAAACCCGCCACCAGCGCGTCGGTGCTGGTGCTGGAGAACGCGACCTGGCTGCGCCGGGCATGCACGCCAGATTCCTGGCCAAAACCCCACCAGCGCATCAGGCGGTTGGCGAAATCCGACATCTGGAAACTCTTCGCATCGCCCTGCAAGGCGGCGGGAATGGATCTGGCCCATTGCTTGAGCAGGGGCTGGTTGCCACCGGAGGCGATGACCAGCAGGTCCTTGTCGGCGAGGCGATCCACCTGCTGGGCCTGCGCCACGGTCACGCCCAGGGCCGGGTAACCCGTAACGCGCCCCATGACACCCATCAAACCCAGATAAGCCGCGTACTCCTGCGCGCCCGGCTTGTCCGGCATCACCACGGCAGATTCTGAAAGGTCCGCCATGCGGGTGAACGGGAACCCGGCATTGCCAAAGGCCGCCAGGTCCGGCATGGCAATGAAATGCGGGAAGCCGGAGATGTCGATGGTCGAATCGGCCTCCACCGAACCTCGAACGTTGTCGAGAGGCACGTCCTTGCAGGCGCCCTGCTTGACCACGTCGTAGTAGTAATGCATCTGCAGCTGCGACTGGGCTGGCAGCTTGAACAGCGGGATGTGGAAGGTCTCGCGCTCCGGCGCCATCTCGCCCTTGGGCATCACCGTCGTCAGCAGGCGGTCCAGCGCACCGGGCTCTTCATGGTTCACCGCGTGCAAGGGCAGCGAACGCAGGAATTGCTGGTTCACATTGATGTTGAGGGTGGATTTGTCGGCGTTGGGACGCGGTGTGTAGCGATAGCGCAGGTCCACCGGAATGCCCTTCTGGCGCCATGCGAAAAGATCGGGCGGCAAGAAGAAGTTCAGGCGGATCAGATCCGGCGAGTATCCAGACACATTGAGCGCCTCGGCCTCTACCAACTCCCCAAACTTCACGGGCCGGTCATTGGCCAGCCAGTTGGGCGCGTCGTAGGGCTTGCGGGGCTTGAGTTCCGTGACCTCGGTGATCCGCGCAAGCGGGCCAGACAGTGCCGAGGAGCCAATGGCCAGCGCCTTGGCGGCGACGCCAAGCTCGGCCTCGTCCCGCCCCATGACCAGCAACAGCTTGCCGTTGCGGTCTGCAGGGTGGCTCACCACGGCCACGGTGGGGCCCTGGATGTCTGGCAGGGTCAAGCCGGCAGGGGCCTGCGCCTTGCCCGCAATCATCACCACGGCGTTGCCACGCGCCGGAAGCTCGCCCACGAGCGATGGGAACCTGGCGCCCCGGAAACCTGCCAGCGCACCAAACCACGACGACATCGTGCCAGCGGCCTGCAAGGTGCCCGTGTTGGGCGCTGCACCGAACACCATGGGCAGTTCCAACGGCCGCACATCCCGTCGATCGAAGAAAGGCTGCGGCAGCAGCGCCAGATCGTTCGTCTGGGCCACGGGTGCCACCGTCAGTTCCAGCACGCTGTCGTTGCCGACGTTGGCCCACAGGCTGGAGTGCAGCGGGTCTTCGCACTCCATCGTGTAATGGCCGATGAGCTGCAGGTTCAGCCGGTTGAACTCGGTAATGAGGCGCGGCGGGATGACGATCTCGCGCTGCAGGTTTTCGCCCCCCTGCTGTGTGGTCACAGGGATGGTGGCCGCCACCTGCTCGTTCACCAGCACCTTGATGTGGGACAGGTTGGGAAGCAGGGCGGGGGAGTAGGAATAGTTCAGCTTCAGTCGGGCGCCCGTGACCACTTCGTCGTTGCGCACGCTGAACGCCACGCCGCTGGTGCCATCGACGCCACGCAACTGCAGCGGAAACAGGGCTCCCAGGTCCTTGAAACTGGTGCGGTGCACGCGCACCCCACTTTCCGAGGACTGCGCCGCAGGCGTCATCTCCCTCCCAGCAGCCGCTGGTGCGGGGGCTGCAGAGAGCTGGGACACAGGCACGGCGGTCCCTGCCAGTACCAAGGCCAGCATGGCAGGCAGCATGCGCTTGCGCGGCAGCCGCGCTGTCGGATGTCTTTTGGAAATCATGGTTGGAATCTTTGGAAACAGGGAAAGGCTTAACGGGGCTTCAGGGACTTGACGGCGGAGACGGTCAATTGCCCCACACCACGCAGCCCGATCACGATCACGCTGCGGAGCGAACTCAGTGGCTTGTCGCGCTGGCCGGTGCCCCAGGTGGCAATCCACGCATCGGCCCGTGCAAACGTCAGCGATGCCAGTTCGGCCTGCTGTCGCAGGCTGAGGTTGTCGAACTTCACGCCCAGGCGCCCCTTGCCGCTGAACGTGACAACCGCCGGGAAAACGCCTTCTTCGTCCGACCGGAACAGTGACACGGAAAGGCGGCTTCCCATGGGAATATCGCTGTCTGGCGGTACGGACAAGCCCAGCCCGTGCTGCGAGAAATCTTCGGTCTTGCACACCAACGTGCGCCCGTTGTCAAAGCGGATGACGGCAGGCAAGGCCGCCGCCACGCGCGGTGTGCCGCGAATCTGGCGCGTCTCGCTGGCCACCGCCACGCTGGCGCCCAGCAGGATGACGTTGTAGGTGGTCCAGACCATGTTGATGACCAGCGTGGTGGTTTCGTCGCCTGCGGAGGAGAACAGTTTCCAGATCCCCACCGCAAAACCCACCAGATTGATCACCAACAGCACCACATAAGGCCGTGCAATGGTCCAGTCGAAATAGGCTTTCTCGATCACGCCCCCCTTGGCCGTCACGTTGAACTTGCCCAACTTGGGGTTGATGAAGGCAACGATCACCGGGCGCATGATGTACCAGGCCAGCACTGACTCGTACACCTCGTTCCAGAACGAGTGGCGAAAGCGCCCCTGGATGCGGGAGTTGGTCACGCTGGCGTGGGCCAGGTGGGGCAGCGCATAGGCGGTGATCATCAGCGCCGTGGCCTGGAACACGTGCGCACCGAAGAACAGGTAGGCCAGCGGCGCAGTCAGAAAAACCAGGCGCGGCAGTCCGTAGAAGAAATGCAGCATCGCGTTCAAGTAGCACAGCCGCTGGCCGAACTTGAGGCCCTTGCCGAACAACGGATTGTCGGTGCGCGCGATCTGCGCCATGCCCCGCGCCCAGCGGATGCGCTGGCCCACGTGGCCAGACAGGCTCTCGGTGGCCAGGCCTGCTGCCTGGGGCACTTCGAGGTAGGCCGTGTTGTAGCCCAGACGGCTGAGCTTGAGCGCGGTGTGTGCGTCCTCGGTCACGGTCTCTACCGCAATGCCGCCCACTTCCAGCAGCTCCTTGCGGCGGATGATGGCGCAGGAACCGCAGAAGAACGACGCGTTCCAGAGGTCATTGCCGTCCTGCACGATTCCGTAGAACAGTTCGCCCTCGTTGGGCATCCGGTGGAACGTGTCCAGGTTGCGCTCGAACGGGTCTGGCGAGAAGAACACGTGGGGCGTCTGCAGCATCACCAGGTTGGTGTCCTTGAAGAACCAGCCCATGCACACCTGCAGGAAAGAACGCGTGGGAATGTGGTCGCAATCGAAGATGGCGATGTATTCGGAGTACGTGACCTTGAGCGCCGCGTTGATGTTGCCCGCCTTGGCGTGGTGGTTGTTGTCGCGGATCAGGTAGCCCACGCCCAGCTCTTCGCAGAATTCGCGGAACTCGGGGCGACGGCCATCGTCGAGCACATACACGTGCAGGCGGTCGGCCGGCCAGTCCAGACTCATGGCCGAGAA
The DNA here is from genome assembly GCF_014851495.1 of Acidovorax sp. ACV01. Taxonomy (NCBI): domain Bacteria; kingdom Pseudomonadati; phylum Pseudomonadota; class Betaproteobacteria; order Burkholderiales; family Comamonadaceae; genus Acidovorax; species Acidovorax sp. ACV01. Next base: position 571,080 of record NZ_JACUZT010000003.1, on the reverse strand, counting down.
CACGGTCTGGCGCACCACCTCGAGCGGTTCGTTGTACGAGGGGATGAACACGTCCACGCTGGGCCAGGTGCTGATGTCCTGAGGCATGGGAACCGGGCGGCGTTGCAGGGGCCACGCGGTCTGGAAGTAGCCGATAAGCAACACCGCGAAGGCATACAGCTCTGCCAGCACCAGGCCATACCCGAATGCCGCGTCCAGCCAGTTGGTAAAACCAATGGTGTCGGTAAAGCGCCAGTAGATGTAGCGCGATGACGCTGAGATCGACAGCACGATCATCGCCAGCGTGGACAGTCGCCCAGGGGTTCTGCTCAGCAGGAGGGCAGCACCAAACGAGCCCAAAGAAAAAAGAATTTGCCCCTGCAGATCCAGCGGCACGCTGATGACCAGCCCCATCAGCAAGGCACTGAACACCACCGCCGCAACACGCGCCACGGGGTGTTGCCACAGATCCCACCCGGTGATGGCATGCACCACGGTGCGCCAATGCGCCTGGGGGCTGTGGGAATCGGCGTCGGCGACCTCGTCAGCCTTGGGGCGTTGGTCCATGCTCATCGCGTGGCTCCAGCCCGTGGCAGGCGCAGGCGCTGCGCAAGGACACGGGCGCATTTGAGCAGGTCGTCGGCCGCCTGACCTTGGGGGTCGTACTCCAGCACACTCTGGTCATAGGCCAGCGCCTCGCGCACCGCCTGGTCTTCGTGGATCACACCCACCAGACGCTCGCCAAGGTTGTCCTGCATCACACGCGTGATGTCCTTGGACAACTGGCGCGCACCGTCGGCCTGGTTGAGCACGTACAGCGTTTCGGAAAAATCGGGGCGCGGCGTGCAGTAGGTATGCACCAGGCGCTGCATGAGGGCCAGCGAAGCATAGGACGCCGCGTCGGGCAGACTGACCACCACCACCACCTGGGCCGCCGACAGCGCCTGCTGCATGTAGACAGATGGGCCGGGCGGCGTATCCACCACCACCACCGCGTCCGGCGGCAGCTCCAGACCCTGGAGTTGCTGCGTCAGCCAGTTCGGATACGCGTCCAGATGCCGCTCGAAGGCCATGCGGTCGGATTCGTTCACCACCCCATAGGGCAGCACATGCACCCCTGACGGACTTTGCACGCAGACCGAGCCCCACTCCTGGCCTGCCAGACTGGCGCGGGATACGCCTGCAAGCGACCGGGGATCGGCACCAAAGTGCAAGCCCAGAGCATTCTGGGGGTCCATGTCCACAACCAGCAGTGTGCCAACACCCTCACGCTGCAAGGCGGTGGCCAGATTCGCAGTCAGGGTCGTCTTGCCTACGCCGCCTTTGGCAGAAACAATAGCAATCACTTTCATGCATGGCCCTTGCGAGGCTGCCAGGCCTGTGCTGGTGCAGCGCTGCCTGCCACGGGAGCACCCGCCAGACGCGCAAAAACCGATGAAAGGTCCACGGGCAAGGACTCCTGGGGCACGGCCTGCTCCTCCAAAGAAGCCGGCGCAGCCGGGGCCCGCAGGCCAGCAAGACCTGCCAAGGGGGACCGCGAGGCCATCGTGGTGGCCACGGGCGGCAGACGGTCTGCCGCCGCCGCCAATACCGTGACGGGCGCAGCCACCGGGCGGGGAGCCTCGGCGACCAAAGGCGCGGCGCGTGGCAGTTCCACTGCGGGTTCAGGCCGCACCGCAACCGGCGCCTGTACCTGCAGGGGGGCTGGCGCCATGGCGGCACCGGCGCGGCGGTCTACCGAAGGTACGTCATGGGCCACGGCGTCTCGAACTGCCGAGACGAGGGGCCAGCGTTCGTTGGAAAGCTTGTGCTCCTGCTTGCGGGCCAGCTCATGGTAAGGGTCCGCCTTGGCCCCAAACTGCTGAAAGAGGTTCACGATGTCGTCTGAGTGTTTCATGGTCACCGCCAATGCCGGAACATATCCAAAAATCCGAAGCCCGGAGGCTCAGCGCGCTAGCTGAAGGTGCACACACCCCCAGGCATCCGCAGGCGCACACTGGGCCACCTTGAGCGGACCAGCACCCGCCTGCTCGAACCAGCTTTGGTAGACCCCTTCCAGGAAACCACCCGACCACTGCACGTGGTCCGGCCCGAGTGCAGCGGATACGGGCGACAGGCTGTGGTGGATGTTCAACTGTCCAACTTCCTGCGTCAAATCGACCCAGCCCCAGTCGATGCGCTCCCAGACGGCCGTCATGCCGCGCTGCAGATCCTCCACCGTGGCACACACTGGCAAAGGGTGGTCTGCGGCAAACCGTACACCCACACGGAACATCAGCGCACGCAGGTCTTCCGGTGGCAGCGCCGCGGCGAATTCCGCCGCCAGGGCCTGGAAAAATCCCCGCCACTGCATTGAACACCGCTGCAGGGCCAGATGGTTGGTGACGTCTGGGCTGGAGGGCATGGAAACAATTTGAGACATGGTGCACACAAGAGCAAGCATCGGGCCCGCTTGTGACGGCCACCAGCAGGAGGGACTAAGGGTTAACCATGTGCATCGATTGATACATATGGTTTCAAACAGTTTTTGGAGAATTCTAGAAGGCCAGCCCTCGCAAGTGACGCTTCTGGTGGCGAACCAAAGGTCAACTTAGTTCAACTGGCGGTATCTACGTAGAAGTTTGTGGGTGTCGCGCCACAAGAATTCATTATTTACTATTTGAATTACTCAATCCATAGTCTTATTTAATTAGAAAGACGGATTTTTCTTGCAGCTGGCGACCTGCCGACTGGCACGCGCGCCTCACATGTTTCAGTTTGTCGCACCAAAAATGACCCCGCCCCCGAGGCAGACATCGCCGTCGTACAAGACGGCGCTTTGCCCGGGCGTAACCGCCCACTGCGCCTGCGGGAACCGCAGCGCAAAGCCCGCGCCCTCCGCGCTGACGACAGAGCACGCAGCATCCTGCTGCCGGTAGCGGGTCTTGGCGGCATAGTCCCCGGGCGCCGGTGGGCGGCCAGAGGTCCAACTGGCGTCTTGCGCTTCCAGGGCCGAAGACAACAGCCAGGGATGGTCGTGCCCCTGCACCACGCGCAGCGTGTTCCTGGCTAGGTCCTTGCGGGCCACAAACCAGGGCGCATGCTCGCCGCCGCCGCGCTGGGCGCCTTTTTCCTTGATGCCGCCGATACCCAGCCCCTGGCGCTGGCCCAGCGTGTAGAAGCTCAGGCCCACGTGCTTGCCCACGGTGCGTCCCCGGTCGTCCTGGATAGGGCCGGGGGCGTGGCTGATATAGCGGTTCAGGAACTCGCGGAACGGCCGCTCGCCAATGAAGCAGATGCCCGTGGAGTCCTTCTTTTTGGCATTGGGCAGGCCGATCTCCTCGGCGATGCGGCGCACTTCGGTCTTGTGCAGCTCGCCCACCGGGAACAGCGTCTTGGAGAGCTGCGCCTGGTTCAGGCGGTGCAGGAAGTAGCTCTGGTCCTTGGACGGGTCGAGCCCCTTGAGCAGTTCGAACAGCCCCGAGGTCGCGTTCTGGCGCACGCGGGCGTAGTGTCCGGTGGCGATCTTCTCCGCGCCCAGGCGCATGGCATGGTCGAGGAAGGCCTTGAACTTGATCTCGGCGTTGCACAACACGTCCGGGTTCGGCGTGCGGCCCGCCTGGTATTCGCGCAGGAACTCGGCAAACACACGGTCTTTGTAGTCGGCCGCAAAGTTGACGTGCTCGATCTCGATGCCGATCACGTCGGCCACGGCGGCGGCATCCACGAAGTCGATGTTGGACGAGCAATATTCGCTGTCGTCGTCATCTTCCCAATTCTTCATGAAGATGCCGACCACTTCATGGCCCTGTTGTTTGAGCAGGTGGGCGGTCACGGCCGAGTCCACTCCGCCCGAGAGGCCCACGACAACACGTTGTTTGGGCTGTTTGGTATTGGCAGTCATTGCCCCGATTGTATTTTTTGCGCCGTGGCAGCACTGCGTGGACGCACAGAACGCGTAGCCACCAGCAGGTCATAGAGCTGCTGCGCAGCGGGCGACAGCGATTTTCCCCTGCGCTTGATGAGGCCCATCTGGCGCGTCACCACAGGCTCCACCAGCGGAATGCTCACCAGCGTAGGGTGGTCCTTGCCCGGCATGGCCAGGCTGGGCACGGCCGCCACGCCCAGGCCTGCCTCGACCAGGCCGAGCAGCGTGGTCACGTGCTTGGCCTCGTACAGGCACTGGGGGCGGTCGGGCACGTTGGCCAGCGCCAGGTCCATCAGCAGGCGGTTGCCCGAGGTTTTTCCCACCGACATGAAGTCGTGCTGGCCCAGCTCCGCCCAGGTGACCTTCTTGCGCCGCGCCAGCACATGGTCGCGGCGGCAGGCGGCCACGAAGCGCTCGGCCAGCACCGGTTTGAACTCGATCTCGGCCTCCTGGCTGCCGATGAAATTGAGACCAAAGTCGGCATCGCCCTGCGCCACAGCCACCAGCACCTCGTTGGCGCTGGCGTCGTGCACCTTGACGCGGATCTTCGGAAAACGCTCGTGGTAGCGCTTGACCACTTGCGGCAGAAAGTAATACACGGCCGAGGGCACACAGGCAATCGTCACCTCGCCCATGCGGCGCGCCGCCACGTCGCCCAGGCCCATGAGCATGCCGTCCAGGTCATCGAGCCACACGCGCGTCTTTCGTGCGAAGTCGCGCCCCACGGCTGTGAGGGTGACGCGGCGCGTGGTGCGGTCCAGCAGGCGCACGCCCAGCGCCTCTTCCAGCTTATCGATGCGGCGGCTGAAGGCGGGCTGCGACAGATGGATGGATTCGGCCGCCGCGCGAAAGCTGTGCAACTCGGCTACGGCGGCGAAGGCCTGGATGTCAGCAAGATCGAATTTGTTGTTCATGACGCACGGGCTTTCAAGACGTTTCGCTGTTGCGCAGCACGCATCAAACGATCAAAACATTGCAATTCACGAACGTGATTTCAACATGTACAAGGCCTATCTGCCTATTGCGCCACATGCATTAATCATTGCCAACAATGCAATTCACAGAACAGACGAAGCGCCGCACCATGCCGACCCATGAGCTACAACCTTCCTTGCGTTCTGATGCGTGGCGGCACCTCCCGGGGGCCGTTCTTCCTGGCCGACTGGCTGCCGCAAGACCCTGCGGCGCGTGACCGCACCCTGATCGCGGCACTGGGCTCGCCGCATGAATTGCAGATTGACGGCCTGGGCGGCGGCAATTCGCTGACCAGCAAGGTGGCGATCGTTTCGCGGTCGGCGCATGCCGACTGCGATGTGGACTACCTCTTCGCCCAGGTCAGCGTGGAAGAGGCCCGCGTAGACACACGGCCCAACTGCGGCAACATGCTGGCGGGCGTGGGGCCCTTTGCCATCGAGCAGGGGCTGGTGCCCGCATCCGGCCATGGAAACACCACCACGGTGCGGGTCTACAACGTCAATACCCGTTCGCGCATTGATGTGCAGGTGTGCACCGCCGGAGGCCGGGTGCACTACGAAGGCGACGTGCACATCGACGGTGTGCAGGGCACTGCTGCACCCGTGCTGATGAACTTCCTGGATGCCTGGGGCGCCGTCACGGGCCAGATCTTCCCCACCGGCCAGCGTATCGACACCCTCCACGGCCTGCAGGTCACCTGCATCGATGCTGCACAGGTGATGGTGCTGGTGCGCGCTGCAGACTTGGGTCTGCGCGGCAACGAGAGCCCCGCGGAGCTGGATGCCAACAGTGACCTGCTGCGCAGGCTGGAAGCCCTGCGGTGCGAAGCCGGCCTGCGCATGGGCATGGGCGATGTGTCGAACAGCGTGCTGCCCAAGCCCGTGATCGTGTCTGCGGGCGATCAACCGGGCAGCGTCGTCTCGCGCTATTTCACACCCCACCGCTGCCACCGCTCACACGCCGTGACCGGCGCCATTGGCGTGGCTGCCGCCCACGTGCTGCCAGGCACGGTGATCACCGACAGCCTCCAACACGCCACGGCAGGCACACGCCGTGTGGAGGTTCTGCACCCCGCTGGCCGCATTCATGTGGACGTGGAACTCACCGACGTGGACGGCCAATTCAAGCTGGTGCAGGCCGCGCTGGTCCGCACCGCGCGAAAGATTCTGGAGGGCACGCTGTTCGTTTCAGAAAACGCATTCACCCATTGATTTCAAACCCCACCCTTGGATGACAGGAGACAAAAATGATTGACCAACACAGTGCACCACCGCGCACACGCCGCACCCTATTAACCGCAGCGGCCCTCGCTGCCGCTGTGCAAATGATCCCCACCCTGGCGTATGCGGCTTATCCCGACAAGCCCATCACACTCGTGGTGCCGACCGCAGCCGGCGGTGGCAATGACGGCATGGCGCGCGTGGTGGCGCTCAAGCTGTCCAGCTTGCTGGGACAGCAGGTCATTGTGGAAAACAAGGCGGGCGCCAACGGTGCCATTGCGGCAGAGTTTGTGGCACGGGCGGCTCCCGACGGCCACACGATTCTTTTTGGCTACATCGGCACGCACGGCATGAGCCCTGCGCTGCAAAAGCTGCGCTACGACCCCATTGCGCAGTTCGAGCCCATCGGCATGGTGAGCTACTCGCCTACGCTCATGGTGGTGCACCCCAAGGTACCGGCCAAGACCGTGAGCGAACTGGTGGCGCTGACCAAGGCCAAGCCCCAGGACTTCAACTACGCCTCTGCAGGCAACGGGACAGCCCCCCACTTTTCGGCAGAAATTTTCAAACTGGAAAGCGGTGCGCAGATGGCCCATGTGCCCTACCGAGGCGCCGCACCCGCAATGAACGACACCATGGCCGGGCAAACCCAGGTCATGTTCCCCAGCCTGTTCTCGGCCTACCCCCACATCAAGAACGGCAAGCTGCGCGCCCTGGCGCTGGCAGGCCCGAAGCGTTCATCGCTGCTGCCCGATGTGCCCACGCTTGAAGAGGCGGGCGTGAAGGGGGTCGAGATCACGCAGTGGTACGCCCTGTTTGCCCCCGGCAAAACGCCCCGGCCCGTGATTGATCAGCTCAACAAGGCCCTGAACACCGCCCTGGCCGACAAGGACGTGGCACGGCGCATTGAAGAGCAGGGTGCCGTGGTGGACACCAGCACACCCGAGCAGCTGGCTTTGACCGTGCGCCAGGAGATCGCCAAGTGGAAGGGCGTGGTGCAGAAGGCGCAGCTCACACCCGATTGAGGCACGGGAAAGGCCCTTGCCCCCTTTCAGATTTCCACAAAAACAGGAGACACCCATGAGAAAAGGAATAGGAGCGCTTTGCGCCGCGCTGGCCAGCAGCTGCGTGGCAGCGCAAACCAGCGGCGTGACGCTGTACGGCACCATCGACCTGGGCCTGCGCCATGGCAGCGGCCTCACGGCCTCGCATGCAGCTGCACCCGGGTCGTCACACAGCCTGGGCAGCGGCATCCACACCACCAGCCGCTGGGGCCTTCGCGGAAGCGAAGACCTGGGGGATGGTGCCAAGGCGCTGTTCCAGTTCGAGAGTGGCCTGAACGCCGACACCGGCACCTCGGCCAACGCCAGCAAATATTTTGACCGCGCGTCCTGGGTGGGCCTGCAAGGGGGCTGGGGCACACTGGCCCTGGGGCGCCAGACCACCACGCTGGCCGATGCCGTCTCGCCCGTGGACCCGTTGGGCATGCGCTTTGCCAGCTTCAACCCCAGCATCGGCGTGGCCGCGCTCAGCCAGCATGGCCTGGGCATCGAGTTCGGCAGCGCGGGGAGCACATCGGGCTCGTACCGGCTGGACAATGCCCTCAAGTACACCGGCCGTTTCGGTGGCTTCACCGCCCGTGCGATGTGGGGCCTGGGCGAAGTGGCCTCGCAGCAATCGGCCTTGTCGTCGCGCGGCCTGGGCTTGGCCTGGGCCGCCGACGGGTTCGTGGTCTCGGGCGCGTACCAAAACTTGAAGGACACGAACCAGCGCACGCTGGATGGCAGCACCCTGGGCGCTGCCTACCAATGGGGCACCGTGCGCCTTGCCGCCAATGCCGCACGCAGCGAGGCAGAAACAGCGGCCGGCAAACACACCGTGCAGCGCGTGCTCTCGGCAGGCGCCACCTGGTCCGTGACACCCCTTTTCGACCTGACAGCGGCCTACTACAAGGTGGACCGCACCCGCACGGGTGCCACCGACGACGGCTATGGCCGCCTGGTGGCTTTTGCCGAATACAAGCTCTCGCGCCGCACCAAGCTCTACGCCGAGCTGGACAACACCCGCTGGCGCAATGGCTTCCAGGGCGCGGCCAACAAAGCGAACGCCACGGGCGTATCGGCCGGGGTGGTGCACTCGTTCTGACGCACTGGCGTCCTGGCGACAGGGCTGTGGGCGGCCGCACGGGCACTGGTGGGACTGTGCGACCATCGCCCCATGGAACTGCGCCAGCTTCGCTACTTCGTCCGCATCGTCGAACTCGGCTCCATGGGCCGCGCCGCACTGGACCTGAACATGGTGCAGTCGGCATTGAGCCAGCAGATCAGCCGGCTGGAGGGCGAGCTCAGCACGCGGCTGCTGCAACGCACCAGCAAGGGCACCGTGCCCACTGAAGCCGGGCTGGCTTTTTTTCGCGAGGCGCAGCTCACCCTGCGCCATGCCGAGCAGGCGGCGCGCGTGGCGCAGCAGGCGCGCCTGTCGGGCACCGTGAGTGTGGGCCTGGCGCCCACGACGGCGTCGGTGCTGGGCGTGCCGCTGATGCGGGCCATGCGCGAGCGTTACCCCGATGTGCGCTTGCACATGGTCGAGAGCCTGTCGGGCCACCTCTCCAACATGCTCAACGCGCGCCAACTAGACCTGGCCGTGCTGTTCGACACCCAGCCCGCGCGCCGCTGGAGCGTGCTGCCCCTGCTGGACGAGCGGCTGTTCCTCATCCGCAGCGCCCACGGCGGCGCCAGCACCTTGCCCGCCAGGCTGCCCAAGCGGCTGCGCCTGGCACAACTAAAGGCCGAGCCGCTGATCCTTCCCACAGGCCCTCACGGGCTACGCAGCCGCATCGATGCTGCGTTTGCCGCAGCGCAGGTGACACCCCATGTGGCTATGGAGATCGACTCGCTGGCGATGTTGATGGACGCCGTGAACGCGGGCCTGGGCAGCACCCTGCAACCCTGGGCCGCCGTGGGGCGTTACCCCGACGCCAATGAGCGCTTTGGTCTGGCTGAGCTGTCAGACGCCCCGGCCAGTCGCCCTGCAGCGCTGTGCAGCCTGTCAGACGACGAACTCTCGCCCGCCGCCCTGGCCACGCGCGTGGTGCTGGCGGACTGTACGCGGGCGCTGGTGCAATCGGGCACCTGGGTGGGCGCCACGCTGGCGTAGCCACCCCAACGGCACTCAGGTGATCAAGCCATCACCAAACGTGATGGCCCCTTGCCCTTTCGGGCCTGCCCACACCGGGGCGAAATTTCTACAGTGGCGCTACACCCCACGAATGGAAAACCACGGTGCCAAATACCCCCCACTCCGCAGAACCCACCACGGTCGATGTGCTCGTCATCGGCGGCGGCAACGCCGCCCTGTGCGCCGCCCTGATGGCGTGCGAAGCGGGCGCCAGCGTGCTGCTGCTCGAATCGGCCCCGCGCGCCTGGCGCGGCGGCAACTCGGCCCACACGCGCAACCTGCGCTGCATGCACGATGCGCCGCAGGACGTGCTGGTCGATGCCTACCCTGAAGAAGAGTTCTGGCAGGACCTGCTCAAGGTGACCGGCGGGCTGACCAACGAACACCTGGCGCGCCTGGTGATCCGAGCATCGGGTACCTGTCGGCCCTGGATGCGCCGCCATGGCGTGCACTTCCAGCCCGCGCTGGCAGGCACGCTGCATGTGGCGCGCACCAACGCGTTTTTCATGGGCGGCGGCAAGGCGTTGGTCAACGCCTACTACCGCAGCGCCGAACAACTGGGCGTGCAGGTCCGCTACGAAGCGCCGGTAGAGCGCATCGAGATGGAGGGCAGCCGCTTCATCGCCGCGCACCTGGCGAATGGCGAGCGCATCGCCGCCAAAAGCTGCGTGCTGGCCGCAGGCGGGTTTGAATCGAACCGCGAATGGCTGCGCGAGGCCTGGGGCCAGAACGAACGGGGCGAGTGGCCAGCCGACAACTTCCTGATCCGCGGCACGGCCTACAACAAGGGCGTGTTGCTCAAGCATTTGCTTGACGCCCATGGAGCCGACCGCATTGGCGACCCCACGCAGGCGCACATGGTGGCCATCGACGCACGCGCACCGCTGTACGACGGCGGCATCTGCACACGCATCGACTGCGTATCGCTGGGCCTAGTGGTGAATCGCAACGGCGAGCGCTTCTACGACGAGGGCGAGGACTTCTGGCCCAAGCGCTATGCCATCTGGGGCCGCCTGGTAGCGCAGCAGCCGGGGCAGATTGGCTATTCGGTCATCGACAGCAAGGCCATTGGCCGCTTCATGCCGCCCGTGTTCCCGGGCGCGAAGGCGAACACATTGCCCGAGCTGGCGGAAAAGCTCGGCCTCCCCGTGGACACCTTCATGCGCACGCTCAACGGCTACAACGCCGCTTGCCGCGTGGGCACCTTCGACCACACCGCACTGGACGACTGCCACACCGAAGGCGTCGCGCCCGCCAAGACGCACTGGGCCCGGCCCATCGACACAGGCCCGTTCTACGGCTACGCACTCAAGCCCGGCGTCACTTTCACCTACCTGGGCCTGCACACCGACGACACCGCTGCCGTGCGGTTCAACAACCAGCCCAGCCCCAACCTGTTTGTGGCCGGCGAAATGATGGCTGGCAATGTGCTGGGCAAGGGCTACACGGCCGGTGTCGGCATGTCGATTGGCACCGCGTTTGGTCGCATCGCGGGTGCGCGGGCCGCTTTGGCATCAAAACAGGCTCCAGCGCTTATTCATCATGCGCAATTGGCTACAAAATCAGGAGCAAATCATGCACACGCTTGAAGCCTTGACGCGCGACGCCCGGGCGCTGGCGCATGGCGAGATCGTGCTGTCGGCGCCCGAGACCGAGGTAGCTCGCCAGCTGCAGATCTGCAACGCCTGCCGCTACTGCGAAGGTTTTTGCGCCGTCTTCCCCGCCATGACGCGGCGGCTGGAGTTTGGCAAGGCCGACATCCACTTCATCGCCAACCTGTGCCACAACTGCGGTGCCTGCCTGCATGCCTGCCAGTACGCACCGCCGCACGAGTTTGCAGTGAACATTCCGCAGGCCATGGCCCAGGTGCGCGGCCAGACCTATGCCGACTACGCCTGGCCGCCCGCGCTGGGCCAGCTGTACCAGCGCAACGGCTTGACCCTCGCGCTGGCGCTGGTGGCCGGGCTCACGCTGTTCCTGCTTCTGGCCGTGGTGCTGCATGGCCAGGGCCTCAGCGCACTATGGCAGGCCCCCTCAGGCGGCTTCTACGGCATCTTCCCGCACAACCTGCTGGTGGGCCTGTTCACGCCGGTGTTCCTGTTCGCCGTGCTCGCGCTGGGCCTGGGCGTGCGCCGTTTCTGGCGCGATGTGACACCCGCCACCAGCGGCGCGCGCCTGTCGCCTCCAGCGGCTGCCGAGGCCACCGACGCCGTGCTGCGCCTCAAATACCTGGACGGCGGCCACGGCGACGGCTGCCACAACGAGGACGACGCCTACACCCTGTCGCGCAGGCGCATGCACCACCTCACGTTCTACGGCTTCCTGCTGTGTTTTGCGGCCACCAGCGTGGCCACGCTGTACCACTACCTGCTGGGTGCGCCCGCGCCCTACGACCTGCCCAGCCTGCCCAAGCTGCTGGGCGGCGTGGGCGGCATCAGCCTGGCCATCGGCACTGCGGGCCTGTGGCGGCTGAACCTGCGCCGCCACCCCGAGCACGGCGACGCCGCGCAAAAGCCCATGGACCGCGCCTTCATCGCGCTGCTGTTCCTCACCGCCACCAGTGGCCTGGCGCTGTGGGCCTCACGCGGCACAACCGCATTGCCGCTGCTGCTGTGCCTGCACCTGGGCGCCGTGATGGCGCTGTTCGCCACGCTGCCCTACGGCAAGTTTGCGCACGGCATCTTCCGCACCGCATCGCTGCTGCGCCATGCGGTCGAAAAGCGCCAGCCCAACCCGGTTGGCCTGGGCGCCGACTAAGTGCCCAGGCCATCACCACCCCACACACAAGCAACCCACGATGAAGGAGACATCCATGAAAAAACGCACTCTGCTGCATTGCGCCCTGGCGCTGGCCGCCCTCCCACTGGCCCTCGGCGCTGCCGCGCAGGATTTTCCGCCCAAGAAGCCCGTTACCTTGGTCGTGGGCTTTGCGGCCGGGGGTGCGGCCGATGCCGCCGCGCGCCTGATCGCCAAGAAGCTGGGCGAGAACATCGGCCAGTCGGTGGTGGTGGACAACAAGGGCGGCGCGGGTGGCAACATCGCGCACCAGTTCGTGGCCAATGCGGCGCCCGATGGCACGGTGCTGCTGTTCGGCTCGGTGGGACCGCTGACCATCGCGCCGCACCTCATGAAGCTGAGCTACGACCCGTTCAAGGACCTGGTGGCAATTTCAGGGGGCGTGAACTTTCCGAACGTACTGGTGGTGCACAAGGCTGCGGGCGCAAAGACGCTGACAGAGTTCGTGCAGCTCTCCAAGAAGAAACCTGGCAGCGTGGACTTTGCGTCCACGGGCGCGGGCTCCGCATCGCACCTGGCGGGTGAGCTGTTCAACCAGCGCGCGGGCATCGACATGACCCACGTGCCTTACAAGGGCGGCGCGCCAGCCTTGCAGGACCTGCTGGGCGAGCGCATCACGTCCTACTTTGCGGCCCCACCCACGGCCTTGCCACATATCGAGACGGGCAAGCTGATCCCGCTGGCCACAACAGGCCTCACGCGTCCGGCCTATCTGCCCAACATTCCCACCGTGGCGGAATCGGGCTTTCCGGGGTTTGAGGCGCTGAACTGGTATGCCTTTGTGGCCCCAGGCAAAACACCGGTGCCGCTGCTGGAGCGCTGGAACCAGGAGATCGTCAAGGTGCTGAACGACCCAGGTGTGAAGGAGGCGTTGAACAAGCATGGCCTGACACCCCAACCCACGACCCGCGCTGAACTCACGGCCTTCATGCAGAAGGAATCCACGCAGTGGGCCGCGATCATCAAGGAGCGCAAGCTCACGGCGGACTGAGATGGCCTCGGCGGCAAAGGGGTGCCCCCGCCGCACCATGCAGGTCAGGCCATCTTCTTGCGCGCCGCGCTGCCGCGTGCTGAAAAGCCGGCCCGTTCGCTGCTGGCCTGAGCCTCACCCAGCAGCCAGCGTGTGAACCGCGCGACCGCTTCGTTCTCGGCCAGTGCTGCACGGCTGCACAGGTAATAGCCCCGGTCCGTGTTCACGGCCGGGCTGAAGGGCAACACCAGCTGGCCCGACGCCAGTTCGGCTTCGATCAGCATGGGCTGGATCACCGTGACCCCCATGCCAGCACAGGCTGCAACGATCAGGTTGTTGCCCAAATCAAAGCCCGGGCCCAGCACGGGGGCTACGTCTATCCCTGCGGCCTTTTGCAGCCACAGCGCCCAATTGCCGGGAAAGTTGATGTGCAACAGCAGCGTTGCCTTGAGCAGATCACGCGGTTGGCGCAGCTTGGCCGCCAGCGCCGGGGTGCAAGCGGGCACGATCTCTCGCCCCGTCAGGTAGCGTGCACGGATGCCGCGCGGCCAAGCGCGCCCGGGGCGCTTCACATTGACCCACAGGTCCACGTCGTCGCGCGTGAAACTCTCATCGTGGTGGAACGGCCGCAGCTCGATCTCGATGTCCGGGTGCAGCGTGTGGAACTGGCCCAGCCGTGGGACAAGCCAGCGGGTGGCCAGGGTGGGTACTACGCTGACCCGCAGCCGACGCTTTGAAGCGCGCACCCCGAACCGGCTCACGGCGGTCTCCAGGCCTGCCACATGGGCCTCCACCAATTGCTGGAATTCGCGGCCCCGCGCCGTGGGTAGCACCCGGGGGCCGGAGCGGTCCAGCAGCGTGCATTCCAGCCGCTGCTCCAGCCGTTGCACTGCCCGGCTGACAGCCGCCTGGGTCACGAACAGCACACCCGCCGCCTGTCGAAAACTACCAAGCTGGCAGACCGCAAGAAAGGCGTGCAACTCGGGCAGCGAGGGGGACTTGAACTGCATGGTGGTGATTACATCCGGTTATCAGCGCAGATCAAATTGTCGTTTGCCCGCAGGCACTTGGCTCCCTACGCTTCGCACATCTGTCCCACCTTGATTCCCGAGAACCATGCAGCTACCCGAAGCCCTTCTCCCCGCCGCGCCCGTCCAGGTGCTCCTGCCCGCCACCGATGCCGCTATCCCTTTGGTCTGCGACTCTCCGCACAGCGGCACCGACTATCCGCCCGACTTTGGCTATGCCGTCTCCACCGCAGATCTGCGCAAGTGCGAAGACACCCATGTGCACTGGCTGTGGGACGCCGTGCCGCGTGTGGGCGGCACGCTGGTGCACGCCACCTTTGCGCGCAGCTACATCGACCCGAACCGCCATGAGCACGACATCGACCCCACCATGCTGGCCGATGCCTGGCCCGGCAACACCGCCCCCACCGCCCGCACCCTGGAGCTGGGCATGGGACTGGTTCCCAGCCACACCCCCACGCACCAGCCCATCTACGCGCGCCGCCTGTCGGCCCAGGAGGTGGCGCACCGCATAACCCACTACTGGCGCCCATACCAGCATGCGCTGGCGCAGGCACTGGAGGCCGCCGCCCAGCGTGGCCCGCGTTGGCACTTGAACTTGCATTCCATGCCCAGCAATGCCTACGAGCGGCTGGGCCGCGTGGCGCCCGGCCCGCTGGCCGACGTGGTGCTGGGCGACCTGAACGGTCGCAGCTGCAGCAGCGCATTCACCCAGCGCGTGGCCGAAGCTTTCCGCCGCCGCGGCTACTGCGTGGCCATCAACGACCCCTATGCAGGCCAGGAGCTGCTGCGCCGGTTCGGGGCGCCTTCGCGGGGTCATGAAAGCCTGCAGATCGAGATCAACCGGGCCATCTACCTGGACGAGCAGACGCGGGAGCCGCTGCCACACGCTAACCACGTGCGCGCTGACATCACCGACCTACTGCACGAGATGGCCGCCCATATCCGCAGCGCTTGCCTGGACAACGCCTGATTTCAACCAAGAGGACCCACCATGCCCACCCCCATGAACCGCCGCCGCTTTATCGCATCGACCAGCGCCGTGACGAGCGCCATTGCCCTGCCGGCCCTGGCCCAGGCGCCCGACCGCTATCCCACACGTCCGATCACGCTGGTGGTGCCGTTTCCGCCCGGAGGCGCCGTAGACAACTCCGGCCGGGCGATAGCCGACAGGTTGGGCCGAGTGCTGGGGCAGCCCGTGATTGTGGAAAACAAAGGGGGCGCTGGCGGCACCATCGGCACCACGCAGGTGGCCAAGGCCCAGCCCGATGGCTACACGCTGATCGTCACCTCGCAGACCACGCATGTGATCAACCCCGCCCTGTCGCCCAGCCTGCCCTACGACGCGGTCAATGACTTCACCCCCATCACGCTGATTGATCGCCTGGCCAATGTGCTCTTGATCACCCCCGGCCTGCCCGTGAAGAACTTCGCCGAGTTCGTGAAATACGTGAAGGAGAACCCGGGCAAGCTGAACTACGCCTCGTCTGGGAACGGCTCGCTGGCCTATCTGAGCATGGAGCTGCTCAAGGCCAAGCTGGGGCTGTCCATCACCCACATCCCATACCGGGGCGCCGGCCCGGCGCTGACCGACCTGCAGGCGGGCCAAGTACACATGACCTGGAACAACCTGTCCTCCAACCTCAGCATGGTTCAGAACGGCCGCCTGCGCGCGCTGGCGGTGGCGTCACCGATCCGCCCCCCCCAGCTGCCCGATGTGCCGACCTTCGACGAGCTGAAGTTGCCGGAGTTGAACCTCACATCGTGGACGGGGCTGGCGGCGCCCGCAAAAACGCCCGAACCGATCGTTGCGCAACTCTACGAAGCGATGCGCACGGTGCTTCGCGACCCACAAACGCTCAAGGCGTGGAACGATCGTGGCGCCATGCTCCCTGAAGCGGTGAAGCCCGTCGATTTCCGCAAGGAGATCCAGCAGCGCATCCAGTTTTACAAAAACATCGTGAAGACCCACAAGATCGCCGTGGACCAGTAGCCACTGTCGCACTGGCAGGGCCGGTCACTCGGCTGCAGGTTCGGTCACCGAGATGTCCGTGTGCACCAAGGTCAGCGGAAACCGCTGGCCCGCCAGATAGTCCTCCAGGCAGCGCAGCAGCAGCGGGCTGCGGTGGCGCTCGGGGCATGCACGGATCTCGTCCGCCGTGAGCCACAGGGTGCGCACGATACCGGTGTCGAGCGCGCGCCAATCGTGGTGGGTGCCGAGTGTGCCGGCAAACGCAAACCGCATGTAGGTGATGTCGTCGCCCGTGCGGGTTTTGGTGAAGCGGTTGAGGTACACGCCGATCAACGCCGTGGGCACAAAATCGTGGGCCGTCTCCTCCAGCACCTCACGCGCGCAGGCCTGGATGGGCGACTCGCCCGGGTCCAGGTGGCCGGCAGGGTTGTTGAGCTTGAGGCCATCCGTGGTCTCTTCCTCGACCAGCAAAAAACGGCCATCGCGCTCAATGAGGGCGGCCACGGTGACGTTGGGTTTCCAGCGGTGGGGCATGGCGCGCATTATGACCAGCCGCCATGACGCGTGGCTGCCACGGCCTACCCTCGCTAACCCTTGCTCAGCGCCGCACGGCAGCTGCAGGGGTGGACGCGGGCGCTGCGGCTGCCGGCGCGGGCCGAAGCACCAGCCACAGCGCCACCGCGATCAGCACGCCGCCCGCCGCATGGGCCAGGGTAGCCGCTTCGCCCAGCACCAGCCAACCCCAGCCCACACCGAACAGCGGGATCAGGAAAGTCACGGTGAGCGCCTTGACCGGCCCCACATCCGCAATAAGACGGAAGTACAGCACATAGGCGAATGAGGTGCACAGCAGGCCCAGCGCCAGCATGGCGCCCCAGACGGCGGGGCCGGCCGAGAGCCAGGTCGCCACCGGCTGCTGCGCGGTCTGCCACAGTGCGAAAGGAGCCAGCGCCAACACTGCACCCCATTGGCTGCCCAGCGCCACCAGGCGACTGTCCAGTCCGCCGCGCTGGGTGATCCAGCGCCGCGTCAGGAAACCGGAGAGGCCATAGCAGGCCGTGGCTACCAGGCAAGCAGCAATGCCGCCGAGCACCGGCATGGTGAGCACGACCGGCCCTGCCTGCGCGAGCACCGCGACCCCTCCCATGCCCAGCACTACCCCGCCCACGCGGGCCAGGGTAATGCGCTCGCCAAAGGCCAGCGCTCCGATCACCACGGCCATGAGCGGCGTGGTGGCGTTGAGGATGGCGCTGTAGCCCGCCGGCAGCACGCGTGCGGCCAGTGCAAACATCAGAAAAGGTATGCCCGAATTGAAGACGCCCAGCATCAGCGCGGCACCGAGCTTGCCCTGGAACGCAGGCCGCAGCCGCACCAGGGCCAGCAACGCCAACAGCCCGGCGGCGCCGAGCACCACGCGGCCGAAGGCGGTGGGCACCGCGCCCCACACCGGGGCAGCGATGCGCATGAACAGAAAGCTGCCGCCCCACAGGGCGGCCAGGGCGACAAAACGGAGCAGGCTGGGGAGGTCCATGCCGTAGATCTTCGACGCAGGGAAGAGCCAGGGCAAACCATTTATTCTCTACACCTGTTTAGCCAAACTATCCAGTCACCACCACCATGCGCCTGCCTCCCCTGATCGCTGTCCGCTTCTTCGAGGCCACGGCGCGCCACGCGAGCGTGCGGCGTGCGGCCGAAGAGCTGCACGTCACGCCCGGCGCCGTCTCGCAGCAGGTGCGCAAGCTCGAAGTCTTCCTGGGCTGCGCGCTGTTCGAGCGCCAGCCGCGCGGGCTGGCGCTCACGGCTGCCGGGCGCGACTACCAGGCCGCCTGCGCAGAGGGTCTGGCCGTGATCGGGCATGCCACCTCACGCATTGCATCGACGAACCGCCGGCATGCGGTGCTGGTGAGCTGCACGCCGGGCTTTGCGGTGCAATGGCTGGTGCCGCGCCTGCACGGTTTTTTGCAGCTGCACCCGGACATGGACGTGCACGTGGGCAGCACCAACCGCGCGGTGGACCTGGCGGCCGAGGGCGTGCACTTTGCCGTGCGCCATGGGCAGGGCATCTATCCCGGCCTGCAGTCCGAGGTGCTGGTGGCCGATGACCTGGTGCCCGTGTGCAGCCCGCGCCTGCTGGCGCCGCGCAAGACGGCGCGCGTGGCCGACATCACCAGCGCCCGGCTGCTGCACGACGAGCACCGAGGCGATTGGCGGCTGTGGCGCGAGGCGCATGGCGTCACGGGCCTGGATTGCGAGGGCGGCATCGTCTTCGCGCACAACGCCGCCATCGAGGCCGCCGTGGCTGGCCGGGGTTTTGCACTGGTGCGGCGTGCGCTGGTGCAACAGGAACTGGCCGCGCGCGAGCTGGTCTGCGTGCACTGCAAGCCCCTGGCCACGCCGCTGGCCTACCACCTGGTGTACCGTCCCGAAGCCTTGATCGACCCCGCGCTGCGGCGTTTCCGCGACTGGATCATGGCGCAAGGAAGCGCTGATCAAGGGGTGAGTTCACGCACCATGTAGACCGCGCCGCCTCCATAGCTCGCCAGCCGTTCGCGCTGCGCGGCATCGGCCAGTGCTTGCACGGCATAGCCTTGCCGCTCCCAGTACGCCTGCGAGCCCTGCACCGACACCAGCGCCGTATGCCGCAGGCCCCGGGCCTTGGCCTCTTTCCACATCGGCTGCAGCAGCGCGCGGGCCAGGCCCTGGCCCGCGCACCCGGGCAGCACGGCCATGTCGTGCAGGTAGAGCGTATCGGGCTGCGGTACGGCCTCGAAGCCGCCATGCAGGGGCGTCACCTTGCCCCGCAACGACCGGTAGGCCGCCAGGTACGCGCAGACCACGCCCGCGCGCTCGAGCACCAGCGAGCAGTTGGCCGGGCTGGTCAGGCGGGCTGCAAAAACCTCGCGGCTCTCCACGAAGCCCGCGCCATAGCAGGCCAGTTGCACGGCGAGCAGGCCTGGCAGGTCCTGCGCTGCCAGGGGGCGGACGAGAGGTGTGGAAGAAAGCATCAGGGCACGGTGTTCAGAAAATGCCGGGACCTGGATGATAGGGACGCGCATGACCTGCGAGGTTATCGACGCCGTTCAGGCTCCTTCGAACAATGACCCCAGGCCGCGAGCACTCCGCGCACGGCCCGCCCCACCCCTACAAGGAGCCTTGCCATGAACACCGTCGAAACCCTGGAGCACCCCACCACCATCCCCACCGCCGCCACGGCCGCACCCGATCTGGCCGCGCGCTACATCGCGGCCTGGAACGCTACCGACGGAGCACAGCGCGACCACCTAGTGCGCAGCACCTTCAGCAGCGAAGTGCAGTACCAGGACCCCATGATGGAAGGCCAGGGCCACGACGGCCTGACCGCACTGATTGCCGGTGCGCAGCAGCGGTTTTCCGGCCACCGCTTCACGCTGCTGGGCACACCCGAGGGGCACCATGATGTGGTGCGTTTTTCGTGGGCGCTGGCGGCCGAGGGTGCAGAACCCGTAGCGCGCGGCACCGATGTGGCGGAGATCGACGCACATGGCCGTATGCGCCGGGTGACCGGTTTTCTGGACTACGTGGCCGGGGCCTGAACGCGCCCGTTTTTTCGGCCAACGCAAGCGCCAACAGAACGCGTTGACGATTTCAAGCCCTCACTTCAGCACCGGCGGCTGCACGAAGTCTTCGAGCGACAGGCCCTTTTCCTTGAGCAGGGCTTCCAGCACCGGCTGCAGCCGGCCCAGGCTCTCCTGCACGGCCTCGCGCACGGTGTCCACCACCACCTGAGTGCTGCGCTCGATCTCGATGTTCAGGCGGTCGCCGACCTGTTTGTGTTCAAACACCGTCGCGCGGCGTGTTTCAGGAATCATCCAGATCTCGAACCAGCCCTCTTGCCGGCTCACCTCGGCCACCGTGAGGCTGGCGCCGTGGATGGCGATGTAGCCCTTGGCGAAGATGTAGCGGCGAAACGCCTCGGGCACGGCCACGCGCCACACCAGGTTGTTGTCGAACTCGCGCCGCTCGATGAGCGTGCCGGTGAAGTCCACATGGCCCGACAGCGGGTGGCCGCCGATCTCGGCGCCGTCCTTGGCCGCGCGCTCCACGTTCACGCGGTCACCCTGGCCGTAGCTGCCCAACGTGGTGATGTTCAGGCTCTGCAGCATCACGTCGAAGTTGGCCTGTGTGGGCGAGAGGATGTCTGTGACCGTGAGGCACACGCCATCGGTGGACACGCTGGCGCCAATGGCCAGGTCCTGGCAGAAGCCTTGGGGAAAGTCGAGCGTGAAGGTGCGCAGGCCTGCGCGGTCGTGGATGGCGGCAATGCCTGCCGTGGCTTGGACGATGCCTGTGAACATGGTGGCGCGGCTTGTGTAGCGTTGGAACGGGAACCGGGAATTTTGCCACCCGCAGCATTCAAAGGTGTCCCAAGGGTTGGAGCCCCCACACACCGGTCTTTCCGGGGCATTGCACCCGTCTGCAGCGCTCAAAACTGGCGCGACCCAGGCCAGGGCAGCCGAGCAAGGGCCGCCCCGCAGCGAGGGCTGCGTCCCCCTGCCCGCGCGCAGCGCGAGAGCGGGGGAAGACGCGAAGCGTCTCAGGGGGGTGCCCCTTACCTTGCGCGCAGCAGCTCGCCCACTTCCAGCAGCACCAGCTCGTTGTCGTCGGCCTTGTTGGGCTCGCGGCTGCTGCTGAAGGGCAGGTTGTTGTCGTTGCCCACCACGATGTGCGTGGCGTCCACCACGTCCACGTTCTCGATGGTGAAGAACGGGAAGGTCAACACGCCATTGTTCAGGGGCTTCTTCGCCAGGCGCTGCGGGTCCTGGATGTTCATGAGGTCGATGTAGCCGATCTTGCGGATCTCGCCGCCCACGTTCGCGTCGCTCATCTCGACCTTGTAGACGCGCTTGAACTTGGCGAGGTCGTGGAAGCAGTCGGTGCGCTTGGTACCTTCAGGACATGCCTTGTCGGCCGTGCCTTCGCCGTTGTCGCGCTCGATGATGAGGCCCGTGGTGCCGTCGATCATGTTGAAGTCGCCAATGGCGTGGTGGTTGGCCTCCAGCACGTACTTCCAGTGGCGGCCCGTCCATTGCTCAGACTTCACGTCAAACTCCAGCACACGCAGGTACTGCTTGCCGCCCACGTTCTCATAGCCCTTGGCTTCGTCGCTCCACAGGGCGCCTTCGAGCAATGCATAGAGCTTGCTGCCGTCCTTGGACGAGGCCATGCCTTCATAACCCTTGGAGCGCTTGACTTCGAACGGCGTGGGTTTGGCGTCAGGGGCGCCGGGCATCAGCACGCCGGGCGCGTCGGGCGAGCGCACGACCTTGCCATCCACCTGCGTCTCGAACACGGCCAGCACCTTGCCGTTCAGGTCGGCCTTGATGAGGAAGGGGCCAAACTCTTCGCCGATCCACAGTGCGCCACCGGCGAACTGGAAGCTTTCGGGGTCGAAGTCTGCGCCGGTCAGGTAGCGCTTGTCGGTGCCCTCGTGGGTGATGCGAAACGGCACCTTTTTGTCGGGGTCATGCAGGAACACCGTGTTCTTGCGGTTGAAGTGACCTGTCTTGAAATCCACGGTGTAGTGGTTCAGATACAGCATGAAATCGGGCGAGTTGGCCTTGGCACCCGCGCCGTTGTCGGTGAGGATCCAGAACGATCCATCGGCCATGCGCTTGATGCCCGAGTGGCCCTGCACCGGCTGGCCCTGAAAGGGCAGCGCCACCCCTGTGTTGCGGCCGCCGGACAGGCCGGGCACCGAACCCACGGCCTCCACGCGGCGCGGCGTGGTGAACTTGCCACTGACCTGCAGGTCCTGAGGCCCGTCCTTGGGCGCGGCGATCACGGTGAAGGCAGGCAGCACGGCGTGGCCTGCCAGCGTGGCCGGATACGCCTGCTGGGCAAACGCGGTGGAGGAGGCAACGCACAGCAGCGCGGCACAAACGGCGAGGGAAGAGGATCGGAACATGGTCACTGTGGGGCGAAGAGGAAACCCGCAACCATGCCGCGCCGATGTGACGTGGTGGTGAATGCACTGTGACGTGCCCGTGACGCCCACGGCGCGGCCCACCACAAGCGCGGCAGGGCGCGCAGCGGCTATGCCTGCGAAGCCTCCCCCACGGCCACCTGGTTGCGCCCCCTGTTCTTGGCACGGTACAGGGCCTTGTCTGCCTCGCCAATCAGCGCCTGGGCGCTCAGCCCTTCGCCAGGCCGGACGCTGGCCACGCCGCTGCTGATGCTGACCCACACGCCTGTGGAGCTGTGCTGGTGTGCAATCTGCAGCGCGGCCACCGCCTTCTGGGCGGCGTGGGCAATGTGCACGGCGCCTTCGCGGTCCGTATCGGGCAACACCATCGCAAATTCTTCGCCCCCATAGCGCGCGGCCAGGTCGGCCGGACGCTGGCAGCAAGTGTCCAGTGCGCGGGCAATCGATTTCAGGCACTCGTCTCCGGCCTGGTGTCCATACGCGTCGTTGAAGTCCTTGAAATGGTCCACATCCACCAGGACCAGCGCAAGGTGCCGATGGTGGCGCACGGCAACGGCCAGATGCTCTGCCAGGTGCGTGTCAAAAGAACGCCTGTTGGCAAGCCGGGTCAGCCCATCCTTCATCGAGATCTGCCACAGGGTGTCGTTGGCGACCCGCAGCTCGGCGGTGACCTGCATCAGCCGCGCATGCTGGCGCGCCGTTTCGCTGAGCAGCACGATCAGCAGGAAGCCTGCCGCCAGCAAGCCATAGATGCGCCCCACATACCAGCCCAGGTCGTAGCGGCCGGTATTGAGCACGGCTGCCAAGGCGATGTCGAAGACCCACACGCTCATCACGACGTGGAGCCATACATCCAGCACCGTGTGGGGCTTGCCGCGCCACAGCCTCCCGAGCGCGGCCAGGCTCAACAGCCAGATGCCCACCAGGAACACCTTGCCCACGACCGTGGTGCGGTCGCCCGCCATGAACATGGGCAAAAAGGCATGCCCCGACGTGGCAAAGGCGGTGAACAGCACCACCACCAACACCACCAGCGCCACCACGCCCGCAATGCCTTGCCAGGGCTTGGCCCGCGCCACCCGCACCAGTGCGGGCAGCCGCAGCGGCCCCGTCCTGGCGGATACATACGCCATCACGGCCAGCGGAAACCCCGTGTGCCACAACATGTACAAGGCCGACGAGGTCTGCGGACCAGAACCGAGCAGCCCCGACGGCGCAAAGAGGCCTGGGAAAATCAGGGCATAGGCGGTGGTGGAAGTCGCCGTGAACAGGTAGCCCCCCGCCAGCACCAGCAGCGCCACCGACCGCAACACCCGGTACTGGCCGAACAGCAGGACGGCGGTGATGAGATCGCAGATCACCAGGGCGGTGACATAGATCGGGATGAAGGAAGGAAACGGGCCCAGTGGAATTCTGGCGAACCCCACTGCCACCACAAACAGCGCCGCCGATACAAAAATGGTGGCAAAAGCGAACCCCGTCTCCCGGGAGCCTGCGGGCTCGTTGGAGAGGTACGCCGAAGGCGACCAGGGGTGCTGCACGGGGACATAGTTGGCTGGCATGGACCACTCCAACTGACGGGCAATTCCGTTGCCAGTCTACGCCGGTGTACCAGGAATAGCCATGGGGGTCAGACCCCGCAAACGCCTCATTTTTCTGCGGAGGGCGCGCACCCGGCGCGAGCATTCCGGGCACGGCCCGAACAGCAAGGTGGCGTCTGCCACGCCTTTTCCCAGAATGCTCTTTATTTGATAGCTACTTACGCTTATTCAGCAAGCGCCACAGCCTCATTTTCATCAAATTTCAGTTCAGTATCAGACCAGGCGATGCGGCAAGCCCTTGCGCCGCCACACGCCATGGAAGTACAGCCCCTGCAGCACCAGGGCACACAGGTAGGTGGCCGGGTAGGCCGCCCAGGTGGCCACCAGGCCAAACTGGCGCCCCAGCAGCCAGCCCAGCGGCACGAGCAGGCATGCCAGACAACCGAGCGAAATGAGCGTGGGCGCCAGCACGGTGCCACTGGCGCGCATCACGCTGGAATACACGCTGGCCCACCCAAAGAACACCGCGCCCCACACCGTGAGATGCAGCACACGTGCAGCGATGTCGGTCACGCGGGCGTCGGCCACAAACAGGCCCACCACCCAGGGCGCGGCGCCGAACATCAGCACCGCCAGGCCGCCCGTGAGCAACAGGTTCATGCGCATGCCGGTGCGCGTGACGGCCACCACCTGGTGGCCCTGGCCCGCACCAATGGCCTGCGCCGCGAACACCGACGACGCAATGGCCACCGCCATTGCCGGGAACAGCACATACGACATGACCTGGCTGGCCGCGCCCCAGGCCGCCGTGGCCGCTGAGCCATGGGCGTTGACCAGGCTCAGCAGGCCCAGGTCCGCCAGAGAACCTGTGATGAAAAACAACCCCGTGGGCACGCCCAGACGAAGGAGGGTGCGCAGCAAGGCCGCGTCCAGCCGCATCTGCCCCGCCAGCGCCCGCGTGGGGGCCAGCACATGCGCGCGGCGCCGCAGATGCCAGGCCGTCCAGCCCAGCGACGCCAGCGTGGCCAGCAACAGCGCGGCCACCCCGCCCAGAATGCCCAGCGCAGGCAACCCGATGGCGGGCACGCCCCGGATGAACAGCGGCGCCAGCACCACCGTGGCCGACAGCGACACCACCAGCGCGCGCAGCGGTGTCACGGTGTCGCCCGTGCCGCGCAGCAGCGCCGCCGTGAGCATGGAGGTGAACAGCACTGGAAACAGCGCCATCATGGCCCGCGCATACACCACCGCCTGGGTCAGCACATCGGCGGGCGTGCCCAGCGCCACCATCACGGGGCGCGCCACCACCATACCCACGGTGCCCAGCACGAGGCCCAGCACCATGCCAGCGCACAGCGTGGTCCCCGCCACGGCGCGCAGCCGCGCAGGGTTGCGCGCGCCAAAGGCCTGGCCAACGAGGATGGATGCCCCATTGCCCAGGCCAAAGATGAAGGCGCTGAGCAGCAGGAACAGCGGCATGAACGACGCCACGGCCGCCAGCGAGCCCGCGCCCAGCAGCCGCCCCACGTAGATGTGGTTCACCGTGCCGGTAAGCGCCTGCAGGATGTTGGTGAGCACCAAGGGGCCGAGAAAAACGAGGAAGCGGCGGTCGAGTGAAAGCGGTGCGGCCACTGCGGGCAGTACAGGCGCCGGGCTGTGGGGAGGGGCCTGGTCCGTCATGGCGCTGTACCGGCCAGCGGCGAAGTGGCCGGTGTTCCATCGATGTGCACCCACGTGCCTACCGTGACCCGGTCAAACAGGTCGATCACATCGGCGTTGGTCATGCGCACGCAGCCGTGCGAGGCGGGCATGCCCATGGGCGAACCATCGGGGCAACCGTGGAGGTAGATGAAGCGGCGCAGCGTGTCCACCGCGCCGCCCCGGTTGACGCCGGGCGTGCAGCCGGTGAGCCACAAGATGCGACTCAGGATCCAGTCGCGCCCCGGGTGCTGGGCGGCCAGCGCGGGTGAATAGATTTCGCCCGTGGCGCGGCGCCCCACAAACACCGTGCCCGGCGCGCAGCCCGCGCCCACCTTGGCCCGCACGCGGTGTGCGCCGCGCGGGGTGCAGCCGCTGCCGCTGCGTTCGCCCACGCCGTTCAGGGCGGTCGATACCGGGTAGCTGCGCTCGATGGCGCCGTCTACCACCACGTCCAGCTGCTGCCGCGCCACGTGGATGTGCAGTTCGGTGCCCGCCATCGTGTTCGTTCAACCCGCCGCCATTCGCCGGGCCCCATGGCCACGCGTGAAGGCCTCTGCCAACACCGAATCGCCGGCCCCATCGCGGTGCACAAACGGGCTTGTTGCAGGTGTCAGTATCCAGAGCATTTGCTCACCATTTGATAGCTACTTGCGCTTTACTGTCAAGCGCTAGAGGCCATTTTTTCATGAAAATTTCTGCCTGCCCGGCACCGGAATGGACATGGCATGCCCGCAGGACGTGATGTCCACTGCCACCGGGGTACTGCGTTCGATGCCGATACTCAGGCGGTCCCCCACCGGCTTGTTTTCATGGACCTTTTGCCGCGTTGGGGAATCACACCGGTCCCGCTGCCCACACGCGCCCCGCCACCCCACCGCCGAACCCACCCGCATGGACACCCTTTCTGCATTGCAATCCCTCGGCCTGGAACTGCCCAGCCCGGCCTACATCGCGGGCGCCGTCGTGTTCGGCCTTATCGG
Source organism: Acidovorax sp. ACV01 (assembly GCF_014851495.1). Classification (NCBI taxonomy): domain Bacteria; kingdom Pseudomonadati; phylum Pseudomonadota; class Betaproteobacteria; order Burkholderiales; family Comamonadaceae; genus Acidovorax; species Acidovorax sp. ACV01. The sequence goes on along the minus strand of NZ_JACUZT010000003.1, from coordinate 544,872 downwards.
CATGGCCGCGTACTGGCATGGCAAAAAAACGCCGCAGCGGCGCACGCGCTGGTGGGGCGTGGCGCTCATGTTCTACCCCTACGCCATCTCGCTCACGTGGATGCTGTATGCCGTGGGCGTGGCGTTGTGCCTGGGCCTGTGGTGGGATGTGCGGCGCGCGTAGCGGTGCGCCTTGCCCGTCGTCGCCCCCCTTCACCCACTCACCCCGCCGCCACCAGCCCGGCCCCATGCCCGCGCGTGAAGGCTTCTTCCAACACCGAGTAGCCGGACCAGTCGCTGTGCGCAAACGACAGCCGCGCGGTGGCGGGGGTGGGAATCCAGGGCATTTGCTCCCCATTTGATAGCTGTTTGCGCTTACCAGATAAGCGCTGGAGGCCAATTTGGCTTAAAAACCCGAGCATTCCCGGCGCAGGGACGGCCATGGCGTGGCCATAGCGGGTGATGTCCACGCGCGTGGCGCGCTGGCGCAGGTCGGGGTGGGGCACGGCCAGGGTGGCCAGCACAGCCTCGGCCCACGGTTGCCAGGGCTGGGTGGCCAGTTGCTGGCGGCCGTCGGGCACGTCGCCCAGCGCCTGGTAGTAGGTGAGCACCGTGGGCCCGGCCAGAGCGGCGCGGGTGTCCAGCCGCTGGTGCCCGGCGTTCACATACCCCAGGCCGCCGGCGGTGGGGTCGGCGTAGAGCACGTTGTCCCACGCGGGCGCGGCGCCGGGGCGGTCGGTGAGCGGGCTGTCGATGTGGATGTTGGCCACCAGCCAGGGGGCCGACTGCAGGCGCTGCGCCGCGCCGGTCAGGAAGGCGGGCGGGCTTTGCACCACGCGCGCCGCCACGAACACCGGCAGCGCCACGATGCAGCGCGGCGCCTGCCACCGCTCCACGCTGTCGGTGGCGTGGTTGAAGGCATCCACCTCCACGCCGTGGCGGGTTTCGGTGATGCGCAGCACGCTGGTGGCGGTGCGCAGCTGGCCTCCGGCGCGCAGGGGCTCGGCCAGGCGCTGGGTGATCCAGCCATTGCCTTCGGGCCAGGTCAGCACGCTTTCACGGGCCTCGTCCGCCGCCTCGCCGGGGGCGTGAAAACCGTGGCGGCTGGCAAAGTAGTGGATGCCCGCCCAGGCCGAAACGCGCGCCGCGCCCGCGCCGTAGTCGTCGCGGCAGCAGTAGTTCAGGTACCAGAGCAGGTGCTCGTCGTCAAAGCCCTCTTGTGCGAGCCAGGCGGCAAACGTCAGCGCATCCAGCGCCTGGTGGGGTTTGGCCAGCGGCTTGCCCGGGCCCAGCGACCGCAGCACGGGCATGGTGAAACGCGCGGCCTTGGCAGCGTCGTCCACCGCCTGCGCAAAGCGGCGGTACTGGGCCAGCGTAGTGTCCGGCACCCCGTGCGCGGGCAGCAGGCCTTCCTGCCACTCGCCCTCAAAGAAAAGCCGCTCCTGCGGGCTGTGGCACAGGTGGCGTTCGTCATAGCGCCAACGGCCCGCCACGCGCTGGCGCAAGCCCAGCTCTTCCAGCAGATCCTGCACTTCGCGCGCATCGTCGCCGGGCACCGGCAGGTAGTGCGCGCCCAGCGGGCAGGCAATGCCCTGCACGGCCCCGCCCCGGCTGTTGCCACCCGCACTGTCTTCCAGCTCCAGCAGCGCGAAGTCCTCCACCCCGGCCAGCCGCAGCGACCGCGCCGCCGCCAGCCCCGCCACGCCCCCGCCCGCGATGATGACCTGCGCGCGCCGCACCACGGCCGGTGCGGGCCAGGTGCCGGCCTTGAGCCGATCGCGCAGCTGGTGGCCCCGCGCCATGTCGATGCCGGTGAAGCCGCCTTCCAGCGTGCGCGGCGCCCGGTCGCAACCCGGCAGCAGCACGCCCGTGGCCGCCGAGACGGCAGCGGTGGCTAGGAAGTGGCGGCGTTGCATGGCGTCAAGAACCTGGGGGCGCCATATTGCCACCTCCCGGAGAAACCGGCGCGGCCCAGGCCAGCGCACCCGTGGAACTGGCTTTGCCAGGCCACGGGGTGCGTCCCCCTCTGGGGGAAGCGGCGCAGCCGCTCAGGGGGGCCATCAGTGTTTTCCCCACTCGCGCTCGTACGTGTGCACCAGCGCCTGGTTCGACAGCCGGTTCACTTCGGCAGGCACCCGCGCCATGTCGCGCGGAAAATCGAACAGCAGGGGCAGCGAGTCGGTGCCCAGAAAACGCAGGCCGTCGGGCAAGGCCTCGGGCAGGCGCCAGGGCCTGCGGCTCGCGATGATGAAGCCCCATTCGCCAAAGCTGGGCACGTGCGCGTGGTAAGGCGCGGTGTGCAAGCCCACGGACTCGATGGTCTGCACCACCGTCCAGTAACTTTTGCGCGCCACCAGCGGGGACGTGGTCTGCACCACCGCGTAGCCACTGGCCGCCAGGCGTTTGTCCAGCAGCGCATAAAAGCTGTTGGTGTAGAGCTTGCCGATCGAGAAGTTGGTGGGGTCGGGAAAGTCCACCACGATGACATCAAAAGTGTCCGCCCCCTCCTGCAGCCAGCCAAAGGCATCGGTGTTGACGATCTTCACCTTGGGGTTCTGCAGCGCGTTGCCGTTCAGGCGCGCGAGCGTGGGGTTCTCGCTGAAGATTTTCGTCATGGCCGGGTCCAGTTCGACCAGCGTCACGGACTCGACCGAGGGGTACTTGAGGATCTCGCGCACGGCCATGCCGTCGCCACCGCCCAGCACCGCCACCCGTTTGGGCGCACCGTGTGCCGACATGGCGGGGTGCACCAGGGCTTCGTGGTAGCGGTACTCGTCGGCCTGCGCAAACTGCAGGTTACCGTTGAGATACAGCCGGTGCCCCACGCGCCCCTGCGTGACCACGATGCGCTGGTAAGGCGACGCGGTGCCGAACACAATGCGGTCCTGGTAGAACTTGTCTTCGGCCACGCTGGTGATGTGCTCAGCCCCCGCCAGAGCGGCTAGCAGAATGCCCAGCACCATCACGCAGGCCATCAGGTGCGCCTTCAGCCGCCGCAGCTCGTGCCTAAACAGCCACACCGCCCACAGCGCCACGGCCGCGTTCATCACCCCGAACAACAGCCCCGTGCGGATGAGCCCCAGATGTGGCACCAGCAGCAGCGGGAACGCCAGCGACACCGCCAGCGCGCCCAGGTAGTCGAACGTGAGCACCTGGGAGACCAGGTCCTTGAGGGCCACATTGCGCTTCAAGATGCGCATCACCAAGGGGATCTCCAGGCCCACCAGCGTGCCTACCATCAGCACCATGCCGTACAGCAGAAAGCGAAACGCGCCCGGCGCGTACGCGTTGGCCAGGAACAGCGTGGCAGGCAAGGCGCCGCCAATCAGCGCCACCAGCAATTCGATGCGCAAAAAGTGCGCTGGCAGCTGCCGCTCGAAGTACCGCGACAGCCACGAGCCCACGCCCATGGCGAACAGGTAGGTGCCGATGATGGTGCTGAACTGCAGCACCGAATCGCCCAGCACATAGGACGCGAGCGCACCCGCAGCCAGCTCGTACAACAGCCCGCAGGCGGCCACGACGAACACGCTGATGAGCAGGGCGATTTCGATGGGGCGGGGGCCGGAGTGGGCGCCCGGGGCCTCGGACGGCGAGGCAGGAGAAGTCAGGTCGGATTGCAAGGCAGGTACCGGCGCGCCGCAGGGGCACGCGCCGCTTCAGGCAAGGTGCGTCAGTGAATGGCTGCCGCCACGATGATGCTGATGCCCAGGCACATCGCCGCCACCACCAGCCCCAGGGCCTGGTTCTGCTTTTCGACGATTTCGCGCCACAGGTCGTAGGGGGTGATCTTGTCCACGATGACAAAACACAGCCAGAAAATGACCACGCCGATGATGGCGTAGAGGATGGACCCGAGGAACGCTGCGGGCTTGAGCCATTCGATGCCGATCATGATGGGATCTCCTTGAACGAAACGGTTGCTGCCAGACAAGCTGACGGAAAGAGTTGCAAAACTGCCGGAGTCCCCCTGGGTTTCCGGCCACGGGGTGTTACTTGTGGCTGCCGCCGGACGAATACCCGCCATAGGAGCCGCCCGAGCTGCGGTAGCTGGACGACGAGCAGTTTTCCACCCGCGGGTCGCAGCGGCTGCAGCGGCTGAGCAGCAACAGCAAGATGATGATGATGATCGCAATCAGGATGATGGTGCCGCAGCCCAGGCCCGACTTGGCCGCGAAGGGGCCGGGGTCGTCGCGCTGCAGCGCGTCCGCCTTGTCTTCGAGCTTGAAGGCCTTGGCCACCGTATCGCTGGCGAGCTTGTCCCCTGCCGACCAGGTGATCTCGTTCGGGCTTTGCTCCATCGAGAGCAGGCCTTTGGCGCTGGCAAAGTCGCGGTTGGTGGTCTTCTGGCCGCGCGTGACCTGCCAGTAAAACTCGCCCAGCACGTAGGTGGTTTCGGCCTCGTAGGTGTACTTGAGCTCGTACTTGGTGCCCATGTAGGTGGCCGAGCGCCCGGTGGCCGCCATCTGCGGCGCGCCCGTGGTGGGGCGCACCATGCTCCAGCCCTCTTCCGAATCCACCAGGAAGGCAAAACCGCGCTTCTGGTTGTAGAGCAGGTATTCGCTCCAGCCGAAGTGCTCGTCGTCGCCGGGCTCCACGCCCATGCGGTGCTGAAAGCCCACCACCTGCCAGTGCACACCCTGCAGCTGGCCCTTGGCGCCGAGCGGGATGAGCGGCTGCACGGGCTCGTCCTGCTCGGCCGAGCGCAGCTCACCGCCCACGCCACTGTCCAGGCTGATGATGCTGGCGCACGAGCCGCAGGTGATGCTCTTGGTGCCCGCCAGCTGCACCTGCACCGGCGCGCCGCAGTGCGGGCAGTTGAACTGGCGGCCTTTTTCGTCCTTGGCGGATTCGTCCTTGAGGCCCTGGAGCTGCAAGTCTTCCAGCAGCACAGACTTGCCGCGCTCGACGTTGGGCGGCGTGTGGCCGTAGTCGATGCTGACCACTTCGCCGTCGGCGCTGCGCAGCTCGACCATGCCGAAGGGCTCGCCCAGGGGCGGCAGCTTGGGCAGCTCGCCCTGGGCCGAGATCAGCGATGCCTGGCCCGTGTAGGCCACGCTGTACGGCTTGCCATTGATGGCCGTGGTACTGCCGATGCGAAAACGCGCGGCCTCGGGCATTTCACGGCCGGGGTCGATCGTGCGCGTGAAGACGTAGGCGCCGTTGTCCTCGCCCAGGGTGGCCAGGGTGCCGTCGTTGAGGAAGGCGGCCCATTCGGTCCAGACACCCGCATCGCCCTTGTATTGCAGGCGGCCCACCAGGGTGAAGGGCACGTCCTTGCCATCGAGCTGGATGCGCCCGCTGGCCATGAGCTGCAGCGGGCTGTGGTCGTCGAACAGCTCGGCCATCTTGCCCACGCGTGTGAGCACATCGCCGCTGCGCACGACGGTGCTCTGGCAGTAGCCGCAGACGGCGTGCGTGGACTGCGCGCTGCGGAATTCAACCGGTGCGCCGCAGCCCGGGCAGGGCGCGCGGTAATAACGCTGTGTGGGGTCGGTGGCCATCGTGGGGCTGCTGCCTGCGCCGCGCTACACGGCTTTGAGGCCTTTTTGGCCTCTAGCGCTTATCCCTCCAGCGCAAACAGCTATTTTTATGATAGCAACCGGATTCAGACCAGCTTCTTGAGCAGCTCGGCCTTCTTGGCGTCGAACTCTTCCTGGGTCAGGATGCCCTTGGATTTGAGGTCGCCCAGCTTCTCCAGCGTGGCCATCACGTCCTCGGGCTTGACGCCCAGAGGTGCGGCAGCTGCCTGTGCCGCTGCGGCCGCCGCCGGGGCCACCGGGGTCTGCAGGCCCTGCTGCAGGTTCTGCGCCAGCACCTGGCCCAGCGCTACGCCCGCTCCCAGACCCATCGCATCCCCCGCAATGCCGCCACCGCCGCCGCTGGCTTCGGCGAACTTGGGGATGGCCTGCGCCGTCTGGTACTGCATGAACTTGCCCATGTCGTTGCCGACCATGCCCATGCCGATCTTCTGGTCGAGGATCTTTTGCAGCTCTTCGGGCAGCGAGACGTTCTGCACCGTGAGAGATTCGATCAGGATACCCAGCTTGGCAAAGATGGGCGCCAGCTCCTTGGTCAGCGCATCGGCAAACATGACCTGGTTGGCCGCCAGGTCGAGGAACGGCAGGCCGCTGCCCGCAATGGCGTTGCTGATGTTCTGCAGCACCAGGCCACGCAGCTGGCCTTCGAGGTCGGCCACGGGATACATCTCGCGCGTGCCCGAGATCTCGGTGTGGAACAGCTTGGGGTCGGCGATGCGGAACGCGTAGTTGCCGAACGCGCGCAGGCGCACGGCGCCAAAGTCCTTGTCGCGGATCGTGATGGGCTGGGGCGTGCCCCACTTCTGGTCGATCTGCTGGCGCGTGCTGAAGAAGTAGACGTCACTCTTGAAGGGGGACTCGAAGAGCTTGTCCCAGTTCTTGAGGTAGGTCAGCACCGGCAACGTCTGCGTGGTGAGCTTGTAGGTGCCGGGCGTGAACACGTCGGCCACCTGGCCTTCGTTCACGAAGATGGCCATCTGCGACTCGCGCACCACCAGCGTGCCACCGTTCTGGATTTCCATGTCGCGCATGGGGAAGCGCCAGGCCAGGGTGCCGTCCCCCTCTTCGGTCCATTGAATGATGTCAATGAACTGTTTCTTGATGAAGTCCATGAGGGCCATGTGTGCTCCCAAAGCAAAAGAGGGGGTTGAAAAGAGCGGCCATCATAGCAACGGGGGCATGGCACGCAGCGGCTTTTTTTAGCCCCATGGTGTGAACTAGTTCACGCGCAGAACCAGTCTGCTTGGAGTAGGAGCCGCCGCACGCAGATGAGCCACCGCTTGATAGTGACTATCTCCAGCATAGCGATGATCAATTGGTCAGCACTATTGCGAATAACTACCATTTCAACATCCCTGCCATCACCGCAGGCCCTGTTGAAAAAGAGAGAGAAGGAGTTCGCCATGTCCCGCATCCGCCGCGCCGCCCGCCAGAACCAAACCATGCTGATGAAAACGGGCAGCTACTACCTGATCCATATCTGTGTGGCCGCCTTGGTGGCCTATGCCGTCACGGGCAACCTGTGGGCGTCGCTCACGCTGAGCCTGCTGGAGCCGACCGTGCAGGCCGTGGCCTTCTTTTTCCACGAAAAGGCGTGGGACCGCGCGGCACGGCGCACCGCCAGCCATGGTGCCCCGGCGCAATCGCCCAGCCCCGCCTTGCAATCCGCCTGAACGCCACCCCAAGGAGCCCGCCATGTACAGCATTCCCTTGCGCAGCCGCACCGCCACCGGGCTGGCCTTTCAGCGCTGGCTCGTTCACCGGCTGGCGGGGCTGGCCTCTACCCACTGAGGCCAACCGAGGCCACTCCAGCGCTGGCGCTGAAAACAACAATGCCCCGGCTGGCGGGGCATCGTGGGGAGCGCGGGAGCAACGACTCAGGCCTTCACATCCAGCAGCGAACCCATCATTTCATCTTGTGTCTTGATGGTCTGCAGGTTGGCCTTGAACGCGTAGGTGGCCGACATCTGCTCCACCGCCTCTTTTTCCAGCGCCACCCCTTCAGCCTCTTGCTGGCGCTGCACCGTGGCGCGCACGCCAGCGCTGTCAGCCGCTTCTTCCTGCGCCACCACCTGGCGGCGGTAATTGGGGGTGTTCATGTTGGCCACGTTGTTGGCCGAGGCATCCAGCCGCAACTGCGCGGCCTGCAGGCCAGAACTGCCAATTGAAGAAATGCTTGCCATCGTGTGCCCCGCTAAAAAAGCGCCAAAGAGCTGGCATTGTCTGCCTGCGCCGCGCCTGGGGCAACCCAGGTCCATCAACCATGCGCCTGGATCAGGCATTGCGCAAACGCCTGGGCCGCGCGCGGCGGGTGGGGCGACTTGCGCAACACGCTCACAAACTGGCAGCGGTAGTGGAACTGCGCGGGCGAAACCGCCTGCATGAGCCCCTGGCGCTCGAAGCCTTCGGCGTAGTGGTCGGGCAAAAAACCCAGGTAGCGGCCGGACAGGACCAGCGTGGCGATCGACTCCTGGTCAAACCCCGTGGCTTTGCGCGGCAGGCGCGTGCTGTGGCTCAGCTCCATGTTGGGCGAGTGGTAGCCCAGGCCCGCGAACTGGTAGGCGCGCAGGGATTCCCAGGTGAGCGCGGCATGGTCGGTGCCGTACAGCGGGTGGCGTGCACCGCAGTACAGCAGCATGGTTTCGGCGAACAGGTCGGCATAGACCAGGCTTTGCGACGTGCGGTGTGCCGGGATGATGCCCACATGGAAGCTGCCGTCGATCAGCCCGCGCTCGATGGCCGGGATGGACGCCACGTGCATCTGCAGGCTGACTTCCGGCGCTTGGCTGGCAAAGAGCGCAATCGCATCGCCGATGTGCGCGGCCGGGTTGCTGGCGGTCTTGTCGAACACCGCCACCTCCAGCCGCCCGCCCATGCGGCGGTGGATGTCATCGATGCTGCTGCGAAAGGCGTCCACGGCCGACAGCAGGCGCAGGGTCTCGTCGTACACGCGCTGCCCCTCGGCCGTGAGGGCAAAACCGGCCCGGCCCCGGCGGCACAAGGTGAGGCCCAGGCGGGTTTCCAGGTCTTTCATGTGGCGGCTGACGGTGCTGGTGCCGATGTTCAGCTCCAGTTCGGCGGCCGACATGCCGCCGCACTCGACCACGCTCTTGAAGACCTGCAAGAGGCGCAGGTCCATGTCGCTGAGCTGGCCCAGTACGGCGCGGTGTTTGGGGGAAGGGGGGGGTGGAGGTGTTTTTACTTGCATAAACCGTCAAGTAAACATTGATATTGGAGTATTTGAGAGATTAACAGGCAGCGCAACAATGCCCTACGTCAAGCCCCAGACCGCTGGGGTTGCCTGCCTTTTGTCGCCGCCTTTGCACTGGAGAACCCCATGAGCTTCGTCAACATCGAAAAACCCGCCGCTGGCGCCGAAGGCCCCCGCATGGACGCCGAATGGCTGGACGCGCACTGGATGCCGTACACGGCCAACCGCCAGTTCAAGGCCAACCCGCGCATGATCGTGGAGGGCAGCGGCGCGTACTACACCGATTCGGACGGCCGCAAGATTTTTGACGGCCTCTCGGGCCTGTGGTGTGCGGGCCTGGGCCACGGCCGCCGCGAGATTGCCGAAGCCATCGGCAAGCAGGCGATGAAGCTGGACTACGCACCGGCCTTCCAGTTTGGCCACCCGCTGGGTTTTGAGCTGGCCAACCGCGTCAAGGAACTCACGCCCGCCGGGCTCGACTATGTGTTCTTCACGGGTTCGGGCTCCGAGTCGGCCGACACGTCCCTCAAGATGGCCCGCGCCTACTGGCGCGCCAAGGGCCAGGGCACCAAGACGCGCCTGATTGGCCGCGAAAAGGGCTACCACGGCGTGAATTTTGGCGGCATCTCGGTGGGCGGCATCGTGGCCAACCGCAAGCTGTTCGGCCAGGGCGTGGAGGCCGACCACCTGCCCCACACCCAGCCACCTGCGGGCTCGTTCCACAAGGGCATGCCGCCCACGGGCAAAGAGTTGGCCGACAAGCTGCTGGACGTGATCGCGCTGCACGACGCATCGAACATCGCCGCCGTGATCGTGGAACCCTTCTCGGGCTCGGCCGGCGTGGTGATCCCCCCCGTGGGCTACCTGCAGCGCCTGCGCGAGATCTGCACACAGAACAACATCCTGCTGATTTTTGACGAAGTGATCAGCGGCTTTGGCCGCAGCGGCGCCTGGACCGGGGCCGAGGCCTTTGGCGTGACGCCCGACATCCTGAACTTTGCCAAGCAGGTCACCAACGGCGCGCAGCCGCTGGGCGGTGTGGTGGCGACCAAGGAAATCTACGACACCTTCATGGCCGCAGGCGGACCGGAGTACATGCTGGAGTTTCCGCACGGCTACACCTACTCGGCCCACCCGGTGGCCTGCGCAGCGGGCATTGCGGCGCTCGACATCCTGCAAAACGAAGACATGATCGGCCGCGTGAAAGCGCTGGCGCCGTATTTTGAAGAAGCGGTGCACAGCCTCAAGGGCGTCAAACATGTGCTGGACATCCGCAACTTCGGCCTGGCAGCAGGCCTGACGATTGCGCCGCTGCCCGGCGAACCCGCCAAGCGCCCCTACGAGATCGCGATGAACTGCTGGAAGAAGGGCTTCTACGTGCGCTACGGCGGCGACACCATCCAGCTGGCGCCACCATTCATCAGCGAGCGCGCCGAGATTGACCGGTTGGTCAACGCGCTGGGCGATGCCCTGGCTGAAACGGCGTGATGACACACCCCCTGAGGCGCTACGCGCCTTCCCCCAAGGGGACGCCGCCAGCGCGGCGGGGCGGCCCTTGCGCGGCGGCCGCTGGCCTGGCGCGCGCCCGTTTCATCCGCCTGCGGGAACACTCCTGATTCAATAGCTGCTAGCGCTTTCTGAATAAGCGCCAGCGGCACTTTTTATTCATATTTTCGCCATGAACCACGACAAGAACGTCACCACCACCGTCGGCCACCTGATCGACGGCAAGATCGTTGCGGACACCGAGCGCACGCAGCCGGTGTTCAACCCCGCCACCGGCCAATCGACCACCAGCGTGGCGCTGGCGAGCAAGGCCACCGTCGAGGCTGCCATTGCCTCGGCCGAGGCCGCCTTCCCGGCCTGGCGCAACATGCCGCCCCTGAAACGCGCCCGGGTGATGAGCAAGCTGAAAGTCCTGCTCGAAGACAACGCCGACAAGATCGCCGCCCTGATCACGGCCGAACACGGCAAGGTGCTGGCCGATGCGCACGGCGAGCTGCAGCGCGGCATCGAGAACGTGGAATACGCGAGCTACGCGCCCGAGCTGCTCAAGGGCGAGCACAGCCGCAATGTGGGCCCCAGCATCGACTCGTGGAGCGAGTTCCAGGCGCTGGGCGTCACCGCGGGCATCACCCCCTTCAACTTCCCGGCCATGGTGCCGCTGTGGATGTGGCCCATGGCCGTCGCTTGCGGTAACACCTTTGTGCTCAAGCCCTCCGAGCGTGATCCTTCTTCCACGTTGTTCATCGCCCAGCTGGCCCTGGAAGCCGGCCTGCCGCCGGGTGTGCTCAATGTCGTCAACGGGGACAAGACGGCCGTGGACACGCTGCTGCAGGACCCGCGCGTCAAGGCCGTGAGCTTTGTCGGCTCCACCCCGATTGCCGAATACATCTACGCCGAAGGCTGCAAACACGGCAAGCGCGTGCAGGCCCTGGGCGGCGCCAAGAACCACGCGGTGCTGATGCCCGACGCGGACGTGGGCAACGCCGTGAGCGCCCTGATGGGCGCGGCCTATGGCTCGTGCGGCGAGCGCTGCATGGCCATCCCGCTGCTGGTGGCCGTGGGCGACGCGGTGGGTGACGCCGTCATTGCGGGCCTCAAGACCGAGATTGCCAAGATGAAGGTTGGCCCGGGCACCGACAACAGCAACGACATGGGCCCGCTGGTCACGAAGCAGCACTTCGAGAAGGTGAAGGGCTATGTGGACCAGGGCGTGGCCGAAGGCGCCACGCTGGTGGTGGATGGCCGGGGCGTGCAGGTGGCAGGCCATGCGGAAGGCTACTTCCTGGGCGCCTGCCTGTTCGACAACGTCAAGCCCGGCATGAAGATCTACCAGGAAGAAATCTTCGGCCCCGTGCTCGGCGTGGTGCGCGTGAAGACGCTGCAGGAGGCCATGCAGCTCATCAACGACCACGAGTACGGCAACGGCACCTGCATCTTCACGCGCGACGGCGAGGCCGCCCGCTACTTCACCGACCACATCCAGGTCGGCATGGTGGGCGTGAACGTGCCCCTGCCGGTGCCTGTGGCCTACCACTCGTTCGGCGGCTGGAAGCGCAGCCTGTTCGGCGACCTGCACGCCTACGGACCCGACGCGGTGCGCTTCTATACCAAGCGCAAGACCATCACGCAGCGCTGGCCGTCGGCCGGTGTGCGCGAGGGCGCGGTGTTCAGTTTTCCAAGCAGCCGCTGATCCATCAGGGGCGCGACAGGCGCCTCCCCAAAATTCCAACGGCCCCTCGCGGGCCGTTTTCTTTGGGCTGTCTTGTGGGTGGCGCACGCGCAGGGCGCACCACGGTGGGGAAACCCCGCCGCCGCACCTCGTTCATGGTGCACGGGGAAGTTTAGTGAACGCTGAAATGATGGCATGTCACTTGCTTTGAGAGGTTGACCTCAACCCCTCTCTGGAAGGTGATCCCCATGAGCCATGCCCTGCCGCCGTCGCACACCCTTACCCCTCCACGCCAGCGCCCCGCGCCACTGGCGTTGGCCCTGGCGATGGCTTTCTCATGGATGGGTGGCTCTGCCGCGCTGGCGCAAGAGAAGGTGCTGCGCATCGCGATGACGGCGGCAGACATCCCCCGCACGCTGGGCCAGCCCGACCAGGGCTTTGAAGGCAACCGCTTCACGGGCATTCCGATCTATGACTCGCTCACGCAGTGGGACCTGTCCAAGGCCGATGCAGCCAGTGTGCTGATCCCTGCGCTGGCCACGTCGTGGACGGTGGATGACAAGGACAAGACGAAGTGGGTGTTCAAGTTGCGCCCTGGCGTGAAGTTCCATGACGGCGCCGCGCTCAACGCCGATGTGGTGGTGTGGAACGTGGCCAAAGTGCTGGACAAGGACGCCGTGCATTTCGACCCCAGCCAGGTGGGCGTGACGGCCTCGCGCATGCCCACGCTGCGCTCGGCCCGCAAGATCGACGACATGACGGTGGAGCTGACCACCAGCGAGCCCGACGCGTTCCTGCCCATCAACCTGACCAACCTGTTCATGGCGTCGCCCGCGCACTGGCAAAAGAAATTTGACGCGGCGGCAGGGGCCACGCCCGCCGACAAGTCCAAGGCGGCATGGACCGCCTTTGCGGCCGATCCCGCAGGCTCGGGCCCCTTCAAGGTCACGCGGTTTGTGGCGCGCGAACGCCTGGAGCTGGCCGCCAACAAGGCCTATTGGGACGCCAAGCGCACCCCCAAGATCGACAAGGTGGTGATGCTGCCCATGCCCGAGGCCAATGCCCGTACGGCCGCGCTGCTGGGCGGCCAGGTGGACTGGATCGAGGCCCCCGCACCGGATGCCATGCCGCAGATCACGCAGCGCGGGTTCAAGATTTACTCCAACGCCCAGCCCCACGTATGGCCGTGGCAGCTGTCGTTTGCCGAGGGCTCGCCCTGGCTGGACAAGCGCGTGCGCCAGGCCGCCAACCTGTGCATTGACCGTGGCGGCATGAAGCAGCTGCTGGGCGGCATGATGGCCGAGCCCAAGGGCACGGTTCCCCCAGGCCACCCGTGGTGGGGCAACCCCAAGTTCGACATCAAGTACGACGTGAAGGCCGCGCAGGCGCTGATGGCGCAGGCGGGCTACTCGGCGGCCAAGCCCATCAAGGTCAAGGTGCAGATCTCGGCATCGGGCTCGGGCCAGATGCAGCCGCTGCCGATGAACGAGTTTGCGCAGCAGTCACTCAAAGCATGTTTCTTTGACGTGCAGTTTGATGTGATCGAGTGGAACACCCTGTTCACCAACTGGCGCAAGGGTGCCAAGGATGCATCGGCCAACGGCGCCAACGCGGTGAACATCAGCTTTGCCGCCATGGATCCGTTTTTTGCGATGGTGCGTTTTGTGAGCACCAAGGCTTTTCCGCCGGTGTCCAACAACTGGGGCTACTACGGCAATGCCGAGGTGGACAAGCTGGTGGCCGATGCCCGCACCAGCTTTGACGAAAAGGCCCGCGACGCGGCCCTGGCCAAGCTGCATGCCCACATCGTGGAAGACGCGCCGTTTGTCTGGATTGCCCACGACGTGGGCCCACGCGCCATGTCGGCCAAGGTCAAGAACGTGGTGCAGCCGCGCAGCTGGTTCATCGACATCGCCACGATGACGATGGACTGAGCCCACGCCGCCGACCTCTGCACACCGCCTCTTCCATGCTTGCCTACCTGCTGCGCCGCTTCCTCTATGCCCTGCCCATCATGCTGGGTGTGGCACTGGTGTGTTTCCTGCTGGTGCACCTGGCACCCGGCGACCCACTGGTGTCCATTCTGCCGCCCGACGCCTCGGCAGAGTTGCAGGCGCAGCTGCGCGAGCTGTATGGCTTCAACCGGTCGCTGCCTGAGCAGTTTGTGATGTGGGTGTGGCGCGCACTGCACGGCGACCTGGGGGTGTCGATTGCCAGCAACCGGGCCGTGGCGGGTGAGGTGATGACGGCCGTGGGCAACACGCTGCGGCTGGCCGTGGTGGCCACCTTCATCGGCTTTGTGCTGGGCAGCCTGTTTGGCTTTGTTGCGGGGTACTTTCGCAACTCGTGGGTGGACCGGCTGGCGTCCATGCTGTCGGTGCTGGGCGTGAGCGTGCCGCACTACTGGCTGGGCATGGTGATGGTGATCGTGTTCAGCTCGCAGTGGGCGCTGCTGCCCGCCACCGGCGCGGGGCCAGGCGGCTCCAGCGACTGGTCGTGGGACTGGGAACACCTGCAGTTCCTGGTGCTGCCTGCCGTCACCATGTCGGTGATCCCGATGGGCATCATCGCGCGCACGGTGCGCGCGCTGGTGGCCGACATCCTGGACCAGGAGTTCATCCTGGGCCTGCGCGCCAAGGGGCTTACGCACCGGGGAGTGTTCCGGCACATGGTGAAGAACGCAGCCCCCACGGCCCTGGCCGTGATGGGCCTGCAGCTGGGTTATCTGCTGGGTGGCTCGATCCTGATCGAAACGGTGTTTTCCTGGCCCGGCACGGGCTTCCTGCTGAACTCTGCGATCTTCCAGCGCGACCTGCCGCTGCTGCAGGGAACCATCCTGGTGCTGGCCCTGTTTTTTGTGCTCCTCAATCTGCTCGTGGACGTGCTGCAGACGCTGCTGGACCCGCGCATCGCCCGCGCCTGAAGCGGAAGAACAAGACCACCCACCATGGCCTCCACGACTGCACCCTCCTCTTCGGCGTCTGCCATTGCAGACAGCCCTGCGCCCGCGCTGCGCTCGCGCGGCTACTGGACAGCCGCGCTGGTGCGGTTCACCCGCGACCCTGTGGCCATGGGGGCGGCGCTGGTGGTGTTGCTGCTCATCGGTCTGGCGGTGCTGGGCCCCTGGATTGCGCCGGCAGACCCGTATGCAGCGTCCATGCTCAAGCGGCTCAAGCCCATCGGCACCGAAGGGCTGCCACTGGGCAGCGATGAGCTCGGTCGCGACATGCTGTCGCGGCTCATCGTGGGCGCGCGCCTGTCGCTGTTCATTGGCATCACGCCCGTGGTGTGCGCTTTTGTGCTGGGCACGGTGATCGGCATCGTGGCGGGCTACGCCGGGGGCATCACCAATACGGCCATCATGCGCACCATCGACGTGTTCTACGCCTTTCCGTCGGTGCTGCTGGCGATTGCGCTGTCGGGCGTGCTGGGCGCGGGCGTCGTCAACTCGCTGATCTCACTCACCATCGTGTTCATTCCGCAGATTGCGCGGGTGGCGGAAAGCGTGACCACCCAGGTGCGCAACCGCGACTACGTGGAGGCCGCGCGCGCTTCTGGCGCGAACCCGTTCACCATCGTGCGCGTGCACGTGCTGGGCAATGTGCTGGGGCCCATCTTTGTCTACGCCACCAGCCTGATCGCGGTGTCGATGATCCTGGCTTCGGGCCTGTCGTTCCTCGGCCTGGGGGTCAAGCCGCCCGAGCCCGAGTGGGGCCTGATGCTCAACACGCTGCGCACGGCCATCTACGTGCAGCCGTGGGTGGCGGCGCTGCCGGGACTGATGATTTTCGTCACTTCGATCTCGTTCAACATCCTCTCCGACGGCCTGCGCTCGGCCATGGACAACAAGGGCTGAGAGGCCGAAAGTCTTCTGACCATGCACACGATTACCGATGTCGGCGGACCCGCGCAGCCTCTGCTCACCATCAGGGGGCTGGTCAAGCACTTCCCGCTCAAGAAGGATGCGCTGGGGCGCGGCGGGGGCGTGGTGCATGCGGTGGATGGCGTGAACTTCGAAGTCCTCAAGGGGGAAACGCTGGGGGTGGTCGGGGAATCGGGCTGCGGTAAGTCGACGACGGCGCGCTTGCTGATGCAGCTCATCGCACCCACGGCCGGGGAGATCGTGTTTGACGGCCGCACCGTGGGCAGCCGCGATCTGCCCCTCAAGGAGTTCCGGCGCCAGGTGCAGATGGTGTTCCAGGACAGCTATGCGTCCCTGAACCCGCGCCTGACCATCGAAGATTCCATCGCCTTCGGACCACAGGTGCACGGCGTGCCGCAGCGCGAGGCCATCGCCCGTGCGCGCAGTCTGCTAGACCGTGTGGGCCTGGCCCCGGCGCGGTTTGCCGAGCGCTATCCGCACGAGCTGTCGGGCGGGCAACGCCAGCGGGTCAACATTGCGCGTGCACTGGCATTGCAACCCCGCATGGTGATCCTGGACGAGGCGGTGTCTGCGCTCGACAAATCGGTGGAAGCGCAGGTGCTGAACCTGCTGACCGACCTCAAGGCGGAATTCGGCCTGACCTATGTGTTCATCAGCCACGACCTGAACGTGGTGCACTACATGAGCGACCGGGTGATGGTGATGTACCTGGGCCAGGTGGCAGAGATCGGGCCGTCCGATGCCCTGTTCAAAAAGCCCGCGCACCCCTACACCGGCGCCCTGCTGTCGTCCATGCCGTCCATGGACCCCGACCACCGCACGCTGGAGGCGCCGCTGGCGGGCGACCCGCCCAACCCCATCAACCCGCCGTCGGGCTGCCGGTTTCATCCGCGCTGCAGCATGGCTGCGGCGGTGTGCGCGCAACGGGTGCCCGTGCGTACCACCACCGGCCCGCACCATGTCGCAGCCTGCTTGGTGCATGAACCCGGCAGCGGCCATCCCCAAGCGCCCCAGCCGATGGCACAGGCGGCCTGAAAGCAACACCATGACCCTGGACACCCTTCCTCCTTCGTCGGGGGCCACCGAACCCATGGTGGAGCTTCATGACCTCAGCGTCACCTTTACCGGTGGCCGCAAGCCGGTACAAGCCGTCAGCGGTGTGAGCCTGCAGGTGCAGCGTGGCGAGGTGGTTGCGCTGATTGGAGAATCCGGGTCTGGAAAAAGCGTGACGCTGCGCACCTTGCTGCGCCTGCACCCCGAGCGGCGCACCCGTATTGCAGGCAAGGTACGGGTGGCCGGCCAGAACCTGCTGACCTTGTCGGGCCGCGACTTGGCGGACTACCGGGGCAAGGTGGCGGCGATGATTTTTCAGGAGCCTTTGCTGGCGCTGGACCCGGTGTACACGGTGGGGGCACAGATCGTGGAGTCGATCCGCCGCCACGAGAATGTGACCGCCGCACAGGCCCAGGAACGTGCGCTGGCCTTGTTCGAGCGCGTGCGCATACCCAGCCCGGAGCGGCGGCTTCAGGCCTATCCGCACGAAATGTCGGGCGGCATGCGCCAGCGCGCCATGATTGCCCTGGCGCTGGCCTGCCGCCCCCAACTGCTGCTGGCCGACGAACCCACCACCGCGCTTGACGCGACCGTGCAGATCCAGATCCTGCAGCTGCTGCGCGAACTGCAGCGTGACCTGGGCCTGTCGGTGATCTTTGTCACGCACGACATTGGCGCCGCCGTCGAAGTGGCCGACCGCATTGCCGTGATGTACGCAGGGCGCATTGTGGAAGAGGGTACCGCGCGGGACCTCATTCGCAACCCGCGACACCCGTACACCATTGCGCTGCTCAAAAGCCGGGCGCATGGCGCCATGGCACGCGGCACGCCGCTGGAGACCATTGCCGGTGCCCCCCCAGACCTGTCAAATCTGCCCCCCGGCTGCGCCTTTGCCGAGCGCTGTACGCTGGCAACGCCAGCATGCCGCACACAACAACCTCCGGCCGTCCAGATAGCGCCCGGCCACCGTGCGCTGTGCCTGCGCACTGAGGCCGCAGCAGCCATCGCCCCCGAGCTTCTTCCCGTTGTTGACACCACTCCATGACTGCGCACGACCCAGCCCACGCCTTTGTTCCCTATCCCCCCGTACCGGTAGTGAACGCCAGCACGGGCCCCCTGAGCGGGCTGTGTTTTGCAGCGAAGGACCTGTTTGATGTGGCGGGCTACCCCACCGGAGGCGGCAACCCCGTGGTGCTGGCACTGTCGGGCACCAAGACGCGTACCGCACCCACCGTGCAGAAGCTGCTCGACGCGGGGGCTCGGTTTGTGGGCAAGACCGTGACCGATGAGCTGGCGTTTTCGATGAACGGGAACAACGCGCACTTTGGCGCGCCCCTCAATGGGGCTGCGCCCGACCGGATCACGGGGGGTTCATCGTCAGGCTCCGCAGCGGCCGTGTCGTCCGGGCTGTGCGACTTTGCGCTGGGCACCGATACCGGCGGGTCGGTACGGGCGCCTGCCAACCATTGCGGCCTGTACGGGCTGCGCCCCACGCATGGACGCGTGAGCCTGGAAGGGGCGATGGACCTGGCACCGAGCCTGGACACCTGCGGCTGGTTTGCGCGCGATGTGCAGACCTTTGCCCGGGTCGCCGACGTATTGCTGGGCGACGATGCGGCCCCGATGCCACCCCAGGTGCGCCTGCTGCTCCCCACGGATGTGTGGGCGCTGCTCGACCCCACGGTGGTGGGCGCTCTGCAGGGTGCCACGCATCAGGTGACGAACTTGCTCGGCCCCTCGCAGCCCGCCAACGCGGTGCTGGAGTCCTTCGACACGATGTACTGGAACTTTCGGTACGTGCAGGGGCGAGAAGCCTGGATGACCGACGGGCCACTGATCGAGCGCTACGCGCCCTCCCTTGGGCCGGGTGTGGCCGAACGTTTTGCCTGGTCCCGTGACGTGACCGATGGGCAGGTGGCCAGCGCACGCGCCTTTCGGGATCGCTATCGCGCCCATCTGGCGGCGCTGCTGGGCCAGGACAGTGTCCTGCTTCTGCCCACGATGCCCGACATCGCACCGCTGCGCACGGCTCCCGAAAGCAGCCTGGAGGACTACCGCAACCGGGCCATCCAGATGTTGTGTATCGCCGGGCTGTCCGGGTTTCCACAACTGTCCATGCCGCTGGCGCGGCGCGACGGTGCGCCCTTGGGGCTGTCGCTTCTGGGCCCCGCAGGCAGCGACCGCTCATTGATTGCGCTGGCCGAGCGCATTGCGACGAAGGAGTGAGCGGGCTCCCCCGCAGCGCGCTATCGCCGCTCCAGCCGCAAGGGCAGGTCCAGCCGGTGGAGTTCGCAGTCCACCACAGCGGCTGCGCGCTCTATCACCAGAAAATCGCCCGCATCGACTGCCAGCAAGGCGTGGTGCCAGGTGCCCGGTGCCAGCACAACGCCCTGCCGACCGTCGGTGACAAATGCCCGGATCTCTCCGCCGCTGGGCATTTCGCCTGCCGGGGCCACCACCACCACAAAGCGCACCACGCCCCAGGGCACAAAGGTCTGGCTGCCCCACCGATGGCATTCCATCTCGTGCACTTGCAGCGGAAATTGGCGTGCCTGCGCGCGAAAAAGCGCCAGTTGCGCCCGACCACCCTCTGCCCCCAATTGCAGGTCGTCTACCAGATCAAATCGTTCTGAGCTGCCCGCATTGATGGGGCGGCCCGGGCCTGCAGGCGCCTGCAGCACCGCTCCAAAAGGGAGAAACGCCGTGGGGGTCAGGGGGACCGGTACCAGTGTTGCAAAGTCGGCAGGGCACGCAGGAGCATTCATGCCTTCCACCCCAGCAAGAACTGAACCCGGCCGCCGGCGATGTAGGGACCGCCAGGGACCATTGGCTGCATCGGGATCACAATTGACCCACCCATATAAGCAGATTCGCTTACTAGGGTTTTTACCGTCTCCGCCCTACAATCGCAGACCCTTACAAAGCTGACAACCGCTGCGGAGCCTCTGCGGCATGTTTTTTTGCACCCATCCTGACTGAGTTGGAGACACTGAATGCCCGAGAACACCACGGCCCAGAACAACAACAACGATTCCGACAAGCGCGCCCAATTGCGCCGTGCCGCCCTCGAGTACCACGAGTTTCCCAAGCCCGGCAAGATCGCGATTGCCGCCACCAAGCAGATGGTGAACCAGCATGACCTGGCGCTGGCTTACTCGCCTGGCGTGGCTGCACCTTGCGAAGAAATCGTGAAGGACCCGGCCAATGCCTTCCGCTACACCTCGCGAGGCAACCTGGTCGCCGTCATCACCAACGGCACCGCCGTGCTGGGCCTGGGTGACATTGGCGCCCTGGCCTCCAAGCCCGTGATGGAGGGCAAAGCCGTACTGTTCAAGAAGTTTGCCGGCGTGGACGTGTTCGACATCGAGATCGACGAGAAGGACCCACAAAAGCTGGTGGAAGTGATTGCCGCACTGGAGCCGACGTTCGGCGCCATCAACCTCGAAGACATCAAGGCGCCCGACTGCTTCTATGTGGAGCGCGAGCTGCGCAAGCGCATGAAGATCCCGGTTTTCCACGACGACCAGCATGGCACGGCCATCACGGTGGCCGCAGCGATCGTGAACGCGCTGAAGGTGGCGGGCAAGAAGATCGAAGACGTGAAGCTCGTGACCAGCGGCGCAGGCGCAGCAGCGCTGGCTTGCCTGAACCTGCTGCTCAAGGTGGGTGTGCAGCGCAAGAACGTGTTCGTCACCGACCTGGCCGGCGTGGTCTACGAAGGCCGCGAAGAGCTGATGGACGACGACAAGCGCCAGTTCATGCAGAAGACCGATGCCCGCAAGCTGGCCGAGGTGATGGTGGGCGCGGATGTGTTCCTGGGCCTGTCGGCAGGCAATGTACTCAAGCCCGAAATGGTCGCCTCGATGGCCGAACGCCCGGTGATCTTCGCGCTGGCCAACCCCAACCCCGAGATCCTGCCCGAGCTGGCCCACAGCGTGCGCAGCGACATCATCATGGCCACGGGCCGCTCGGACTACCCGAACCAGGTCAACAACGTCCTGTGCTTCCCCTACATCTTCCGCGGCGCACTGGACTGCGGCGCCACCACCATCACCGATGAGATGGAGATTGCCGCTGTTCACGCCATCGCCGAATTGGCCCAGGCCGAGCAGAGCGAAGTGGTGGCCGCAGCCTACGTGGGTGAAAAGCTGTCGTTCGGCCCCGAATACCTGATCCCCAAGCCGTTCGACCCGCGCCTGATGATGAAGATCGCGCCGGCCGTGGCCCAGGCCGCTGCCGACAGCGGTGTGGCGCAGCGCCCCATCGCCGATATGGACGCCTACCGCGACCGGCTGCAGACCTTTGTCTACGCCTCGGGCACGACGATGAAGCCCATCTTCGACGCCGCGCGCACCGCCGCCAAGAAGCGCGTGGCCTACGCCGAGGGTGAAGAAGAACGCGTGCTGCGCGCCGCGCAGATCGTGGTGGACGAGAAGGTCGCCCGCCCCACGCTGATTGGGCGCCCGGCCATCATCGCCCAGCGCATCGAGCAATTCGGCCTACGCCTGAAGGAAGGCGTGGACTACGACGTGGTCAACACCGATTTTGACCACCGCTACCGCGACTTCTGGCAAACCTACCACCGCATGACCGAGCGCAAAGGCATCACCCAGCAGGTCGCCAAGATCGAGATGCGCCGGCGCCTGACCCTCATCGGCTGCATGATGCTGCACAAGGGCGAGGTGGACGGCCTGATCTGCGGTACCTGGGGCACCACCGCCAATCACCTGCTCTACATCGACCAGGTGATCGGCAAACACGCAGGCGGCGCCGACAGCACGGCGCAGGATGTACCGGTGTATGCCTGCATGAACGGCCTCATGCTGCCGGGGCGCCAGGTGTTCCTGGTGGACACGCACGTCAACTACGACCCCACGCCGACCGAACTGGCGGAAATCACCGCCCTCGCTGCCGAAGAAATGATGCGCTTCGGCATCAAGCCTAAGGCCGCGCTGCTGTCGCACTCCAATTTCGGC
The DNA here is from genome assembly GCF_014851495.1 of Acidovorax sp. ACV01. NCBI lineage: Bacteria > Pseudomonadati > Pseudomonadota > Betaproteobacteria > Burkholderiales > Comamonadaceae > Acidovorax > Acidovorax sp. ACV01. Next base: position 523,055 of record NZ_JACUZT010000003.1, on the reverse strand, counting down.
ACCAGCAACCACCCCAGCGCCGTGAAGATGCGCCAAACGCTGGAACTGCTGCGCCAACAGGCCCCCTGGCTGGAGGTGGACGGCGAAATGCACGGTGATGTGGCGCTGGATGGCAAGGCCCGAGCAGCCCTCATGCCCAGCAGCGAGCTGACGGGTGACGCCAACCTGCTGGTGTTCCCCAACATCGACGCGGCCAACATCGCCTACAACCTGCTCAAGACCGCCGCAGGCGGCGGCATCGCCATCGGCCCGGTGCTGCTGGGCGCTGCCAAGCCGGTTCACATCCTGACGCCCAGCGCCACCGTGCGCCGCATCGTGAACATGACAGCCTTGACTGTGGCCGATGCCAACGTGTCAAGATAAGCCAAAAATTGATAGCAAGCGCTAACTTAAAGCGCTTGCTTCTCCCTTCAGCGTCTGCCCAATCTTTGTGCAGACGCTTGCTTTTTGGGGGCCGTTGAGCGACACTAGCGGCTCGAAATTTCGGGTTAACCCGTAGTTTCTGAAAGGTTCGTTGATGCTGAAGGCTGTAGCCACCCGGGCGCGCAAAGCAGGGTTTTTGTGTGTTTTGGGTGTTGCGTTCGTGTTGTCCCCGGTTGCGGGGCATGCCCGGAACTCCCCGTCCACCGACGGCTCCATATCCCCTATCGCATTGGCCGAGTTGCCGCCCCAAGGGCGGGCGACGTATGCGCTGATCCGTGAAGGAGGGCCCTTTCCGTATGACAAGGACGGAACGGTTTTTGGCAATCGCGAGCGGCTGTTGCCCGCCCACCAGCGGGGTTACTACCGTGAGTACACCGTCAGAACACCAGGATCGCGTAACCGGGGAGCCCGGCGCATCGTGTGTGGCGGCAAGCCCCGGGTTCCGGACGCCTGCTACTACACCAGCGATCACTACGCCAGTTTTCGCGAGATCGTTGAGTGACCCCCGTTGCGCTGCACGCAGGCCAGAGATACGCTGGCGGCGGTCAGTGCGCCCCCTTGAATCCCCCACCCGCAGGCTGCATCCCGCAGCCTTGCGAAATGCCAGAAGTTTGTGGACTTTAAAAAGAAAGAGTAGCGGAGATGCAGACGCCACTTCGTAAGGACCTGGAAACGCCACTGCGTGGCGTGCGCACCAACATCGTGCAGTCCATTCGCGCTTTCCGCGTGCAGGACTTGCAGGATGCGGCCACTTCCATGGGTCACCATTTCTTGTACGCCAACCTGGCCCACGCGCAGTCCAAGCAGGATGTGCTGGACCTGATTGCCGGGCAATTCACCTTCCCGTCGCACTTCGGCAAGAACTTTGATGCGTTGTACGACTGCATGACGGACCCCTTGCACAAATCGGGCCCACAGCCCGGCTTTATCGTGGTGCTGGAGCAGATCCCCGCCACGGGCAAGTTCGACAAGGAAGCGCGTGAACAGCTGCTCGATATCTTCCGCGACGCCGCCGACTACTGGGGCGACCGCAAGATACCGTTCCGGTGTTTCTATTCTTTTCTGTAGCCCGTTCTGCATCCACCAGCCAAGCAGAACGGGCGAACGAGGCTACCGGCACCCCAGGTGTCGAGGGCATTGAGATCGGCACGGACTCCGGCGAAAAAATGCCGACCGACAAGCTGGTCGATGTCTCACCCATGGCGCTGCGCATGAGCAGCCCCTTCAACGCGGGCTACTGGCTCAGCGCCGCCTGAATTCGGCAAATCCCCCTGAGCGGCTGCGCCGCTTCCCCCCTTCTCTCGGCTTCGCCGGGAAGGGGGACACCACCAGCGCAGCGGGCGCGATGGCCTTGCGCGGCGGTTGCTGGTCGGGGCCGCGTCAGTTGCTGCGTGTTTTTAATCAAATCACGCGCTAGCGCTTATCCATAAAGCGCCAGCAGCTATTATTTTAAGAGCATTCCTGTGCCAGAGCCACAAACTCGCTCACCGGCACCTCCTCGGCACGGCGCTGGGTGTCGAAGTGGCCGGCAAACTGGCGGGCTTCGAGCCAGCGGCCCAGCGTGTGGCGCAGCAGCTTGCGGCGCTGGCTGAAGGCGACCTGCACAAGTTCCTCCAACAAGGGCACAGACAAAGGCGCGGGCTCCGCGCGCGGCACCATGCGCACCACGGCGCTGTCCACGCGCGGGGGCGGGTCAAAGCTCTCGGGCGGTACAAACAACACGTTTTCCATCGCGTAGCGCCATTGCAGCATGACTGACAGGCGCCCGTAGTCACTGGTGGCAGGCTTGGCCACCATGCGGTCGATCACTTCCTTTTGCAGCATGAAGTGCTGGTCTTCGATGACCTGCACATGGTCCAGCAAATGGAACAGGATGGGCGTGGAGATGTTGTAGGGCAGGTTGCCCACCACGCGCAGCCGCAGGTCAGGCTGTTCGGCTTTTTCGCGCATCGCGATCGCCAGCGCAGTGAAATCCACCTTGAGCACATCGGACTCGATCACCTCCAGCTGGCCGTGCAGCCGCAGGCGCAAGGCCAGATCGCGGTCCAGCTCGATGACCGTGAGACGCCCCAGGCGCTCCACCAAGGGCTGCGTCAGCGCTGCAAGCCCCGGCCCGATCTCGACCATAGGCTGGCCCGGCTGGGGCGCAATGGCCTGCACGATGTCTTCGATGATGCCCTTGTCGGACAGAAAATGCTGCCCGAAGCGCTTGCGGGGGATGTGTTTCAACGCGTGCTTACCTGTCTGTTCATCGGTCGGTCATTGCGGCGGGTCGCGGTATTCCACGTACGCGCGCCCGCGTAGTTCCTGCGCCCAGGTGGCGTAGGCCTCGTCCAGCTTCTTCTCGCGCACGGTATCGCGCGCCATGTCGCGCTGCTCGCGCTGGGTGAGCTTGGCCTCGCGGCGCTCCAGCAGCTGAATCAGGTGCACGCCAAAACGCGACACCACGGGTTCGCTGATGTCGCCGGGCTTGAGGGCGTTCAGGGCCTGCTCGAACTCGGGCACATAACGGCCCGGGGTGGCCCAGCCCAGATCGCCACCTTCCTTGGAGCTGCCATCCTGCGAATGCTCGCGGGCCAGCGCGGCAAAATCGGCCTGCCCCATCTGCACGCGGCGGCGGTAATCGGCCAGGCGCGTGGCGGCTGCGCTTTCGGAAAGCTGTGGCCCCGTGCGCAGCAGGATGTGGCGGGCGTGGCTTTGCACCACCGTGGTGGGCACGCCCGCCGTGACACGCTCAATCACCTTGAGCACGTGGAAACCCGCTGGCGAGCGCACGGGCCCGACGATGCCGCCCACGGGCAGGCCCAGCGTGGAGTTCACAAACAGCTCGGGATAACGGTCGGCCGGGCGCAGGCCCAGCTGGCCGTTGGCGCGCTGCCCCTCGGGCGCGTCGGAAAACTCCCGGGCCACGGCCGCAAAGTCTTCCCCCGCGCGCACCTTGTCGGCCGCGCGCTGGGCGCGTGCCTGGCGCTCGGCCACCTGCACGGGGCTCGCGTTCTCAGGCACCAGGACCAGCACGTGGCCCAGGTTGATCTCCATCGCGGCGACATCGTTGCCCTTTTGCTGTTCGCGCAGGTACTGGTCGATGTCCAGGTCCGAGACTTTCACACGCGCTTCCACCTCCCGCTCTCGCAGGCGCTGCAGCAGCAGCTGGTTGCGCAGCTCCTCGCGGAAGCGCTCCTTGCCCATGCCGTCTCGGGCTAGGCGGCGGTAGAGGTCATCGACCGACATGTTGTTCTGGCGGGCCACGCCTTGTTCGGCCTGCGACACGGCGAAGTCATCCACCTTGATGCCGGATTCGCGCGCCTGCTGCAGCTGCGCACGCTCCAGAATGATCCGCTCGAGCACCTCGCGGGCCAACAGATCGCGGGCCGGCATGGCACCCCCTTGCTGGGCCAGCTGGACCTCGGCACGTGCAAGCCGCGAACGCACTTCGTTGTTGGTCACGGGCTCGGAATTGACCACGGCGACGATGAAGTCCGCTTGCCGGGGCGCAGAGCTGCGGCTGCCGCTCGTCTCGGGAGGCAGCGTGATCGACGGTGCGGCCGCCGGGCGCGCCGTCAGCCCCTTGCCCGACGGCGTGCCGGAAGGGCGCAGGCCCTGGGCCAGGGCACCCTGAGACATCAGGGAAGCCAGGGTGGCAATGGCCAGTGCGATGACACGGTGATTCATGGCGTTAAGCGTTAGTCATAGTTGCTGAAGCGGCTGGGCGTCGTGACCTGCTCGCGCAGGTTCTGGTAACGCGGCACATTTTGCTTGAAGGTGTCCAGCGGACTGGAGCCCAGGCTCAGGCGCGAGAAGCCGACGAACTCGATCTGGAACAACAGGCGGGTGTTGGAGGTGGTCACGCTGCTTTGCAAGCGCTCCAGCACCACGCGGCCGATCCAGCAGCAGCTGTCGTATTCAAGGCCCACCACGGTATCCACCAGCTTGCGATCCTGCAGGCTGTAGTTCAGGCGGCCCACGCTGTACCAGCGCCCGCCGCCCTGGCCCCGGCCCGCGCCCAGGTCCTTGCCCTTGTCGCCCCACAGGTCGTTGAGCGGCCATTGCCAGCCGATATCGATCTGCTCACTCGTGCCGCGCTGGAGGCGGTAGGCCGCGCTCACGGTGCGGTAATTGCCGGGGCTGTAGCGCGCGCCAATGGTCGAGCGGATGGAGCGGCCCGTCTTGGGGTTGTACTGCACCGTGGAGTCAAAGCCCCACTGCGGCGTCCAGGTGACGCCCGCCCCCAGCAGCAGGTCCGACAGGCGCTCGCTCACGGGGGTACCGCCCGGCAGGGTGACCTTCTGGTCCGAGAACCGCAGCCGCTGGGCAATGCCGAAGCGCGCTGCCTCGGCGCCCGTGTTCGGGTCCAGCAGCCGCGTCGTCACGCCCAGGGTGAGCAGGTTGTTGTCGGCCAGCCGGTCGTTGCCCCCGAAGGCGTTCTCGGTATAGATCGTGGCGAAGTTGAAATCGTTGGCCGCCGTGTCGTACACGGGCAGCATGCTCTGGTCGCGGTAGGGCGTGTAGGTGTAGAACGCGCGCGGCTCCAGCGTCTGCAGGAAGGCCCGGCCAAAGTAGGCGGCGTCGCGTTCGAACACCAGGCCGCTGTCCAGGCTGAAGGTGGGCAGGGTGCGATTGGCCGAGCGCTGCCCGTTGGACAGCGCCGAGTCAAACTGGTACTGCGTGGCATGCAGCTGCAGGCGCGGGGTGATGAAGCCCCCGGGCGACAGGAACGGCCGGCTGATCTGCGCCATCGCATAGCTGCGGTTGGCATTGGGCTGGCCCGTCAGGTCGCGGGCCGCCTGGAACCGCGTGGTATCCAGCTCCACGCTGGCATCCAGCCCGCCGCCCAGCTGCGACGGTGTATAGCGCCATTGCAGCTGAGGCAGACGGTCGTAAGGCGGCACGATGGGCGAGGTCACGTCCTGCAGCGTCTGCCACTTCAGGGTGCGCACCCGGGCCGACATGTCCGTGCCGGCCCACGACAGCATGGCGTCGCCGGGCAGCAGGCGCTGGCGCAGCAGGTCAGAGGCTCGGCCAAAGTCGCGCCAGTAGTTGTCGTCGCTGACGCGGTTGACATTGAGGTTGAGCCCCAGCCCGCCCATTGGCGTATCAAAAGCGCCCTGGTGCTGGCCTGAAAAGCTCCAGCGCATGCGGTCGCGCAGGCGGTCGGAGGGCATGACATCGCCGCTGATCTGGCCAACGTAGCTGGGCTCCAGGTAGCGAAACTCGCCCCCCAGGTTGGCGCCGCGCTTGGTCATGAGGGCGGCACGCAGCGTGGCATCCCGGTTGGGAGCAATGTTCCAGTAGTAGGGCTGCATGTACGCCACCCCGTCGCGGCTGTCCAGCCCGATGGTGGGCGGCAGCAGGCCGGACTTGCGCTTGTCCGACAGCGGGAAGGTGATGTACGGAATGGGCAGCAGGGACACGCCCTTGAACTCCAGCACCGCATCTTCGGCCGTGCCGACCTCTTCCTCGTTGTCAATGCGGATGGTGGCGGCGCGCAGCACCCAGTCGGGCCGCCAGCTTTCTTCATTGCCGCGCTCGCAGGTGGTGTACGTGGCGTTGTGCACCACGGCCCGGTCGCGGTCGATGAAATCCACGCGCGTGGCATCGCCATGCGCCTGGGTGGCCAGAAACTTGTAGCGCGCGTCGCTGAAGAAGCCCTCGAAGGCATCCACCCGCAGCTCCAGCGCCGTGCCTTCGTACACGTTGCCCGCGCGGTTGATGCGCACCTTGCCATTGGCCTTGGCGAGGTCTTCGGGCACGTTGTAGTCCAGCCGGTCGGCACGGATCACGGTATCGCCACGGCGCAATTCGGCATTGCCTTCGATGACGGCGTTCAGGTCGGTCTGGCCGCTGATGTGGTCACCGGTCACGAACACCGGCAGCTGGGGGCGCACAGCATCCGGGATCTTTTCCTGCAGCAGCGGGGAGCTGCGCAACGCAGTGGGGGCATCCCAGGCGCTGGCAGGCGGGGCGTCAGGCGCCTGCGCCCACACGGAGAGCGGCAGACCGCACCAGGCCAGCGCCACGCCATAGGCCAGGGCCCGGGGCACGGGGGCGCGCAACCGCTCGGGCTTCGCCTTGACGGACCGGGAACGGGGGGAGGAGGTCTGCACGGTGGGGGGCTTGCAGCGTGGCACGTGGGGCGGTGGGCAGGGGCAGATAAAAAGGAGGAACCCGCCCACCTCAGAGTCTGGGGGAGCGGGTTTGTAAAATCGGATTATCCATGAGCCACCCATCTTCCCCTTCTCCCGCCTGCCCGCCCCCGGGCACAGCCGTGGCAACCCCCGCAACTTCCACCGTGGCCTGGCCCGACGCGGCCCGCCAGGCGGCCTTCGAGGCCTGGCTTGCGCCGCTCGTGGGGCCCCACCAGTTGTTGCCCACCACACTGCGTCCGGCCTCGGCCGACGCAAGCTTTCGGCGCTACCTGCGCATCGACAGCGCCACGGGCAGCAGCCGCATCGTGATGGACGCACCGCCGGACAAGGAAAACTGCCGTCCCTTCGTGCAGGTGCAGGGCCTCATGGCCACTGCAGGCCTGAACGTGCCGCAGATCCTGGCCTGGGACGAAGCCGGCGGCTTCATGCTGTTGTCCGACCTGGGCCACCAGACGCTGATCGAGCTGCTGAACCCCGAGAAGCCCCAGGCCGCCTACGCCTGGTACCAGCAAGCCACGGACGTGCTGCTGGACTGGCAAAAGGCCTCCCAGCCCGGCGTGCTGCCGGCCTATGACGAAGCGCTGCTGCGCCGCGAACTGGCCCTGTACCCCGACTGGTACCTGGGCCAGCACCGGGGCGTCACGCTGAACGACCAGCAGCAGGCCACCCTGGGCAGCGCCTTCGACGCCATCGTGGCGCACAACCTGGCCGCGCCCAGCGTGTACGTCCACCGCGACTTCATGACACGCAATCTGATGGCGCCCATCGAGGACGGCGCGCCGCTCGGGGTCCTGGACTTCCAGGACGCCGTCTATGGCCCCATCACCTATGACATTGCCAGCCTGCTGCGCGACGCGTTCATCAGCTGGGAAGAGGAATTTGTCATCGACATTACCGTGCGTTACTGGGAGAAGGCCCGCAAGGCAGGGCTGCTGGGTGCCACCAGTGCCAGCGGCTGGGGCAACGACTTTGGCGAGTTCTACCGCAGCGTCGAATGGATGGGCCTGCAGCGCCACCTCAAGGTCGCCGGCATCTTTGCGCGCCTGACCTTGCGCGATGGCAAGCCCAAGTACCTGGCCGATGCGCCCCGCTTCATGGCCTACATCCGCGCCACGGCCAACCGCTACCGGCAGCTGGGGCCTCTGCTCAAGATGCTCGACCAGATCGAAGGCACCGAGCCGGTCACGGGCTTTGCCTACGGCCGGATGTAATGGCGCGACTGGGCACACGCAGTAAAAATCGAATCAAATCAGGCTCTAGCGCTTATCCAAAAAGCGTAAACAGCTATAAATTAAGTAGCAAATGCCCCGTTTCCATTGCCCGGCCCTTCTGGCCACCGGCGCCGAGCTGGATTTGCCCCCCGGCGCTGCGCGCCACGTGCAGGTGCTGCGCCTGCAGCCGGGCGACGCCATCACGCTGTTCCATGGCGGCCAGGGCGAGGGCGACCCGGGCGGCGAGTTTGACGCCACCGTGCTGCGCATGGGCCGCAGCGACGTGCGCGTGGTGGTGGGTGCCCACCATGCCACTGAACGCGAAGCCCCGCGCGCCGTGCACCTGCTGGCCGGCATCACCGCCAACGAACGCATGGACTGGCTCGTCGAAAAAGCCACCGAGCTGGGCGTCGCCAGCATCACACCCCTGGTGGCCGAGCGCAGCGTCCTCAAGCTCAAAGGCGAGCGCGCCGAGAAAAAAATCGCCCACTGGCAGGCCGTGGCCGTGGCCGCCTGTGAACAATGCGGCCGCAACCGCGTGCCCGTGGTCCACGGCGCCGTGGACCTGGGAGCCTGGGTGCGCGCCCAGACTGAGGCTTCACAACGCCTGCTGCTGTCGCTGCGCACGGGCACGGCACCGCTGCGCACGGCGGCGGCCCCATCCGGGCCCGTGGTGTTCCTCTCTGGCCCCGAGGGCGGCCTCTCCAGTGCCGAGGAAGACCTGGCGCTGCAACACGGCTTCACCCCGATCACGCTGGGGCCCCGCGTGCTGCGCGCCGAGACGGCGCCACTCGCGGCCCTGGCGGCACTCACCCTCGTTTAGATCGCCGCCTACGCTCTGCGGGGCCGCGCATGGGCCTTGTCAACCCCAGACCCAGCCTGGGCAGGGCTGTACGCAGGACGGCCACCCCCCTAGAATGAAACGGCGCACGGGGTACCCCCGACCGCACGCCGTCGTCCCCCTCCGTTCCACTCGACCCCACCGTCCTGGCAGGAGCCCTCACCTTGCGCACACCTTCCCGCTGGCAACGCATCCGGGATGTGATCCTCTCCACCGACCGACGGCGACGCACGCTTGTGGGCATGGCCTTGCTCGCCCTGTTGCTCATGGCCAGCAGCGCGGGCGTCATGCTGATGGTGGCGACGGCGAGCAGCGCAGTGAACGCCGTCGCCGTGCAGTGGTGGGCAGCCATCTCGGTCGGCGGGCTGGTGGTGATGACCGCGTTCATCCGCTCGGGCGAAACCGCCCGGCTCAGCGACCCCTCGCTCACCGTGCCCCAGATGGTCTGGACCATCACCAGCGGCGCCGTGGCCTATGTGCTGGCGGGCGATGCGCGGGGCGTGGTGCCCAGCGTGCTGGCCATGATCCTGTTCTTCGGCACTTTTGGCCTCACCGTGGCCGAGGTGATCGGCATCGGTGTGTATGCGCTGCTGGCCTTTGCCTGCGCCGTGGTGGCCACCACACGCTTCAATGCCAGCCCGCTGGGCTACCTGGATACCGCCTACGCGCTCATGGTGCTGATCGTTCTGGGCGGCAGCATCGCGCTCAACCTGCGCATTCAGCGCATCCGTGCACGGCTGCAGGAACAGCGTGAGGCACTGGCCCAGGCACTCGCGGTCAACCGCGATCTGGCCACCCGGGACGAGCTCACGGGCCTGCCCAACCGACGTGCCATGCAGGATCTGATGGACCTGGAGCGCCGCCGCAGCCTGCGCAGTGGCCGCCTCATGCTGCTGGCGGAACTGGACATCGACCACTTCAAGCGCGTCAACGACACCCACGGCCACGCCACGGGGGACCGCGCGCTGCAGGCCTTTGCAGGCGTCGTGCGGGCCAGCGTGCGCGACACCGATGTGCTGGCACGCTGGGGCGGCGAGGAGTTTGTGCTGCTGCTGTCCGACACCCAGGTGGACGATGCCCGTGAACTGCTGGAGCGCGTGCGCCAGGCCGTGGCGGCGATGGAGATTCCGCATGCCTCGGGTGTGCTGCGCATGACCGTCTCGGCCGGCCTGGCACTGCACCTGCCCGGCGATACGGTGGAGCTGACGCTGGAGCGCGCCGACCAGGCGCTGTACACCGCCAAGTCGCTTGGGCGCAACCGCGTGGTGGTGGCGCCCTCCGGCCCGCGCGCCGCCCGGGCCTCGGCCTCGTCCTGATCTCCTCGCGCCCAGGCCGGTTCAGGCGCTCAAGCACTCAGGCGTGGCGGCGCGCACATTTGCTCCGGGGTGGTGAAGTAGGCCACCAATGCACCGAGCTGCTCGCGCGCCTGGCGCAGCTCCTGGCGCGCCACGGTGCGCAGGTGCACCTCGTCCGGGCCGTCCATAAGCCGCAGCGCGCGGCCCCAGGTCCAGAACGCCGCCAGCGGCGTGTCGGGCGAAAGGCCCATGGCGCCAAAGATCTGCATGGCCCGGTCCACCACCCTCTGCTGCAAGCGCGCGGCCACCACCTTGATGGCGGCGACCTGCGCACGCACCTGCCGGGCATCCACGGCGTTGCCCCGGTCCAGCAACCAGGCCGCGTGCAGCACAAGCAACCGTGCCTGGTCGATCTCGATGCGCGATTCCGCCAGCCATTCCTGCACATTGGCCTGCTCTGCCAGCGGCTTGCCAAACGCCGTGCGCTCCAGCGCACGCTCAGCGGCCAGGCGCAAGGCCAGCTCGCACTGGCCGATGGTGCGCATGCAGTGGTGCACCCGCCCCGGCCCCAGGCGCGCCTGCGCCATGGCAAAACCCGCCCCCCAGTCGCCCAGCAGGTGGCCAGCCGGCACGCGCACGCCCTGCAGCAGGATCTCGCAATGCCCCTCGGGCGCATGGTGGTGCAACACGCTGATGTTGCGCACGATCTGCACGCCCGGCGCGTCGGCAGGCACCAGCACCATGCTGTGGCGGGCGTGGCTGCTGATCGCCGCATCGCCATCGGCATTGCGGCACAGCACGATGAGCAGCCTGCAGTACGGGTGTGCCGCGCCGGTGATAAACCACTTGCGGCCGCTGAGCACCAGATCATCGCCTTCGCGCCGCACCGTGGTCTGCAGGTTGGTGGGGTCGGACGACGCCACATCGGGCTCGCTCATGGCAAAGGCCGAGCGCATGCGCCCCTCCAGCAGCGGCGTGAGCCATGCGGTGCGCTGCGCGGGTGTGGCAAAGCGGTGCAGCAGCTCGATGTTGCCGGTGTCCGGCGCGTGGCAGTTGAACACCTCGGCCGCCCAGGGCAGACGGCCCATGGCCTCGGCCAGCGGCGCGTAGTCGAGGTTGGACAGGCGCGTGCCCGGCTCGTCGCTCTGCAGCGTGGGCAGGAACAGGTTCCACAGGCCTTCCTCGCGGGCCAGGGCCTTGAGGTCTTCCAGAAACGGGGGCGGGTAGTCGCCCGCCAACAACGCCGCATGCCATGCGGCGTTGTACGGCAGCAGATAGCGGTCGATGAACGCGGTGAGGCGTTCGTGCATTTCACGGGCCAGGGGCGAGGGTGCGAAGTCCATGGGGGCATTGTGAAAACACCGCCAAGGCGCGTCACAACGCAGGTGACAACCGGCTTGATGCATGTCAGGGTCGCACTGGGCGGGCAATGCATGGACCTGTAGTTGCTTCTATTTTTATAGCTGATAGCGCTTATAAAACAAGCGCCAGAGCCATATTTCATCCCAAAAACCCGGGCACCAAGCGCTACCATCGCCCCATGAGCACCCACTACGAAACCCTGCCCCACGCTGAGACCTACCGCGAGGCGTTTGCGGTCGACCCCCCCGAGGCCCTGGGTGAACGCCACCTGTGGCCCCGAAAGCCGGGCTTTTTCATCGTGCACGCAACCACGGCTGCGGCCATCTCCCAGCCGACAGTGGCCAAGGCGACAACCGATGTCGAAACCCATGCCCTGGCAGATGCCCCCACAGAAGCGCCCGAATCCAACACCGAGCGCGTGCTCATACCCGCGCAGTGGGGCCTGGTGCCGCACTGGGTCAAGTCGGCGTCGGACGCCAAGCTGCGTGCGCCCAAACTCGTCAACGCCAAGTCCGATACCGCCTCCACCGGCACAGCGTTCCGCGACGCGTGGCTGGGCGGCCAGCGCTGCATCGTGCCCATGGCGGCGTTCTATGAAGACGACCTGCGCAGCGGCAAGGCCGTGCCCACCCGCATCGCCCGCGTGGACGGCAAACCCATGGGCGTGGCAGGCCTGTGGGCACGCTGGCAAGGCAGCGACGGCGAGGTAATCGTCAGCTACTGCCTGCTCACGGTGAACGCCAACAACCACGCGCTGCTGCACCGCTACGGCCAGCCAGGCAGCGAGAAAAGCATGCCCGCCATCCTGAACGAAGGCGCCTACGACGCATGGCTGACAGCCCGCCCCGAAAAGGCCAAGGAGTTCATGCGCCAGTACGCGGCCAACTGGCTGCTGGCCAACCCCGTCGAAAAGAAGTCGGACAAGGTGCCCAAGGGATTGTTGGGCTGAGCTGAACAAAGTTGCGCAAGCCGCCGCCGCAAGGACGCGAGGCACCCGCTGGGCCATTGGCTGGTGAGGCCGAGCCCGCTGATATTTCGTTGTACTGAGGGATACAAATCAATACACTCGTTTCTGCGCGGGTTTGCCAACCCCCGCGCAGGAACGTGGTGCCAGTCAATCAGCACGATCTATCAGCGGTTGGTTCATGTTCAGACTAAACGAAAGAGATCAACATGAAAAAGTCTTTCTCAAAATGGGGAGCATTGCTGTCGGTCGCGCTCTTGATGGGACTGAGTTCCTCGGTGTACGCGCAAGCAACACGAACCTGGGTATCAGGCGTCGGCGACGACGTAAACCCCTGCAGCCGAACCGCACCCTGCAAGACATTTGCCGGGGCCATCAGTAAAACAGCGGCGGGCGGCGAAATCAATGCCATGGATGACGCGGGTTATGGTGGCGTCACCATCACCAAATCCATCACCATCAACGGCGGGGGGCATATTGCAGGCATCTTGATTTCTGGCGCTGGCCAGAACGGAGTTGTAATTAATGCTGCCGCTACCGATGTTGTAATATTGCGGGGACTTAGTTTCACGGGCGCAGCAAGCCCTAACAACCCCCTTAATGCAGTTAGATACTTGGCAGCCCGGTATGTCGTTGTAGAAGACTGCACGATTTCAGGCTTCACCAACGGTATCAACATGCTCACTACGGTTGTGAATGGCCGAATGGATATCCGTAATGTGCGAATGACGAACGGAACCACCCTCGCTGGCACCACCGGTATCCACGTTGGGGCAGCCAACTCCATTTCAACCATCAGCGATGTATCTGTTCGAGGCTACACGGACGGTATCACCACCCGCGGTGGCGTGACTTACTTGCGCGGCTCCACAATAGTTGCCAACAACGCTGGCTATAACAATATGGGTGGTAGTCTTTTGTCTTTTGGTGACAATATGGTAAGTGGCAATGTGGTGAACGGCACGCCCACAGGAAGCATCCCGCATTTCTAAAAATGTTGAGTTTGTCCAGGGCATTTCCCATCTTCACTCCGGATGGGGAATCCCTGCTCAAGCTTTTTGCCAAAAAATGGCAAAAACCGCGTCCTCTTCTTGATCAACGCGGTGCGCAGTTTGCAGGCAAGGCACATTGGTCGCATAAAGCTGGGTAGGTGAGATATCTATCCAGAATCACCGCGCCGTGCACATTGAGACCGTGGGGTGCCCCGCTGCACTGTGAATGCTCGCAGCAACTGTGGTCAAGCTTGTGGAGCATGACGATCCTTCCATTCTCGCGCTGCACAAGAGTTTCTCGACCTGGCAAGGTCCCCCACTGGTTGTCCCGTGGTCTGATCCGATCCAAACCTCTCGAGGTCACTTCATCTAAATTCCCCCATGCTTGGATCGTTGCGTTTTTTGCTTGCTCTATTTGTTGTCATAGCCCATTTAACCGGTGGCATGCCATTTTTCTCGCATTGGGGTGGCTTCGCCGTCTTTGGCTTTTACATGATATCGGGTTATCTCATTACTTTGATTTTAAATGAGACATACCATTTCCGCCTCTCAGCCTTCGCACTCAACAGATTTTTACGCCTCTTCCCCATCTACTATATTGTGGCGATAGTCACTGCGTTCATCATTGCTTTCTCGAATAACGCAAGCGAATTTCACCCCGCATGGAAGCTTCAAACAAGATGGATAGATATTCTCGGAAATAGTCTGATCATCCCTTTTGAATTCTATAACTCATCTTTCCGCCTGGTACCTCCCACTTGGTCTGTTGCGGTCGAATTAATTAATTATTTTATACTCTGGGCGATTGGGGCCAGAAGCAGAGCGCTGGCAATTTTATTATTTTTGGTCGCTTTCACGTACCATCTTGCAAGCTTTCTGAGTGGGGCAGGCTGGGGACAACGCTATTCACCCTTTTATGCTGCTCTTTTGCCATTTTCCGTGGGGGCAATCATCTATTTTTTCCAGAACTCTATAATTGTCCTACGCCGACAGCAAATAATATATTTGAGCAGATTTTCATGCACTATCTGGCTAGGCAATCTGGTACTCTGTGGTTTCATGGGAGGTTTGAACAGTCGATTTTTTGAGTTATTTTCCTATATCAACCTCTGCTCGCTCGCCATTTTTCTCTGCACCAATATTCGCCCACCATCAAGCGATGCTCCAATCAGCCTATGGGATAAACGGCTCGGCGATCTCGCGTATCCGGTATTTCTTACACATTGGGTCGTTGGCTTCGTAGTGGGCCAAGTGTTCCTGGATGGACAGCACCGAGGATTACTCTTGTTCACAGTTTCCCTACTTCCAATCATTGCAATTTCTTATGCATTGTCCGAAATTGCAGACCGAATGATTGAGCCGTTGCGAAACAAGGTGAGAAGCGGACTCAAGTCCTGAAAGAGCCTTCCCGGCAGCAGGCGTTTCATCACAGTCCCTGACGTAAAGGTCGAGCGTTAACGACCAGGGATTGCTTCTCTCCTCGGAAAGCAAACATTGGTCATTGGCTAGAGACGCCTCCAGCCAATGACCGCACCGTGCGAACTGGCTGCTACGGCCTTGGGATCTTCTGCACGAACTGAGAAGTCCGTGCGCGCCGCGGATCGGGAAAGGCGGCAGGGCGCAAAGCAGGGCAACAGCTGTGACTATTGCAATCTCCATGCCATTGGAGCTGGTGACAAGGACAAACCTCTATGCCCTCCGAGAATGGACGACAAGGTTCCGAGGGCTTGCTGGGCCGGCCCAGCAAGCACCTTGGCATCCGACCGCCAGGACTTCATTGCAGACAGCGCCCTGCGCAATGAGTCCGCCTAGCCGCCCACCTGCAACTGCGGCTCCCCCAGCGACAGCATCAGACGGTTCGCCCAGTTGAAGAACGCCGCGCCGTGCAGTGCGTCGGAGATCGCGAAGTCATCCAGCCCTGCAGCGCGCAGGTTGTCGATGTGCGTGCCGTCCAGCGCCGCGGGTGTGGTGGTGAGCGCCACCGACGCCCCGACGATGGCGTTCCAGCGCGGGTCCAGATCCGCCCCGACACCCTCGTCCAGCAGGCGCTGCACATCGGCCTGGCGGTGCGAGAAGTGCGAGGCAAAACGCGCATGGACCGACGCGCAGTAGATGCAGCCGTTGGAGCGCGACGTGGCCGTGGCCGACAGCTCGCGCTCCGCCCGGGGCAGGCCGGCATCCGGGTTGTAGAAGATGTCCTTGTCGGTGCGGGTGCGTGCGCCCAGCGTGTCCGGGTCGCGCGCCAGCAGGCGAAAGTACGGCGACTTGGCACGTGCCGCGTCCACCAAGCCGGCATAGTGGCGCTCGGTCAACTCGTCCTCGGCCAACGGCGGCAGCCAGGGCAGCCATTCGAGCTGCGCCTGCGTGAAGGCCGTGGGTTCGTGGTTGCCGGGGTGGGTGATGACGGCGGTATCGCTCATGGCTGGGCCTCTGCGGTGTGGGGGGTGGATGACGGCGTGGCAGGTGCCGGATGCGCTGCAAGCACACGCAGGCCCACCACCACGCGGATCTGGAACGACAGGAACGCCACCAGCTGCGACAGGATCACGATGTCGGTGGCCGACCAGCCCGCGTCCAGCAGCGCCTGCAAGGCCTCGGGGCTCGCGTCGCGCGGGTGGAAGGTCAGCAGGTGCGCGTGCGCCAGGCCCGCCGACAGCCGCGCGCCCAGCACGGTGCGCTGCGCCTCGCCCACGGCGTAGGCCGGGCCGTCGGTGTTTTCGCGGCTCAGCGGGCCGGCGGGGTAGTGGCCGTACGGGCCCTGCGCCGCGCCCCGGCTGACCTCGGCTGCAATCGCCTGGGCAAGCCCCGCACCCGCGTCCTGCGCCACCAGCGCGGCGGCATAGAACGCCGCGGCGCCCGCCTGCTGGTGCAGGCCCGCGACGAAGGCCGCGACCGCCAGGCGCTCGGCCAGCGTGACGGTGCCCGGGGCCGGCGCGGTGGGTGCAAACAGCGCGCGGTAGCTCTCCTGCGCATGGGTGCGCGCCTCCAGGCGGTGACGGCGGATGGAGTCCAGGGGGTCGCCGGGCTCGATGCCCACGAGCAGGTCGATCACATCGGGCAACGTGTGGCTCAGCGGGGGGGATGGGTTGGCTTGGCTCATGCAAAGGCCTCGGTAAGGGTTGCGGAAGAAGGAAGGGCCACGGATGCGGCAGTGGCGTTGCCAGGCTGTTTGCGCACCCAGCCCAGCGCCGGTGCGACGTGGGTGGCCGTGAGTTCGATGGAGCGCAGGATGTGCGCATGTGGCGGGTCCACCGAATGCACCTGGAACACGATGTCGGTGGTGCGCGCCAGCGCCGTGTCGGCCTGCAGCGAGGCAATCACGTCGTCGGGCGTGCCCACGTGCACGTCGTAGGCGGCGATCAGGGTCTCCAGCGGCGCATCGGGCCCCGGGCGATTGGCCTGCCCAAGCTGCGTAGCTGCCGCAAAACGTGCCACCGAACGACGCAGGCCCACGTCGGCCAGCCTCAAGGCTTCCTTGCGGTCGTCGGCCACGAACAGGCTGCGCGAGCCGACGATGCGCGGCGTGGCGCCGCCGGGCAGTGCGGCCAGGTAGGCATCGATGATGGGGTGCTGCAGGTCGGACAGCGAGGCGCCGGGCGCCTCGACCGTGCGCGGCTGGGTGCGCGACAGCATGAGCCCGTCGCCCGCCTGCCCCGCGCGCTCGCCGCCCGCCACCGAGAACGTGGCCTGCCAGATGCGGCCCAGCAGCTGCTCGGCCGCCGGGTACAGCCGGTCGCCACCGGGCAGGGGACGACCAGCCCAGGCCTCACGCACCAGGGCCAGGTGGCGCGCATACACCGCGCTGCGGTCATCGCTGGTGATGCCGAAGGCCGCGAACGACTCGGGCGTGCCGCCCGTGCCCACGCCCAGCTCCAGGCGCCCGCCCGAAAGCAGGTCGAGCACGATGGCGTCCTCGGCCACGCGCACTGCGTTTTCCATGGGCAGGGTCACGATGCCGGTGCCCAAGCGGATGCGCCGCGTGCGCGCCGCCACATGGGCCAGGAAGACGAAGGGAGAGGGCAGGCCGCCTTCGTGCTCGTGAAAGTGGTGCTGCGCCACCCAGGCAGAGTCGAAGCCGAAGGCCTCGGCATGGGCGATCTGCTCGGTCACCAGCCGGTAGCGTTCACCGGCTGGCACGTCGTCAAGCAGCCTGCTGAAAAAGCCCAGGCGCTTGGTGAGAGAAGGGGTCGATAGGGTCATGGTGATGGTTCTTCTTTCCGGGGATGGCTGCAATGAGTTCACGCGTGTAGTCGCTGCCGGGGCGCAGGAACACGTCTTCCACGCGGCCCGCGTCCACCTGGCGGCCGGCCTGCAGTACCGAGACGGTGTCTGCGATCTGGCGCACCACGGCGAGGTCGTGCGAGATAAAAAGGTAGGTCAGGCCCAGGTCGCGCTGCAGGGTGTCCAGCAGCGCCAGGATTTGCGCCTGCACGGTCACGTCCAGGGCCGATACGGCCTCGTCGAGCACCAGCACGCGGGGTTGCAGGACGAGTGCGCGCGCAATGGCCACACGCTGGCGCTGGCCGCCTGACAGAGCCAACGGGCGGCGCTCCAGCACGGCGGGCGGCAGGCCCACGCGGGCCAGGATGTCGTGCACGCGCTGCGCGCGCTCGGCGGCGGGCAGCGGGTCGAAATTGAGCAGGGGCTCCTCGATGATCTGGAAGATGGTCTGGCGCGGGTCCAGCGAGCTGAACGGATTCTGGTAGACCAGCTGCACCGTGCGGCGGAACTGCCGCAGCGCCTCGCCGCGCAGGGTGGTGAGGTCCGTGCCTTCGATGACGATGCGGCCCGCCGTGGGCTGGCGAAAGCCCACCACGTCGCGGATGGTGGTGGTCTTGCCCGAGCCCGACTCGCCCACGACGGCGTGTGTGGTGCCGCGCCGCACGCGGAACGACACGCCGTCCACCGCGCGGAACGGATCCTTGCGCCCGGCCACGTCGAAATCGTGCACCAGGCCATCCACCACGATGGCGAAGTCCTCGGGCCGCTCGGGCGTGTCGTTGGCGGCGGCGGCACGGACCGGGCGAAACGCGCCCTGCGAGAGCGACGGCGCATCGGCCAGCAGCTTGCGCGTGTAGGCGCTGTGCGGGTTGCGCAGCACGCTGGCCGTGTCGCCCTGCTCCTGGATGCGCCCGCCCTGCAGCACCACCAGCCGGTTGGCCCGGTCGGCCGCCACGCCCAGGTCGTGCGTGACCAGCAGCACGGCGGTGCCGAACTCGCTGCGCAGTTCGTCGATGAGGTCGAGGATGCGCCGCTGCACCGTCACGTCGAGCGCACTGGTGGGCTCGTCGGCAATGATGAGCGCAGGCTGCAACGCAATGGCAATGGCGATCAGCACGCGCTGCTTCATGCCGCCCGACAGCTCGTGCGGGTACTGCCGCGCACGCAGCTCGGGCTGCGACAGGCCCACCTTGGCCAGCAGCTCGACCACGCGCCGCGCGATGGCCTGGCGGTCGCCAAAGCGGTGGATTTTCAGGATCTCGCCCACCTGCTCGCCCACCGTGCGCACGGGGTTGAGCGAGCTGGTCGGGTCCTGCGGGATGAGGCTCACCACGCGGCCGCGCACGCTGTCGAAGCGGTCGGGCGACCAGCCGGCGACGTCCGTACCGTTCAGGCGAATCGCGCCACGCTCCACCCGGCCGTTGTCGGCGAGCAGCCCGATCAGGGCCTGCGCAGTGGTGGTCTTGCCCGAGCCGGACTCGCCCACCAGCGCCACGACCTCGCCAGGCGCGATCGCGAACGACACGCCGTGCACGACGCGCTGCTCGTGGTCCTTGTCGCGGTAGGCGATGGTGAGGTTCTCCACCTCCAGCACCGGAGGCTTTGCAACGGCATGGGCGATGGTGGTCATGTGCGCCCCTTCGTCAGTGCCGCGCTGATGCGGTTGGCCGCCAGCACCACCGCCACCACCACCAGCCCCGGCACGGTGGTGAGCCACCACGCCGTCGAGATGTAGTTGCGCCCTTCCGCGATGAGCAGGCCCCACTCGGGCGTGGGGGGCGGCGCGCCGTAGCCGAGGAAGCCCAGCGTCGAGATCGACAGGATGGCCGAGCCGAACTGCAGCGCCGCCATCGCGATCACCGAGGTCAGCGAGTTGGGCAGCACGTGGCGCCACAGCACGGCGCCGAAGCGCCCGCCGCTGCCGAACGCGGCCTCCACATATTCGGAGCGGCGCACACGCACCACCTCGGACCGTGTGAGCCGCGCAAAGCTGGCCACCGACGCCACGCCCACGGCCACCGCCGCGTTCAGCGTGCCGAAGCCCAGGATGATGATGATGGAGAGCGACAGCAGCAGCGACGGCACCGACAGCAGCACATCGACGGTGCGCATGATCACGTCCTCCACCCAGCCGCCGATGGACCCGGCCAGCACGCCCAGCAGCGTGCCCAGCACCAGCCCCACGGCCACCGCCAGGAATGCGCCTGACAGCGAATGCACCGCACCGAACACCAGCCGCGCATAGCCGTCGCGCCCCAGCGCATCCGTGCCCAGCCAGTGCGCAGCCGACGGCGCCTGCAGTTGCTGGCCGGCCACGCCCACCGTGGCGCTGTAGCTGGTGAAGGCACCGGGCGCGACGGCCCACAGCGCCACCAGCGCAAGAACGCCCCAGGCCAGCCACAGGCTGATGGGTGCCCTGCGCGCGCGCTGCACCAGGCGGCGGCCCCATTTGCCACTGTGCGCGCGCGGCGGCGGGGCGGCAGGGATAGGCACCGTGGGCACCACGACAGCAGCAGGCGCCGCCACGGCACGCTCAAAGCGGTGTAGGGTCGGCTGTGCGGTACCTGTGAAAGCGCCCAGGCTGGCGGTCGAAGACGTGGTGGTCATGCGGGATCTCCTCAGGTGCCCAGGCGCGAACGCAGGCGGGGGTCGAACACGGGGTAGAGCAGGTCCACCACCAGGTTGATGAACACGAAGGCCGTGGCCGAGACCACCACCACCGCCTGCAGCACGGCGGTGTCCTGGTTGCCCACCGCCTGCTGCGTGAGGCTGCCCAGGCCGTTGAGGCCGAACACTGCCTCGGTCACCACAGCACCCGCCAGCAGCTCGCCAAACAGCACGCCCGCAATCGTCAGCGTGGGCAGCACCGCGTTGCGCGCCACGTGTTTCCACAACACCCACTGGCGTGTGGCGCCCTTGGCGCGCGCCACGGCCACGAAAGGCTGGGTGAGTACCTCGTCGATGTTGCGGATCAGGATCTGCGCCAGCGGCGCGGCGATGGGAATGGCGAGCGTGAGGGTGGGCAGCACCAGGCCCTGCCACTTGCCGGGGTTGATCACCGGAATCCACCCCAGGCGGAACGACACCACCTGGATCAGCATGATCCCCAGCCAGAACACCGGCACCGAGATAAACAGCGAAGGCAGCGACTGCAGCGCCGAGCGCAGCCAGCCCCAGCGCGTGAGCTGCGAGGCAAAGGCCAGCACCACCGCCAGCAGCAGCGCCGCCGCAAAACCCAGCCCCGCCAGGCGCAGCGTGGGCGGCAGGTTGGTGGCCAAGCCCTGGCTCACCGGCACGCCCGCCTGTACCGAGTAACCGAAGTTGCCACTGAGGAAGCCCAGCAGCGTGTGTTGGTACTGCTGCCACACCGACGTGTCGGCCCCATAGGCTGCGCGGATGTCGGCGATCTCCCGCGGGCCCAGGCCCAGTTCGGGGTTCAGGAACTTGATCAAGATCGCATCACCCGGCAACAGCTGAAGCAGCACGAACGACGCCGTGAAGGCGGCCCACAGCACCAGCAGGGCCTGCCCGGTGCGGTTGGCGAGGTACTTGATGAACATATCGATCATTCCTTGTGCTGCAAAGGGCTCTGGGCCTGCGAAACCGGCGCCGTCAAAAGGTCAGTGTTTTGCAGCGACCCAGGTGCCGTAGAAGCTGGGGCGGCCCACTGCCTCAAACTCCACACCCTTCACCGAAGGCGCACCCGCAAAGGCCTGCGGCTCTTCGAACACCGGGATCACATAGGCCTGGTCGATCAGGTAGTTCTGTACGTCGGCCGTGAACGCGAGCCGTTTGGCCGGATCGGTCTCGGCAGCAATGGCATCGAGCAAGCCGTTGAGCTTCGTGTCTTCGAACGACTTGACCTTGCTGCTCACCCCACCCTTTTGCAGCAGCACGTTGCGGTTGGTGGGGTAGTAGTTGCTCTTGATCACGTCGGGGTCGGCGCGGCCCACCATGCCGGGGGCGACAGGGGTCTTTTCGGGATCGAGGCTGTCCACGGTGCGGCTGCCAGAGTCGCCCGCCAGCACGTTGAGCTTGACGCCCACCTTGGCCCACTGCTGGGCCACGAGCTGCAGGGTTTCCTTGTTCTGCGGCTGTGGCAGCGATTCGTAGGCGGCCAGCACCAGCTCCTTGCCGTCCTTCTCGCGCAGGCCGTTGGCATTGAGCTTCCAGCCGGCGTCGTCCAGCAACTGCTTGGCCTTGGCCTCGTCGTAGCCCAGCTTGATCGACAGGTTCACATAGCCCAAAGCCGTGGACGCGATGACCGAGGTGGCCTGCGGGTAGTTGGCCGAGAACAGGGTCTGCACGATCTCCTTCGTGTTGGTGGCGTGCAGCAGCGCCTGGCGCACCTTCACATCGGCCACCAGCGCGTTGTCGGGGCGAAAGACCACGCTGTTGTTCACGCCGCGCGTGGAGGGCGCGTAGATCTCGAACTTCTGGTCTTGCACGCGCTTTTCGTCATAGGCCTGCACCTGGCGGATGAAGCCCGCCTGGCCCGACAGCAGCGCACCGATGCGCACGCTGTCCTCGGGCGTGACGATGAGCTTGATCTCGTCGAGGCGCGCACGGCCCTGGTGGGCGTGCTTGGCGGGACCCCATGCGTAGTCCTTGCGGGCGGTGAGCGTGAGCTCCTTGCCCAGCGTCTCGGCCGTCACCACGAAGGGCCCGGAGCCGATGATCTTGGTCGCATCGCCCAGCTCTTCAAACGGCCGTGCCAGGGTAGCCAGCGACACCAGGCCCGAGCCGATGACGGATGTGCCCTGCAGGAAGCCGGGCGATGGCTTCTTGAAGTAGAACTTGACGGTGAGCGGGTCGACCACCTCACTGCGTTCGTAGTTGTTGATGACTTCGGACACAGGCAGCTTGAGCTCCTTGTTGCCCAGACCGTAGGTGTCGTAGTTCCTGGCCACAGCGGCGGCATCCAGCGGAGTGCCGTCCGAGAAGGTCACGCCTTTCTTCAGCTTGAAGGTGTACTCGGTGGCGGTAGGGTTCACCTCCCACGACTCGGCGATCCAGGGCTGGATCTCCAGGGTCTTGGGGTCCTGGTAGGTAAGCTTGTCGGTGATCTGGTTGAGGATGCCGCCGTTCGGGTAGAAGCCCCCTGCCGGCGGGTACAGGTTGGTGTGGGCCTGCTGCTCCAGATACACCAGCGTGCCACCCTGCACGGGTTGGTCGGTGGCCGCACTGGCGGAGGCGACTGGCTCGCTGGTCTGCTTGGAGCAGCCCGCCACCAGCACGCCCAGCGCCAGCGCCGACGCACCCCACACCCTCCATCCCATTGATTTCTTCAGAGAAAACACGTTCGCACCTCGTCGCCGGACCGGCATTGAAAGACCATGAAACACCAGCCCCAAAGTGGGCCGATTCATGTGTATGCATGCTATCGACGCACCATCCAAACGTGCACCTATTACGTAGCATGCATATTCGGAAAACGACGAAGCAGGCCGCAACACACAGCCCCGCTGGCATATCTGAAACCCGCATAAGCGAGCGCAGTTTTGTTTGTTTCCAGCGCGGGGGTGGCCCCAAACAATGGATGTGCGACGCCGCTTTACCCACGCCCGATGTCCGGGCGCAGAAGGCGTTGGAAAGAACATCCATGCCCCATTCGAATAGCCACCTCAACGACTACCTGGCTGAAAAGCGTGCCGCCGTGCTCGCGCGCAATGCCGCCATCGACGCAGGCACTGCACAACCGGCCGCCCTGCAGGCGCGCGTGAGCGCCGAGGGCCGCAGCGGCGTGCGCCGCATCCGCATCCGCGACCACCAGGTCATCAGCGACAGCCCGCCCGACTTCGCGGGCTACAACCTGGGACCCAGCTCGCCCGAGTTGCAACTGGGCGTGCTGGGCAGCTGCGTGACACACATCTTCCTGATCCAGGCGGCCTTGCGCCAGGTGCCTTTGACGAGCCTGGAGGTGGAGGTCAGCGGTGTGATCGACCCGCGCGGCGGCAAGCCTGGGCACGAGGCCACGCCCATCTGGCCGCACCACATTGCCTACACGGTGCACATCGACTCACCCGCCAGCCGGGCCGACATCGACGCGCTGTTTCAGGCGGTCGAGCAGACCTGCCCCATCCTCAACCTGCTGCGCAACCCGCAGCACATCCACGCCGAAGTGAAGCTGGTGAACTCCGTTGCCTCCGCACCCCTACGCGCCACCACAGAGGCCGTGGCGGCCTGAACTCGACGAAAGCAACAAGGAACCCCATGGCATTGACACTCGACCACATCGTGATCGCGGTGAAGGATCTGGAGCAGACCATCACCGACTACCGCGCCCTTGGCTTTAACGTGCTGCAGGGTGGCGAGCACCCGGGCAGGCCCACCTACAACGCGCTGATCGTGTTGGCCGATGGCGCCTACTTTGAACTCATCGCCTGGCGTTCCCCTTCGCCCGGTGACCGCTGGTGGGAACTGCTGAACCAGCATGGGGACGGCATCGTGGACTTTGCGCTGCTGCCACCTGGGACTGCGGCCACCGTGAGCAACGCACAGGCCCGGGGCCTGGCCTACAGCGGCCCGCAAGACGGAGGCCGCCTGCGGCCTGATGGCGAGCGCCTGCAATGGCAAACAGCCCGCCCGCCGTCGGCCGATCTGCCGTTTCTGTGCGGAGACCTCACGCCTCGCGCGCTGCGTGTGCCCGAGGGCGACGCCCGCGTGCACCCCAACGGCGCACGCGGCGTGCTCAGCCTGTCGATTGCGGTGGAAGACCTTGATGCCTGCCTGGCCCACTACCGCGCCTTGCTGGGGGAGGCGCAGGCGGCACACATTGGCACGCCGTTGGTGTTGCCTGGCGCCGGCGCACGGGTGGCCACCATAGCCCTGGGCGCCACCACGCTGGTACTGACGCAGCCAACCCAAAGTGCTGCGCCGCACGCAGCCGGAGCGCAGCAGCTTGCCACGCGTGGCCCCGGGCCGTTTGCCGTGGTACTGGGCACCAGCTCGCCGGCAGCACAGACTGCCCCGGCATGGGGACTAGACCAGACCCACGGAGCAGCCATTGAGTTGGCGGTGGCCTGATAGCGGCTGATCCACGCACTGCCGCACCATAAAAAAGGGGAAGTGGGCACAACACCCACTTCCCCCTTTTTTTGATCGCCACCCGGCTGGCACTGCAGCCGGTGTGGGCTCAGGCTATCGCCGTTGCGCCGCCAGCCTGCGTACCACGGTCGTGAGGCAGTCGATTTCGTCAAACGTGTTGTAGAACGCCAGCGACGGTCGCACCGTGGTCTCCACACCAAAGCGGCGCAGGATGGGCTGCGCGCAGTGGTGGCCCGTGCGCACCGCAATGCCCTCCTGGTTGAGCGCCTTGCCTACCTCCTCCGTGGTGTAGCCCGCGAGAACGAAGGACATCACGCTGGCCTTGTGCGCCGCCGTGCCGATCAGGCGCACGCCCGGAATGGCGCCCAGCTGCTGCATGCCATACACCAGCAGGTCATGCTCGTACTGCGCAATGTTCTCGATGCCCACGCGGTTCACGTAGTCGATGGCGGCCCCCAGGCCCACGGCGTCGGCAATGTTGCCGGTGCCAGCCTCGAACTTGTTGGGGATGGGCTGGAACACCGTCTTCTCGAAAGTCACGTCGGCAATCATGTTGCCGCCGCCCTGCCAGGGGGGCATGTCTTCCAGCACCTCGCGCTTGCCCCAGACCACGCCGATGCCGGTGGGCCCGAACACCTTGTGGCCCGAGAACACGAAGAAATCGGCACCGATGTCCTGCACGTCCACGCGCATGTGCGAGATGGACTGCGCGCCATCGACCAGCGCCTTGGCCCCTGCGCGGTGCGCCAGGGCCACGATCTCCTTCACGGGCACCACCGTACCGAGCGCGTTCGACACCTGCGTGACAGACACGATCTTGGTGCGGTCGTTCAAGAGCTTCTGGTATTCATCCAGCAGCACCTGGCCCGAGTCGTCCACCGGGATCACGCGCAGCCTGGCGCCCTTGGCCGCCGCAAGCTGCTGCCAGGGCACGATGTTGGCGTGGTGCTCCAGGTGGCTGACGATGATCTCGTCGCCCTCGCCAATGTGTTGCGCGCCCCAGCTTTTGGCCACGAGGTTGATGGCCTCGGTGGTGCCGCGCACAAAAATCACCTCGTTCACATCGGGCGTGTTGATGAAGTGCTTCACGCGCTGGCGGGCGCCTTCGTAGGCGTCCGTGGCTCGTGCAGCCAGCTCATGGGCGGCGCGGTGGATGTTCGAGTTTTCGTGCTCGTAAAAGTAGCTGATGCGATCAATGACCGCCTTAGGCTTGTGCGTGGTGGCCGCGTTGTCGAACCACACCAGCTGCCGGCCATTCACGCGCTCGGAGAGCACCGGAAAGTCGCGGCGGATGGCATGCACGTCAAACGGCGGATGCTGCCCCTGCCCCGCCAGCGGCACCGTGGCGTGCGGCGCGGGCTTGGCCGGGGTGACATAGCCGCCGGGCAGCACCACCGCATCGGCAAAGTAGAGCTGCGGGGCAGTGCCAGGAGACGCCTGCGCCAAAGGTGCGGACGAGGGCGCTGGTGTGCCGCGCAGGTCCACCCCTTGCAGGTTGGCAAACGGCTGGCGGGCCAGTTCGTCGCTGATACGGGTGGGGCCCAGCGCATTGCCTGGCGTGCCGCTGTAGCCACCGGGCGAAGGTTGTCCGTGCTGGGGCGACAGGAAGTAGAACGGCGATGCGCTGGCCGCAGGGTGGCTGCCAGCAGATGCACCGCTGGCGCCCGCCGCCTCGGGCACGCCCAGCACGCCACTGCCGAAGCGGGGCTCATAGCCCGGCACGGCAGTGACCACGGTGTCGGGCACGCCGTTGGCGGCGGTGGCGTGAGGCAGCAAAGCGGGCGCCCGGTGCGCCAACGACAACACGGGCGTGGGCGAGCCCGGCACCACGTTGGCGCCCGGCACCTGCCCTTGCGGGAACGGCGTGCCCGGCACGCTGGGCCCAAAGCCCGCCGGGCTGGCCAGCGGCGAGCCCGCAGGCGCGATGTTGACCGGCGCCTGCACACCGGCCGGGCCGGGCGATGCCTGGGCAAAGCTCGGGACTGTGGCCGGTGGTGTCGATGGCAACCCCAGCACTGCAAACGGGCTTGCAGGGGCTGATGGGTTGCCTGTGGGAAGCTGGGGCGTCTCGCCCGGCCGGGCCGAGAAGAACGCCGTGGCCATCTGCGCCAGCAGCGCCGGGCTGATCGGCGCCTCGGGCGCGTCGGGCACGCCCACAGAGGTGGAGGGAATGTTGCTCACCGCAGATTACTTGTAGGTGTCAGGGTAGTCGTGGTACTTGTTGACCTCGACGTCATCCAGCACCGCCAGCGCGTCGCTGGTCAGCACGGCGAGCGAGCAGTACAGCGAGATCAGGTACGACGCGATCGCGTGGTTGTTGATGCCCATGAAACGCACCGACAGGCCCGGCCCCTGCTCCCCCGGCAAGCCCGGCTGGAACAGTCCCACCACGCCTTGTCGCTTGTCGCCCACGCGCAGCAGCAGGATCTTGCTCTTGCCATCGGCCACGGGCACCTTGTCCGAAGGGATCAGCGGAATGCCGCGCCAGGTGATGAACTGCGAGCCGAACAGGCTCACGGTGGGCGGTGGCGTGCCACGGCGGGTGGCTTCGCGCCCGAACGCTGCAATGGCCAGCGGGTGCGCCAGGAAAAACGCGGGCTCTTTCCAGACCTTGGTCAGCAGCTCGTCCAGGTCGTCCGGCGTGGGGGCACCGGTGAGCGGGAAGATGCGCTGCTCTTCCGTCACCTGCGCCAGCAGGCCGTAGTCGGGGTTGTTGATGAGCTCGCTTTCCTGGTTTTCCTTGATCGTCTCGATCGTCAGGCGCAGCTGCTCCTTGATCTGGTCGTGCGGGCTGCTGTACAGGTCCGACACGCGGGTGTGCACGTCGAGCACGGTGCTCACGGCATTGAGGAAATACTCGCGCGGGTTCTCTTCGTAGTCCACGAAGGTGCGCGGCAGCTGGTTCTCCGACTCCTTGGCGGTGCAGGCCACCTTGATGGCTTCGGGGTTCTTGACCTTGTTGAGGCGGTAGATGCCCGCCTCCACCGGCGTCCACTGCAGCAGGTGGGTCAGCCAGCGGGGGCTGATAGTCTCCAGCTGGGGGACGGTCTTGGTTGCATTGGCTAGTTGCCGTGCGGCGCTATCGCCGAGTGCGGTCGTGCCGCCCACTGTTGCCGACATAGTGAAACTCCCTGGGGTAAAAATCAGTGATGAAAAATGGAATGGGCGCAGTGTCCCGTGGCAGGGTGGGAGGCCTCAACAGGCTATAGCCGCCAACTCAATGCCACGCACCAGCTGGGCGCGCTGTACGGCCTCACCGCGCACCACCAGGCCCGAAGCCGCCACACCCAGCGCACCGGCCAGCTTCTCGACGGTGGCAAGCGAGGCGATCACGCTGCCGCGCTCGATCTCGCCCACGTAGGAGCGGTTGAGGTCGGAGTGTTCGGCCAGGCGCTCCTGCGACCAGCCCCGGGCCTCGCGCGACTGGCGCACCGCGATGCCAAAACCCTGGACCAGCGTGCTCACAGCGCAGCTCCCGCCAGCACAGAGGCAAAACGGCCCGACTCCATCGAGCTGGCCTGGGTGACATTGCCGCCCGCCGGTACGTCGTGCGTGAGCCAGACGTTGCCACCGATCACGGCGCCCCTGCCCAGCGTGACGCGGCCCAGGATGGTGGCTCCCGCATAGATGACCACATCGTCCTGCACCACCGGGTGGCGTGGCAGGCCCTTTTGCAGGTGGCCTTCGGCGTCGGTGGGAAAACGCTTGGCGCCCAGCGTCACGGCCTGATAGACCCGCACGCGCTGGCCGATGACGGCGGTCTCGCCAATCACCACCCCTGTGCCGTGGTCGATGAAAAAGCCCGGGCCGATCTGCGCACCGGGGTGGATGTCAATGCCCGTTTCGCTGTGCGCCAGCTCGGCCACGATGCGCGCCAGCAGCGGCAGGCCCAGCTGGTACAGCCGGTGCGCCAGCCGATGGTGGATCATGGCCAGGATGCCGGGATAGCACAGCAGCACTTCGTCCACACTGCGCGCCGCCGGGTCGCCCTGGTAGGCGGCGAGCACATCGCTGTCGAGCAGGCGGCGGATGGCGGGCAGCGACTGTGCAAACGCCTGGGCCGACCGGCGCGCCTGCGCTTCCACATCGGCCCCATCCAGGCCTTGCCGGCGGGCGCTGTAGCGCAGCTCCAGCCCGATCTGCACATGCAGCGCGTGCAGGGCGCTGTCCAGCGTGTGGGCCACGTAAAAGTCTTCGCTCTCCTGGCGCAGGTCGTAGGGCCCCAGCCGCATGGGAAAGAGCACGCCCTTGAGCTGGTGCACCACCTGGGCCAGCGCATCGCGCGAGGGAAACTCGCGCTCGCCCGCATCCTGCACGCGGTTGTGCGCATCGCGCCACTCACGCCGGGCCGCGCTCAAGGATTGCGCGATCTGTTCAATGTCAAAAAGGGCCATGGGGTTTCACACCGGTGGAACCGGTTCATTCAGTCTGCAAAGTTGGGGAGGTCTGCACGCCGCGCTTCAGTCCTGCACCCACGGCAGGTTGTGAAAGCGCCATCCATCGCCACCGCCCCGGTGCTGCTGGGCGTCGATCTCGCCCTCGAAGCCTTCGAGCACGTTGAACACATGGCGAAACCCTGCGGCGGCAGCGGCCTCGGCCGCCAGCACCGAGCGCTTGCCGCTGCGGCACAGCAGCAGTGCCACGGCATCCTTGCCCCCGTCCTTGACCAGCCTGGCTTCCAGCTCACGCACAAACCGTGGGTTGCGTGTGAGCGCCGTGCCTGTGGCCCATGCCACATGCTGGCTGCCGGGGACATGGCCGACAAACTTGCGCTCTTCGGCCGAACGCACGTCCACAAGAATGGCCCGGCCCGACTGCACCAGCGCCCACGCCACCGCCGGGCGCACGCCACCGGCGTAGTTCAGCCCTTGGGCAACGGCGTCTGCGCGGGCCGCCTCCAGGGCTTCGGGCAAGGTGATCTCAAGGGCTTCGGCGGACATGGACGGGGTCTCCTGGAACGTGGGGGAAAAGCGGTTTTGGATGGGGATAGCCACCAATCTATGCGGTGGTCCGTCAAAACCAAACGAATAAAAATCGTTTTCTTTACAACCAAATCATCTGATGGGGTGCGAAGAGCGGAAGAAGGGAGCACTGGCTGGCCGCAATCCCTGCGGAGGGAGGGCTCGTCCCTGTACGGTTTGTGCACACGTGCGGACAGGGGCGTAGAAGCGCCACGGACGGCGCAGGAGGAGGCGCAGGCCGATTCATGGCTTGCGGCGCACGGGGGCTTGGAGGTGCGGGGCGCCCGTCAGCAGGGGCTGCGGGCTTTATGCCCGGGCGGGGGCGTTGAAGCGATCACGCACAAGGCGCATGAGCGTGTGCGGGCCCCGCTCGCAGGCGAGAGGGAACGGGGCCCATGCCGACGACGCCCACCAAAGCGTTGCCAGCTTGCGCCAGCAGGCCTGCGCAGCGCGCGCGGCGTACTGGCGAGGAGATGTCTGAGCTACGGGGCGCTCAGGATGGCCGCTTCATCTGGCAGGACGTGGGCTGGGCGCTGATGTAGTTGTCCCAGGCTACCTCAGAGCGGAAGCCGTAGCCGGTCTTCTCGGCGTCGTACTTCACGCCCTTGCTGCCCTGCTTGGCCCAGATACCCAGGTACAGCGGCGCTTCAAGCTGGTGGTCGGTCTTGCGCATGCGCACCTCGCCCATGGGGCTCTTGTAGGTCATGCTTTCCAGTGCGAAGGCCACCTTCTTGGCGTCGGTGGACTGGGCCTTGCGCATCGCCTCGCGCAGCATGTGCATGCTGTTCCAGTGCGCGGCAAACACAAAGTCGTCACCGGTCTTTTTCTTGTAGTCCACGTAGATCTTTTCCAGCTCGGGGGTGGGCGCGTTGTGCACCCAGTTCCAGATCACCCCGACCTTGCCCTCGCCCCAGGGCCCGATCTGCGCGGGTGTGCCGGGGTTGTTGGCGTTGAGCGTGAAGTAGTTGATGTTCAGGCCGTAGTCGCGCGAGGACTTGAACAGCAGCGTGAGGTCGCTGCCCCAGTTGGAGGTGATGACCGTGTCGGCCTTGGTGGCGGCGATCTTGGCCACGTACGAGGCGAAGTCGCGCGTCTGGGCGATGGGGATGAAGTCGTCGCCCACAACCTCGATGTCGGGCCGCTTGCGGGCCAGGTATTCCTTGGCGGCCTTGGAGACCTGGCGGCCGTGGGTGTAGTCCTGGTTGAGCAGGTACACGCGCTTCACGTCCTTGCGGCCCTGCAGGTAGGTGGTCAGCGCCTCCATCTTCATCTCGCTCGATGGATAGAAACGGAAGTGCCAGAAGCTGCAGCGCTCGTTGGTGAGCTGGGGGTCCATGGCGGCGTAGTTCAGGTACACCGTCGCACGTTCGGGGTCGCGCTCGGCGAGCTTGTTGAGCGCATCCACCAACGCCAGGGCCACCCCCGAGCCGCCGCCCTGGGTGATGTAGCGCACGCCCCGGTCGGTGGCGGCCTTGAGCGCGTTCAGGCTCTCCTGCGGCGTGCCCTTGTTGTCAAAGTCCATCACCTCGAACTTGGGCTCGTTGGGCCCGGCCTTGGCGTTGACCTGCGCCACCACCTCACGCAACTGGTTGAGCGAGCTTTGGCCGGTGAGCGCAAACGGGCCGGACAGCAGGTCGATGAAGCCGATCTTCACCGTCTCGGCCGCCCCTGCGTGCGCGGACATCACCAGCGCTGCGGCGCATGCGCCGACCTTCAACCAATGGCGTGGCCATTTCCTGGGAACCATGTTCATGTGTGTCTCCGTGGGGTGGGTGAGTGGGAACGAAAGGAAAGCCAAAACCGAAAACCGTCAGCGCGCGGCGGTGTCATTCGCCGCCGAACACCGCGCCATGACGCTGCCGCAGCTCGTTTTTCTGGACCTTGCCGGTGCCGCCCAGCGGCAGGCTGTTAACAAACAGCACGTCGTCGGGCAGCCACCACTTGGCCACGCGCTGCGCCAGAAAGTCCAGGACCTGCGCCTTGTCCAGCGACTGGCCGGGCTTGCGCACGATGAAGAGCAGCGGGCGCTCGTCCCACTTGGGGTGCTTGACGCCGATGACCGCCGCCATGGCCACCGCCGGGTGCGCCACCGCGGCGTTCTCCAGGTCGATGGAGCTGATCCACTCCCCGCCCGACTTGATCACGTCCTTGGTGCGGTCGCGGATCTGCACCACGCCCTGCGGGTTGATGGTGGCGATGTCGCCCGTGGGGAACCAGCCATCCACCAGCGCCGAACGCTCGGCCTTGTGGTACCGGTCCACGATCCACTGGCCGCGCACCATCAGCTCGCCCTGCGCCACGCCGTCGCGCGGCAGGCTGGCACCGTTTTCGTCCACCAGCTTGAGCTCGATGCCGAACACCGACTTGCCCTGCTTGGCGACCAGCGCGTGGCGGTCCTCGGGCGGCAGCTCCGCATCGGCCGCACCCAGCACGCTCATGGTGGCAATCGCCGTGGTCTCGGTCATGCCCCAGCCGTGGCGTACCTCCACGTCGTACACGTCGTTGAACTTGGCGATCAGCGCCTTGGGCATGGCCGAGCCGCCCACACCCGTGCGCCGCATGGTGCTAAAGCGCAGCCCATGCTGCTCCACATGCTGGATCAGGCCCATCCAGATGGTGGGCACACCCGCGCTGACGGTGACGCGCTCGGTCTCCATCAGCTCGTACAGGCTTGCCGCATCCAGGCGCGGGCCGGGCAGCACCAGCTTGGCGCCGCCGATCAGCGCCGCATAAGGCAGGCACCAGGCGTTGATGTGGAACATGGGCACCACGGGCAGAATGGTCTCCCGCGCGCTGATGCTCAGCACGCCCGGCATGCAGGCCGACAGGGCACTGAGCGCCAGCGCCCGGTGCGAATACAGCACGCCCTTGGGGTTGCCGGTGGTGCCCGACGTGTAGCACAGCGCCGCGCCGGACTTTTCATCGCACTGGGGCCAGGTGAAGCGGTCGGCCTGGCGGGCCACCAGCGTCTCGTACGCCTCGACCCCGCTGACGCCTTGCAGATCGATGGCGCCCAGCGTGTCGGCATCACACAGCGCCACCCAGTGCCGCACGCGGGGGCACGACGCCGCAATGGCGCGCACCAGCGGTGCAAAGGTGGTGTCAAACAGAACCACTTCGTCGTCGGCGTGGTTGACGATGTAGGCCAGCTGCTCGGGGTGCAGGCGTGGGTTGCAGGTGTGCATGACCATGCCGCTGCCGGACACGGCGTAGTACGCCTCCAGATGGCGGTGGTTGTTCCAGGCCAGCGACCCCACCACGCTGCCAGGGCGCAGGCCCAGCGCCTGCAATGCGTTGGCGAGCTGCCGGGCGCGCTGGGCCATGTCCGAAAAGCGGTAGCGGTGCAGGCTGCCATTGGTATCGCGCGAGACGATCTGCTGGTCGCCGTACTGGTTCTCGCCATGCTCGAGGATGGCCGAAACCAGTAATGGCCGGTCCATCATGCTGCCGGGCTGTTGCTGCTGCATTGCCGTTGTCTCCTAGGGATGTGCGCTGTGCTGCATCGCGGCATCCGTGGGTGCCGGTGCAGGGCCCTCTTTATCGGGGCTGGCACATCGTCGCAAACAACGCGGGGCGTGCTTGTCTTCTACGTGACTGGGGAGCGCAGCACCGCCTTGGTGCACGGAGGTGTCAAAGGCCCAGCGCTGTGAAAAGCGTGTCCATGCGCGCCTGCACGGCGGCGTCCATGGCCATGGGGCGGCCCCACTCGCGCTGGGTTTCACCCGGCCACTTGTTCGTGGCATCCATCCCCATCTTGCTGCCCAGGCCGCTCACGGGCGAGGCGAAGTCCAGGTAGTCGATGGGGGTGTGCTCCACCAGCAGCGTGTCGCGGGCAGGGTCCATGCGGGTGGTGATGGCCCAGATCACGTCCTTCCAGTCGCGCACGTCCACATCGGCATCCACCACCACGATGAACTTGGTGTACATGAACTGGCGCAGGTGGCTCCACACGCCCATCATCACGCGCCGTGCGTGGCCTGCGTAGGCCTTGCGGATGCTGACCACCGCTAGCCGATAGCTGCAGCCTTCGGGCGGCAGGTAGAAATCCACGATCTCGGGGAACTGCTTTTGCAGCAGCGGGATGAACAGCTCGTTCATCGCCAGGCCCAGCACGGCGGGTTCGTCGGGCGGTTTGCCGGTGTAGGTGCTGTGGTAGATCGCGTCCTGGCGCAGCGTGATGCGGTCCACCGTGAGCACGGGGAACTCGGCGCATTCGTTGTAGTAGCCGGTGTGGTCGCCGTACGGGCCTTCCAGTGCGTGCTGCCAGCCGCTTTTGTGGTGCGCATCGGGCTGGATATGGCCTTCGAGCACGATCTCGGCCGTCGCAGGCACCTGCAGCGGCACGCCCAGCGCGGGCGTGACTTCGGTGCGGGCTCCGCGCAGCAAGCCCGCAAACTGGTATTCGCTCAAGCTGTCGGGCACGGGCGTGACGGCGCCCAGCAGCGTGGCGGGGTCGGCGCCCAGGGCCACGGCCACGGGGTAGGGCTGGCCGGGGCGCTGGGCGCAGTGGTCGGCAAAGTCCAGCGCGCCGCCGCGGTGCGCCAGCCAGCGCACGATGACCTGGTTGCGCGAGAGCACCTGCTGGCGGTAGATGCCCAGGTTCTGCCGCGCCTTGCGCGGGCCGCGCGTGATGGTCAGGCCCCAGGTGATGAGCGGGGCCACGTCGCCGGGCCAGCAGTGCTGCACGGGCAGGCGGTCGAGATGAACGTCGGGGCCTTCCCACACCTCTTGCTGGCAGGGCGCACCACGCGCCACGGTGTGCGGCGCCATGTTCCACAGGGTCTTGAGCAGCTGGCCCATGCCCAGCATGTCCTTGAAGCCTTTGGGGGCCTCGGGCTCTTTCAGCGTGGCGAGCAATTCGCCCAGGGCGCGCACACCGCGCAGGTCCGGCACACCCATGGCGCGGGCCACGCGGGCGGGTGTGCCGAACAGGTTGGTGAGCACCGGCATGTGGTGGCCCGTGGGCTGCTCGAACAGCAACGCAGGCCCTCCGGCGCGCAGCACGCGGTCGCTGAGTGCGGTCATCTCCAGGTGGGGCGAGACGCTTTCGCCCACACGGCGCAGGTCGCCGGTGGCTTCGAGCTGGGCCATGAAGTCGCGCAGGTCGCGGTAGGCCATATTAGTTATCAGAACATGAACAAAAAAGGCCGTTTGCGCACGTCCATCATTCGCAACCAGCTATTAATACAATAGCAATCAATCCAATCCCTGCCAGCGAGGCATCAGGCTGTGCTCCACGCCGATCAGGTCCAGCACACGTGCCACACTGGTGTCCACCACCTCGCCCACGGTCTGCGGGCGCAGGTAGAAGGCGGGCAGTGGCGGGCAGACGATGCCGCCCATCTCGGTCACGGCCACCATGTTGCGCAGGTGGGTGAGGTGCAGCGGCGACTCGCGCACCATTAGCACCAGGCGGCGGCGCTCCTTGAGGGCGACGTCGGCTGCGCGCGTGAGCAGGTTGTCGGCCAGGCCATGCGCAATGGCGGCCAGCGTGCGCATGGAGCAGGGCGCGACCACCATGGCATGGCACTGGAACGAGCCGCTGGCAATGGCTGCCCCCACGTTGGCGACGTCGTGCACGCGGTGCGCGAGGGCCTCCACGGCGGGGCGGTCCATGTCCAGCTCGTGCTGCAGATTGCGCCAGCCTGCGTCCGAGACGACCAGGTGGGTCTCGATGCCGCTCTGGCCCTGCAGCACCTGCAGCAGGCGCGCGCCGTACACGGCGCCGCTGGCGCCCGAGATGGCGACGATGACGCGGCGAAGGGATGTGGACTCAGCCATGGGGCACCCCTTCAGCAGCCGAGGCACGCAGCGGCTCGGCCAGCTGGTCGGCCTCGACCTGCTCCAGCACCAGCGCGGCCTGCACGGGGTCGAAGTCTTCGTGCGCGCGTTTTTTCACACCGTATTGCTGCAGCTGGTAATGCCGGTCGGCCGCAATGCCGTGGCGCGCGAGCGTGCTTTTGACGCAGACCAGCGGGCAGCCGTCGAGCGCGATGATGGGGCGGCCCGAGCGCACAGTCTTCATGAGGTGCGGCACATCGCCGCCCACGCCCGCAATGCACGACATCTCGGCCACGCCGTGCCGGTCGAGCTGCAGCGCCACGTGGTTGGCCAGCTGCGCGGCGCTGGAGCAGCCGGAGCAGGAATAGACCAAGGGGTGGTTCTGGGGATGGGTGTCGGTGGTCATGCTCACCCTCCGTTGCGTGGTGTCGGGTCCAGGCGGCGGCGCAGGTGGCCCAGCACCTGGCGCGGCGCCAACTTCTGCGCCCACTGGCGCGGGTCCAGCACCGGCAGCTCGATGGCGTCGAGTGCGTTCTTGACCACCAGGCCCAGTTCGGTGTCGCCCTCCATCGACAGGCGGCGACTGAAGAACAGCGTGTCCGGGTCCTGCTGGCGCTGGGCCAGCAGCAGGAAGTC
This sequence comes from Acidovorax sp. ACV01, assembly GCF_014851495.1. Classification (NCBI taxonomy): domain Bacteria; kingdom Pseudomonadati; phylum Pseudomonadota; class Betaproteobacteria; order Burkholderiales; family Comamonadaceae; genus Acidovorax; species Acidovorax sp. ACV01. The sequence continues at coordinate 487,175 of NZ_JACUZT010000003.1, read as the reverse complement.
GTGCGCCGTGGCGCTCAGCGTGACGTCGGCCACCGCCGGGGCCACCAGCGGGGCGTGGGGTGCAAAACGCTGGCCCGTCCAGGCAAAGTCGAAGGCCACGCGCGCATCGCGCACCTGCACCCGCATCTTCTTGTGGAGCAACAAGCGGCCCACATCACCAGGCAGGTGCCGCGCGAGCGCCAGGTTGAGCGCCGTCACCAGCAGCATCGAGCCGGGGTAGGCAGGCAGGCGCGACAGCAAAGCCCCCACGGGAGGCGGCACCAGCCGTGGGTTCGCGGCAGGCGTGGGCGAAGAAGGGAAAGCAGCCATAGGTAGAAGACGGGCCCTCAGGCCACGTAGAAAAACACGGTGAAAAAATGGCAGACACTGCCGCCCAGCACAAACAGGTGCCACAGCCCGTGGCCATGGCGCACGCGGTGGTCCAGCGCATAGAAGATGATGCCCAGTGTGTAGCAGGCCCCACCCGCCAGCAGCCCGCCAAAACCCCCGGGCGTGAGCGCGTGCCACAGCGGCACCACAGCCACCAGCGCCAGCCAGCCCATGAGCACGTAGATGACCAGCGACAACACACGCGCGCCCCGTGCCCACCAGATCTCCTGCGCGATGCCCAGCAGGGCCAGGCCCCACACCACGCCCAGCAACGACCAGCCCCAGGGCCCGCGCAGCGACACCAGCGCAAACGGCGTGTAGCTGCCGGCGATCAGCAGGTAGATACTGCAGTGGTCCAGCTTTTGCAGCACGGCCTTGATGGCGCGCCGGCGCACGCTGTGGTACGCGGTGGACGCCGCGTACAGCGCCACCAGCATGGCGCCATAGATGCTGAACGCGACCACCTTCCACGGGTCACCCAGGCGCACCGCCAGCGTGATGAGCACAGTCGCGCCCGCCGTGGCCAGCAGTGCGCCCACCAGGTGGCTGATGCTGTTGAAACGTTCGCCGGGGTACATGCGGTGATTCGCTTCGCGTTATGGATGCATCGCAGGCCGCGCGGCAGCACCACGCGCTGCCCCTTGCAGCCCCTGCTCCAGGCCTGGGCGCCCGAACCAGTAGCCGTTGCAGGGCAGATCGGGCATGAAGGGCTGCATGCGCTCCACAAAGTCGGGGGTCTTTTCAGCAGTCTCTTTCGCAGCCACGGCGCGGCGGGCTTCGTCAAACGCGGCGATCACCTGCGGCATGTGCTGCGCCTGCGGGCTCAGCCGCACCACGCCCACACCCTGGGCGCGCATCGCGGCCAGTTCGTTGGCCAGGTTGTAAACACGGGCCGACTGGGTCTGCGTGCCGTTAAGCACCAGAAAACCCTCGCTCTCGCGCGTGCGCAGCGGCAGTCCGTCGGCATGGTCGAGGCAGCTGAACTGGCAGTCGTCCTTGGGCAGGTTACGGTGGCGCGCGGTGAAGCAGCGTGCCGAATAGGCCAGTGGCATGCGCCCGTAGGCAAACACCTCGGTCTCGATGTCTGCGGGCCGCTGCGCCAGCACGGCGGAGAGGGCGTCCTGCGACATTTCAAGCGGCATCACCCAGCGGGTGGCACCCAGCTGCGCCATCCATTGCAGCGAGTGCGCGTTGTACAGGTTCAGGTGCGGTCCGGCCACAAAGGCCTGCGGCCCGGCGGGTGCACGCGCAAGGCAGCTCACCGCCCCCATGTCATTGGCCTCGACCAGAAATTCGCCGTTGCCTGTGATCTTGTGCATCACGCCCACGTCGGCGCTGGACTCGATGAGCACCTGGCTGGACAAGACCGCCTCCTTGCCCGCGTCCCGCAGCATGCGCGCCAGCGCCAGCCAGTCGGCCAGGCGCAGCTCATGGCGGCGTGAGCACACCGTCTCGCCCAGGTACACCACATCCACGGGCGTGGCGGCCATGGCCTCGTAGAACGCGAACACGGTGTCGCGGGGCCAGTAGTACAGCAGCGGGCCGAGAGAGAGTTTCATGGGGCGGTCTCCGGGGTTTCATCGTGATATTTCGGATTCAAAGCGGCGCACCGACCTTCGATCTGGCGCGATCCAGGCCAGGGGACGCCGCGCAAGGGCCGCCAAGCCGCGTATGCGGCGCTTCGCTGGCGTGCGCTGGCGTTGTCCCCCTTCCCCTAGCGCGAAGCGCGTAGAGAGAAGGGGGAAGCCGCGCAGCGGCTCAGGGGGTTGTCGCCTGATCATTTCATTTCCAGGGGCGGTGGTAGGCGCCTAGCGTGTGCTGCTGGCCTTCTGCCACCTGGTCCAGGCTGGCCATCCAGCGTGTCTTGGGCGCGTAGCGGTGGGGAAAAGCCAGGCACTGGTCCATGGCCTCGCGCCAGACCTGGGTGACCTGCGCCACATACGCGGGGCTGCGTTGGCGGCCTTCGATCTTGATGGCGCGCACGCCCATCTTGAGCAGCTGGGGCAGCAGCTCCAGCGTGTTGAGGCTGGTGGGCTCTTCGATGGCGTAGTAGTTCTCGTCATCCCCCACGTCGAAGCGGCCCTTGCACAGCGTGGGGTAGCCCGCGTTCTCGCCGGGTGCATAGCGGTCGATGAGCACGCCGTTCAGGCGCGACTCGCGGCCCTGCGGGGTCTCCACCCAGCGCACGGCCTTCGGGGGTGAACACACGCCGTGCGTGTTGGGCGATTCGCCGGTCACATACGACGACAGCGCGCAGCGCCCCTCGACCATCACGCACAGACTGCCAAAACCGAACACCTCGATCTCGACCGGCGTGCGGTCGATGACCTGGCGCACCTGCTCCATCGACAGCACGCGCGGCAGCACGGCGCGCACGATGCCGAACTGCTCGCGGTAGAAGTTGATGGCCTCGTAGTTGGTGGCCGAGCCCTGCACCGACAGGTGCAGCCGCAGCCGGGGGTGGCGCTGCACCGCGTATTGCATGAGGCCCGGGTCGGCCAGGATGACCGCGTCCACGCCCAGGTCGACCGCCTTGTCCAGTGCGCTGCGCCACGGCCCCGGATTGGCGGCCTGCGGGTAGGTGTTGAGCGCCATGAAGACCTTGCAGCCACGCGCGTGGGCATAGCCAATACCCTGGGCGATGGCCGCTTCGTCAAAGTTGAGGCCCGCAAAATTGCGCGCGTTGGTGGCGTCGCGCAGGCCCAGGTAGACGCAGTTGGCGCCGTGGTCCACGGCCGCTTTCAGGGCGGGCAGGCTGCCCGCGGGGCAGACCAGTTCCAGGGCGGGCGAGGCGGGCTCCGGGGCCTCAGGCAGCGCAGCCTCCATCGATTTCAGGGGTTCCATCACAAGCATTCAAACGCTGGCCCCGGTGGGGAGCCACAGCACTGGGCGCCACCATACGGGGGCCGCCCAACGCATCCGCTGATCTTCATCAACGGCGGTGCACAATGCTGGAGCAAAGCAGTCGGGTTTTGATGTGCCCCACCTTCCCGGCGCACCCCACTGCCGTCCGGCCTTGACTTGCATCTATGCTGCCGTCCCTTAACGCCCTTCTGCCCGCTCCAAGCGCTGCCCTACCGTGAACAAGAACCTGTGGTTGCTGGCCCTGTGCCAAGGCCTTTTCCTGACCAACAACGTCGTCTTCATCGCCATCAACGGGCTGGTGGGCCTGCAGCTGGCGCCCTTTGGCTGGATGGCCACGCTGCCGGTGATGGGCTACGTGGTGGGCGGCGCGCTGTCCACGCCCCTGGTGGCCAGGACGCAGATGCGCTGGGGCCGCAAGGTGTCGTTCCAGATCGGGCTGGCCGTGGCCGTGGCATCGGCCGCGCTGTGTGCCTGGGCGGCGTTCAGCGCCAGCTTCTGGCTGCTGTGCACGGCCACCCTGGTGGCGGGCTACTACAGCGCCAACGGCGGCCTGTACCGCTTTGCCGCCGCCGAACTGGCCAAGCAGGACTACCGCGAAAAGGCCGTCTCGCTGGTGCTGGCGGGCGGCCTGCTGGGCGCCGTGGCAGGCCCCAACCTGGCCAGCGCCACGCGCACGCTGTTCCCGGTGCCGTTTGCGGGCGCCTATATCGCGCTCATCGGTGTGGCACTGTTGTCCATGCTGTGCATGACAGCCATCCGGTTCGAGGTGCAACCCGTGGTGCTCAATGCGGCGGGGCAACGCGAGCAAGGGCGCCCCCTTTCTGTGCTGATGCGCCAGCCCGCCTTCATCGTGGCCATTGTGGGCGCCGCGCTGGGCTATGGCGTGATGAACCTGCTGATGGCGGCCACGCCGCTGGCCATGCAGGTGTGTGGCTTTGACTTCGACGCCTCAGCGCTGGTGCTGGAGTGGCATGTGATCGGCATGTTCGCACCCGGCTTTGTCACTGGCCACCTCATCAAGCGTTTTGGCGTGCTGCCCATCATGGGCACGGGGGTGTTGCTCAACCTGGCGTGTGTGGCGGTGGCGCTGATGGGCGTGGAGCTGCACCACTTCGGCATTGCGCTGTTCTTCCTGGGTGTGGGCTGGAACTTCCTGTTCACTGGCTCCACCACGCTGGCCATGACGGCCTACCGCCCCGAGGAGAAGGACCGCGCCCAGGCGGCCATCAACTTCTGCGTGTACGCCACGCTGGCGCTGAGTGCGTTCTCGTCGGGCGTGCTGGTCACCACGCAGGGCTGGACGCTGCTCAACGCCGGCTCGCTGGTGCCGATTGTGGTGACGGGGCTGGCACTGGCCTGGCTGGGTGTGCAGCGCAAGCGCGTTTCAACCGGCGCCTGAGGACGCGGCAGCCGTGGTGCCTTCCGCCGCCACGGTGGTGCGCAGCCACTGTGCAAAGGCCGCCACCGCAGGGTCTTCCAGACGCCCCGGCGCCACGAAGAGGCTGTAGCCGCGCACGCCGCTGTCGTGGTGCGGGTGGGCCAGCACCAGCTCGCCCGACTGCAGTTCGCGCTCGACAAAGTACCGGGGCACCACGCCGACGCCCAGGTCGGCGCGCACCGCCTCCACCAGCATCGAGAACAGGTCGAATCGGTGGCCTCCCAAAGTGTGGCCGGGGATGCGCGTGATGCCGGCACGGCCAAACCATTCGTCCCACGCGCCCAGGCGCGAGCTGAGCTGCAGCAGCGGCACGGCGCGGAAGTCGCCGCGCTCTGTCGCGCGGCGGTGGCGCGATTGCGGTGCACACACGGCCACGCAGACCTCGGGCATCAGGGACGCGGGCACCACCCCGGGCCAGGCCGCGTCGTCGTACTGCACGGCCACATCAAACGGAACCTCCACCATGTAGATCTGCGTAGGGTACACCTGCAGGTGCAGGCTGCATCCCTTCTGCTGCGCGAGGAAAGTGGGCAACCGGGGCAACAGCCAGCGCTCGGCAAACACGGGCACGCAGCCCACCAGCAGGCGCGCGCCATCGGGCCGCTGGGCCATGGCTTCGAGTGTGTGGTTCTGCAGCCGCAGCAGGTCGCCCACGATCTGCCCGTGGTAGCGGCGGCCCACCTCGGTGAGCGTGGAGCCGCGTGCGCCACGCTGCACCAGTTGCAGGCCCAGCTGGCCCTCCAGCAGGCGCAGCTGCTGGCTCACGGCGCTGTGGGTGAGGCAGAGTTCTTCGGCGGCCTTGCTCACACCGTGGTGGCGCGCCACGGCATCAAAAACGAGCAGGGCGCGGGTGCTGGGGATGTGTCGGCGCATGTAAGAAAAACTGTCGGCAGGACAGATTAAAGCAGAGCCCAGGGGCGGGGTTCGGTCCAACAATTGCATGGCACTGCATACCGGCCCACGGCTCCATCCACGATGGCTGGACAGGCCGGTCACTCCTTCCGTTTGTGTTCGTGTTTCGCTGGATCACCATGACTCTCCCTCTCCATACCTTCCGTGCCACAGCCCTTGCTGGTGCCATGGCCCTCGCCTGCGCCGCCTTGCTGCCCTCTGCAGCCTATGCACAGTTCGGCGCCGTGGCGCCCACGCCCGCCGCGCTGCGTCCCGCCGTGGACAAGGCCTATAGCCAGCTCATGGCTGCGCCCCAGATCCTGCAGCTGCTCGACGCAGTGAAGGCCGACCACGACCGCGCCACCGAAGACCTGCGCATGCTCACCGAGATCGAGGCCCCGCCGTTCAAGGAGCAAAAACGCGCCGAGGCGTTCCTCGCACGCCTGAAGACCCTGGGCTTGGCCAGCGCCGCCATCGACGCCGAAGGCAACGTGGTGGGCGTGCGCAAGGGCACGGGCAACGGCCCCAAGCTCGTGATCTCGGCCCACCTGGACACGGTGTTCCCGGCCGGCACCGACGTGAAGGTGAAGGAGCGCGACGACAAGCTGTATGCGCCCGGCATTTCCGACAACACGCGCGGCCTGGCCGTGCTGCTGTCGTGGCTCAAGGTGTTGAACGACCAGAAGATCGCCACCGTGGGCGACCTGGTGTTTGTGGGCAATGTGGGCGAGGAAGAACTGGGCAACCTGCGCGGCATGAAGCACCTGTTCAAGGAGCACCTCGACATCGACGGTTTGGTGGCGCTGGAGCCCGCACCCGACGGCACCGTGCTGGTGCTGGGCACGGGCAGCCACCGCCATGAAGTCACCTTCAAGGGCCCGGGCGGCCACAGCTACGCCGCGTTTGGAGAGGTGCCCAGCGCCATCCACGGCATGGGCCGCGCCATTGCCAAGATCGCCGAGATCCGCACCCCCAAGAGTCCCAAAACCACCTTCACCGTGGGAACGGTGGGCGGCGGCACATCCGTCAACACCATCGCGCCCGATGCGCGCATGGCGGTGGACATCCGCTCCGACGAAACAGCCCCGATGCTGGCCACGGAAAAGCAGGTGTTGGCCGCCGTGGACAGTGCCGTGACCGAAGAAAACGCGCGCTGGGGTGTGAACACCTTGAGCGCATCGACCAAACTCATCGGCGACCGGCCCGGTGGCCGTACGGCGGCGGATTCGGTCATTGTGGAAGCGGCCGTGCGCGCCAACACGGCGTTTGGCCGCAAGACGGTGCTGGGCGGCGCGAGCACCGATGCCAACGTGCCCATGTCGCTGGGCATCCCCGCCATCGTGATCGGGGGCGGCGGCAAGACGGGCGGTTTCCACGCGCTGTCCGAATGGATCGACCTGACGGATGCCTGGAAGGGCGCACAAAGCTCGCTGGTCACGGTGCTGGGGCTGGTGGGGGTGCAAGGCGTGAGCACGCCGCTGCTGGACAAGCGCCCACCCCGCGCCCACTAACGCAGTCGCCCTGCCACGCACCGGCACTAAGGGTGTCGTGGCATTCGGCATCCGCTTGCCTATCGCCAAGGGGCCTGCGGTAGAAGAATTCACGATTGTTGACACAGCAGCCAGCCCCTGCCTGCGTACCATCGGCAGTTAGCAGACCGTGGTCACGGTCCGGCCGCTCTGCGGTTGTCTTTTATTCCTTCTGCAGGAGAACACCATGGGTTTGCTCGATTCCGTTCTGGGTGCCGTCATCAACAATGCATCGCAAGGCGGCAGCGACGCCGCTGCGTCCGGTGGGGCCGGAGGTGGCTTGGGGGGGCTGATCAGCATGGCCGCGCAAAACCCGCAGCTGGTGCAGGCCGTGATGTCCCTGATCAGCAACGACGGCCCGGTGGGTGGCCTGCCGGGCCTGATGGCCAAGTTTCAGCAGGCTGGGCTGGGCAATGTGATTGCGTCCTGGCTCAGCGCGGGGCCCAACCAGGCGATCTCGGGCGAGCAGCTGTCCGATGTGCTGGGCAGCGGCCCGCTGTCGCAGATCGCGTCGCAACTGGGCGTAGGCCCCGGAGCCGCCGCAGGCCAACTGGCCCAGGTGCTGCCGGGCCTGATCGACCAGCTCAGCCCACGCGGCGAGGCACCGCAGGGCGGGTTTGGCACATCGAACGACCTGTTCGGAATGCTGGGCGGTTTGCTGCAAAAATGATATCTACCAGCGCTTGATGGATAAGCGCTGGCGACCATTTTTATTTGAAATTCTGGGTGGCAGCGCTTGGAACGTGTTCACGATCTCGCAGGGGTCGCGTTGGAGCGCAATCGGGATGAGTGGATGCTTCGGATGCGCCGCATGGGCTCATGCCCATGCAAGCAGCCGGGGCTTCCAATCGCCCGATTTCGCTCCAACCCTTCGCGCAGCGGCCTTGGCGGGCGGTCTGCGGCGTTGCGGCGCTTGCCAATAGCCAAGCTATTGGCTGCGCACCGCGCCTAGCATCCCATCCCGCCAAGGCCGCTGCGCGACTCCTGGGAGATCGTGAACACGTTCTTAGGAGGCCACCGGGCATCGCTGTACCAGCCATTGCTGCAGCAGGTCGAACACCGGATCGGCCAGTTCCGGGCTTTCGTTGAACAGCTCGTGGAACAGGGGCTCGAAACAATGCGCGTGCACCAGCGCCTTGGGTGCGGCCGCTGCAAAGGCGCGGCTGCCCGCCGGGTTGACCAGCTTGTCACCGCCCGCCCACATCAACAGCGTGGGCACGCTCCAGTGCGCGGCGCGGGCCACGGTGGCGGGGCCGCCGTTGGCGATGAAACGCGCCAGGCGTGCGCTGATGCGGTCGTGGCACAGCGGATCGGCCAGGTAGGCGGCCACCACAGCGGGGTCGTGCGAGAGGTACTGTGCATCCAGCCCGTTGCCCACGCGCAGGTTGGGCGCGATGCGCGGCAGCGTGGCCAGCAGCAGCTTTTGCACGGCGCCCAGGCCCGCATCGAGTGCGGGGGATGACAGCACCAGCGCGTCCACAGGCCGCAGGTTCATCGCCACAAAACGCGATGCCACCAGCCCGCCCATGCTGTGGCCCAGCAACACCAGCGGCTGGCCGGCGGGCAAACGGGCGCGCGTTGCATCGACCATGTCGACCAGATCGTCCAGCAGGCGCAGGTCCGAGGTGAGCCCGCCGCGCGGCCCGCTCGATTCGCCGTGGCCGTATTGGTCGTAGCCGCGCGCTGCGAACCCCCAGGCGTTCAGCCGCCGCGCCACCGCGTCGTAGCGGCCCACATGTTCGCCCAGGCCATGCACCAGCAGCACGGTGCCGCGCTGGGGCTCGCCTTCCGGCAGGGGCCAGTCCTGCACGGCCAGGTTCTCTCCATCGCTGGCGGTGAAGGTGGTGAGTGTGGAGGGAAGGGTTTCTTCAGAGGTCATGGCAGAAGGAGAGATCCGTCAGGAACAGCACACCCCGTGCAGCCCGGGGCACAGGCCCCGGGGCTGCCAGAGGGGGCCGCGAGGGGCCGGGCAAGGGGTAGGAAGAAACAGCTTTAGCCCGCAACAGCCGCCGGTGCCACCACCTGCTGCGCCATCGAGGCAATCACCTGCGCCACCGAGGCCGTGAGGCGCTTGGCATAGGGCACATGCAAAAACTCGTTGGGACCGTGTGCGTTGCTCTTGGGGCCCAGCACGCCGCAGACCATCATCTGCGCGGCAGGAAAACCTTCGCTGAGCATGTTCATGAGCGGGATGGTGCCGCCCTGGCCGATGTAGCCACAGGGCGCGCCGAAGTGCGCCTGCGAGGCCTCGTTGAGCGCCTGCTCGAACCAGGGCGTGGTGGCGGGTGCATTCCAGCCCGTGGCGCCACTGGTGCCCTGGAAGGTGACCTTGGCCTGGTAGGGCGCGTTGTCTTCGAGCAGTGCCTTGAGCTCCTGCACGGCCTGGCCAGCATCGACCAGGGGTGGCAGGCGCAGGCTGAGCTTGAAGGCGGTGTAGGGGCGCAGCACATTGCCCGCGTCCTGCAGCGCCGGGAAGCCCTCGGCGCCGGTCACGCTGAGCGTGGGCTCCCAGGTGCGCTTGAGCAAGGCCTGCAGCGGGTCGGTGGTGGTGGGCAGCGCAAAGGTGGTGGAACCGCCGCAGTCGTAATGCGCCCAGGGGAAACGCTTGTACACCTCTTCGCCCAGAATGGCCGCCGTGGCGCGGGCCTGGGCCACGCGGTCGGCAGGCACTTCGCAATGGAAACTCTGGGGCAGCAGGCGGCCGGTGGCGCTGTCTTCCAGGCGATCAAGCACCTGCCGCATGATGCGGAACGACGAGGGCACGAGGCCCGAGGCGTCGCCGGAGTGGATGCCTTCGGTCAGGATCTCGACCTTGAGCGTGCCGGTGGCCATGCCGCGCAGGCTGGTGGTGAGCCACAGCTGGTCGTAGTTGCCCGCACCCGAATCGAGGCACACCACCAGTGCCACGTTGCCCATGCGGGGCTTCAAGGCATCGATGTAGGGCAGCAGGTCGCGCGAGCCGCTTTCCTCGCAGGTCTCGATCAGGCCGACGATGCGCGGGTGCGGCACGTTCTGGCGCTTCAATTCCTGCACCGCGGCGATGCTGGCGTACACCGCGTAGCCGTCGTCCGCGCCGCCGCGGCCGTAGAGCTTGCCGTCTTCGTACTTGGGGGTCCAGGGGCCCAGGTCGTTGCGCCAGCCGCTGAACTCGGGTTGTTTGTCGAGGTGGCCATACATCAGCACCGTGTCGGTGGCGCCGGGCTGCGTGGATTCGATTTCAAAAAACAGCACGGGGGTGCGGCCGGGGAGGCGCACGATCTCGAGCGTGAGGCCTGCGACCTTTTGTGATTCGACCCACGCGGCAGCATTGCGCACCACCGTGTCGAGCAGGCCCTGCTCGGCCCAGTCGGGCGAGAACATGGGCGACTTGGCAGGGATGGCGATGTAGTCGGTGAGCTGACGAACGATGTCGTTGTCCCACGCCTGGCTGACCCTTTCAAGGGCCAGGGCGGGTTGAAGGGCGTGGGCGGGGACTCGGGCGTTCATGGGCGGCTCTCCTGAATACGGGTGATCTTGTGGACCGAAACCAGCATTCCAACACAACGCCTGTACGGGCGCCATCGCAGATCTCCAAACACCCTGACAGCGCTCCCGCCGCGCTGCAGCATGGGGTTCCGCCCTTCTTCAGGGGCGTGCCCAGCGTGCCCGTCCCGCGTCCCTCTTGGGGGTCAATACCGGGAAACAGGATGCGTGTCGGGATTGGCCTGTACCGCCGCCAGGGAGGCGGGGCGCCGCAGTCCGGTGGCCACCTCCACGCGGTTGCGGCCATTGTTCTTGGCCTGGTAGAGCGCACGGTCGGCAGCGGCGATGAGCATGTCCCAGCTGTCGCCGGGCTCTAGCCGGCCGCCGAAGACGCCGATGCTCACCGTGACGGCAATCCCCAGGGCAGCGTCGGTGCCGGCGTCTGGCGCGGCCCCGCCGGCTGCGCGGATGCGGCAGCGTGATTCTTCCACCGCCTTGCACAGTTCCCGCGCCAGCTGCTCGGCCCCCAGCAGTGTGGTGTCGGGCAGCACCACCATGAATTCCTCGCCCCCGTAGCGGCCCACAAGGTCCTGTGCCCGCACGCGCTCGCTCAGCACGTTGACCACGCTGCACAGCACCTGGTCTCCTGCGGGGTGACCATAGCGGTCATTGACCCGCTTGAAGTGGTCGATGTCCACCATCATGAGCGCAATGGATTCGCGCGAGCGCACGGCGCGAGAGACGTCGCGGTCCAGCGCCGCGATCAGCGAGCGGCGGTTGGCCACACTGGTGAGCGGGTCCAGCGCGGCCATGATGCGGTTGTTTTCGTCGGCACGGTCGCGAGACATGAACACAAAACCCATGGAGCTGATGAGCACCACCGAAAACGTGCCCATGAACGTGAGCGTCTGCAGCAGGCTGCTCTGCAGGATGCTGGTCGCCGCTTGGCTGCCGCCGAAGGCCAGCAGCGCGCGGCCACCCAGCACGACCGCCTCCAGCCCCAGCCCCGCCACCAGCAGCCACTGCGCGCGCCCCACCGTGGCGTGGCGGCGCTCCAGGGCCGCCGCCAGGGCCCACACGGCCTGCAGTCCGATGACCAGACCCACAAAACTCGCGCGCGCCGGAAAGTTGTCTATGAAGACCACCACAAAAGCCGTGACCAGCGCAGGCGGCGTGAACAGCAGCAGCCACCGTGGGGCACGCCCCTGGAACTGGTAGATCGCCGCGATCATCCCCACGAACACGCAGGACAGCAGCACGTTGCCCAGCACGATGGACAGCACATCGGGCACCTGGCCCCGCAGCATGATCAGCAGGTGCCCAATGGCATTGACCAGCAGGGCAGCGGCCCACCGCCCCAGGCCATCGCGCCGTCGGCCCCACCCCACCACCGCCATGGAGGCGGCCATCATGAGCGAGCTCACAATGATCATGACCAGCATGGTGGGAACGTGGGCGGCCATGGCAGGCTAGGTGGCGTGGTCGGGACAAAGGAAGTTCAGGCCAGCATAAACCAAGGGCCCCGCAGAACAAACCAGAGGATGACCACCGCGCCCTGGAGCGCGCTGCGCGCGCGCCCCCTTTCCCGTCATTGCAACTGCGCTGGCGCCCACGCGCCGCTGCCCGGGGCCTGCAGGGCCGGGCCCGCCGAAGGCGCGGCCAGCGCGGCCACCGCAGGGTACCCACCGCTGCCGTCGCCGGGCGAGAGCTTGAACACCTGCACCGCCCCGGCCAGGCGCATGGCCTGCTCGCGCAGGCTTTGAGCCGCTGCGGCGGATTCCTCCACCAGCGCCGCGTTCTGCTGCGTCATCTGGTCGAGCTGGTTGACGGCGGTGTTGACCTGGCCGATGCCGTCCGACTGCTCGCTCGACGCCGCCGTGATCTCGCCAATGATGTCGCCCACGCGCTGGACCGAGCCCACGATCTCATCCATGGTGGTGCCCGCGTTCTGCACCAGGCGTGCACCGGATTCCACGCGCTCCACCGAAGCGCCGATGAGCGCCTTGATCTCGCGCGCGGCGGAGGCAGAGCGCCCGGCCAGGCTGCGCACCTCGCTGGCCACGACGGCAAAGCCCCGGCCCTGCTCGCCCGCGCGGGCTGCTTCCACGGCAGCGTTCAGGGCCAGGATGTTGGTCTGGAACGCAATCGAGTCGATCACGCCCACGATGTCAGCGATCTTGCGCGAACTCTGGTTGATGTCGCCCATGGTGGTCACTACCTGACCCACCACCTTGCCGCCACGCGCGGCCACTTCGGCGGCGGTGCTGGCCAGCTGGTTGGCCTGGCGCGCCGCATCGGCCGACTGGCGCACGGTGGAGGTGAGGTGCTCCATGCTCTGCGCCGTCTGGGCCAGGCTGCTGGCCGTGGCCTCGGTGCGGGCCGACAGGTCCTGGTTGCCGCTGGCAATCTCGGCGCTGGCGGTGGTGATGCTGTCGACCGCCGTGCGCACCTGCTGCAGCATCTGCGTATAGCGCTGGCGCATGCCTTCGACCTCTTGCACCAGCGCGCCGATCTCGTCACGCCGCGTGGTGCGGAAGGCCTCTGTCAGATCGCCCTGCGCCACCAGCGTGATGGCCTGGGTCAGGTCCTGCAGCGGGCGGCTCACGCCCCGGCGCAGCATGAGGAAAAGGCCCACGGCCAGGAGCACCACGGCCACCGCCATCAGGCCCCACACGGCCAGCGTCACGCGGCGCTGGCTGGCCATGGCCTCGCCGTCGGGCACCTCGGCCACCACCCACCAGCCGCCGCCGGTCTTGCGCACCAGGGCCCAGGGGTCGGTGGCGCCCGCGCCCAGCACCGGGGCGGCTTCGCGCACAAAGCCGTCCTGCGACGCGGCCAGCGCCTCAAAAAACGGACGGGCCTGCGGGTAGGCCTCCAGCACACGCTTGCCCCGCGCCGTGGGGTGGTACACAAACACGGCCTGGTCGAGTGAGGTGCCGGGGTTGATCACATAGGTGCCGCCGTGCTCGAAGAACTTCGTCTGCGCCACCTGCTTTTGCAGCATGGTGTGGAACACGCTGATGTCGTTGCCGATGAACAGCAGCGCAATCACCTTGCCCGACGCATCCTTGGCCGGCAGGTAGTGGCCCATGTAGGGCTTGCCGCCCACCACGGTGACGCCTGTATAAGGCTCGCCCTTGGTGACGGTGGCATAGGCCGGGTCGTCTTTGCCCAGCGGCGTGCCCTGCTGGCGCTCACCCTTGTCGTTCTTGACCGAGGTGGTCACCCGCATGAAGTTGTCGCCTTTTTTGGCGAACACCGTGGCAATGCCACCCGTCTCGCTGGCGAACTTGTCGACCGAGCCGTAGTCCTCGTTGACCAGCGCGCCATAGCTGCGCAGCTCGCCCGTGGCTTCGTCGAGCTGCATGGTGGCCTCGAAGTAGCGCTGAAAACCGCGCATGGTGAGTTGGACCAGTTCGCGGTTGGTGTTGTCGGCCGCGTCCAGCGACTGGGCCACGCTTTGCGCAGTGTCGCCCACGCTGGCCACCACCTGCGCCCGCGTGCTGCGCTCGGTCAGCACGGCAATGGCCAACCCCACCAGCACCAGCACCAGGGCCACCAGCGCGATGGCAGTCAGCGTGACCTGGCGCGCGACGGAACGGTTGTTGGCAAGGGAAGCGGCCATGCAGTGTGTCTCCTCTAGATTGAAAGCCCAAAGCCAGCTGAGCCGGTCTCAGAAAGGGTTCTCAAACGCCTGAGAACACGCTTCTTCACTCTAAGTCCGGAGACTTGTTACATTTATTCACGCATTCCCTTACGCAAAGCTGCGTACCTCATCGCGGCAGGCACATGGGCCGTAGCCTGCGAAACTGGCGCTGCCCGAGCCGAGGAAGCCGAGCAAGGACCGCCCCCGCAGCGAAGGCGCGCCCTCGAGGGGGAAGGCGCAAAGCGACTCAGGGGGTCTTCCTGTTCATCCAGCCCAGGCCTTGCGAAGTGCCCGCCGCCGGCCGGTACTCGCAGCCGACCCAGCCGCCGTAGCCCAGCGCGTCGATGGTGTCGAAGAGGAAGGGGTAGTTCAACTCGCCCTGGTCCGGTTCGTGGCGCCCAGGCACTCCGGCAATCTGGATATGCGCCACCCGGCCCGTGGGCAGGTACTGGCGCAGCTTGGTGGCCACGTCACCTTCCACGATCTGGCAGTGGTACAGGTCCATCTGCACCTTGAGATTGTTGGCCTGCGCGGCGTCGAGCAGCTCGTGGGCGTGGTCCTGCCGGTTCAGAAAGTAGCGCGGCACGTCGCGCAGGTTGAGGGGCTCGATAAGGATGTCGCGCCCCGCGCGCGCAGCCTCGGCCGCCGCCCAGCGCAGGTTGCTGACACACAGGTCCTTGAGCGATTCGCGCTCCACACCGGGCGGCACGATGCCCGAGAGCACGTGGATGCGCGGGCAACCCAGCACCTCGGCATAGCGCAGGGCTTCTTGCACGCCCGTGCGGAACTCGGCCTCACGCCCGGGCAGCGCTGCGGTGCCGCGCGCGTTCTGGTCCCAGGCCGCCGCCATCTGGATGCGGTCGGTACCGCCGGGCGGGGCGTTGAACAGCACCAGCTGCAGGCCGTTGTCCGTGAGCCGCGCAGCGACCTCGGCGGGCTCGAAGGCGTAGGGAAACAAGAACTCCACCGCCGTGAACCGATCGCGCGCCGCAGCGGCAAAGCGGTCCAGAAACGGCAGCTCGGTGTACATCAGGCTCAGGTTGGCGGCAAACTGGGGCATGGCGGGTGCGGGCGGGAGATGGAAGAGGGAATCAGAGCGCCGCAGCTTATCGTGTGGCATCGGGATCTGCGGGACCTCCGACACTTCACCCAACCAAAATATGAGTCAAATTGGCCGCTAGCGCTTTATCTATAAGCGCTAACAGCTATTATTTTGATAGTTTTCACTCCACACCAGGACCTCCCATGCGCATCGGAGAACTCGCCCGCCGCACCGGCACCACGCCCAAGGCCATCCGGCTGTACGAGTCCCGTGGCCTGCTGGGCACGGTGGCGCGCGCGGGCAGCTACCGCCACTATGGCGAGGCCGACGTGGCGCGCGTGTTGCTGATCCGCCAGGCCCAGGCGCTGGGCTTTCGGCTGTCTGAACTGGATGGCCTGCCCCACATCGACACGGCTGCGGGCTGGGAACGCATGGCCCAGCTCGTCGCCGGGCGGCGGGCCGCCGTGGCGCAGGAGCTGGCGCGCCTGGCCGCGCTGGACACACAGCTGGCCGTGCTGGAAGCCGAACTGCACACCTGCGACACGCTGGCCGTGCCCGTCACGCCCCAGGCGTGCGCAGCACCGCCCGCATTGCCAGTGATGCCGCCAGAACACAAATCCGCGCCATTCAGCGCAGCCACCACGGCGGGCGCCGCAAGGTTCGCCACCCCTTGACCTGATCGCTGACCTGACCGCTTGACTCTGTCCCATGGGGCAAGGTGACCATGGCGCCATCAACAACACCGTGATGGAGCCTCTGTGGCAGAACAACACAATATTCTGGTCATCCTGGGCCACCCCGCCGCCAACAGCCTGTGCGCAGGCATGGCACGCGCCTATGCCGAGGGCGCCCGGCACGCCGGGGCGCAGGTGCGGTTTCTGGATGTGGGGCAGCTCGCATTCAACCCGCTGTTTCAGGGCTACAGCGCCGTCCAGCCGCTGGAACCCGACTTGCTGGCGGCGCAGGCCGACATCACCTGGGCCCACCACCTGGTGTGGGTCTACCCCATCTGGTGGGGCGCCATGCCGGCGCTGCTCAAGGGTTTTATCGACCGCGTGCTGCTGCCAGGTTACGCCTTCAAGTACCGCAAGGGCTCATCGTTGTGGGACAAGCTGCTGGCAGGCCGCTCGGCCGAGCTGCTGGTGACCATGGACTCGCCGCCCTGGTACTTCCGCTGGGTCACGCGCATGCCGGGGCACCACCAGATGAAGAAGGCCATCCTGGAGTTCTGTGGCATCCGGCCCGTGCAGGTGCACAGCTTTGGCCCCGTGCGCAGCGCCAGCGCCGAGCGGCTGGCGTTGTGGGTGGAAAAGGCGCGGCAACTGGGACAGCGCCAGGGCACACGCGCTACACCGGGCAAGCCGCGCCCGGCGCCCGTCACTTCGTCGCCGTCATCCCCTTCGCCGTGAAGGCCTGGACGGCAGCGCGGCCCACGGCGGGGTCGTCGGTGAAGAAACCGTCGATGCCTGCGCGCAGATACGCCGTGATCTCGCCCACGCTGTCGCCGCGCGCGGTGCCATCGGTGTTGGGCGCCTTCTTCAGGCCAGCGGGCAGAAAGGCGTTTTCAGGCCGCAGCGTCCAGATGTGCACAGCCAGCCCGGCGGCATGGGCCTGTGCGACCAGCGGCGTGGGTTCGCCGGGAACACCGTCTTTCACCGGCACCACCAGCGTCTTGAAGGGGCCGATGGCGTTGGCGTAGGCGGCCACCTGCTTGAGGCCTTCGGGAGTGATCAGGTCGGCATAGCTGCGCGCATTGGCCGCGCCTTGCGCCACAAAGTCATACGGCCGGCCCGAGGGCGCCACCAGTTGCACCAGGCGCACGCTGCTCTGCTTGCGGATGGCCTGCAGGTTGCTGACCTCGAACGACTGCACGAACACGGGGGCGTCCTTGTGGTTCCAGCCGTTTTTCTCCAGCACGGCCAGCAGCGGTGCCTCCAGCGGCTGGCCAATGGACTCGAAGTAGGTGGGGTGCTTGGTCTCTGGGTAGATGCCGATCACACGACCCGTTTTGGCACTGGCCGTCTTGGCCAGATCGATCACCTCCTGCAAGGTGGGCACCTCGAACTGGCCGTTGTAGGCCACATTGGCCGGGCGCTGCGCCGGGATGCGCTCGCGGGCGCGCAGGGTTTTGAGCTCGGCCAGCGTGAAGTCTTCGGTGAACCAGCCGGTGATGGACTGGCCGTCGATGGTCTTGGTGGCCTTGCGCGCAGCGAACTCGGGGCGGTCCACCACGTCGGTAGTGGCTTCCTTCACCGCGCCGTCGGCGCCCAGGATGGCGATGGCATTCTCGTGCCGCGCCACCAGCACGCCGTCCTTGGTGATCACGAGGTCGGGCTCGATGATGTCGGCGCCGTCGTCGATGGCCTTCTGGTAGGCCGCCAGCGTGTGCTCGGGCCGCAGGGCCGAGGCGCCCCGGTGGGCGATGACGGTGGGCGTGGGCGGCCAGGCCTGCTGAGCTGTGGCGCCCAGGGCCCAGGCGGCGAGCAGCGCGGCGGCAGCCACGGTGCGCAGTGCAATGCGGTTCATGCGGGTCTCCTTCAGTCCTTGCAGGAAGAGCGCACCTTAGCCGATGCGGTTGACAGCCGCGTGTCGCGTCGCTTCGCGCACCTCGGGAGCCGCCATGGCATGGGCCTCTTCGCACTCGCACCCACCGTTCGGGCCGAGCCTGTCGAAGCCTTGCGCGGCGCTTCGACTGCGTCAGCGTGAACGGTTCAAGCCGATGGACGCCGCATCGCTACGCATGTTCAAAATGGAACACTGCCGTGCTGGCCCGCATGTTGGGCAGCCAGCGCACTTCCTGCCCGTCCTGCAGGCCGAAGGACTCCAGGATGCGCAGGCTGTTCTTGGTGGCCAGCACCTCGAAGTCCTTGTAGGTGCCCACGCGGATGTTGGGCGTGTCGTACCACTGGTAGGGCAGGCGGCGCGTGACGGGCATGCGCCCGCGCAGGACGGACAGGCGGTTGGGCCAGTGCGCGAAGTTGGGAAAGGCCACCACGCCGGTGCGGCCCACGCGGGCCGTTTCGCGCAGCATGACCTCGGCATTGCGCAGGTGCTGCAGCGTGTCGATCTGCAGCACCACGTCGAAGCTGTTGTCGCCGAACATGGCCAGCCCTTCGTCCAGGTTGAGCTGGATCACGTCCACCCCGCGCTGCACGCAGGCCAGCACGTTGGCATCGGCGATCTCCACGCCGTAGCCGCTGCAGCCGCGTTCGCGCTGCAGGTAGTCGAGCATGGCGCCATTGCCGCAGCCCAGGTCGAGCACCCGGCTGCCCTGCGGCACCAGGCGCGCCAGCGCCTCCATGGCGGCTTTGTCGGTCATGGCTGCACCTCCTTGGCAATGCTATCGAAGTAAGAGCGCATCACGCCCATGTAGCGGGCGTCATCGAGCAGGAAGGCGTCGTGGCCGTGGGGTGCGTCGATCTCGGCGTAGCTCACGCTGCGGCGGTTGTCGAGCAGGGCCTTGACGATCTCTCGGCTGCGCTGGGGCGAGAAGCGCCAGTCGGTGGTGAAGCTCACCAGCAGGAACCGCGCCGTGGCCCGCGCGAGGGCCCGCGTGAGGTTGCCGGCGTGCGCGCGGGCGGGGTCGAAGTAGTCGAGCGCGCGGGTGATCAGCAGGTAGGTATTGGCGTCGAAGTAGTCGCTGAACTTGTCGCCCTGGTAGCGCAGGTAGCTCTCGATCTGGAATTCGATGTCCTGGGTGCTGTACAGATAGTCGCGGAGGTCCGGCGCTGGGCCGCCCCGAGCCGGACCAGCCCCCTCGGGAGGCAGCGAACCACGCGAAGCGGGGAGCGTGGGCGCACGCAAGCTGCGGCCGAACTTCTCGTTCATCACATCGTCGCTGAGGTACGTGATGTGGCCGATCATGCGGGCGATGCGCAGGCCGCGCTTGGGGATCACGCCGTGGCGGTAGAAGTGCCCGCCGTGGAAGTCCGGGTCGGTCACGATGGCGCGGCGGGCGACCTCGTTGAAGGCGATGTTCTCGGCCGTGAGGTTGGGCGCGCTGGCCACCACCACGGCGTGGCGCATGCGCTCGGGATACTGCAGCGTCCAGCTCAGGGCCTGCATGCCGCCCAGGCTGCCGCCCAGCACGGCGGCCAGTTGCCGTATGCCCAGGCGGTCGAGCAGGCGGGCCTGGGCGTTGACCCAGTCCTCCACCGTGACCACCGGGAAGTCCGCGCCGTAGACCTCGCCCGTGTCGGGGTGCGTGTGCATGGGGCCGGTGGAGCCGAAGCACGAGCCCAGGTTGTTCACGCCGATCACGAAGAAGCGGTCGGTGTCCACCGGCTTGCCCGGGCCGATCATGTTGTCCCACCAGCCTTCGCTCTTGTCCTGCCCGGCGTAGACGCCCGCCACGTGGTGGGAGGCGTTGAGCGCGTGGCACACGAGCACGGCGTTGGAGCGGTCGGCATTGAGCGTGCCGTAGGTCTCGTAGGCCAGGTCGAAGGCGCGGATGGTCGCACCGCTTTGCAGCGGCAGCACCTCCGCAAAGTGCATGGTCTGGGGTGTGGCGATGAACGACATAGTTGGAACTGGTGGGCCCTCACGTTCCACCGCTTGCGCGCGCCGCTGCTCCACAAGGAAGCCGCTTTTGCCTGGAGACCGGACCCAGCGCAAAAAAATACCCGGCGTCGCTAAAAACGAGGCCGGGCAGATGTGTCGGACGGGTCTTTAGCAGGATTTATAAAGCGCCCGCAAGCTGTGGCAAATCGGCGCGTTTGGCAAATATACCAAAGCAGAGCCCCAACGCACAGCCCGTCGCACCGACCAGATCAACCTGCAGACGAAAAAATCGCCAGCAGCCCCAGCACCAGAAAGATGGCGGCAGACACCAGGTGCACCGCGCGGATGGGCACCTTGCGCGTGATGCGCTCGCCCAGCCAGACCACCGGCGCATTGGCCAGCATCATGCCCAGCGTTGTGCCCGCCACCACCCACAGGTAGGCGTTGTATTTGGCAGCCAGCATGACGGTGGCGATCTGGGTCTTGTCGCCCATCTCGGCCAGGAAGAATGCGACCACGGTGGTGCCAAACACACCCCAGCGTGGCGATCCGTCGGCTTCACCCTCATCGAGCTTGTCGGGGATCAGCATCCAGACCGCCATGGCAATGAACGATGCACCCAGGATCCAGCGCAGTACCTGGGGGCCCAGGAAGGTGGTCACCCAGGCACCGACAGCACCGGCCAGGCCGTGGTTGACCAGCGTGGCGACCAGGATACCGAACACGATGGGCCAGGGTTTGCGAAAGCGTGCCGCCAGCACCAGCGCGAGCAGCTGCGTCTTGTCGCCCATCTCGGCAAGCGCGACGATGGCGGTAGAAATGAAGAAGGCTTCCATGGGGGAGGGGGTCCTATCCGGCCGGATGGGTGAAAAACGCATTGACTGCACCCCGACTCCGGCCATGTGGATCGGTTTGCAGTCAATGGTCTCGCCCAGTTCAAAAAAACCGCATACGCCATAGGTTTCGAAGAACCCAAGTGTGTTGACGCATGCCCCCGGCGCGTTGCGCGGCCGGGCGGGCTACTCCCCAAAGACCCGCGTATTTTACCCTGCTGGCGGACAGGGACCTCGGGCTGGGCCGTCGGTGGCTGGCGCCTGAGTACGGCGGCATGGCACCACAAACTGTGCGGGTTTCCCCTGAATACCCCTTGCGCGCAGCCCGGAATCTCTACAAATTTGTGCCCGATGAGTGGCTTTCCCCAGAAATAAACCCCACACACCTCATAAAGTGATTAATAATGGGTTCGCTTTTCTGCTTGCAGGAAAGCAGTTGGCTTAGCGGTGAATGGTCAGTTTCGCGTCTTTGAAGTCGTCACAGGTTTGTTGATTGCGTCGGACTCCATCGCGTTTTTGTGTTTTTTCAGGAGTCCTTCATGGGCAACAAACTTTACGTGGGCAACCTGCCTTATTCTTTCCGCGACGAAGATCTGCAACAGACCTTCAGCCAGTACGGCTCGGTCGGCAGCGCCAAGGTCATGATGGAACGTGACACCGGCCGCTCCAAGGGTTTCGGCTTTGTCGAAATGGGCAGCGATGCTGAAGCCCAAGCCGCCATCCAAGGCGTGCATGGCACCAACTTCGGCGGCCGTGACCTCGTGGTCAACGAAGCCCGTCCTATGGAGCCACGCGCTCCCCGTAGCGGCGGCTTCGGCGGCGGCAACGGTGGTGGTGGCGGTTACGGCGGTGGTGGCGGCGGCGGCGGTTACGGCGGTGGCCGTAGCGGCGGTGGCGGTGGTGGTGGTTACGGCGGTGGCCGTAGCAGCTACTAAAAAGACCTTGCTGGCAGACCTTTTCGTCTGCCAAAGGCAAAACAAAGGGGCCCCAGGGCTCCTTTTTTCATGCCTGCGCGGTATCGCCACCACAGTCGGCATTGCCGCTTGCTTTTTCACCAAAAGTGTGGCGCATAATGGGTTCGCGGGCTTTGCCCGTTTTCCAAGTTTGCGGTGATCCGTCAGTTTCGCGCTGAGAGCGTCATTGAGATTAGCTGGCTGCGTTTTCGGGACTCCATCGCTTTATCCATGTGTTTTTGAGGAGTCCCTCGATGGGCAACAAACTGTACGTCGGCAACCTGCCGTACTCGGTGCGCGACAGCGATCTGGAACAGGCCTTTGGCCAATTCGGCGCGGTGACCAGCGCCAAGGTCATGATGGAGCGCGACACGGGCCGCTCCAAGGGCTTTGGCTTCGTGGAAATGGGTAACGATGCTGAAGCCCAGGCCGCCATCAACGGTATGAATGGCCAGCCACTGGGTGGCCGCAGCATCGTTGTGAATGAAGCACGCCCCATGGAACCCCGTCCGCCCCGCAGTGGTGGATTTGGCGGTGGTGGTGGCGGCGGTTACGGCGGCGGCGGTGGGGGCCGCAGTGGTGGCGGCGGTTACGGCGGTGGCCGTGAAGGCGGCGGCGGTGGAGGCTATGGTGGTGGCCGTGAAGGCGGAGGTGGCGGTTACGGTGGCGGCGGCCGCAGTGAAGGCGGATTCCGCAGCCCCTACGGTTCCGGTTCCCGCAATGGCGGCGGCGGTGGCCGCAACGGCGGTGGTGGCGGTGGCTACGGTGGCGGCGGCAACAGCTACTGAAAACTGTCTTTGAAATTTCTCTAAAAGCCCCCTCGGGGGCTTTTTTCATGCGCTACCAACAAGCAAGGGATTCCGGCGGTTGGCGGCGGTACCTTCGTCCTGCGCAGCTACGAAGAGCCTGCACAAAAGACCCCAAAGAGGGGACCGAGGCCTGGCTGGCGGCTACTGCTCGCTCTGGCGCCGCTTGCGCGGGCGCCCGGCCAGCAGCTTGTCGAACAGCACGTTCGGCACCATGCGCAGCAACTTGGCAACCACCCCCATTTGCCAGGGGATGACCCGGTAGCTAACGCCGGCCGTGATAGCCCGATAGGCACGGTCCGCAAAATCATCGGCCTGCATCAGAAACGGCATGCCGTAGCGGTTCTGGCGGGTGAGCGGAGTATCGATGTAGCCCGGAGAAATGGTGACCACACGCACTCCGTGCGGGCGCATCTCCCCGCGCAGGCTCTCGCAGTAGCTGATAACGGCCGCCTTGCTGGCGCAATACGCACCATGCCCGGGCAGGCCCCGGATGCCTGCCACGCTGCCGATGCCTACCAGCGTGCCGCTGCCCCGCTGCGCCATCGCGTCGGCAAACGGATGGAAGGTGGCCGCCACGCCGATGTTGTTGGTGGCAAAGGTGCGCGCCATCACGTCGATGTCATCACGCACCGCCGTGTCCATGCCCACGCTGATGCCCGCATTGGCAATGACCACATCGGGCACCCCCTGGCGCGCGATGCAATCGCGGCCCGCAACGACGATGCTGTCGGTCACGGCCACGTCAGCACTATAAATTTCATAGCTATCAGCGCTTATTCCTTGAGCGCCAGCCCATGTTTTCACCTCAGAAGTTCGCCGTGCCACGAGGGCCAGGCGGTAGCCCGAGCGGTGAAAGCGCAAGGCCAGGGCCTGGCCAATGCCGCTGGATGCGCCGGTGATGAAAACAAGGGGAGTGGTCATGCGGGTTCCGAATGGGGCAAGGTACTAGGGCTTGGCCACGCCGGGCTGGAGCACGCCACGCACACGTCCGCGCAGCTGCAGCACCTGGTCGAGATTGTCGTAGTCCATGCCATCGGCGGTAAAACGGTCGTTGCCGCGGGTGAGTGTGACGGGCTTGTCGGACCGCACGCGTTCGGTGTTGGTGTAAGCATGCAGAAATTCGCTGCGGAACTCCAGCCGGGGCTGGGCGGGCGATCCTGGCTTGGCAGGCAGGGGCTCGCGCGTGACGATGGCGTTGCCAAACAGCTGCACTTCCGAGCCATCGGCATTGGTCAGGGCCCGGTCTGCCGTGGCCACGGTGAGGCGGCCGAGCGGTGTTACCGAGCGCATGCGCGCGTTGTCGATCTCCAGCGTATCGGTGTCGGGGTAGTGCCGCGCCTCTTCGCCTTGCACTTCACTTTGCAGGCGCCCCGTGGCGTCAAAGCTTTTTACCGAAAACGACTTCATGAAATAGTCGGGCTGGTGCCCCTGCTGGCGCTCGGCAGTAGGTAGCAGCGGCATGGGCGCGTTGCGCACCAGCCACCAGGTGCCCAGCGCCAGCAGCCCCATGAGCACGACGGGCAGATACAGCGAGAACTGTTCCCAGCCCTGGCGAACCATGTTGCGCGTCACGGCGTTGCCTCCGGGCCGGGCACGGCAACCTGGCAGAGGGGCAAAGAGCGCAGGAAATTCAGGCTCATGCGGTGTACTCCGCCAGCAGCGCGGCGTAACGCCCGGTGGCCACCAGCAGCAGATCGCACAGCTCGCGCGCAGCGCCATCGCCCCCACGGGCCTGCGTCACAAAATGGGCGGCATGGCGCACTTCGGCCTGCGCGTTGGCCGGGGCACACGCAAAAGCACTGCGGCGCATCACTGGCAGGTCGGGCCAGTCGTCGCCCATCGCGGCAGCCTGGGACCAGTCCAGCCCCAGCGTGGCCAGCATCTGCTCGGCAGCGGGGCGTTTGTCTTCGGTGCCGAACACGGCATGTTCCACGCCCAGCGCCTTCAGGCGCACGCGCAGCGGCGCGGAGTCACGGCCCGTGATGACCGCAGGGGTGATGCCCGCCTTTTGCAGCAGCTTGAGCCCATGCCCGTCCAGGGTGTTGAAGCGCTTGAGCGTTTCACCCGATTCGCTGAAATACAGGCCGCCATCGGTCAGCACGCCATCGACATCGAAGAAGGCAATGCGCACGCCTTGGGCGCGCAGCAGCAGCTCGGGGGGAAATTGCAGCACAGGAAAGGTCACGTCAGAAATCATCACGCAGCGTTTGAACAAGCACGGCAAAAGCCAGCGCACCCGTGGAACCGGCTTCGCCGGGCCAGAGGGTGCGTCCCCCCTTCAAGAGGGGAAGGCGCGAAGCGACTCAGGGGGGTCCTCTCCACGGGGGTCATATGACTTTCGCGCGCATCAGGTCGCCGATGTGCACGACCCCCATCAGCACACCTGCCGCATCGGCCACCAGCACGCTGGTGATGCCGTGGGCTTCCATCATTTCCGCGGCATCCACCGCGAGGGCATCCGGGGCAATGCGGCGCGGTTTGGGGTGCATCACCTCGGCCGCCGTGGCCGTGCGCAGGTCGGCCCCGGCCTCGATGCGGCGGCGCAGGTCGCCGTCGGTGAAGATGCCCAGCACCTGGCCGGCTGCATCCACGATGGCCGAGGCGCCCAGTCCCTTGGCGCTCATCTCGCGCATGAGGTCGCTGAAAGAGGCGTCGGGCGCCACGCGCGGAACCTCGCTGCCGGTGCGCATGACATCGCTTACATGGGTGAGCAGCTTGCGCCCCAGCGCACCGCCGGGGTGCGAACGGGCGAAATCTTCGGGGCGAAAGCCCCGGGCGTCGAGCAGGGCCACGGCCAGGGCGTCGCCCATGGCCAGCTGGGCCGTGGTGCTGGCAGTGGGGGCCAGGTTCAGGGGACAGGCCTCGCGCTCCACGCTGCAGTCGAGCACCAGATCGGCATGGCGGGCGAGCGTGGACTGCAGCCCGCCGGTCATCGCGATCAGAGGGGCGCCCAGGCGCTTGAGCACGGGCAGGATGGCGGTGAGCTCGCCACTTTCGCCGCTGTTGGAAATGCCCAGCACCAAGTCGTCGCCAGTGACCATGCCCAGATCGCCGTGGCTGGCCTCCGCCGGGTGCACAAAAAACGCAGGCGTGCCGGTGGAAGCCAGCGTGGCGGCAATCTTGCGGCCCACATGGCCGCTTTTGCCCATGCCCATCACCACCACACGGCCCCGGGCCTGCAGCACCATCTGCACCGCCTGGGCAAAGATGCCATCGACGCGGGCCGCCAGCCCGGTCAACGCCGCCGCCTCGATGTCAAAGGTCTCACGGGCCAGGCGCAGGGCCTGCTCGGCATCAAAAGGGGGCAGCGTGGCGGGGGCAGGGGTCATCCCGAGGATTCTATCGACCGGGGCATGCCCGCACGGGGCAAGATTTTTTGCCATCGCTCTGGCACGGAGCATGCTTCGAGCAGAAAACACCTGGGCCGCCTGCGAGCCTCGGATAGCATCGAACCATGTCCTCCCTCGCCCTCACCTTGCTTTACCTGTTGGCCGCAGTGCTGGGTGTCGTGGTCTGCCGCAGCCTGAAGCTGCCACCCATGCTGGGCTACCTGGCCGCTGGAGTGCTCATCGGCCCCCATGCGCTGGCGCTGGCACAAAACTCGGAAGGCGTGCGGCACCTGGGCGAGTTTGGCGTGGTGTTCCTGATGTTCGCCATTGGCCTGGAGTTCAGCCTGCCCAAGCTGCGCGCCATGCGGCGCCAGGTATTCGGCCTCGGCCTGATGCAAGTGGTGCTGACGATGGTGGTGGTGACTGGCACCGCGCTGCTGCTGGCCCGCTGGGCGGGCGGTGTGTGGGACATGGGCTGGCAGACCGCGCTGGCGCTCTCGGGCGTGATGGCGATGAGCAGCACGGCCATTGTGGTCAAGCTGATGGCCGAACGGGCCGAGCTGGAGAGTGAACATGGCCGCCGTGTGATGGGCATCCTGCTGTTCCAGGACCTGGCCGTGGTGCCGCTGCTGGTGCTGATTCCGGCCCTGGGCTCGTCCCCCGACGAGTTGCTGACGTCACTGGGCTGGGCGCTGATCAAGGCGACCGTGCTGGTGGGCATTCTGCTCACCGGTGGCCAGCGGTTCATGCGCTGGTGGCTCACGCTGGTGGCGCGGCGCAAGAGCGAAGAGTTGTTCATGCTCAACCTGCTGCTGATCACGCTGGGCCTGGCCTGGCTGACGGAGCTGGCCGGGCTGAGCCTGGCCCTTGGAGCCTTCATTGCTGGCGTGCTGGTGTCGGAGACCGAATACCGCCACCAGGTGGGCACGGACATCCGCCCGTTCCACGACGTGCTGTTGGGGCTGTTCTTCATCACCATCGGCATGATGCTGGACTGGCACATCCTGGTGGACCGCTGGGCGCTGGTGCTGGCGCTGCTCACGGTGCCCTTGCTCCTCAAGCTGGTGATCATCCTGGTGCTGGCCCGCAGCATGGGGGCCACCACCGGCGTGGCCCTGCGCACCGGGCTGTACCTCGCCCAGGCGGGCGAATTCGGTTTTGTGCTGTTGTCGCTCACGCAGGCCAACGGGCTGGTGCAGCCCGCGCTCATGAACCCCATCCTCGCGGCCATGGTGCTGTCGATGCTGGCCACGCCCTTCCTCATCATGTACAGCAACCGCATCGTGATGAAGCTGGTGGCCAGCGACTGGTTGCAGCAGTCGCTGCAGATGACGTCCATTGCGCGCAAGTCCATCAACACCAGCAAGCACGTGATCATCTGCGGCTACGGCCGCTGCGGCCAGAACCTGGCGCGCATGCTGGAGCACGAAGGCATCCCGTACATGGCGCTGGACCTGGACCCGGACCGCGTGCGCCAGGCCGCTGCCGCCGGCGACTCGGTGGTGTACGGCGACGCCACCCGCCTGCAGGCGCTGATGGCGGCCGGTTTGGTGCGGGCCAGTGCCGTGGCCGTGACCTACATCGACGTGCCTGCGGCCCTCAAGGTGCTGGCCAACACGCGGTCCCATGCACCCCACGTGCCGGTGGTGGTGCGCACGCAGGACGACGCCAACCTGGACAAGCTGCAGGCCGCCGGCGCCACCGAGGTGGTGCCCGAGGCCATCGAGGGCTCGCTGATGCTGGCCAGCCACGCGCTGGCGCTGGTGGGCGTGCCCATGCGCCGCGTGCTGCGCCTGGTGCAGGACCAGCGCGATGCGCGCTACAACCTGCTGCGTGGCTACTTCCACGGCGCCGACGACGACACCGCCAACGAGCGCGACCAGGAGCGCCTGTCCACCCTCAACCTGCCGCCCGGTGCTACGGCCCTGGGCCGCAGCCTGGGCCAGCTGGCACTGCCCGCCATGGGCGTGCGTGTGGTGAACCTGCGACGCGGCAACGGCCACATGAGCGACGCCGTGGACGACGCACAGTTGGCCGAAGGCGATACGCTGGTGCTCTCGGGCCACCCAGCGGCGCTGGCGCTGGCGGAAGACAAGTTGCTGCGCGGGTAGAGGCAGAGTGCTTCCCCCTGAGCGGCTGCGCCGCTTCCCCCTTCTCTCGCATCGCTACGCAATGCGGGAAGGGGGACACCGCCAGCGCGGCGGGGCGGCCCTTGCGCGGCGGTCCTGGCGTCAAGCCGCGCCAGTTTTCAGCGGGACTGGAAGCAAAAAATTGAACAAAATATGGCTCTAGCGCTTATCTATCAAGCGCTAATAGCTATATATTTAATAGCAATCTACAAAAGCTCGGCGGGCCCGGGCCGCCCGAACAGGTAGCCCTGGAACTGCTGGCAACCGTTGCGCAGCAGAAACGCGCGCTGCCCTTCGGTTTCCACCCCTTCGGCCACCACGTCCAGGCCCAGGCTGTGGGCCAGGGTGATGATGGTGCAGGCGATGGTGGCATCGTTGGGGTCGGTGAGCACGTCGCGCACAAAGCTCTGGTCGATCTTGAGCTGGTCCAGCGGCAGGCGCTTGAGGTAGCTCAGCGATGAATAGCCCGTGCCAAAGTCGTCCAGCGAGAAGCCCACGCCCAGCGTGCGCAGCGCCTGCATCTTGAGGATGCTGTCCTCCACGTCATGCAGCAGCAGGCTTTCGGTGAGTTCGAGCTTGAGGTGTGCCGGGTCCGCCCCGCAATCGCGCAGCACGCTGATCACTTCCTCGGCAAAGTCGGGTTGCCGGAACTCCTGCGCGCTCACGTTCACGGCCACGCTCCAGCCTGCGGTCTGCGGCGCTGCGGCCCAGAGCGCCAGCTGGCGGCAGGCCATGGTCAACACCTGGCGGCCCAGCGCCAGGATCAGGCCGGTCTGCTCTGCCAGGGGGATGAAGTCCCCGGGCGACACCATGCCGCGCAGCGGGTGGTTCCACCGCACCAGTGCCTCGGCCCCCAGCACCTTGCCAGCCTCGTCCACCACCGGCTGGTAGTGCAGCAGGAACTCGTTGCGCAGGATGCCCTGCCGCATGTCGCCTTCCAACGCCGACCTTGCAGACGCCGCCGCCTGCATGGCGGGGTCAAAGAAGCACAGCGTGTTGCGGCCCTGCGCCTTGGCCTGGTACATGGCCAGATCGGCGCGCTTGAGCAGCTCCTGCACGGGCAGCTGCACACCGCGAAAAAGGGCAATGCCAATGCTGGGCGTGCTGTGCACTTCGCTGTTTTGCACCAGATAGGGCTCGTTCAGCGCCGCCAGCACCTTCTGCGCCACGGCCTCGGCTTCTGCGGCCGCAGCGTCCACTTCGGCATGGAGGCCCTGCAGCACCACCACGAACTCGTCTCCGCCCAAACGTGCCACCGTGTCGGTGGCACGCACGCAAGCGGCGATGCGCCCGCCCACCTGCACGAGCAGCCGGTCGCCCCACTCGTGGCCCATGGTGTCGTTGATGCCCTTGAAGTTGTCGAGGTCCAGGAACAGCAAGGCCCCGTGGCAACCCTCCCGCGCGCACGCGTTGGCCGTGCGGTCCAGGCGGTCCATGAGCAGCCGCCGGTTGGGCAGGCCGGTGAGTTCATCATAGAAGGCCAGGCGCTGGATCTCGGCCTCGGCCAGCTTGCGTTCGGTGATGTCGCGCGCCACGCCCCGGTAGCCCGTGAACTGGCCGGCCCCATCAAAGATGGGCTCCCCGCTGATGGAGACCCATACGGGTTTTCCATCCTCGGTCAGGCGCTGCATTTCGAAATCGTGGAACACCTCGTGTGCCTCCAGCTGACTGCGGTGCGCGCGCCACTGGCCCTCGCTCACGAGGCTGTTGGGCAGCTCCCAGCGCGTGCGGCCATAGTGCATTTCGTCGGGCACACCGGCTTCCTTGTAGGGGTTGCCGTCCAGGCGCACAAAGCGAAACTGCGCGTCCTGCTCCCAGTACCAGTCGGAGGACAGGTGGGTGAGGCTGCGCCACCGCGATTCGCTCAGGCGCAAGGCCTCCAGGGTGCTCAGGTAGTCGGTGACATCCGTGAAGGTGCGCACGCGCCCCCCTGGCTCCAGGGCACGGGTGCGCACTTCGATGTAGCGGCCGTTGTGGGTACGCCGCACATAAGCGTCCGGCATGGTGAGCTTGCCGCCGTGGGCAGAATATTCCGACGCCACATAGTTGCGTGCCATGGGCTCAATGAGCTCAAACCCGGTGCCGAAATCGCCCCGCTCGGTCTGAAAACGCACCACATCCTCGACCTTGGGCTGGGTGGCCAGCAGGGATTCGGGCAGATCCAGCAGTTCCAGATAGCGCCGGTTGTAGACCCGGATCCGCCCTTCGGCGTCCACGTTGGTGATGCCCTGCGACACGCTGGCCAGCGTGCCTTCGAGGGCGCGCGTCTTCTCCGCCAGCAAGGCGCTGGTCCGCTCCAGTTCTGCCTCGACCGCCCTGCGGGCCAGCTCGGCGCGACGGGCCATTTCCAGCTGGCCCACGGTGTTCAACAAGGGTTGGAGGAACTGCACATCCGCCGCTGAATACCCCTCGGGCCGGTTGGCCAGGCCCACCATGGCCACCAGCTCGCCCGCCGCATGGATGGGCAGCCCCAGGTAGGTGCGCAGCGCGGGATGGCCCGGGGGCGTGCCCGCGCTGCGCGGGTCGTGGTTCGCATCGTTGGTGAGCACCGGCTCGCCCGACACCAGCGCCGCGCCCACCAGGGAGTGCAGGTTGTCGAACACCATGCCTTCTTCCGCGTGCTGGGCATAGAGGGCATGGGAGGCCTCGT
Source organism: Acidovorax sp. ACV01 (assembly GCF_014851495.1). Lineage (NCBI taxonomy): Bacteria > Pseudomonadati > Pseudomonadota > Betaproteobacteria > Burkholderiales > Comamonadaceae > Acidovorax > Acidovorax sp. ACV01. Next base: position 456,730 of record NZ_JACUZT010000003.1, on the reverse strand, counting down.
CCCAGCTGATGTCCGTCATCGCATGCACCCGCAGGAAGGGATGCCCGTCGGCGGCGCGTTGCACCTGCCCGACCAAGCCAAAGGCGCTCTGCGTGAGCGACATCAGCTCCTTGAGCAAGGCTTCGAACGCGGCGCGGGGCCCGGAGCTGGCGATGAACATGGCCTGCGCGAGCGATATCGCCTGCAGCAACCGGTGCTGCCGCGTCAGCATGGCCTCTGCCACCAGCCGGGCACGGGCGCTGGAACTGCGCTCCAGCACCGAATCAATCTGCGCGGGCAGGGTCAGCAGGTAGTCCAGTGCGGGGTCCTGCACGGCATAGTCATCAAAGCCGTGGCGCATGGCCTGGGCCGCATGGGTCTCTGCGCCCCGGCGCACGATGATCATGGCCGGGACGCCATCGAGCAGCCGCAGCAGGTCGAAGGCCGAGCCATCGACCGTGCGCTGCGCCGCCAGCACGATGTCTGGCCTGCGGCGCCCCAGGTAGTCCCGGGCCTGTGCCAGGGAGTCCGCCACATCCACCCGCCAACCCGACCACGGGTCTGCAAGCGCATCCACCACCGCCTGCGCGTGGTGGGGATCGCTTTCGATCAGCAGAATGGAGATGGGCATGGCCGATCGGCGTGGTGGAGTGGTCCAGCGTGCTGCTACCAAGGGTGTAACAGCACAGAAACATTATGGGGGCTCGCAGCGCTCCGGGCACGCCTTCGAAGCACCCCGCCCCGGCTGGATACACTTTGCCCCGCAACGGCCTTTGGCCTCCGCGCATTTGCCCGTGCAGCCCTTCTTTATCCCCTAGACCCCATGCAGCCACTCAGCGTCAACGAATACCTCCGCCAGCACATCCGCACCGTGCCCGACTGGCCCGCGCCCGGCGTGCAGTTCCGGGACATCACCCCGCTGCTGCAGGACCCCAAGGTGTTCCGGGTGCTGATCGACGCCTTTGTGCACCGCTATATGGACAAGGCATTGCGCCCCGATGTGGTCGCCGGGCTGGACGCGCGCGGCTTCATCCTGGGCGCCGTGGTGGCCTATGAGCTGAATGTGGGGTTCGTGCCCATCCGCAAGAAGGGCAAGCTCCCCTTCACCACGGTCGAGGAAACCTACGAACTCGAGTACGGCAGCGCCACCGTGGAACTGCACACCGATGCCGTCAAGGCAGGCGACCGGGTACTGCTGATCGACGATCTGATTGCCACGGGTGGAACCATGATGGCCGGCAAGAAGCTGCTCGAAAAGCTGGGCGCCACGGTCACCGAGGGTGCCGCCATCGTGGATTTGCCGGAACTGGGCGGCTCGCAGCGCCTGCGTGAATCGGGCCTGCCGCTGTACACCCTGGTGGATTTTGCAGGGCATTGAGGCCGCGCATCCACCACATTTGACGCCCGCAGAAGAAAAAAGCCCGCCGCAGGGAAGGCTTGGCCTCTGTGGGCGTCGAGCCGATCAGTTCAATTCGCCGTACTGGGTGCTGCTCAGGTCCGGCGCCGGGCCATCGGCCCCGGGCATTTCGGTGTCCTCAAAGCCCGTGGGCTGAGAAGGTGGCAACAAGGGCCCTGACCGCACGGGCACACCGGGCTTGGCCGCAGCCAGAGGCGCTGCAGCGGTGGTGCCTGCCGCCGAAGCCAGGGCGCGCTTGAACGCAGCCACTTCGTCCGCCTCGATCGGTTCGTACCGTGGCGCCGGGCGCGGTGCCGCGGCTGGTGCTGCGGGCACCGCCGCAGGCGCAACCGCCGGAGCGGCCAGGGGAGGGCGCAGGGGTGCAGGGGCCGTGGCGGCGGCTGCCGGCACGGGCGCCACCGGGCGGGCCGGTGCAGCCACCGGAGCCGGTGCCGCGGCCACCGGGAGCGGACGCCGGGCCAAGGGTGGCGCTGCCTGCAGGGAAGCCCCCTGGGGCGCAACACCCTTCTGCGGAATGCCCACCGCCACATGGTCATTGATGCGCCAGTACACGGCGGTCACCAGGATGTCGTAGCGGGTTTTGGCCGTCTGGGCGATCAGCGCCTCGATTTCACTCAGGCGCACGGTCTCACCGCCGTATTCGCGCGCCAGATCCATCATCACCAGGAACTGGCGGCCGCGCTGGTCCAGCGACAGCACCTTGAACTTGTAGCTGGCCGACAGCACACCAGCCCGCACCATCGCGTCGCGGACCACGGTGTAGAGCAGCTCGCGGCGCTCCATGCGCTCGTTCTTGCGGTTGGCGGCATGTTCTGGCGGCAGGGGCTCCACCAGAGGTTTGCCTTGGCGGCCTGGCGAGAGAGGTACCGTGGCATCGGCATTCAACAGGCCCGACGGTTCGGCCATGGGCCGGGGCTTGGGGGAAGCAGGTTTGCGGCTAAACCAACTGAACAGAGACATGGCATGCTTTCTACGGGACGGCGCCAGAAAAATCCAAATTGAGTGTAACTTGCTGTACACACATTTTTGCCCCGCACAAGCCCGCAGGCCGCAACTGCATCGGTGGTCTGTCAGGTGGCCGCAACGCGGCGGCGGCGATTGCCCAGCCGCTTGGCCAATACAGCGCCAGCGGCCATCACTAGGCCCAGCGCAATGGCGGGCTGGCGGATGGAAAGTTCGGTAAAGCGGATCGCCGGCAGGCTCCACAGCTTGCACGGCGCACTGGCCTGCACGGTGGCGCTGCGGGCGCGGTGCGAGAAAAACGCGCCCTCGCCCACCACGGAGCCCGCCCCCACGATGGCCAGGCGCAGGCGCTCCTTTTCGTCCTGGTAGTGCACGCTCAGGTTGCCGCTTTCCACCAGATACAGGGTGCGGTCCGTCGCGCCCTGGGTGAACAGCACCTGCCCAGCAGGCATCACCACGGGCAACAGGTAAGACGACAGGACATCCCACTGCGCAGGGGTCAGCGGATTGATCATGCTGTCGTCGGCGCTGGCCTGGGCAATGGCATCGATCAGACCCGACAGGTCTATCTTGGAAACAACAGGCGTGACAGGCGTGGAAGCATTCATGGTTCGCCGAAAGTACCCTTGTTACAGATTGCGCACAAGCGCTGTTTACGTCCGTTTACAACATAAGCGACAGGCGGCGGCCTCTGCTTCCTGGCCGGAGCCCAGCACGTCCATCCACCGAGGGCAGCGGCGGTGTGGCCGCCCCCCGCACGCTTTTTGCGAGCCTATTTGCCGATACAAAAGCTGGAGAAAATGACGCCCAGCAGGTCGTCCGAACTGAACTCGCCAGTGATTGCACTGAGGGCGTTCTGTGCCAGGCGCAGCTCTTCGGCCAGCAGATCCAGCGCCGGCCCCTGCGCCTGCAACTGGTCGGCCGCCTCTTGCAGGTGGGCCCCTACGGCCTGCAACGCCTCGACATGCCGGGCCCGGGCGATGTAGAGGCCTTCCGGCGCGGACTGCCAGCCCGCCACCTGCAGCAGCAGGCGCCGCAGGCCATCCAGCCCCTCGCCCGTGCGGGCAGAAAGGCGCACACCTGGCCGGGTTTCCACGGCCGCCGGGGCCGGTGCTCCCGCCGGGGCGCGGTCGAGCTTGTTCCAGACATCGATCACTGGAATACTTTTTGGCATTTTTTGGGCCATGGCGCTTGCTATACCTGCGTCACCAGCTATGTATTCAGGAGCATCCACACGCTCCAGGTCATGCAGGAACAGCACCGCGTCGGCCCCCGCGATCTCGTCCCAGGCGCGCGCGATGCCGATGCGCTCCACCTCGTCGCTGCTGTCGCGCAGGCCGGCGGTGTCGATGATGTGCAGGGGCACACCCTCGATCTGGATGGTCTGCTGCACCTTGTCGCGCGTGGTGCCGGCAATGGGCGTGACGATGGCCAGCTCGGCACCTGCCAGCGCGTTGAGCAGCGAGCTCTTGCCCGCGTTGGGTTGGCCCGCGATGACCACCTTGATGCCCTCGCGCAGCAGCGCACCCTGGCGCGCACGCTGCATCACGGAGGCCAGCGTTTGCTGCAATTTTGATAGCTGCCCGTGCGCATCGGCCTTGCGCAGGAAGTCGATTTCTTCTTCGGGAAAGTCGAGCGTGGCCTCCACCAGCATACGCAGGTGGACCAGCGCGTCACGCAGGCTGTGGATTTCCGCGGAGAAAGCGCCCGTCAGCGACCGGCTGGCGCTGCGGGCCGCGGCCTCGGTGCTGGCGTCAATGAGATCGGCAATCGCCTCAGCCTGGGCCAGGTCGATCTTGTCGTTCAGGAAGGCACGTTCAGTGAACTCACCCGGCTGCGCCAGGCGCAGGCCAGGCAGGCAAGGCTGGCCCGTGGCGGGGTCGGCGGTCGCCCCCGCCTCCAGGCAGCGCGCCAGCAGCAATTGCAGCACCACGGGGCCGCCGTGGGCCTGCAACTCCAGCACGTCTTCGCCGGTGTAGCTGTGCGGGCCGGGGAAGTACAGCGCCAGCCCCTGGTCGATGGCTTGCCCCTGCGCATCCCGAAAGGGCAGGTAGGTGGCCTCGCGGGGCTTCAGCATACGGCCGCACAGCGCCTGCACCAGCGCGCCGATGGCGCGGCCCGACACCCGCACGATGCCGACGGCCCCGCGCCCCGGAGCGGTGGCGATGGCAACGATGGGGTCATGGTGGCGGGCAAGCATGGTGGCAACTTTACAAGGCAAGGTTGGTGCGCATTGGATGCACATGAAAAAGGCCGCTTGCGCGGCCTTGGGGGAATCCTGCCGTATCAGCGACGAAACGTCACTTGAAGCTAGGCAGATTGAACTGCGGCGGCACGCCCATGCGGGTGTTGATGAGCCACTGCTGCGCAATCGACAAAATGTTGTTGGTCAGCCAGTACAGCACCAGGCCCGCCGGGAAGAAGAAGAACATCACGCTGAAGATCAGCGGCATGAACCACATCATCTTGGCTTGCATCGGGTCGGGTGGCGCGGGGTTCAGGGCCGTTTGCAGCAGCGACGACAGTGTCATCAGCAGCGGCAAAATGAAGAACGGGTCGGGCGCCGACAGGTCGTGGATCCAGCCGATCCAGGGCGCGTTGCGCATTTCCACGCTGGACAGCAGCACCCAGTACAGGGCGATGAACACGGGGATCTGGATCATGATGGGGAAGCAACCGCCCATCGGGTTGACCTTCTCCTCGCGGTAGATGCGCATCATCTCCTGCTGCATCTGCTGCGGCTTGTCCTTCAGGCGCTCGCGCATCTCCATGATCTTGGGGTTGATGGCCTTCATCTTGGCCATGCTGGCGTAGGCCTTGGCGTTGAGCCAGTAGAACGCGATCTTGAGCAGCAGCACCAGGGCCACGATGGACCAGCCCCAGTTGTTCAACAGCTTGTGCAGCTGGTCCAGCAGCCAGTAAAGCGGCTTGGACAGGATGGTGAGCCAGCCGTAGTCCTTGACCAGTTCCAGGCCGGGGTACAACTTCTCCATCATCGTCTCGACCTGTGGGCCGGCGAACAGGCGCGCGTCCAGGGTCTTGGTCGCACCTGGCTCGATCGCGCCCAGGGAGGTGAGCATGCCCACCGAGTACAGATTGGCGTCGACCTTGCGGGTGAAAGGCTCACGCTGCACGCCATCGGCCAGCAACCAGGCCGTGGCAAAGTAATGCTGCACCATGGCCACATAGCCATTGGGCGCATCCTTAGGGATATCGACCTTGCCGTTTTCGATGTCCTTGAACTCGATCTTCTGGTACTTCTTGGCGTCGGTGTAGACCGCCGGGCCCGTGAAGGTGGAATAGAACGACGACTCACCCGGCGGCTTGTTGCCATCACGCACCAGTTGCAGGTACAGCTGGGGCGACACGGCAGCGCTGCCAGCGTTGACAACCTCGTGCTTGACGGCAATGTCATAGCCGCCGCGCTTGATGGTCCAGGTCTTGAGCAGCTTCACACCACCCTGCACGGGCGATTCAAAGCGGATGCTGATTTCGTCTTCGCCGTCCTTGAGCTCGCGGGGGCCGGGCACCACGGTCATCGCGGTCTTGTGGGTAGGGAAGGTCCCGCCGATCAGCCCCGTCTGCGCCACGTAGACGCGCTGCGCACTCTCGTCCAGCAGCAGGAAATTGCGGGCCTTGTCGGTCATGTCGGCGTGCTTGAGCAGTTCGGCATGCGTGAGCGAGCCGCCCTCGCTGTCAAACACCAGGCGGTACAGGTCGGTCTTGACCTCCACGCGCTCGCGGGTGGCGGGCGCTGCCGCCGCAGCGGGCTGGCCGGGCACGGCCGAGGCACCCGACGCCGCAGCGGCCACGGGCGCACTCGTGGCGGGCACGCTGGCGGCCCCGGTCGCGCTGGACGCAGCACCGGCAGCGGCGGGCGCCGTCACGGCAGGCGTGGAGGGGAAAAAGGTGGCCTTGTTGCCGTTGTGCAGCTGCCACTTGTCCCACAGCAGAACCATGGAAAAGCCAAAAATCACCCACAGGATGGTGCGGCGAATGTCGTTCATGAAGACTTCTTTGGTGAGGATGGTTGGTTGGTGGAATGGGAAAACCGCGAGAAAAGCCGCATGCTGCGCGGCAATTGTTGCGGGACCGGGTCATGGCCCCCGTCACACCAGGGGTGGCAGCGTACCAGCCTGCGCACCGTGAGATAGCTGCCTGCCGCAGCGCCATGCTGTTCCAGCGCCTGCAGCGAATAGACCGAACAGGTGGGCTCGAACCGGCAGGCCGAACCCAGCCAGGGGCTGAGAAACAGCCGATAGCCCTTGACCACACCGATCAACAAGCGCTGCATCATGGTGCAACCGCCTCTGCCGCCAACGGTGAAACGGGGGCAGAGACTGCACCACCCGAACGCCGGGCGGCATAACCAAACAGCTGCAGAAGCTCTGCACGCACCGCCTGCTTGAGCTGGTCGGACGTGGCGCTCACGAACTGCTTGCGGTCAAACGCCGTGCGCAGGCGCACCACATGGGCCGCCTGGGGAAGCCGCGCTTCAAACGTGGCGCCCACCGTGTAGATCTGCCGCTTGATGGTATTGCGCGTCACGGCGCGGCGCGCCCAGCGCTTGGGCACCATGGCACCCAGCCAGACGCCCTGCACGGCAAACAGGGCCTGCGGCCCTTGCGTTGACGGCAAGGAACCGGGCCCTGTAGGTGCATCGGCTTGTCCAGCAGGCGTGCTGCCGCCAGTGTCCAGAACCAGACGGTGCAACGCAAAATGCGCTGTGCGGGAGACAGTGCCCCCTGCCATGGCTGCCTGGAACTGCGGACGGGTTTTCAGCCGTTGCATGCAAGCACCCCGTTTCGACCCTGACGGTTCAAACCGGGGAGCAGGCTGTAGACCGTAACGGCCTTAGACGGCCAGGCGCTTGCGGCCCTTGGCGCGGCGTGCGTTGATAACGGCACGGCCGCCGCGGGTCTTCATGCGGACGAGGAAACCGTGGGTGCGCGCGCGGCGCGTCTTGGAGGGCTGGTAAGTACGTTTCATGGTGCTATTCCTTGAGGTTCAGTTCCGGACTGCTGCTCTTGAACCCCCTGCAATCTGCACAGCCACACCATATAAAACAGCGCCTTGGCGGCAGACCCACGGGGCAGAAATAACGGCGCGCCGGGTCAAATCACCCTGAACACATTCAGGGAAACCCAAAATTATCGCAGGCTTGGCAGCTGCTGGCAATGCCTTTCGGCTGGCGGGCCTTTGTGAACAGCTCCGTCACGGCCTTCCAGCACGGCCGAAGCCCCCATGGCGCAGCCCGGAAACCTCCCGGCTCGCACACCGATGGCCCCATGATCCAACCCCGAAAAACACGCGACGAAGCACACCGCGCAAATTGTGGATAACTCCTTGACAAGCTACAATCCGCCGCCCAGCCCCGTTCCTCCTATCCACAACAAGAATTCCCCTGAAATGACCGAGGAACCCTCCCACAGCCCCCAACATTCACCCGGCGCAGATGCCGGCCAGGGCCTGTGGCAAGCCTGCGTAGAGCAACTGGCGCAAGACCTGCCCGAACAGCAGTTCAACACCTGGATCAAGCCCCTGATCGCCCAGGTGGCAGAAGATTTCTCCAAGGTTACCCTGCTCGTAGGCAACCGCTTCAAGCTGGACTGGATCCGGGCGCAGTATGCGGGCCGCATTGCCTCGCTGCTGGAGGGCCTGTATGGCCAACCCGTTACCCTGGAGTTAGCGCTCGCTCAGCGTGAATCCGTTGCCCGTACTTACGTACGCCCTGCAGCACCGGAGCCCAGCAACACCTCTGCGCCGTCCGAATCGCAGTCCCCCAGCAGCGACGATGCGTCCGCTGGCGCGTTCCGCAACCGGCTCAACGCCGCCCTCACGTTCGAGACCCTGGTGGAAGGCACGGCCAACCGCATGGCGCGCTCGGCGGCCATGCACGTGGCCGGCATGCCGGGCCACCTGTACAACCCGCTGTTCATCTACGGGGGCGTGGGCCTGGGCAAGACCCACCTGGTGCACGCTGTGGGTAACCGCCTGCTGCAGGACAAGCCCGACGCCAAAGTTCTCTACATCCATGCCGAGCAGTTCGTGTCGGATGTGGTTAAGGCGTACCAGCGGCGCACGTTCGATGAATTCAAGGAGCGCTACCACTCGCTCGATCTGCTGCTGATCGATGACGTGCAGTTCTTCGCCAACAAGGACCGCACGCAGGAAGAATTCTTCAACGCGTTCGAGGCCCTGCTGGCCAAGAAATCGCACATCGTGATGACCTCGGACACCTACCCCAAGGGTCTGGCCAACATCCACGAGCGGCTGGTGTCGCGCTTCGACTCGGGCCTCACGGTCGCCATCGAGCCGCCCGAGCTCGAAATGCGCGTGGCTATTCTGATCAACAAGGCCCGCGTCGAAGGCACCGAGATGCCCGAGGAAGTCGCCTTCTTCGTCGCCAAGAACGTGCGCTCCAACGTGCGCGAGCTTGAAGGCGCACTGCGCAAGATCCTGGCGTACTCGCGCTTCAACCAGAAGGAGATCTCCATCCAGCTGGCCCGCGAGGCGCTGCGCGACCTGCTATCGATCCAGAACCGGCAGATCAGTGTGGAAAACATCCAGAAGACGGTGGCCGACTACTACAAGATCAAGGTCGCCGACATGTACAGCAAGAAGCGCCCGGCCAGCATTGCCCGGCCCCGCCAGATTGCGATGTACCTGGCCAAGGAGCTGACGCAAAAGAGTCTTCCGGAGATCGGAGAATTGTTTGGCGGGCGCGACCACACCACGGTTTTGCACGCTGTGCGCAAGATTTCGGGCGAGCGTCAGCAGCTGACCGAACTGAACCAGCAATTGCACGTGCTGGAGCAGACGCTGAAAGGCTAAAAAGGCGTGATCGAGGCCCCCCAGAGAAAAGGCTCCGTTAAGGGGCAAAATGACGGGTTGTGCAGCAGGGGGAGGCATGATCTGTGCCGCTGTCCACGCACCGTTCCAAAAAACCACAAGAGGTTGATGACATGATCGTCCTGAAGGCAACACAAGACAAGGTTCTCGCGGTTCTGCAGTCCGTGGCTGGCATCGTGGAGCGCCGCCACACGCTGCCCATCCTGGCCAATGTGCTGATCCGCAAGACAGGCAATGCCCTGCAGCTGACGACCAGCGACCTCGAAATCCAGATCCGCACCACCGCAGAGCTGGGTGGCGACACCGGCGACTTCACCACCACGGTGGGTGCCCGCAAGCTCATCGACATTCTGCGCACCATGCCCGGCGACCAGACGGTCAGCCTCGAATCGGCCCAATCCAAGCTCATCCTCAAGGGCGGCAAGAGCCGCTTCACGCTGCAAAGCCTGCCGGCCGAGGACTTCCCGCTGGTGCAGGAATCCGCCGCCTTTGGCCCCGTGTTCGCCGTGCCACAAAAGACCCTCAAGGACCTGCTGGGCCAGGTGTCGTTTGCGATGGCGGTGCAGGACATCCGCTACTACCTCAACGGCATCCTGTTTGTGGCCGAAGGCAAGACGCTGAGCCTCGTTGCCACTGACGGCCACCGCCTGGCGTTTGCCAGCGCCACGCTGGATGTGGAAGTGCCCAAGCAGGAAGTCATCCTGCCGCGCAAGACCGTGATCGAGTTGCAGCGCCTGCTGTCCGACGCTGGCGGCGAGAACCAGCCCCACATCGAGATGCAGTTCGCCAACAACCAGGCCAAGTTCACCTTTGGCGGCATGGAGTTCGTGACCAAGCTGGTCGAGGGCAAGTTCCCCGACTACAACCGCGTGATCCCCAAGAACCACAAGAACAGCATCACCCTGGGCCGCGCGCCACTGCTGGCCAGCCTGCAGCGCACGGCCATCATGACCAGCGACAAGTTCAAGGGCGTGCGCCTGAACCTGGAACCCGGCACCCTGCGTGTGGCATCCAACAACGCCGAGCAGGAAGAGGCTGTGGACGAGCTCGACATCGACTACGGTGGCGACACCATCGAGATCGGCTTCAACGTGACCTACCTCATCGACGCCCTGGCCAACATGGACCAGGACATGGTGAAGGTGGAGCTCTCGGACGGCAACAGCTCCGCGCTGCTGACCATCCCCGAGAACGAAAGCTTCAAGTACGTCGTCATGCCAATGCGCATTTGAGGCGCCTCGCCGTCCCATGGCAACGCCTGACCACGGCCACTACTGTATTGATAGCTACTAGTGCTTATCGGATAAGCGCCAGAGCCCAATTTGACCCATATTGACACATTGGAAACCCCGGTTTCCACGGATCCCAAGGCCCACCATGACCGTTGACAACATCCCCTCCGAGCCCGAAGACACCGGCGTCTCCGGCCATGTTGAGCCCACCCTCGCCAAGATCGACACCAACCAGGCAGGGGCCAGCGAAAGCTACGGCGAAGGCGCCATCACCATCCTCGAAGGCCTGGAGGCCGTGCGCAAGCGCCCCGGCATGTACATCGGCGATACCAGCGACGGCACCGGCCTGCACCACCTGGTGTTCGAAGTGGTGGACAACTCCATCGACGAAGCCCTGGCCGGCCACTGCGACGACATCGTCGTCACCATCCACAGCGACAACTCCATCAGCGTGACGGACAACGGCCGGGGCATTCCGACCGGCGTGAAGATGGACGACAAGCACGAGCCCAAGCGCTCGGCGGCCGAGATCGCGCTGACCGAACTGCACGCTGGCGGCAAGTTCAACCAGAACAGCTACAAGGTGTCGGGCGGCCTGCACGGCGTGGGCGTGAGCTGCGTGAACGCACTCAGCAAGATGCTGCGCCTGACCGTGCGCCGCGAAGGCAAGGTGCACGCGCTGGAGTTCAGCAAGGGCTTCGTGCAGAACCGCATCGTGCAGACGGTGGACGGCGTGGAAGTGTCGCCCATGCAGGTGCTGGACGACACCGACAAGCGCGGCACCGAAGTGCACTTCTTGCCCGACACCGAAATCTTCAAAGAGAACAACGAGTTCCACTATGAGATCCTGGCCAAGCGCCTGCGCGAACTCTCGTTCTTGAACAACGGCGTGCGCATTCGCCTCAAGGACGAGCGCAGCGGCAAGGAAGACGACTTCTCGGGCGCTGGTGGCGTGCGTGGCTTTGTGGAGTTCATCAACAAGGGCAAGACCGTCCTGCACCCCACCTCGTTCTACGCGGCCGGTGAACGCCCGGCCGAGACGTATGGCGGCATCCCCGGCACGCACATTGGCGTGGAAGTGGCCATGCAGTGGAACAGCGCCTACAGCGAACAGGTTCTCTGCTTTACCAACAACATCCCCCAGCGTGACGGCGGTACCCATCTCACCGGCCTGCGCGCCGCGATGACCCGCGTCATCAACAAGTACATCGAAGAAAACGAGTTCGCCAAGAAGGCCAAGGTCGAAGTGACCGGTGACGACATGCGCGAAGGCCTGTGCTGCGTGCTGAGCGTGAAGGTGCCCGAGCCCAAGTTCAGCAGCCAGACCAAGGACAAGCTGGTATCGAGCGAAGTGCGCGCCCCCGTGGAAGACATCGTGGGCAAGCTGCTCACCGACTACCTGCAGGAGCGCCCGGCCGACGCCAAGATCATCTGCGGCAAGATCGTGGAAGCTGCCCGCGCCCGCGAAGCCGCCCGCAAGGCCCGCGAAATGACCCGCCGCAAGGGCGTGCTCGACGGCATGGGCCTGCCCGGCAAGCTGGCCGACTGCCAGGAAAAAGACCCGGCGCTGTGCGAAATCTACATCGTCGAGGGCGACTCCGCCGGTGGTTCTGCCAAGCAGGGCCGCGACCGCAAGTTCCAGGCCATCCTGCCCCTGCGCGGCAAGATCCTGAACGTGGAAAAGGCCCGCTACGAAAAGCTGCTGACCAGCAACGAAATCCTGACGCTGATCACCGCCCTCGGCACCGGCATCGGCAAGGCCGGGGGCACCACGGGTGGTGATGACTTCGACGTGGCCAAGCTGCGCTACCACCGCATCATCATCATGACCGACGCCGACGTCGACGGCGCCCACATCCGCACCCTGCTGCTGACTTTCTTCTACCGCCAGATGCCCGAGCTGGTAGAGCGCGGCCACATCTACATTGCCCAGCCGCCGCTGTACAAGGTGAAGGCCGGCAAGGAAGAGCTGTACCTGAAGGACGCCCCCGCGCTCGATGGCTTCTTGCTGCGCATCGCGCTGAACCACGCCAGCGTGACCACCGGCGGCACCAACCCGCAAACGCTGACCGGCGACACCCTGGCCGAACTGGCGCGCAAGCACCAGATCGCTGAAAGCGTGATCGCCCGCCTGGGCAACTTCATGGACGCCGAAGCCCTGCGCGCCATTGCCGACGGCGTGAGCCTCAAGCTCGACACCGTGGCCGACGCCGAAGCCAGCGCCGTGGCCCTGCAAGCCAAGCTGCGCGAACTGAACACCACCGGCGCCCCCGCCGAAGTGGCCGGCGAATTCGACGTGCGCACCGACAAGCCCCTGCTGCGCATCAGCCGCCGCCACCACGGCAACATCAAGAGCAGCGTCATCACGCAAGACTTCGTGCACGGCGCCGACTACGCCGCCCTGGCCGAAGCCGCTGAAACCTTCCGTGGCCTGCTGGCCGAAGGCGCCAAGGCCCTGCGCGGCGAGGGAGAGAAGCAGAAGGAGGAAAAAGTGGGCGACTTCCGCCAGGCCATGAAGTGGCTCATCACCGAAGCCGAACGCACCACCAGCCGCCAGCGCTACAAGGGCCTGGGCGAGATGAATCCCGAGCAGCTGTGGGAAACCACGATGGACCCCAACGTGCGCCGCCTGCTGCGCGTGCAGATCGACGATGCCATCGAGGCTGACCGTGTGTTCACCATGCTGATGGGCGATGAGGTGGAGCCGCGCCGGGACTTCATTGAAACGAATGCCCTGCGGGCGGGCAATATTGACGTGTAATTTGAATTGAGTCGAATCGGGGTGGGTTGGCGGCTCGCACCCCAACCACCCGCCCGTTGCAGACTGGCGCCCGCCGCACCAGTTTATGCATACACCTTCGGAGCTGAGCCGCCATGTCGCTGCTGAAATGGAATGTGACCACCACCACCGCTGTTGCGGCAGCAACGCTTACGGCGCTGGCAGCCCCCGCATCGTCGGCCTGGGCCCAAACGTACAAATGCACACAGCCTGACGGCAAAACCGCCTTCCAGGACCAGCCCTGCCACATGAGCGGCGGCACCGGGGGCAGCGTAAACATCAAGGTCACGCCGCCATCCAGCGACGCCCCGCCGCCGCGCGCGCCCGGCGCGCAGCAGCCACTGCGCCAACGGTCACCCTACACGGGCACGACAGGCACCGGAACACAAACCGCCGATGCCCAGCAGGCACGTCAGCAGGCCGATGCCTACAGTCGATCCGTGCAATGCAACTCTGCACGCAGCAACCTGGGTGCTCTCAAGGCCCAGCGCCCAGTGTTCCAGTACGACAACAAGGGCGAACGGCAGTACCTGGATGACAGCAAGCGGCAAGCGGAGATGGCGGCGGCGCAGCGTGGGGTGGCGGAGAACTGCCGCTAACGCGGAGATAGGCGACTCAGCGTGTCTTAAGACACTGCACCACGCCAGTAACTGGCACCCCGCCTTCAAAAATTTGCACAACAGCGCGACCGGAATCCATTCCATTCGACCAACAGCTTTGTAGCAGCGCTGGTCGTGAACAAGGTTGGTCATCGAACGCAAGGTATCTGTTCACCGATGTGCTGAACCTCCTGCAGGCGAACGGGCTACCGCTCACACTGGCAACGCCGGGCACCCGCCAGGTGGAGAAGCGGGTGGCCCCGTTGCTGCTGCAGACGCGCAAGGACCACTATGTGCTGCCACTGCGGCCCACAGTGAAGTAGCAGCTGGAGAAAACCACTAGCAAAGGCTTCGACATCTGCATTGTCGAATGCGATCGGCTCTACAGCCTTTTCACAGTACCCTGCGCGGCGCGGCCGTAGCTGCGTCTCCGCTGTTCGGCGTGCCCGTCGATTCGATCAGCAGAATATGCGCCTCTGCACTCGCGCGCGGACGGTGCTCCACACCTTTGGGCACCACGAATAGCTGGCCAGGGTGCAAGGTGACCATGGCACCACCGGGGAGATCAATCTCTACGGTGCCTTTCAGCACCAGAAAAAAGTCATCCGTATCGGGGTGCCTGTGCCACTGGTACTCATCCTGAATCTTGGCGACCATGATGTCGTGGCCGTTGAATTCGGCCACGGTGCGCGGGGCCCAGTGGTCCGTGAACTGGGTGAGCTTGTGGGCCAAGTCCACAGGGTGGACTGCGGTTGTAGGAGGGGCGTTGGCGGTGTCGGGCATGGCGGGTTGGGTCTGGGTTGGCTTGCATGGCCACGCCGGTGGGCGGGTTGTCTGCAGTGTCGCCGCCCGGCACGGGGCGGTCTTGTACATTTGTTGCATGCACGCCGGGAACGACAATTCCGCCGCACCCTCCTCCTCTTCTTCATCGCCCGCGCCGCCAGGCAGTGGCGGCGGCACCCAGCGCGACTGGGCAGAGATGCGGCCGCTGGCCTCGGGGGGCGTCACGCTGCTCAATGCGCACTTCACACAGCACCGGTTCGAGCGACACAGCCACGAGACCTATTCCATAGGCATCACGCGCTCGGGCGTGCAGACCTTTGCATGCCGTGGTGCGCGCCACGCCAGCCTGGCAGGCGATGTGATCCTGTTCAACCCTGATGAGCCGCACGATGGCAGCCGGGGCACGGATGCGGGGTTTGGCTATTCGATCCTGTATGTGGATGCCGCGCTGGTGCACGCCCTGGTGGCGGACCGGGCGGCTTTTGGTGCGGGCGGTACCAGCCATGCGGCGCGGTACTTCAAGGCGCCCGTGGTGCACGATCCGCAGGGTGCCCTATTGCTGCAGCAGGCAGTGGCTGCGGTGGCCGAAAAGCAGGAGTCACTGCACGGAGAGGAGCTCACCAGCGCAGCCCTGGTGGCGCTACTGGGCCGCCATGGCGAGACCAGAGCGCACTGGGCAAGCGACTGCCTGGGCGCAGGCCGACAGCGCATGGCCCTGGTGCGCGAGTACCTGGACGCGCACTTTGCCGATGACGTGACGGTGCAGGCCCTGGCCACACAGGCCGGCCTGTCGCGCGCGCACCTGACCCGTGCATTCACAGCCACCTACGGCATGGCGCCACATGCCTACCTGAACATGGTGCGCATTCGCCAGGCCCAGGCGGCACTGCGGCAGGGCCATGCGGTGGCCGACGTGGCGGCGGCCTGCGGCTTCGCCGACCAGAGCCACATGACGCGGCGCTTCAAGGGGCAGGTGGGCATGGCACCGGCACGTTGGCTAGCCAATATGCGCGGCTGCTGACAAGCGTTTTCAACGCTAGCTGCTGCCAGCGACGATCTCCCTGGTTCGGCACCTCAGAAAAAACGGGGCTGCCCCCTCATCAGCGCCTTCTGAGCGTCTGCTGCTTCCTGCACCGGCTCTCCAGCGTACCCCCTTCACTCCCATCCTCCAGCCCCGCATACACGCCGCAGGGCCAGACAAGGCCGCCGTACTGTTCCATGTACCAATACGGTGGCTCCGACGCGCAAATGTCCATGTGCTTCACCCGCCAGACGGCGCCGGATTTGTGCAAGACCACCCAGAGCATCTTGTCCAGATCAGGGTGGCAACCATCGGACAGGCTCCAGTCCATGCCCTTGCCTGAGGCAGCCACGATGCTGCCCACCAACACCGCCCAGTTGCGGTCCACATTGAGTCGGTCTACTTTGATCCGCACGGGCTGGCCGGCCAGGGTTGCCGCCTTCGGCCGCACCGCGTCGAGCAGGTCTTTGCGGGCGAGCTGGCTCAGTTCCGTAGCCCCCACGCTGAAGCAAGTGGCAATGAGCGCCAGAAATAGTACGAGTTGCTTGGGCATGACGTGGGAAAACCTGAACTTTGGTGGACCGGACCACCAGGGGCTGCCGCCAGTAGACTCGGGCGAGCCACTGGGCGTCATCGGTGACAAATGGGTGCCCGACACACTGCCCTTTTAGCAGACGGGGCTGCCGCGCACGGCGACGGGTTGGAGATTGCTACCATCCAACTCCCATGAAATCCCCTATCTCCATCGTTGACGTCGACCGCCTCGACACCTGGACCCGCTACCGCGCAGGCCTGTGCGACAACTGCGCGGCCAACTGCTGCACGATGCCTCTGGAGGTGCAGCTTTCGGACCTGGTGCGGCTGGAACTGGTGGACCCGTTCGAGGCCGAGCATGAAGAGCCCCGGCACATCGCCAAGCGGCTGCAGAAAGCGCGGCTGATCGATCACTTCAACCACAAGAACGCGATCTTCACGATGGCGCGGCGGGCCAGTGGGGACTGCAATTTTCTCGACCCGAAAACGCGGCGGTGCACGGTGTACGACAAGCGGCCCGAGACTTGCCGGCTGCACCCACAGAAGAAGAGTCCCAAGCCTGGGTACTGCGCCTATGGGGCTCGGGATTTGCAGCGCAGGGGCTGAGCGCGGCAGAGGCGCCCCGACCAGCGCCTCCACTTCAAGACTAGACCGTCTCCCGCTGAACAAAGCCTGCCAAAAGCTCCGCAGGCTCTGCCAAGCTGCCCACCTCCACCCCATCCACCCGCGCATGCGGCGGCCCCTGGTGGGCCCAGTCGATGAGGGATTGCACAGCTTCGGCGGGGCCGGTGGCCAGGGCCTCCACACTGCCATCAAGACGATTGCGCACCCAGCCTTGCAGGCCGCGCTGGTGGGCCGCCTGCACCATGGACCAGCGGTAGCTCACACCCTGCACGTGGCCACGGATGAGAAGGTGCCGGGTGGTGGTGGAAGTGGTGTTGCTGCTGCTTGGGGACATGGACGCACTGTATCGCCAGCGACCCGCCTTGGGTGCAGATTGCAGCCCGCCCACCACGGCAGCGCTCGACCAACGGTGCTGCGCGCGCTAAGCTGCAATGCTCTCGTGGTCGCCTGGCTCCTAGTTCCACTCCGCTGCTGCGCCCTTCAACCCTGCCCATGAACGCCCCCCGCAAAGCGTTGCCCGCCATCGACACCAACCGCTGCACAGGCTGCGGCTGGTGTGTGGCAGTGTGTGCGCCGCATGTGTTGTCGCTGCAGGTGCAAGGCCCAGAAGCCTGGGGGCCCAAATGGTCTCAGCTGCACGACGCGGCGGCCTGCACGGGGTGCGCCTTGTGCGCGGTGCGGTGTCCGTTTGGTGCGATCCGCATGGTGCGGACCCAACCCATCGTTGAAGACGTGTAACGCTACTGCGCATGCCCTTGCGCTGCCATAAACATTGACAGGATGGACATCGCAACGCGATGGTGTCCCACATGCCCGAGCGGCGGGGCGTGGTGACATCGGAGGTTCACCCCATTCACCACCACAAGGAGCACACCATGCCTGAAAAAAAAGCCAGCGTTCACTGGGAAGGTGCCGGCAAGGCCGGCCAGGGCCAGATCAGCACCGAGACCGGCGCGCTGGACAAGTACCCCTACGGCTTTGCCAGCCGCTTTGGCGATGACCGCAAGGGCACCAATCCCGAAGAAATCGTGGGCGCTGCACACGCCGCCTGTTTCACCATGGCATTTTCCTTTGCCGCTGAGAAGGCTGGCATCGCCACCGAGACCATCGACACCACGGCCAGCGTGCGGCTCAGCAAGGAAGGTGACGGTTTTGTGATTGACCGCATCGCCCTCACGCTCACGGCCAAGGTGCCTGGCATGGACGATGCCGCGTTCCAGAAAATGGCGGCAGATGCCAAGGCCAATTGCCCGCTGTCGAAGGCACTGGCCTCGGTGCCAGAGATCACGCTGACCGCCACGCTGGTGAAGTAACTAACGGGGCATGCACTGGCACCGGGCACACCTCGATGCCATCTTTCTTCGCCGCTCAGCGCGCCCGCACCGCTGCGGCCAACGCGGAAAACGCCTGCCGGTCCACCGCATGCGTGAAGGCCGTGTTGGGCACCGGGTGTGTGGACAGCTTCACCACCACCAGCTCTGCCGCCGGGTTGATGTGGATGTGCTGACCCATCAGGCCCTTGGCCTCGTAGGTGCCGTCGGCATCGTGTGGCACCCACCACTGGTTGTGGTACGAATAGCCCGCGCGCATGGCGGTACCGGGAGCCTTGCTGAACTGGGTTGGATCCGCCCCCTTGCGCAGCTCGGCGATGGTGGCGGGCGAGATGATCTGCTGCCCGTTAAACCGGCCGTTGGCACGCAGCATTTCGCCGAGGCGGCCCAAGTCGCGCAGCGTGGCGTTCACGCCCACGCTGGTGGACTGGCCGCCGTTGGCGTCGGCAAACACATACGCATCCTCCTGCGCCCCCAGCCGCGACCAGATGCGTTCGGACAGCAGCGTGGCGTAGCTCTTGCCCGTCACGCGCTGCAACAGCCAGCCCAGCACTTCCGTGTCCACCGACTTGTACGCGAACGCGGTGCCGTGCTCGCCGTCTTTCTTCAGCGTGGGCAAGAACTCGGCCATGCTTTTGGCGGCGTTGCTGCCGGGCGGCGCGGGCTGCAGGCCTGCGGCGGCCAGGTACTGGAAGACGCCGGACGCGGGGTCGGCAAAGTTCTCGGCGTACTGCACGGCGGTGGTCATGTCCAGCGTCTGCTGCACGGTGGCATCGGCCCAGGCGCTGGTGGCCAGCTCGGGCAGGTAGTGGGGGATCAGCGCTTTCGGGTCGATCACGCCTTCCTGGATGAGTTCGGTGGCCAGCAGGCCGGTGAGCGATTTGCTCATGGACCACAACACATGCGGCTGGTGCGGTTGCATGCCGATGTGGTGGCGCTCGTACACGACACGGCCCCGGTGCAGCACCAGCAGGCCGTCGGTGTAGGTGGCCTTCTGCCAGTCAGCCAGCGTGGTGGCGCCGCCCTTGCCATCGGGCACGGGCAGCGCGTCGTCCAGCGTGCGGGCTGCGGCCGTCAACGCGCTGGGCGCGCCTGCGCCGCGCCACACGGCGGCCGTAGGGCCCAGCTCGCGCAGGTGGTGCGCGGCCCAGCGCACATTGGGGTATTTGAGGATGTTGGCCAGGCGCACGACCTTGTCGGGCGGTGGCGGAAAGCCCTGCATCAGCTGCAGCGTGGCGGGGTGGGTGGCGTCGGGTGGTGGCAGTTGCGGCGCCTGGGCATGGCTGGCGGCGGCCATGCAGAGGGCGGCAGCGGCCGCGGCGAGCGTGACCAGGGCAAATTGAAGGCGGGGGTACGGCATGGTGCAAAAGTCCTGCAAAGGTGAGTAGGGAAAGGGCGGGGAAACGATTGATTCAGTAGGTCTATCCCCGCGCCGCCAGCAACGCGCGGATCACGGCTTCGGTGCGCTCATATTCGCCCTCCCCGAAATGCTTGTAGCGAATGCGGCCCTGCGCATCGATGAGGTACGCGGCAGGCCAGTACTGGTTGCTGTAGGCCTTCCAGGTGCCGTAGCGGTTGTCCTGCGCCACGGGGTGCTTCACGCCGTGGCGGCGCATGGCCACCTCGACATTGCTGGTGGTGCGCTCAAACGGAAACTCCGGCGTGTGCACGCCCACCACCGTGAGTCCCTGGGGCGTGTACAGCTCGGCCCATCGGTTCACATGGGGCAGGGTGCGGATGCAGTTGATGCAGGCGTAGGTCCAAAAATCCACCAGCACCACGCGGCCGCGCAGCTGGGCCAGGGTCAGCGGCTCGGAGTTGAGCCAGCGCTCGATGCCGGTGAACTCGGGCGCGGGGCCAAAGTCGGGCAGCGTCGCCGCCTGGATGGCGGGCCCTGCAGCGTGGGTGAGGGTGGGCGCTGCCACGGCAGCGGCCACGGAGGCCGCAGACGCCAGAAACGTGCGGCGCTGAAACGAGAAGGGTGAAGAAGGGCGCGATGTCATGGTGAAAACTCCTTGCTGCGGGCCGCTCACAGCCCGCCAGAAATCGAGGGATAGAACTGCGACAGCCACGCGGTGACCTGCCCATCCACCTCCAGCAGCATGGCCAGCGCCACGGCAATGACCACCACGCCAAAGGCCTGCTGCACGCGGTGCGCGTGGCGCGAGATGCGGCGCACATGGCTGGCCGCAGCCTGGCCCCCGTAGGCGATGGCCAGCATGGGCAGCGCGGCGCCGGTGGAATACGCCAGCAGCAGCACGGCGGTGCCCACGCCGGGCGGCTCGGTGGCGATGAGGGTGAGGATGGAGGCCAGCACCGGCCCGGCGCAGGGCGTCCACACCGCGCCCAGGCTCAGGCCCAGCAGCAGCCCGCCCCAGTTGCCGCCCGATGAACCCAGCCCCAGGCTGGCCACGCGGCTGAGCACGCCACCCGCGTGTTGGCTCAGCCACTGGAAGGGCCGGGGCCACACCGTGAGCACGCCAAACACCAGCAGCATCACGGCGGCGAACCGGCGCAAGCCCTCGGGCGAGACCCCCAGCACCTGCGTAAAGCTGCTGAACAGCAGCGCCACGGCCGCAAACGACAGCGCAAAGCCCAGCGCGATGAACAGCGGGCGCGTACGCTGCGCGGGGCCGCCCGCCACCGATGCGCCCAGCACCACCGGCAGCATGGGCAGCACGCAGGGCGCGCCCACGGTAAGCATGCCGGCGGCCACGGCCAGCCAGGGCGAGGTATTGGTCATTGCGGCGCCCCCTGGTCGATGGCAGGGCGGCGCCACACCTGCGTCTTGCCGAACAGCGGAATGCCGACATAGGCGCGCACCAGCAGCTGATCCGGCTCGGCGGGGGTGAGGGTGGCGCGGTAGGTCTTGGCGTTCTCGCGGTTGTAGATCTCGCCCTGGTATTCGGTGCTGCCGTCGCCGCTGGGGCGCAGGCCCGACAGCAGGGTCATGCCCAGCGCAGGCCGCGCGTCGGCCGCGGCCATGTCAGCGCCCGGGGCGCTCATGGAACGGTTGGCCAGCACACGCACCACCTTGCCACACAGGGTCTCGCCGGCGCAGGGCGCAATGTCTACCTCCAGGTTGCCGCTTTCGGTGATCCAGCGGCCCAGCGGGGCCTTGGCAGGCGTGGCGGCCAGGGATTGCTGGGCGCCTGCGGATTGGGCCAGGCACAGCGCCAGCAGCCCGGTCGTGGCCATCCAGGGGTTCATCTTCATGGCAAGGTCCTCGTGAAGTTCAGGAAGACTGCATTGAAGCGAGCGGACGTATCGGTGATATTTCCTGGCAAGGCCTTTTGGTATGCGTGCGTATCCGCAGCGCCGCCCGACAAGTTCAGATACATACGGCCCGCCGCGCCGCTGCCACACCCAGGGCAAACCCCGGAGAATCACCACCCATGAGCACGCCCACCGAAGACCACATCCTGATCGTCGATGACGACGCGGGCATCCGCGAGCTGGCGGCCGAGTACCTGCAGCGCCAGGGCCTGCAGGTGAGCGTGGCGGCCGACGGCCGGCAGATGCGCGAGGTGCTGGCCACGCAGCGCATCGACCTGCTCGTGCTGGACCTGATGCTGCCCGGCACCGACGGCATCACGCTGTGCCGCGAGCTGCGCAGCCCCGGCGCGCCGCCGCTGCCCATCATCATGCTCACCGCGCGCAGCGACGAGGCGGACCGCATCCTGGGCCTGGAGCTGGGCGCGGACGACTACCTGACCAAACCCTTTGCCGCGCGCGAGCTGCTGGCGCGCATCCACGCGGTGCTGCGGCGCACGCGCATGCTGCCGCCCAACCTGGCGGTGGCCGAGCCCGCGCGCCATCTCGCATTCGGCGACTGGCGGCTGGACACCACGGCGCGCCACCTGCTCGATGCCACGGGCGCGGTGGTGGCGCTCTCGGGCGCCGAATACCGTCTGCTGCGCGTGCTGCTGGACCACCCGCAGCGCATCCTCACGCGCGACCAATTGCTGCAGCTCACGCAGGGGCGCGACGCCGACGTGTTCGACCGCTCCATCGACCTGCTGGTCAGCCGCGTGCGCCAGCGTTTGGGCGATGGCGCACGCGGCTCGCGCTACATCAAGACGGTGCGCAACGAGGGCTATGTGTTCTGCGCCGACGTGCTGCCCGCATCGGTGCAGGTACCCACGCCAGCGCGGGGAGGGACCGCCGCATGACGCTGCGCTGGTGGCCCCGCTCGCTGTTCGGGCGCATCCTGCTGGTGCTGGCGCTCGGCCTGGCTCTGGCGCACGCGCTGACGTTTGTGCTGGCGATCACCGAGCGCGGCATGACCATGCGCCGCGCCATGGTGTCGTACCTGGCGAGCGACGTGGCCAGCTCCATCGCCATGCTGGACCGCCTGCCGCCCGCAGAGCGCGCGCAGTGGGTGGACCGGCTGGCGCGCCGCAATTACCGGTTTGCACTGACCGCGCCGCTCGATGCACCCGAAGACCCGTCCGCCATGGCCCGCCTGATCGCAGGGGCCGTGGGCGCCACGCTGCCGCCGGGCCGCACGGTGCACGTGATCGACCCGCGCGTGCCCGGCACCGAGCTGCGCCTGCAGCTGCAGCTGGCCGACGGCACGCCGCTGGCCGTGGACATGGACGAGCCCCGGCTGCAGGTCTCGCCCTGGGTGCTGGGCGCGCTGGCGCTGCAACTGGCGCTGCTGGTGGGTTTATGCGCCTGGGCGGTGCGCGCGGCCACGCGGCCCCTGCGCACGCTGGCCGACGCGGCCGATGCGCTGGGCGCCGACCGCCCCGCCGTGCCCCTGGCCGAGGACGGCCCGCGCGAGGTGCAGCGCGCTGCCCAGGCCTTCAACCGCATGCAGCAGCGCATCCAGGCGCACCTGGAGGAGCGCATGCGCATCCTGGCCGCCGTCTCGCACGACCTGCAAACGCCCATCACCCGCCTGCGCCTGCGCGCCGACCTGCTGGACGACACCGCGCTGCAGGGCAAGCTGCACGCGGACCTGGCCGAGATGCAGTCGCTGGTGGAAGAAGGCATTGCCTACGCGCGCTCGTCCCAGGCCGTGCAGGAGCCGCTGCAGCGCGTGGACCTGCGCGCGCTGCTGCAGAGCATTGCGTTCGACTACGCCGATGCCGGCCTGCCCGTGACGCTGCTGCACGCAGACCCGGGCACCTGCGACACGCGCCCACAGGCGCTGCGCCGGCTGGTGTGCAACCTGGTGGACAACGCGATCAAGTTTGCAGGCGCGGCCGAGCTGAGCCTGGAGGAACAGGCACAGGCGCAAGGCCCGTGGCTGCTGCGCGTGCTGGACCGGGGCCCCGGCATTGCGCAGGCCGACCTGGCCGCCGTGCTGCAGCCCTATGTGCGGCTGGAAGACTCGCGCAACCGCGGCACCGGCGGCACGGGGCTGGGTCTGGCCATTGCGAGCGAGCTGGCGAAGGCGCTGGGCGGCCGCCTGGTGCTCGGGCCGCGCGGCGAGGGGCCGGGCCTGGAGGCGCGGGTCGAGCTGCCTGGGCAGCAGCCGTAGCGCGCGGCGGGTTCACAAAAATTTGAAGCGCGTGTGCAGGTGCGCCGCCGCCGCGCGCGCACCCGGCCCACGCCCACGCCAAGACCCAGGCCGCTGCTACAGTGCCTGTTCCGTGAACTCACCAGGGGGAACGCCGTGGACAGCACCAGCAGCACTACCACCCACGCAGGCAGTGGCGACAGCAGCAACAGCAGCAGCGGCGGCCCGCAGATCCGCATCGGCATCGGCGGCTGGACCTTCGAGCCCTGGCGCGACAACTTCTACCCCGCAGGCCTGGCGCACAGCAAAGAGCTGCAGTACGCCAGCCGCCAGCTCACCGCCATCGAGGTCAACGGCACCTACTACAGCACCTTCAAGCCACCGACGTTCGCCAAGTGGCATGGCGAAACGCCCGAGGGCTTCATGTTCTCGCTCAAGGCCAACCGCTTTGCAACCAACCGCCGCGTGCTGGCGGAGGCGGGCGATTCGATCACGCGGTTTGTCGAGAGCGGCATCTCCGAACTGAAAGACAAGCTCGGGCCCATCGTCTGGCAGTTCATGCCCACCAAGGCGTTCGAGCCGGGGGACTTCGAGGCCTTCCTCGCGCTGCTGCCCCAGCAGGTCGATGGCCGCCGCCTGCGCCATGTGCTCGACGTGCGGCACGAGAGCTTTGCGACCCCCGCCTTCATTGCGCTGGCCCGCCAGTACGGCTGCGTGCCGGTGCACACCGATTCCGAAAAATTCCCAGCCATCGCCGATGCCGAGGCGGATTTCGCCTACCTGCGGCTGATGCGCAGCCAGGCCGACGTACCGACCGGCTATGCGCCCGAGGCGATTGCGCAGTGGGCGGACGGCGTGCGCGCGTGGACGGGCGGCGGGCGGCCGCGCGACGTGTTCGTGTACTTCATCAACGGCGCGAAGGAGCGGGCCCCGGCAGGGGCGATGGAGCTGATGGCGCAGCTGGGTGTGCAGGCATTCCAAGAAAAATAGGCCGCTACCGCTCTCCCATCAAGCGCAAATAGCTATTTAATTGATAGCACCATCACGTACGATTCGATGCATGTGCAGACCACTTGCCGCCAAGCCGCGCGGCGTCTGCGCGCAACACACCGCACCGCCCGGGCTTGACGCGCGCCCGGCACCGTCAGGTACACTGCGCCTCTTCATGTCGTACACCACCCCCGCCCTCGCCGCACGCGCCACTGCCTTCCAAGGCATGGGCATGATGCAGCGCGCGTTCACGCGGGCTGTGGTTGCACGAATGATTACCACCATTACCCCCGCGGCCACCTGAGCACGCGCAGGTGGCCGTTTCGGCAGCCACCTGGTGATCGCTCTCTTCTCCCCCAAGACGAATGCACGAAACCCAGCTCTGGCAGCTGGGTTTTTTTGTTTGTTCGTTAGCCGGAGAAGTCCATGTACCGCGATCCCGTCCCATCCCTAGAGCCTCAACCGTTGCACGCCGCCACCGTGGCGATGCGCCCTCTGCGCGTGGGCATGATCGGCATTGGCACCGTGGGCGCAGGCACCTTCCGCGTGCTGGCGCGCAACCAGGCGCTCATCGCAGGCCGCGCGGGGCGGGGCATCAAGATGGTGGTGGTCTGCGCCCGAAGCCTGGCCCGTGCCATGAGCGTGGTGGGTAAGGACGTGGCGCTCACCAACGACCCCATGCAGGTCGCCACGCACCCCGATGTGGACGTGCTGGTGGAGGCCGCCGGCGGCACCGGCCCGGCGCGTGAATGGGTGCTGGCCGCCATCCGTGCGGGCAAGCATGTGGTCACGGCCAACAAGGCGCTGCTGGCGGTGCATGGCAACGAGATCTTCGCCGCCGCGCGCCAGCACGGCGTGGTCGTGGCGTACGAAGGCGCGGTGGCGGTGAGCATCCCCATCGTGAAGGCGCTGCGCGAGGGCCTCACGGCCAACCGTATCGAATGGGTGGCCGGCATCATCAACGGCACCACCAATTTCATCCTGAGCAAGATGCGCGACGAGGGCGTTGGCTTTGCCGAAGCGCTGGCGCAGGCCCAGGCGCTGGGCTACGCCGAAGCGGACCCGACCTTCGACATCGAGGGCATCGACGCCGCACACAAAATCACGCTGCTGGCAGCCAATGCGTTTGGCATGCCGCTGCGGTTTGCCGATGCGCAGGTCGAAGGCATCACCGCGCTGCAGGGCCTGGACGTGGCGTGTGCGGAGCAGCTGGGCTTCCGCATCAAGCTGCTGGGCGTGGCCAAGCGCCGCACAGGCAGTGGCGCGGACGGCGTCGAGCTGCGCGTACAGCCCGCGCTGGTGCCCGCCACGCACCTGATGGCACATGTGAACGGGTCCATGAACGGCATCATGGTCAAGGGCGATGCAGCGGGCGTGACGATGTACTACGGCGCGGGTGCGGGGTCGGAGCAGACCGCGTCGGCCGTGATTGCCGACCTGGTGGATGTGGCGCGGCTCGATGGCACGCGTGCCGCGCAGCGGGTGCCGCAGCTGGGGTTTCACGCAGATGCGGTCAACGAAGGCCTGGCCGTGTTGCCCCGCGCGGCCGTGCACACACGCCACTACCTGCGCGTGCCGGTGCACAGCGCGCAGCAGATCGAGGCCGTGGGCGCCTGGCTGGCCGCGCAGCAGGTGCCGGTGTTGCAGGTGGCCTTGGCCGCCGAGAAATCACTGCCATCGGGCAGCCACACCCAGGTGCTGGTGCTGACGGACGCCGTGGCGCAGGCCACCGTGGACCTGGCGGTGCATGCGCTGGCCACACACCCTGCGGTGGCAGGCCCGGTGGTGACGCTGCGGGTGGAACTGCTGGAGGGCTGAGAACCCCGTGGGACACTCAATTCTGGATAAAACAGGTGCTAGCGCTTATCCATCAAGCGCTAGCAGCTATCAATTTTGACAAGCCCCGTTGCTCATGGCATCAAGCCCCCCAACACCAGCGCGGCCATGTCCTCTGCTGCGGATGTGCCCTCGGCCATCAGGCCCTGCACCACGCCCGCGCGGTCGGTGTCGGTGCGGTTCTGGCTGACTTTCCAGATGCCTTCCCAGCGATCCACCGGCAGTTCGATGCCCACGATGGCGTGCAGCAGTTTGTCGATGTAGTCGGGCGGGGCATCGTCAATGCGCCAAGGGTCCGGGCGGTGGGCCTCGTGCCGCTCGCTCAGCGTGTGCAGGATGGCGCGCAACTGCACCGGGTCGTCCACTGCATGGAGCGTGCCGTGGGCGTGCACAGTGGCGTAGTTCCAGGTGGGCACCTGTTTGCCGTCGATGGCCTTGGACGGGTACCACGAGGGCGAGACGTAGGCCTGCGGGCCGTGGAACACCGCCACGGCGGCCTGCGGCAGCAGTGGCAGGACACCGTTGGCACGCCCCACATGGCCCACCAGCGTGCCATGCGGGCCACGCGTGGGGTCCAGGTACAGCGGCACATGGTTCACATGCAGCACGCCTTCGTGCGATACGACCAAGGTGGCCAGGGGCTGGGCCCGCACCAGGGCCTGCAAGATGGCCGGGGCCGTCACCTGGAACTGGCGGTTGGCAATCGTCATGTCAGGCCCCTTCCACTTCCAGCACGGGCGCGCAGTCGATCCGCGTCTTGACCGAGTTGGCCAGGAAACACGACGCGTGGGCGCGGTGGTGCAGGTCGTCGAGTTGTGCGGCGCTGGGCGCGTGGGCCGCGTCAAAGCGCGTGGCGGGGCTCAACTGCACCTGGGTAACGACGAGCTGGCCCTGCTCGTTTTTGGCCATGGTGCCCACGGCCGCGTCGGTGTAGCTGTTGAGCCGAAAGCCCGCACGGCTGGCCAAATCCATGAACCACAGCATGTGGCAGCTAGAGAGGGCCGCCACATAGGCTTCTTCAGGGTCCACGGCCGCGGCGTCGGAATACGGCAGCGGCACCACATGGGGCGACGACGATGCGGCCACGGTGGCGCCACCATCGAAGTGCCAGGTGTGGGCGCGGTGGTAGCGCTTGTCCAGAAAGTCGTCGTTGCCGCGCTGCCAGGTGACGGTGGCGATGTGTGGGGCCATGGGGTTCTCTCAACAAAGGCGGATCGCACGGTGGCGGCCCGGGTTTCTACAATGGTTCTTCAGTTTATGGCGGCATCACAACATTGAAAGGGCCAATTCGTGCCTCGCCCCGGAGCCAATCGAGCCCATCGATCTACCGCCACCACCCTGCGCCAGCAGGTGTATGAGCAATTGCGCCGCGCCATCGAGCAGGGCAGCCTGCGCGCGGGCACGCGGCTGCCGCCGTCGCGCGAGCACGCAAGCAGCCTGGGCGTGTCGCGCAACACCGTGCTGTGGGCCGTGCAGCGGCTGCAGGCCGAAGGGTATGTGGAAGCGCGGGTGGGCGACGGCACCTATGTGTCGCAGGCCGTGGCGGCCACCTCGGCCGCCCCGCAAGGCCTGGTGGCGCCGCCCCGGGGCCTGTCACGCCGGGGGCAGCTGATTGCCGACACGGCGGCGCGCTGGCGCCCCCCGCTGGCGGCCGCCAAGGCGTTCCGCATTGGCGCGCCCGAGGTCGCCACCTTTCCGTTTGTGCTGTGGGACCGGCTCACCCGCCAGGCCAGCGCCCGCCAGCGCGTGGACCGCGCCCAGTACCTGGACCCGGCCGGGGACCCGGACCTGCGTCAGGCCGTGGCGCAGTGGCTGTGGGCCTCGCGCGGCATCCGCTGCGATGCGGCGCAGGTGGTGGTGTGCTCGGGCTCGCAGCAGGGCATCGACCTCATTGCACGGCTGCTGCTGGACGTGGGCGACGAGGTGCTGGTGGAAGACCCCGGCTACCCCGGCATCCGCGCCAGCCTGCTGGGGCATGGCGCGCTGGCGCGGCCGGTGGGCATGGATGCCGACGGCATGCGCATCGACGAGGCCGCCACCCGCTGGCCCGCTGCGCGCATGGCGGTGGTCACGCCCACCCACCAGTTCCCCACGGGGGTCGGCATGGGCCTGGTGCGGCGGCAGGCGCTGCTGCAATGGGCCCGCGCACACGACGCCTGGGTGGTGGAAGACGACTACGACGGCGAGTTTCAATACGGCAGCAACACGCAGCGCGTGCCCGCGCTGTGCAGCCTGCCGGGGTCCGAGCGGGTGCTGTACGTGGGCACGTTCTCCAAGACCCTGCACCCCGGCCTGCGCCTGGGCTTCGTGGTGGTGCCACCCGCGCTGGTGGAGGCCTTTGCCATGGCCCGCGCCATCACCGACCGGCATGCACCCGGTGATGCGCAAGCGGTGCTGGCGCGCTTCATTGCCGAGGGGCACCTGCTGCGCCACTTGCGGCACATGCGGGAGCTGTATCTGCAGCGCCAGCAGGTGCTGATCAGCGCCCTGGCCGACGCCAGCGATGGCGCGGTGCAGCTGTGGCCCAGCGACCGGGGCATGCACCTGCTGCACGAAGGCGCGCCCGGCACCGATGATGAGGCGATCAGCCGCAAGGCGCTGGCAGCGGGTGTGATGCTGGCGCCGCTGTCGCGCTATGCCATGCAGTCCCCGCGCAGGGGTTGGCTGCTGGGGTACGCAGGGTATGACACGCCCGAGATCCTGGAGGCAGCGCGGGTGGTGGGGGCACTGCTGCGCGGAGCCGCGTGAGGATGCGCGAGGCCGCGTGGGTTCAGAGGCGTGGCAACGGCGCGGATTGCGCGTCCGTCATCTTCGTGCGGGCAGTCTGCGGCTGCGCTGCATCACGCCACCAGTGTTTCGAGAGGGCCGGTGTGCGGATGTCCAGGCGCTCGCCCATGACGGGCGCCACCAGCGGCACGGCAGCGTTGGCTGCCAGCGCGGTGACGCGTTCGAACGGCTCCGTCCAGGGGTGCATGGCCAGGTCAAACGTGCCGTTGTGGATGGGCATGAGGTGGCGGCCCTTCACGTCCAGGTGGGCCTGCAGGCTTTCGTGGGGCTGCATGTGCACATCGGGCCATTGCGCGTCGTAGGCACCGGTCTCGATCATCGTGAGGTCGAACGGGCCAAAGCGCTCGCCGATGGCCTTGAAGCCATCGAAGTAGCCCGTGTCGCCGCTGAAGAAGATGCGCAACTGATCGGAGCCTTGCCCGCTCATCAGCACCCACGACGCCCACAGCGTGCGGTTGCCGTCCGACAGGCTGCGCCCCGAAAAGTGCTGGGCGGGTGTGGCCACCAGGCGCAGGCCCTCGATGGTGGTGCCTTGCCACCAGTCGAATTGCTGCACCTTGGCGGCGGGCACCCCCCAGGCGATGAGCCGGTCACCCACGCCCAGTGGGGCCACAAAGTGGGCCACCTTGGGTGCCAGTTGCTGGATGGCGTCGTAGTCCAGGTGGTCGTAGTGGTCGTGCGACAGGATCACGCCCGTGATGGGCGGCAGGTCGTCCAGGGCGATGGGCGGCGCATGGAACCGCTTGGGGCCCAGAAACTGGAACGGCGATGCGCGCTCGGAGAACACCGGGTCGGTCAGCCAGAACTTGCCTTCGATCTTGAGCAGCATGGTGGAGTGGCCCAGGCGCCACAGGCTATGGTCGGGCGCGGCCAACAGGTCGGCCTGCGACAGCGCCTGCACCGGCAGGGCTTGGCGGGGCACGGTGTCGGCCGGCTTGCCTGTGGCAAAGCGCCACATGATGGCGGCGGTCTTGAACAAACCCGGCTGTTCGCGCGGGGCGGTGTTGCGGAACTTGCCGTCCACCTGCTGGGGCGAGTCGGCATACGACGTGGCGGGCAACGAGGCGCAGGAGAGGATGCTGTAGGCCATGGCAACAAGGGCAGTGAGGATGAGGAGGAATCGGGACATGCGGCGGGGCATGGGGCTCTTTCTTAAAAGTGCACTGCACAGTGTAGTTCACTTTTTAAAAAAGTAAACTCGCCGGTGTAAAATGACCCCATGGCCCTTGTTCCCACCCCGTCCCGCCTGACCGACCGCAAGCGCGAGGCCATCGTGCAAGCCGCCATTGCCGAGTTTCGCGAGCACGGTTTCAACGGCACCAGCATGGACCGCGTGGCGGCGGCGGCCGAGGTTTCCAAGCGCACCGTGTACAACCATTTCCCCAGCAAGGACGAACTCTTCGAGGCCATCCTGGGGCACCTGTGGGACCGCAGCCAATCGCTGGCCGAGGTGGCCTACGACGCGGGCCGACCGCTGCGGGACCAGTTGCTGCAGGTGCTGGAGCACAAGATGCAGCTGCTCAACGACGCGAGCTTCATCGACCTCTCGCGCGTGGCCATGGCAGAAATCATGCACACGCCCGAACGCGCCGAGGCGATGGTGACCCGCCTGTCCGAAAAGGAAGAGGGCCTGCCCCGGTGGATCCGTGCGGCCCAGCAGGACGGGGCCCTGCGTGCCAACGTGGACCCGCAATACGCAGCGCACCAGCTGCACGGCATGGTCAAGGCCTTTGCCTTCTGGCCCCAGCTGGCCATGGGCCGCCCCCCGCTGGACGCGGCCCAGCAGCAGCAGGTGCTGGCCGATGCGGTGGACATGTTTTTAGGGTTCTACGCGGTGGCGCGCTGACTTCCTTCCGGCCGACCGCAACGCCGCCTCAAAACATCCGCGCATCCGCATTGCGGTTTGCACTACGCTTGGCCGTTTCCCCACACAGCTTCAGACACCGATGCCTCTTGCCCCCTACCTCGACACCGCCCCGGTTCTGAACACCGGCGTTTTCATCCATGATTCCGCCCAAGTCATCGGCGACGTCACCCTGGGCCGCGACAGCTCGGTGTGGTGCAACGCCGTGCTGCGCGGCGACGTAAACCGCATCGTGGTCGGCGCCTGCAGCAATGTGCAGGACCTGACCATGGGCCATGTGTCGCACCGCAATCCAGCCAAGCCCGAGGGCTCGCCGCTTGTCATTGGCGACTACGTCACCATCGGCCATTCGGTCATCCTGCACGGCTGCCGCATCGGCAACGAATGCCTCATCGGCATGGGCTCCATCGTGATGGACGACGCCGTCATCGAAGACCGCGTGATGCTGGGCGCGGGCAGCCTGGTCTCGCCCGGCAAGGTGCTGGAGAGCGGCTACCTCTACATCGGCCGCCCGGCCGTGCGCCAGCGTGCGCTCACCGAGGCCGAGATGGCCTACCTCAAGTATTCGGCCGAGCACTATGTGCGCGTGAAGAACAACTACCAGGCCACGCCCACACCGGCACCAGCCGCCTGATCCTCCCCGGGTTACCGCCGTGGCCCCCCTGTGCGCCGCGGCCCATAATTTCTGGTGTATGAGCGAACTTCTTCAGCAACTGTCCGAATCCGTCTCCACCGCCCAGTCGGTGGAGGAACTGACGCGGCCGCTTCTGGAAATGCTGGAGGCGGTGACGGGGCTGGAGTCCACCTACCTCACCTCCATCGACGAGGTCCAGGGTGTGCAGCATGTGCTGTATGCACGCAACTCCAGCGCCATGCAGATTCCCGAAGGCCTTGTCGTGCCCTGGAACGACACGCTGTGCAAACGTGCGCTGGAAGAAGGCCGCACCTTCACCGACGACGTGCCGGCCTGCTGGGGCGATTCGCAGGCGGCGCGCGACCTCAACATCCGCACCTACGTGAGCAAGCCCGTCCGCATGGGCAACGGCGCGCTGTACGGCACGCTGTGCGCGGCCAGCACCCACACGCGCCCACGCACGCCCGAGGCCGAGCGCATCCTCACGCTGTTCGCCTACCTGATCGGCCAGCAGGTGGAGCGCGAGCAACTCATCCAGAAGCTGCTGTCGGCCAACGAACAGCTCGCGGCCATGGCGGCCACCGATCAGCTCACAGGAATGCCCAACCGGCGGGCCCTCGTGGAATCGCTGGACCGGATGCTCGCGCAAGGCCGGCGCCGGCAGATGGGGGTCCAGATCGCGTTCATCGACCTGGATGGCTTCAAGGCCATCAACGATACCCATGGCCATGAGGTGGGCGACCAATTCCTCATCGCCATCGCGCAGCGGCTGCAAGGCCTGCTGCGCGCCGAGGACCTGGCCGCACGCCTGGGTGGCGACGAGTTTGTGGTGATCAGCCTGAGCGCGCACGGTGGCGACGCAGCGCACTCTGCACAGGACGCACTGAGCCAGCGCATCACGCAGGTCACCCAGGGCCGCTTTGACCTGCCGGGCGCCTCACTGGACTACGGCGGCGCCAGCGTGGGCGTCGTCACCATTGCCCCAGACCAGCCACACGGCACCGAAGAGGCACTGCGCGTGGCGGACCAGACCATGTACCAGGTCAAGCTCGCGCGCCGGCGGGCCGAAGACACCGTGGCCCAGGCGCGCAGCGGACTGGCAGCCCACCGCTGAGCCACACCCAAAAGGCAGGCCCCCGCCTGCTGCAGTAGCCACACCCGCACGGGAGAAACCGCAGGCCCGGATAATCGGGGCTTACCAACCCCCGCGTCCCATGGCCTCTTCTCCGTGCCGCGTGCTCTCTGTCATCCCCCCGATGACGCAGCTGAACACGCCCTATCCGTCCACCGCCTACCTCACGGGCTTTCTGCGCTCGCGCGGCGTCACCGCATTCCAGGAAGACCTGGCGCTGGCGCTGGTGCTGCAATTGCTCTCGCCCGAGGGCCTGAAGGCCGTGGCTGCAAAGGTGGATGCACTGCCCACCAAAAAACAAAGCCCCGCCGTGCAGAGCTTTGCCGCGCAGAAGGACCGGTACCTCGCCACCATTGGCCCGGCCATCGCCTTCCTGCAGGGCCGGGACAGCACGCTGGCGCACCGCATCGCCGGGCGGCACTACCTGCCTGAGGGGCCGCGCTTTGCCACGCTCGACGTGTATGTGGACGACGAGGGCGGCGACCCGCTGGGCTGGGCGTTTGGCGCCCTGGGCCTGCACGACAAGGCCAAGCACCTGGCCACGCTGTATCTGAACGACCTGGCCGATGTGCTGCGCGATGCGGTGGACGAGCGTTTTGAGTTTGTGCGCTACGCCGAATCGCTGGCGGGCAGCCAGCCCACGTTTGACCCGCTGGCCGATGCGCTGGCCGCGCCGCCTACGCTGGTGGACGACATGCTGCAGCAGCTCACGCACGAGGCCCTGGAGCGCCACACGCCCGATGTGGTGTTGCTCTCGGTGCCTTTCCCGGGCTCGGTGTATGCGGCGTTTCGCATTGCACAGGCCATCAAGGCGCGTCACCCGCAGGTGGTGACGGTGCTGGGCGGCGGTTTTGTGAACACCGAGCTGCGCGAGCTGGCCGACCCGCGCGTGTTCGACCACTTCGACTACGTGACGCTGGACGCCGGCGAGCGCCCGCTGCTGGCGCTGCTGGAACATGTGCGCGGCGAGCGCGGCCGCCAGCGCTTAGTGCGTACCTTTGTGCGTGGAGACGATGGTGCGGTGCAGTACATCAACATGATGGAAGCCGACGTGGCCTTCGCCGAGGTGGGCACACCCACCTGGGACGGCCTGCCGCTGGACCGCTACCTCTCGCTGCTGGACATGCTCAACCCCATGCACCGGCTGTGGAGCGACGGGCGCTGGAACAAGCTCACCGTGGCGCACGGCTGCTATTGGAAGAAGTGCAGTTTTTGCGACGTGAGCCTGGACTACATCAGTCGCTACGAGGGCGCGAGCGCCGAGGTGCTGGCCGACCGCATCGAGGCCATCGTGCGCGAGACGGGGCAGACGGGCTTTCACTTTGTGGACGAGGCTGCGCCCCCCAAGGCGCTGAAAGCACTGGCCACCGAGCTGATTGCACGCAACGCCGGCATCAGCTGGTGGGGCAATGTGCGGTTCGAGAAAACCTTCACGCCCGACCTGGCCGAGCTGATGGCCGACAGTGGCTGCATTGCGATTTCGGGCGGACTCGAAGTGGCCTCCGACCGGCTGCTCACTCTCATGAAAAAAGGCGTGTCGGTGGACCAGGTGGCGCGCGTGACGCGGGCGTTCACCGACGCGGGCATCCTGGTGCATGCGTACCTGATGTACGGCTTTCCGACGCAGACGGTGCAGGACACGGTGGATGCGCTCGAATACGTGCGCCAGCTGTTCGCCAACGGCTGCATCCAGAGCGGGTTCTTCCACCGCTTTGCCTGCACCGTGCACTCACCGGTGGGCAAGAACCCCGAGGAATACGGTGTGACCCTGGCGCCGCTGCCCCCGGGTGACTTTGCCAAGAACGACGTGGCCTTCATCGACCCCACGGGCGTGGACCACGATGCGCTGGGCGGCGCGCTCAAGAAGGCCATCTACAACTACATGCATGGCATCGGGCTCGAAGAAGACGTGCGCAGCTGGTTCCCCTTCAAGGTGCCCAAGACCACGGTGCAGCGCAACCGCATCGAGCGGGCGCTGCGCGAGCGGGGTTGACGAACGGCTGGTGGGTCGATGGTTCGGATAAAAAGTGCCACCAGCGCTTATCCAACAAGCGCTGATTGCTATCAATAACATTGCATTTACATGCCCCAGCTCCCCCACCGTCCCGGATTCGCCGCCGCCATCTTCGACATGGACGGACTGCTGGTCGATTCCGAGCGTGTGACCCTGCGTGCCTGGATCGGCGCCGCGCGGGCGCGGGGCATTGCGCTGGCCGAGGCCGACTACCTGCAGGTGGTGGGGCGCGCGTCCACCGATTCCGACGCCATGCTCACCGCGCTGCTGGGCGGCCCGCAGGTGTTCGGGCAGGTGCTGGCCGATGTGGCGGCGCGGCTGTCCGATGGCGGGCCAGAGCCGCTGTTTCCCCTCAAACCTGGCGCCGCATCGCTGCTGCAGGCGCTACGGCACGCAGGTGTGCCGTGCGCAGTGGCGTCATCGTCGCGGCGTGACGAAATCGAGCACCGGTTGGGCCGGGTGGGCGTGCTGCACCACTTTCAGGCGTGGGCCGGCGGCAACGAGGTGCCGCGTGGCAAACCCGACCCCGCCCTGTACCGGCTGGCGGCCGGCCGCCTGGGCGTGGACCCCGCGCAGTGCCTGGCCTTTGAAGACAGCGAAAACGGCGCACGCGCCGCACAGGCTGCGGGCGTGGCGGTGGTGATCGTGCCGGACCTCAAGCAACCCGCCGCCGATGTGGCCGGGCGCAGCCATGGCGTGCTCGAATCGCTGGTGTCGGCGCACGACCATTTGCCACGCTGGTTCGTGGCGGTGGGGACGATAAAAACAGATGAAATTGGCTCCTAACGCTTGTCTACAAAGCGTGAATAGCTACCAAATTCAGAGCATTTGCTATTTCTGCTTCTGATAGGCCTTGTCAGCCGGAGGCCCCCGGTCTGTGTCCAGCAAGCCCCGCTTCACGTCGCGGTAGGCCTGCTCCATCTGGACGTCGGGCTTGCCGTGGGTCATGTCCACCGATTCGTCGCGTTCATGGGGCAGGAGAGGTTCGGGCCCGCTCAGGTCTTCAGGTCCGCTGCCTGGCTGCGGCTGGGGCTGGGGCTGGGTGGTATTCACGCGCCGCTCGGTGCGGGCGGGAACGGGAGCGGAGGGAGTGATCTCCTCTTCCGTGCGGGGGGCGGTGGGGGTCGTTTTCATGCGGGGCCTTGGTATGCAACGTAGAGTCCCTCCACCCTAACGCCGCTGGCCGCCCCGCGCTGTAGGCCCAGTCCCCGCGCCGCTGCGGGCGTGCGGAGCCTGCTGTCACCAGAACAACCACCGCTCCAGCGCATTGAGCACGATGACCACGATCACGCCGATCAAGAAGAGGATCGCCTTGCGGCGCGCCTGCGCGCTCACCACCAGCTTGTAGACCGTGTACGCGGCGAGCGTGCCCACAAAAGGCGCCGCGATGGCGGCACCTGACAAGACGATGGCCACGAGCTTGCCCCAGCCGTCGGTCCCGCCCATTGTCCAGATCGAACGCAAGTAGATCGCGCTCGGAATGGCCAGGCCCAACCACAGCACCCCGGACGCCACCGCAACGCTGACGTGGTGCGCGAGCAGGCCATAAAGCAACACGACGCCCGCAGCGCCACCACAGAACGCGAGCAGCCGGAGCCAGCGCGGCAGAGGCGCGTCAGCGCGGCGGGAAGCCTTGGCTGCATCAGCCGCCTTCTTGCCCGCTGTGGCGGTAGCCGCTGCCGCCGCCTGGGCACGTTGTTGTTGCTGTTGTTGCATCTCAGCGGATTCACGGGCGCCGCGCAGGAAGTCGTCCACCGCCGGGTTGTCCACCTGAACCAGGATACGGACCGTGCGCGACAGGGCCTGGTCGCGCTGGGGCAGTTCGGTCTGCAAGGTGGCCCCTTGACTGAACCATTCCCCCATCTGCGCCAGCCACCCCACACCGGAAGGCGGCAGCCCGAAGCCGCCCTCCGCCGTGCGGCACAGGTAATGCTGGGTGCTCTGCGGCGGGACGAACTGCCGCGCGCTGTACCGGGGCAAATAGCATTGCATCAGCGGTGCAGCCGCCGGCTGGCCGGGGCGGCCCAGGCGCAGCGCAAACTCGGGCAAGGGCACGGGCTCGCTCAGTCCATTGCGCACGCCCAGCCAAAGGTAAAGGCCCCGGACTCGCCCATCCTTGGCCCGATGCACCCAGAGGCCGGGGCCTTCTTGCGCAATGTCTGCGCCCAGGGCGTCGAGTTCGGACGGTAGCGGGGCACCGGGGCCGTCCATGTCCCATTGCGGCCGCAGGTGGGCTTTCAGGATGGAGGGCCACACCCTGCGCGCGCGGCGCTGCAGGTCGTCAGCATCGACCCCCCGCCCATGGGTGATGGCAGCTTCGATGGTGCGGCCGGCCTGCGCCGGCTGCCCTTCCAGGGCGAGCAACCATTCGTCGAGCAAAGCCAGCCGCAAATAGAGCGCATCAGCCTCTTGTCCCAGGGCCTCCGCCGCGCGCCCCCAGGCATACCGGGCAGGCTGCTGCGGTACCAGCTCCTGCGCCAGCAATCGCTGGCGCGCAGAGCTGTCAGCCTGGGCAGCCGAAGGCGGGGCTTTTTGTGCCCACGCGCCAGATGTGCCCATGCACAGCAGCACCACGAACCCCAGCGCCCGCAGCAAGACGCCCGGCGCACTTTCCGCCCAGCCTGGGACAAGGCTTGCCCGTACCCCAGGCGTGCCGCGCAGCGGCGAACCACGGTTCTGCGCACATCCCCCCGCATATCCCCCCCGCATCATTGCTCTCCTGTAGCTATGCGGGGATTTTCTTTCATGGCTACCGTGGGGGTCCAGTCTGTCCATCCGCCACAAGGCATGGCCAGGCCCCATCCCTTCATTGGCATGCGACACTACTGTATGTCTCAACAGGTGTGGGCCGCGCAGGCCCTTGAATCTTTCGATGCGGTGGTGTCGGCCACCGAGGGTTTTCGCAGCCGCGCCGGCCAGCGGCTGATGGCCGAGCAGGTGGCGCACACGTTCAGCAGCGCCACGCTGGGCAAGGTGGATGAGGAGGGCGGCGAGGCGGCACCCACGCGCTCCATCGCCGTCATCCAGGCGGGCACGGGTGTGGGCAAGTCGCTGGCGTATTGCGCACCCGCCATTGCGCTGGCGCTGTCGCGCGGCACGCGGGTGTTGATCTCCACCGCCACCGTGGCGTTGCAAGAGCAACTGGTCAACAAGGACCTGCCCGCGCTGGCGGCGCTGCTGCCGCAGCCCTTCAAATTTGCGCTGGCCAAGGGGCGCGGGCGCTATGTGTGCAAGCTCAAGCTCGACCGGCTGGCGGGCACGGGAGAGGCCGAAGAAGAGGGCGACGACGACCTGTTTGCCGAGGAGGAAGCCGCCGCCCGCGCCAAGCGCCCCCGGCACGAGACCGAGGCGCGCATCCAGTTTTATTCAACGATGGCGCAGACCCTGTCGAAGGGCGGCTGGGATGGTGACCGCGACAGCCTGGACACGCCCCCCGAGCCCGAGGTGTGGAGCCCCGTGGCGGCCGAGGGCGCCTCGTGCACCGGCAAACATTGCCCGGCCTTCAGCCAGTGCACCTACTACGACAAGCGCAAGGAGCTGGTGGGTGCGCAGGTGATTGTGGCCAACCACGATTTGCTGCTGTCGTCGCTGGGCGCGCGCGTGTTGCCGGAGCTGGACAACTGCCTGCTGGTGCTGGACGAAGCCCACCACCTGCCCGCCACGGCGCTCGACCAGTTTGCCTGCAGCATGGATCTCTCGCGCATCACGTGGATCGAGCGGCTGTCGAGCCGGGGCCTGCGCATTGGGGCACTGCTGGAGGTCGAAGAGATTGCCGACATCCCCAAGCACGCGGCCCAGTTGCGGCAGACGCTGCAGGACCTGGCCCGCATCGTGATGGATGTGTACGGCCCCGCGCTCAAAAGCCAGAAGGACACCTGGGGCCCGGCGCGCGTGCGGGTGCCACGCGGTGAATTGCCCGAGCAATTGGTTGCGCCGCTGGGCCTGCTGGCCGCGAGTGCCGATGGTTTCCTGGAAGCGCTGCGCGCCATCAGCAAGGCCCTGCGCGCCGAGATGCGCGACAAGCCTGAGGAGGCCAAGCGCCTGTCCACACTGTACGCGCAGATCGGCATGCTGGCGCCGCGCCTGGAAGAGCTGCACGCCACCGCGCAACTGCTGCTGCAGGATGCGCCCCAAGGCGCCGAC
The DNA here is from genome assembly GCF_014851495.1 of Acidovorax sp. ACV01. Classification (NCBI taxonomy): domain Bacteria; kingdom Pseudomonadati; phylum Pseudomonadota; class Betaproteobacteria; order Burkholderiales; family Comamonadaceae; genus Acidovorax; species Acidovorax sp. ACV01. The sequence goes on along the minus strand of NZ_JACUZT010000003.1, from coordinate 417,749 downwards.
CGCAGCTTTGTGCCCGCCGCCAAGTGGTTCACGCTGGAGGTGGATGGCGACTTCATCGTGGTCAAGGCGCACGCCAGCCCCATCCTGCCCGGCACCACGCTGCGCAACCACCTGTGGAGCGCGGTGCGCGGCGCAGTGCTGACATCGGCCACACTGACCAGCTGCGGCAATTTCGATTTCTTTTTGCGCGAGGCCGGCCTGCATGGCGACGAGTCCACCACCACGCTGGAGGTGGCCAGCCCCTTCAACTACGCCGCACAGGGCACGCTGATTGCCGCCGAGACACGCGCCGACCCCAAGAACGCCGCGCAGTTCACGGCCGAGATGGTCGATGCGCTGCTGCACGACATTGCGCGCGTGGAATACGGCGCGCTGGTGCTGTTCACCTCACGCGAACAGATGCGCCAGGCCGTGGACGCGCTGCCCACCGCCATGCGCAGCGTGGTGCTGGTGCAGAACGCGCTGCCGCGCACGCAGCTGCTCAAGCGCCACCGCGAGCGCGTGGAGAACGGCGAGCCATCGGTCATCTTTGGCATGCAGTCGTTTGGCGAGGGGCTGGACCTGCCCGGGCGCCTGTGCGAGTCGGTGTTCATCACCAAGCTACCCTTTGCCCCGCCCGACGACCCGGTGGGCGAGGCCCGCGCCGAATGGCTGCGCGCCGTGGGGCGCGACCCGTTCAGCGAACTGGTGGTGCCCGCCACTGCCATCCGCCTGGCGCAATGGGTGGGCCGTGCGATCCGCACCGAAGAGGACCAGGCGCACGTGTATTGCTACGACAAGCGGCTGACGCGCACCAGTTACGGCCAGCGGCTGCTCAAGGGCCTGCCGCCGTTTGCGCTGGAGCAACGCGCGCCGCTGTAGCCGCTGTAAAGTCGCCAGCCTTTTCGCCCACTACGACCAGAAAGAAACCCATGCCAAACACCGTGCCTGCCTGCCCCCAATGTGGCCAGGAGAACACCTACCCCGACGGCAGCAACTACATGTGCCCCGACTGCGCGTTTGAATGGCCGCAGGCGGCGGACGCTTTGGAGGCCGACGCCGATGCAGGCGACGGCATCGTGCGCGATGCGAATGGCAACCCCCTGGCCGACGGCGACGCCGTGATCCTGGTGAAGGACCTCAAGGTCAAGGGTTCGTCGTCCACGCTCAAGAAAGGCACCAAGATCAAAAGCATCCGCCTGGTCGACGGCGCCGACGGCCACAACGTGGACTGCAAGACCGACCTGGGGAGCATGTTGCTGAAGTCGGAGTTTTTGAAGAAGGCGTGACATGCCCTCCCGGCAAACCATTGACCGATTCATTGCGCTGGTGGAGTCCGGCGCGGGGCTGGATCCGATCGAGCAGTTCTACACGGACGATGCATCGATGCAGGAGAACCAGCACCCGCCACGCATTGGCAAGGCCGCGTTGCTGGCCCACGAAGCCAGGGCCCTGGCGGGCGTGGCCCGGGTTCAAGCCACCGCCGTCCGGCCGGTGCTGGTGGAAGGCACGACCGTGGTCATCCGCTGGGTCTTTGACATCACCCGCCGGGATGGCCTCCACACGCGCTTGGAAGAACTGGCCTACCAGCGCTGGCAGGGCGAACTGATTGCACAGGAGCAGTTCTTCTACGACCCGGCGCAATTGGCAGCTGTGGCCCCGGCCATGTGAGACAAATGCCCACGCCCCCGCGAGCGTGGGGCTGACAGGAGGAGCGCGGAGGGCTGCCTAAAGTGAATGGACTGACCTGAACTGTTTCATCCACCCGCCATTCGCCGCCCGGAGACCCTATGCAACACCATACCCCCGCCCACGAAACCTTGTGGAAACTCATCAAGGACATCCGGTTTGGCATGCTCACGCACCGCACCTCCACGGGCATGCTGCACGCGCACCCGCTCACCACGCAAAACCGGCAGTTCGACGAAAACAACGAGTTGTATTTCTTCATCACCAAGTCTGGCGAACTGTATGAACGCCTGCTGACCGATGGCGAGGTCAATGTGTCGTATGCCAACCCGGACGACGACAGCTATGTGTCGCTGTCGGGCCAGGCCCGCGTGGTGGACGACCACGCGCAAAAGGAAGCCCTGTGGTCCCCCATGGCCAAGGCATGGTTCCCGGGCGGGGTGTCTGACCCCAACCTGGCATTGCTGGCGGTGCGCATTCGCCACGCCGAGTACTGGGATGTGGACCAAAGCAAGATGGTGCAGCTCTTCAAGATGGCCAAGGCTGCCATCACCGGCGAGCCACCGCGCAGCCTGGGCGAGCACAAGGAAGTGACCTTGTATTGAGCGGTGGGTGGTGCGCCCGGAGGGGCGGCATCCCCAAGGTGGGGCAGCCGCCCCTCCACCGCTGCCAGCAACAACGTTTGCCGCAGAATTTGAAGAAAAATAGGCTCTAGCGCTTTGGTGTAAAGCGCTGAGAGCTACATATTTCATAGCAAATCCCGCCAAAACCGTGGAGCCCCAGGGCTCCTTTTCTTTTGGCCACGGCACTTGAAACCTTGCACTGCGGCATCCAATTGCCATCCATACACCATCCATATGGATGTTTCATGGAGTTTCACTGATGAACAACATCGTTCCCATCGCCTCCCCGCGCAGCAAGGTGCCTGAGTCCGAGAAAGTCACCATCAACCTGGGTTTCGTGGACCTGGGGCACATCGATCTGCTGGTGTCGGAAGGTTTCTACGCCAACCGCACCGATTTCATCCGCACCGCCATCCGCAACCAGCTGACCGCCCAGAACGATGCCGTGCGCCAGGTGGTGGCCCGCAAGATGCTTGTGCTCGGGCTACAACGCTTTGGCCGGGCGGAGCTGGAGGCCGTCCAGGCGGCAGGCCAGGCGCTGGAGGTCCGCGTGCTGGGCCTGGCCAGCATCGACGACGACGTGCCGCCCGCACTGGCGCAGGCCACGATTGCCTCGGTGACGGTATTGGGCGCGTTCCATGCCAGTGCAGCGGTCAAAGCCGCCCTGGCAGGGCGCATGCATTGAACAACACCGACCCGGACCGCAGCGCGCCGCTGGCGCGCCCACCCACACAAGGAGTCCCCATGGACTGGAACCTCAACCTCAAGCGCCTGATGGGCGAAGCCACCCAGCTGGTGCGCAGCGGCCACCTGGCCGATGCAACCCGCGCCATCCAGCAAACCCTGGGCGGGGCTGTGGCGCGCCACGGCAGCGCCCCGGCACCTGCCAGCGCAGGCGCCACACCCTTGCAAGCGCCTTCACCCGCAGCCGGAGATGTCTCACCCTGGCGCAGAACCACCGCCACAGAGGATGTGGAAGACGCCGTGGTCATCGACCGCAGCGCCCCACCACCCCAGGCCGAAGCCCAGGCACCCACCACATCCCGCCCCGCGGCCAACCACCACCCGCAGGCGGAGCCGCCCGGAAGCTTCACCCGCGTTGCGTTTGCTCACCCCGGCCTGCGGCACCACCCGCACCACTACCACCTGTACGTGCCCCCAGGCGCCACGGCCGACACCCCCATGCCCCTGGTGCTGATGCTGCACGGCTGCACGCAGAACCCCGTGGACTTTGCCACCGGCACGGGCATGAATGACGCAGCCGTCCCCGCCAACGCACTGGTGCTGTACCCCGAGCAGCCCCACAGCGCCAACCCCAACGGCTGCTGGAACTGGTTTCGCCCCGGCGACCAGCACCGGGACGGCGGTGAGCCCGCCTTGCTGGTGGCCATGGTGCGCGACGTGATGGCGCGCCACCCCGTCGATGCGCAACGCGTCTACGTGGCAGGCCTGTCGGCCGGCGGCGCCATGGCCGCACTGCTGGGCCGCGAATACCCCGACGTGTTTGCGGCCGTGGGCGTGCACTCCGGCCTGCAGGCAGGTGCGGCGCACAACGTGATGGGCGCGCTGTCGGCGATGAAAAATGGGGCCAAACCAGGGGCTTTCGACCATTCCGCCGCGGGTATTGCCAGCGTCCCTGTGCTTGTACCGCCACCCCTCATCGTGTTCCATGGCGATGCAGACCCTACCGTGCATGCACACAACGGTGAACAGCTGATCGAGGCTATGCTCTCGGCCCTCGCCACGGCCCCGGGCGGCGGGCAGACCACGGTGGAGACGGTGCACAAGGGCCGGTCCACCAGCGGGCAGGGCTACACACGCAAGGTGTATGCGCTGGCGGGCGGCCCCTCCGCAGCCAACGCACTGCCCAGCCCGGTCGTAGCAGAACACTGGGTGCTGCACGGCGCAGGGCACGCCTGGGCCGGTGGGCACGCGGGCGGCAGCCACACCGACCCCCGCGGTGTGGGCGCCACGCAGGAGATGCTGCGGTTTTTTCTGGAGCATCCCAGGGGCTGACACCACCGCGTCGGGACGACCCGAGCCCGGCACATCCACGCCCCACCATAATTCGCCCGGGAGCTGCGCCACCCCACACAGACCAACACCCAGGCGCAGCAGAAACAGCAGCTGCAATGCGGGAGGGAATTCACGTGGAGAACGTTTACATCACCGTCGCGGGCCTGGTGGCCATCGGGTTGATCTTCTACGCCGTGCGGCGTGCCAAGCGCCAGGACAATACGCAGACCAACCTGCGGATCACCGCAATCACCATTTCGCCGCCGCCGGGCAGCGTGCTGCAGGCCAACGCCCCCATCACCGTGACCATGGACTACCACTACAGCGCCCCTCGGGAGCCGCTGTACGCCTGGGTAAAGATCCTGGACACCACCTACGACTCCATCTACGAGGGCTCGCGCGACTGCCTGAGCCCCGGCACCGGGCGCGTCAGCCGCTCAGTGCACCTCACGCAGGCCGGAAACGTGCGCGAGCTGTTCATCGTGGTCAAGAACCAGGACTTCGTGGAGGTGTTCAACCAGGCCATTGCCGTGGACTTCACCTATGAAGAGGCCGTGTTGGAGGAGGCGCAGAAGAATGACGGCACAGGGTCTGAGATCACCGGCATCCGGCTGTCCATTCCATCCCCCGCCACGGTCAAGGCAGGCACCCGCATCGATGTCGACGTCGAGTACGACATCAACGCAGTGGAAGGCCTGGACATCTGGGTCATCCCTGAAACGCAGGCCAACATGACCTACGAAGGCACCACGGGTCGGCAGGTCGAAACGGGGGTCGTGCACAAGCACTTCACCATCATCGACCCCTGCACCGTCAACAGCCTCAGGCTGTTGATGAAAAATGCCTCCAGCCAGACGGTGTACGAGCGCCGCATGCCGGTGGACTACACCTTCACGGCGTAGGCTCTCCAAGAAGGCCCGCGTTCCACTGCTGCAAGGCCGCGTGGCCTGAACAATCCACCCCCGGAATGAACGGGGACGCCGCTACGCCACCCACCCTTCCGCAGGGACCAGCCCCTCCGTCCACCAAGTCCAGCCGCTTCATCGCTGGCAGGAAGACCGGCGGTCTCTCGAAAGACTTTTTCAGTAGGTGACGGTGATGCCGGCGTCGCTGGCGCCGACCCTGACATGCTCGGATTCAAGATCCGTCTTGGGAACAGCCTTCGTCCCACCTGCGGAGACGGTGAACGGATTGCCGTAGCCGGCCGACCCTTTGATCGCGCTGCTGTAGTTTCCGGAGCCCGCCGGCTTCTGATAGTCGACATGCACGCTGGCCTTGGCACCCGGAGCGGCAATGCTCATGCCGGTGGAATTGCCGAGGTCGATTTCGCGGGTGGTGTCTTGGGCGACGGTGACGGTGGTAGCCATGTGGATCTCCTCAAAGATGAAGCTCGACGATGTGCCGGGCCGGGAGAGTCAATGTAGGCAGGAGAAGGCTGGCTGACGATTACAGGCCATTACAGGGCGCCGGAAAAAGACTCTTCGCACAAGAGGGTTTCGCCACGATATGCGATGGCCTCGGCCCACCCCGCGACTCGCTCAGTCTTTAGCGCGTCAGGGCTGCTGCGCGAGATCGCGCACAACACCTTCCAGCCCCTGAACCACGCGGGCCAGCCGGTCGAAATCCACCTTGTCCGGGGTGTCCTGGCGGGTGTGATAGTGCGGATAGCGATAGGGGGCGGTGTCGGTCACCATCAACGCGGGATAGCCTTCGTCGAGGTAGGCAGCGTGGTCTGAATAATCCACCCCCGGGATGCGCCTGGGCGCCGCAATGCCCTCGGACGGAAACACAGCGTGGGACCGAAAAGACCGGACCACTTTGCGGACCAGCCCCAGGTCGCCAGGGGTGGCCACAAAGGCAATGAAGTCGCCCTGCGTGGGGTAGAACTGGTTCAGGGGCCAAGGGTACTTTTGGGACCCGGCAACGTCCGAAAAAAAGCCCATGGTCTCCAACGAAAGCATCGCCGTCACGGCCACGCCCCGGGCCTTCAGCGCCTTGGCATGCACATGGCTGCCCATCAGCGAGGTTTTGAAATAGGGCGGCTCCTCGTTGGTGTAGAGCACCAACATCACATCCGACTGCGCCGTGGCACCCAGGGGCTTGAGGCTTTTGGCCAGCGCCAGCACCGCTGCGGCGCCCGTGGCATTGTCGTTGGCGCCTGGCGTCTCGTGCGCCGAGTCGTAGTGGGCGCCCACCACAATCACGCGCTGGCCAGGCGTGCTTTGGCTAGGGACGGTCACCTCCAGATTGCGCACCTTCACGCCCAACGCCTGGAACTCCTGGCGCCGGACCTGGTAGCCGTAAGACGCCAGTTCCGACTCCAGATAGTTTGCAGCGGCTTCGAGGGCTGCCGGATGCCGGACGTTGTGCTCCTGCGCTGCAATGGTGTTGACATGCCGGCGCAACTCCTGCGCCAGCGTCTGCTGGTCCGCGCTGGCAGCCGGAAGCGCGCCACGGTATGAGCTGCCAGGCATGGTGGTGAGCACCAGGATGGCGGCCAGGAGCAGGCCGAACACGGCGGCGAGGGCCCCGGTGATGCGCAGGAGGCTCCGACCCAAACGCACGGCGAGCTGTGGAGTTTTCATGGCTGCTGTATTAGCCGGCACTGCGCGCCCATTGCGCATGCGCGGGGGCGCATCGCTCATTGTGGCGAGGCACTGCGCCCCGGGCGCGTCTTGCTCTTGCGATAGCGCTGGGTGGCCTCTGCCAGCATCGCGTCCTTGGGCAGAAGCTTGGAGCCGCCCACCCACAGTTCGGTCGGCACGCCGTGGGCATCGCGCACGCGGCGCACCGCCTGGCCCGGGCTGGCGTAGGCCGAGGCTTTCTGGATGATCGCGGCGTCGCGCCCCGTGACGGCCAGTTCGGTCATTCCTTCGTGGAACGGCACGAACATCGCTGGCACCACCTGGCAGACCACATTGCCCATGGGCACCAGATCGCTGGCGCCCCACAGACTCCACCAGCGCCCCGCCCAGGCAGCCTCTTTTTTGGCAGGCGCGCCGTGCTGCTGGAACGCAAACAGGATGCTGGAAATGCCGTCCACCCACTCGGTGGACAAGCCATCCTGCGCGTTGGTCAGCGCGGTCACCGTCAGGTCCAGCGCGGGGTAGCGCGCCGTGCGCGACAGAAACCCCTGCAGCCCGCCGGTGTGCCCCATCCATTCACGCGGGCCCGGCGCGCTGAGCATGGTGCCCAGCCCGTAGTGGGACTCGAACACGTTGCAGGGGTCGCGCCAGCGGCGCTGCGCCATCTCGCGGCGGCTGGCGGGCGAAAGGATGCTGCGCTTGCTGTCTGGCGCCAGCTGCGAAAAGAAGCGGGCCACATCCGACGCGGTGGACACAAACCCGGCCGCCGGGGCCATGGCGTCGCACACGTTGTCGCCAGGCACGATCAGGCGCTGGCCGAACGGAAACTCACTGCTGTGGCCCACCGCCATCGGGGCGCCCCGCGCAAGGCGCGGCATGTCGGGCACCGTTTCCTGCAAGCCTGCAGCATCAATCACATGGCGCACCATCCAGCTCGCGTACTCCGTGCCCGTGACCTGCTCCATCATCAGCCCGAGCAGGCCATAGCCGTGGTTGGAATATTTGAGCTGCACCCCCGCCTCCAGCGGTGGCTTGTCGCGCAGGTCCGCCAGCAGTTCTGCACGGGAGAGAAAGGCCCGCCGGTCCAGGAACTGGCCCGCATCGGGGCCGTCGCGCGTGACGCCTGCGGCGTGCGACAGCAGCTCGCCAATGCGCGCCCGGGCCAGGTCCTTGTGCAGGCCATCGACATAGCGGCCAATGGGATCGTCCAGGCCGATTTTTCCTTGCTCGCGCAGCAGCATGACCCCAGTGGCCGTGAAGCTCTTGGAGTGCGACGCGATGCGCAGGCGGTGCCGGGGCGTGAGGGGTTTGCCAGTCCGCATATCGGCCACGCCCAGCGCCAGCTCTGCCAGGGTCTCGCCGCCGCGTGCGATGGCCACGGAACACCCGGGCTGGCGGAAGCGCTCCAGCTGGAGGCCCAGCCATTGCGGCACATAGTCCAGTGCCGCCTTGAGCCAGGCTGAATCGGTACCGTTCTTCTTCATGCGTTGCTCCGCTCGATCCGTCGAGAAAAAGGGATGGGCAGTGTAGGGCACGCGTTCCCGCAGGGCTGCCGCACACGGGCCAGGCCCACCGGGCATCGGCCGACGCCGAGATGCCCAACGCCGCGCGACCACAGACCACAGGGAATCATGCGGGCCATCCCCAGGTGTTTCACCACAGATCCCAGGACATCCAGAGGGCCATCCCCCACATCGCCAGGGCAATGCTGGCATCCAACGCTCGGCATGCGCTGGAGGCCCCCATGAATCGCTGCGCTTTGCGTGCGCCCAAAACCCATACCGAAAACCACACCAGCGAGGCACTCACCGCGCCCGTGGCATAGCTCCAGTGGGTCTCTGCCGGCAGCGCTGCGCCCACTGCTCCGATGATCAGTACCGTGTCCAGCCAAGCCGCTGGATTGAGCAACGACACGAACAGAAGCTGGTGCAATCCGTGCGACCCCGAGGCCGCTGCGGCGACGTCATTCAATGACGCGGCAGGACAGGCACGCATGGCGTTGCGCACCGCCAACCCGCCGTGCAGGACCAAAAGCGCAATGCCAAGCACCTGCGCGGCCAACCGCAATGCAGGTTCCGCCTGGAGCGCAGCAGACAGCCCGAGAAGCCCCAGGGCAATCAGCACCGCATCGCTGCCGCAGCCCACAGCAATCAGCTGGGCCGGAGAGCGTCCACGCAGTGCTTCGCGAAGGATCAGGACATCCTTCGGGCCTGGGCAAATGAACACGCCCAAGCCAAGTACAAAGCCCTGCAACCAGGTAGAGAGGTCAATCATGTCGGCGCCTTACCGACAACCTCTCAAGCTGAACCGGACGATTTGAAGAGCGCAGATCATAAGGCCCTCGCGGCAAGGGCCCCGAGCCTGTCCTGTATCTTGGAGCCCTGGTTCCGACGAGAGGCGGCCCGACCCACACCGCGGACAATATGTCCCCCAAAGCCACGCGCCCCACCCATGCCCCCCATCGCCGTCATCGACTTTGAAACCACCGGCATCTCGCCTGGCCAGGGCGCACGCGCGACCGAGGTGGCGATCGTGCTGCTGGAAGAAGGGCAGGTGGTGGACCGGTTTCAAAGCCTCCTGAAAACTGGGGTATGGATCCCGTCCTTCATCACCCAGCTCACCGGCATCACGAACGCCATGGTGAACGCGGCGCCCGATGCGGCAGGGGTGATGCAGGACGCAGCGCGTTTTGTGGGCGGTGCGCCCATGGTGGCGCACAACGCGTCGTTTGACAGCAAGTTCTGGCAGGCCGAACTGGCCCTGGCGGGGCTGCCCGCGCCGCAGCCGTTTGCGTGCACCGTGCTGCTGTCACGGCGCCTGTACCCGCAGGCGCCCAGCCACAAACTCGGCACGCTGGTGGCCTACCACGGCCTGCCACGCACGGGGCAGGCCCACCGGGCGCTGGCCGATGCAGAGATGGCGGCGGCGCTGCTGGCACGCATGCAGCACGACCTGCGCACGCGCTGGCGGGTGGCGGAGCCCAGCTACGCGCTGCTGCAAACGCTGCAGCGATGCGCCAAGCCCAAGGTGGAGGCGCTGCTGGCGCAGCATGCGGTGGTGTGATGGAGGCCTGCCGTTGTCACGCAGGGCCAATCACTATCAAAATAATAGCTATCAGCGCTTGATAGACAAGCGCCGCCGGCATTTTTTGCTATTATTTTCCCGAAAAATCCCTGCATACTGATGCACAGGCACTGCGACCACCTTGCCGGGCAGATGCCAACGCAATCCGAAATATTCGATCCTCGATGAAAGGCTTTGCCATGTGGTTTCTGGTGCTTGGGCTGGTGTTGTTTCTGGGCGTGCACTCGGTGCGCATCGTGGCCGACGGCTGGCGCACGCAAACGCTGGCGCGCCTGGGCGAGGGGCCGTGGAAAGGGCTGTATTCGCTGGCATCAGCCGTGGGCCTGGCGCTCATCGTCTGGGGCTATGGCCTGGCGCGGCAGCAGCCCGTGGTGCTGTGGGTGCCACCCCTGGGCATGCGGCACGCCGCAGCGTTGCTGACGCTGATGGCCTTCGTCCTGCTGGCCGCCACCTATGTGCCGCGCAATGCCTTCAAGGCCCGGCTGCACCACCCCATGGTGCTGGGCGTGAAGGTGTGGGCGCTGGCGCATCTGCTGTCCAACGGCAACCTGGCCGATGTGCTGTTGTTTGGCAGTTTTTTGCTGTGGGCCGTGCTGAGCTTTCGCGCCGCACGTCAGCGCGACCGGATGCAGAACACCATCTACGCACCCGGCACAGCGGCGGGCACGGGCGTGGCTGTGGTGGTGGGGGCCTTGGCCTGGGCTGGCTTTGCGTTCTGGGCACATGCCTGGCTGATCGGCGTGGCCCCGATGGGGCGATAGGCACCTGTTCAAGGGGCATTGCGAGCCGCTGCGGCCCTAAATCCCGGAGAATCCGCGCTTTCCGTTTTTTTTCCTTTCCTCTTGCCTTTTCACACAGAGCCTTCTGCATGACCGACGCCACCACCTCCTCCACGCCACCACCCCTGCCCGACCATCTGTCGGTGGACCCCCGCAGCCCGCACCATGTGGCCGAGGTGTTCAAGCACGACATCGGCATCCGCTTCAACGGCAAGGACCGCAGCGATGTCGAGGAATACTGCGTCAGCGAAGGCTGGGTCAAGGTGCCTGCGGGCAAGACGGTGGACCGCAAGGGCCAGCCGCTGATGATCAAGCTCAAGGGCAAAGTAGAAGCGTTCTACAAATAAGCCGTGGCCGCTGAACCCGCCCACTGGGTCGTCCATTGCGACGGCAGTGCCGTGCCCAACCCGGGGCGTATGGGGCTGGGGGCGTTGCTGGTGGGGCCTGATGGGACCCCGCAGCACCGCATTTCCGAAGCCACCTCGTTCACCGGCTGCAACAACGAGGCCGAACTGCGCGCGCTGCTGCGGGCGCTGCAGTGGTTGGAGCAACAGGTGGTTGCGGCTTCGACCACAGTGCAGGTAATCAGCGACAGCAGCGTGCTGGTAGAACAACTGGGCGCCCCAGGACAGCGGCGCGCCCAGGCCGTGGCACCCATCGAGCGGCTGGCGCCGCTGTTTGACGAAGCACGCAGAACACTGGGGCAGTTTGCGCAGGTGGACCTGCAATGGGTGCCGCGCCACCACAATGGAGCGGCCGATGCACTGGCGCGTGCTGCGCTGGGGCTGGCGCCCAAAGTGGCCACCCCATCCGGGCAACTGGTCAAAAAGCGCAAGCGACGCTAGGCCAACCTTCACCGGGAACCCGGTACGGCCCGCTCAGGCGGGGTCAAGCCCCATCGCCGTGCGGTACGCCGCAATGCGCGGCAGCAAGGTCTGCCGGCGCGCCAGGCTGGCCGCGGGCCACAGGGCTTCACGGTCGTAGTACTCCGCCACGGCCGGCGTGCCGGGCGGCAGCACCACCCACGGCTGTTTGGAGGCCGTGAAGATGTGCACATCGGGGGGCAGATGGTCGGGCGCATCGAGCGTGCCCACGCGCACAAAGGCCACCAGCGGCCCCGCACCCGCGTAGTGGCTCCACACCGCCACCTGGCAATGGGGGCAGCGCGCGACCTTCTGGCCAAAACCGCTTTCTGAAGGGGTGTCGATGAGCTCCACCGCACCCACCAGCGGCGTCACCCGGTCGGCTTCGATCATGGCGTTCAGCGCAAAGGAGGCCCCGCTTTCACGCTGGCACCAGCGGCAGTGGCAGCAGTGCACAAACAGCGGCGCGGTCTCCATGCGGTAGCGCACATGGCGGCAGGCGCAGCCTCCTTCCAGAGGGAACGCAAGGGTGGGGTGTGGCATGGTCGAAACGGCGTGTCAGTGAGGACAGGTTTCATTCTGGCGAAACTGCTGCCGCTCGGGCCAGCAGCAGGGCCTTTTCTTGGGCATTGCGCGTCAGGCCGGCGGCCCTTCCGAACTCCCCCCGGGCCTCGGCCTGGCGCCCGAGCTTGGCCAGCAGATCGCCACGCACGCTGGGCAGCCAGTGGTAATGGCGCAGGCTGGGTTCTGCGGCCAGTTCATCCACCAAGGCCAGCGCAGCTTCTGGCCCCAGGGCCATGCCCACCGCCACGGCACGGTTGAGCGCCACCACCGGGGACGGCGCCACCTGCAGCAGCGCGTCATACAGTGCCACGATGTGGTGCCAGTCGGTGTCTTGCGCGCGGCGCGCGCGCGCATGGCAGGCGGCAATGGCGCCCTGCAGGGCATACGGCCCCCAGGCGTGGCCAGCGCGCGCCAGCTGCTCCGCCTTGTCCAGCGCCGCCAAGCCCCGGCGCACCAGCAGCGGGTCCCAGCGCGCGCGGTCCTGGTCCATCAGCAGCACAGGCTGGCCTTGTGCGTTGGTGCGCGCAGGCAGGCGCGACGCCTGGATTTCCAGCAGCGCCACCAGCCCCTGCACTTCGGGCTCGTCGGGCACCAGGCTGGCCAGCACACGCACCAGGCGCTGCGCCTCGCCGCACAGCGCGGGCCGCATCCAGTCGTCGCCCGCCGTGGCTGCATAGCCTTCGTTGAAGATGAGGTAGATGACTTCGAGCACCGAGGCCAGGCGCGGCGTGCGCTCGGCCGCGCATGGCACCTCAAACGGGACTTGGGCGGCCGACAGGCTGCGCTTGGCGCGCACGATGCGCTGCGCGATGGTGGGCTCGGGCACGAGGAATGCCCGCGCGATCTCGACCGTGGTGAGGCCGCCCAGCAGCCGCAGCGTGAGCGCCACGCGCGCCTCGGTGGGCAGCACGGGGTGGCAGGCGGTGAAGATCAGCCGCAGCAGGTCGTCGCCAATGTCGTCCTGCTGTGCGTGCATGAGGGTGTCCACCACGTCGGGCGCGTACTGCGCTTCGAGCGCATCCAGGTCGTGGCCCAGCGCCTCGTTCTCGCGCGTGTGCAGGGCGTGCTGGCGCAGGTGGTCGATGGCACGGCGCTTGGCCGTGGTCATGAGCCATGCCGCCGGGTTGGCAGGCAGGCCGGTAGTGGGCCAGTGCTCCAGCGCGGCCACCAGTGCGTCCTGCGCCAGCTCTTCGGCCCGGCCCACGTCCCGCGTCATGCGCGCCACGCTGGCGATGATGCGCGCCGCCTCGATGCGCCACACCGAATCGATGGTGCGGTGCAGGGCATCGGCGCTGGCATCGGCATCAGGACTGCCGGGGTTTTGCATTGGTGGCCTCGATGAACGCTCAGCCCAGCGCCTTGCTGGCATCCACCATGTGCACGAACTCCCAGCTGTGGCCATCGAGGTCGTCAAAACTGCGCGAGTACATGAAGCCCAGGTCCTGCACCGGGCGCGGCGAGGTGCCGCCGGCCGCCACGGCCTTGGCAACCAGGGCGTCGACTTCTTCGCGGCTGTCGCACGAGAAGCACACCAGCACCTCGGACGTGGTGCGTGCGTCGGCGATCGTCTTGCTGGTGAAGGTCTGGTAGAAGTCCTTGACCAGCAGCATCACGTACAGGTTCTCGCCCACGACCAGGCAGGCGCCTTGTTCGTTGGTGAAATCGGGGTTGAACTCATAGCCCAGCGCGCGGAAGAACGCCTGCGCGCGGGCCATGTTTTCGATGGGCAGGTTCACGAAGATTTGCTTGTGCATGGGAGGCTCCTGAAGGGGTGAGAAGGTAAAGGGAAACAAGAGGTTTGGCAAAGGTGCGCTGTTCAGGCCGCCGGTTTTTGCGCCACGGCCTGCAAGTTGGTCAGGCCGTCCTCGAAGTCCTGCCCCACCATGCGGTCCATGTTGAAGAACAGGTGGGCGATCTTGGCGAGGTAGGGCACGGGGCCCTGCATGGCCCAGGTGACGCGTGTGCCGCCCGCCCCTTCGGGCTTCAGCGTGAACTCGACCTGGTTGTGGGCTTCGAACGGGGCCACAAAGTCGAGCTTCATCGCAACCCGCGCAGGAGCCGTGGCGTCGACGATCTCCATGCTGCCGGTGCCTACCTTGTCGCCCTGCCACGCATAACGCGCGCCGGGGCCTGTGGTGGTGGCGCTGTACTGGCCCTTGGCGGCAGGGTCCTTGCGCTCATACGGGTTCCAGGTGTTGAACTGGCGCAGGTCGTGGATGAGTCCGTACACACGTTCTGGCGGCGCGGGGATCACGCGGCTGCGCTCCACGCGGAAGGTGTCAGGGCGGGTGGCGGCGTAGGCCAGCAGCAGCGCAATGGCGGCGAGCAGCACGAGGGCGATGGTCTTGATCATGGTGTGGTCCTTGAAGAGGTTCTGAATAAAACGGGGTGCGACATCAGCCGCGCAGGGCTTCCAGGTCGCGGAATTGCTCCACGCCGTCGATGCCCGCAAAGTCCTCCATCTCGAACAGCTGGCGCACTTCGATCTCGGTATCCAGCCCTTCGCCGCGTGGGTTGGGAAAACGGCGCGTCCATTCCAGTGCCTCATCGCGGCTGCGCACCTGGATCAGCGTGTAGCCCGCGATGAGTTCCTTGGTTTCGGTGAACGGCCCGTCGGTCACGGTGCGACTGCTGCCGCTGTAGCGCACGCGCCAGCCCTGTGCGCTGGGCTTGAGGCCGCTGCCGTCCAGCAACACGCCGGCATGGGCCAGTGCTTCGTGGTAGCGGGCCATCTCGGTCATGAGGGCCGCAGTGGGCATGCAGCCTTGTTCAGATTCCGTGGTGGCTTTGACGATGATCATGAATCGCATGGTGGTTCTCCTCGGGTTACCAGTGGCGGGCCATGGCGAAATCCGTGGCCTTCACCAACACGACGAACGAACCTGCGGCAGATCGACATCTTGGGGACCGAATGAGGGTTTTTACCTAGAAAAAAGATGTCTGGCAGGCTGGAGAGGGTCGTCAAGGCCTTCGGTGAAGACCGCTGTGGCGTATCCGCCAAGCCGTGCAAATGGTTACCGGCCATCGCGATATGCCTCGGTAGGATGCCCCGCGAGGGACCCCGACCACACAATGACCAGCCACAACGACACCGAACCGACACCCCCCTGGCTGGCCAGCATCCCGCTCACGCCCAGCCACCAGACCCTGGCGCTGGTCATCGTCCATCCGGGCCGGGCCGTGGTGCCCCCCGAAGGACTGGCCGAGGTGCTGCGCTTCTGGGCTGACGGGTGTGGCGGCTGGATCGGCGCCGCCCGGGCTGCCAGCGGGCTGTGGGGCTACATCGATGGCGAAGGCCGGTGGCGTGTGCCGCCCACGCTGCAGAACGCGCGCAGTTTTTCCGAGGATGGGCTGGCGCGTTTTTGCGACGGCGGACGCTGGGGCTTCGTGGACCTGGCGGGAACGGTGGTCATCCCCCCCGCGTTCGACAACGCCCAGCCGTTTCGCAACGGTTTGTGTGCGGTGCAGATTGGCCAGGATGCCTGGCGCATCATTGACCGCGCGGGGCACACCACCGGTGACGAGGTGTTCCACGAGCTGAGCCCGTTTGGCACCAACGGCCTGGCGCGCGCCACGCTGTGGAAGAAGGCGGGCAACCAGCGCACCCAGGGCTTCGTGGACCGCACGGGGCGCTGGGTGATCGAGCCACGCTTTCGCGATGCGCGGCCCTTTGGCGAATCCAGCGCCACAGCCGCCTCGCTGGACGGCGACACTTACGGCCTCATCGACGCACAGGGCCGCTGGGTGCTGGAGCCCCGCTACCCGCGCATCGACGCCTTCAACGCCGAGGGCCTGGCCTTCTTCGACGAACCCAACGCCTGGGACAACGGCCATGGCTACCTCAACGCGCGCGGCAAGGCGGTTGTGAAGGGCGGGCGCCACCTCTCGCGGCGCATGGCCTGCGGCGTGGCCGCCAACAGCTATGACGGCACGGGCTTTCTCATGGCAGACGGCAAGCCCCTTGCGACGCCGCCCCTGAGCTACGGAACGGACTTCTCCGCGGAAAGCGGCTACGCCGTGGTGCGCACCGCCGCCGCCGTGCGCAAGGGTGCGGCCGATGCCACGGCAGCCGCCCCGGCGCACTGGGGTCTGCTGCACCCGGACGGGCGCTTCGTGCCCGCCCCCGACCACTTGCTGGAGCCGCTGACCGATGGCGAGGGCTGGCTGGTGGGACACCCGCCGGACACGCCGCTGGTGCCCTTTCTGACCCGCGACGGGCAGCTGGCTTTTATCGACGGCGAGGGCATCGTCGCCTGGCGTGCGCACTACGACGGACAGCAGGTGGCCTTGCTAGACGCCGAGGGCACGCCCCTGTGGCGCAGCGGCGTGCGCGAGAACTGCTGGCCCCCAGGCCCGTTCTTCAACGCGCCGCTCACCGAGCACCTGGAAAACCTGGAATCACTCGACGGCATCGTGCCGCTGGCCATGGACCTGCTGGCCGATGCCGAAGCCCGGCTGCACCGCTTGGCCGCAGGCGACGAACTCGCGCCCGACGAACCCGCCGACGGCGAGGAGGACGACGACGACGAGGCGAAAGACCCCGACCAGATGCAGGCCGACCGCACCGTGGTCGTGCGGCGGGTCATGCGCGCGTACCTGAGCGAGTCGCACAACGGGCCTTACGAGTTTTTGTGCACCGACCTCAACCGCGCGGTGGACGAAGCCCGCTTGGCCATGGTGCAGCAGCTGACCGTGCGCTTTGGCGCTGCCGACCCCAACCCGGAGCACGCCGCACCTTGGCACCGACGGGGCGACTACACCCAGGCCTGGCCTGTGGCGCTGGCCAAGCCCCTGCCAGGCGACGGCGGAGCCCTGCACGAGGCGCGCGAGCAGTGGCTGACGCTTTACAAGCATTCGGATTCGGGCGACGGCGATGTGTGGTGGGAGCTGTGGCTCATGGCCGCGCCCAGCATCGACGCACTGCAACTGGCGCAGCGCACCCGCACGGCGGCCCCCGCCACGGCACCGCCCAGCGACGACGACGAGCCTGAAGGTCCCGACAGCGATGGCCCGGCATTGCACAGCCAACCGCCCGATGACGCATCGGCCACGCACCCACCCCAGACCCTTGACGGGTGGCTGCAGGCTGTGCGCAGCGACCGCTACGCCATCGCCCATGTGCCTGCGCAGTGGCTGGACGATGCCATGGTGGACGCCGCCCTGGCCGCGAACGTGGCAGCGCTGGAATATGTGCCTGCGGCCTGGCAGACCCCCTCGCGGCTCGAAGCACTGGTGCGCCGGGGCCTGCGCGAGGCGGCCGACATACCGCCCGAATGCATGACCGCCGGAGCCCTGGCCCTGGCACGCAGCCTGTATGCCGGCCAGCCCGAATGGGACTGGCGCGACGAGCGCAACAGCCGCATTCCCACCACCTGGGACCACAACAGCCTGTGCGACGTATGGGGCTGCCTGCTCACGCCAGAGCTGGCGCTCAAGGCCGTGCGGGCGCAGGCGCCGCTCAAGGACCTTGCGCACTGGCTGCGCACCGATGCGGTGGAGCAGGCGGCACTGCAAGCAGACATCTACAACATCAGCTACATCGACCCGCACAAGATCACACCCGCGCTGGCCGAGCGCGCGGTGAGGCACGACTATGGTTGCCTGATCGAGCACATCCCGGCCGGGATGCTCACCCCCGCGCTGTGCCTGGCCTCGGCGCGCGCCAACGGCCTATCGCTGGACAAGATTCCACTGGCGCTGCGCAGCGTGGATGTGTGCGTGGCCGCACTGCACGACCGCTGGGACATGTTTCCCTCCGTGCCCGCGGCGCTGCGCGAGGAAGTCACCACCCGACTCGTCGAGGACGACCTGGCCCAGGCCCACCGGGACGGCGAGCCCCGCGAGGGCAGCCACTGGCATGTGCAACGCGCCTGGGTGCGGCTGTGGGCGGGTGACCTTGAAGGCGCCATCGCCGACGCGCGCCTCAGCCTCGACCGCGTGCGCCACGAAGAGCATCCGCGCTACATCCTGGCCAGCGTTTACCGAGCGCTGGGCCGTACCGAGGAGGCCGCACTCGAAGCCTCTACGGTGTTGTCGCTGCAGTCCCCGTACACCGCGCAATGGGACGATGCCGAGGACACCCGCTGGCTGCAAAGCCTGGCACAAACCCAGGCCCATGCAGCCGACGACGCCACGCTGATTGCACAGCTGCAGTCGCACCCGCGCACGCTGGCCGATGTGCCGCGTGAACGCATCACCCACGCCATGGTGGACGCCGCGCTGGCCGCCGATGAAGACACCGTGCGCTTTGTGCCCAAGCGGCTCATGACACCCGCACGCTACGCCACCGCACTGCGGCAGGGTGTGAAAAGCTTTGCGCAAATACCGGCCGGGATGCTCAGCGAGGACGCCTGCATCGCCCACGTCCAGGACGGTGGCTGGCACCTGGAGCAGGTGCCCGAGACCTTGCGCACCGTCGCTGTCTGTGCGCACGCGCTGCGCCGCAGCCCCAGCGCGCTGGAACACGTGCCCGAATCCCTGCGTGCAAAGGCGCGCGAAGCGATGGCCCAGCTTCCCCCGGATGCGCAGGAAGAAGACCGGCCACGCGCGGGTGGTGACCTGGGCGACTGGTTGTCGCGGCGCGTGGTGGGCTCGGCCCTGCAAGGCCAGGACACCACGGCACGCAGGCTCCAGCACAAGGGATTTCTGGCAGCGTTTGTGATGCAGGCCGCACTGACCGCCAAGTCAGACACGCCCCCCACCCTCCGGGGGATGGCGGGGTGGTTCGAGCAACGGCCGGTGCTGGCACTGGTCGCCCACCTGCTGCTGGGCCTCGCAGCCTTGGTGGGCCATGCGTTCGTCTCGGTCGCGGCCTGGCGGGCCGAGGGCCCGTGGATCGGGCTGGGCACCTTTGCACTGATGGGCTTTTCGGAGCTGTACTGGGCGTGGCGTTTTGTGGCTTCCAGCCCCTGGAGCCCTTGGCTCGCTATCACCGCGGCCCTGGTGGTGGTGTACGTGTTCGGCTGGCGCCGCCTGTACCGCCGCGTGGGGCAGGCATTTGCGGCCCGTGAGGGCTCTGCACACGCAGAGTAGGCGCAGGCCCCTGAAAGGGGCATGGCACCGGGCAGGCAGTGCCCATCTTTTACATCTTCCCTAGGGTCATCACTGATCCCTAGAGGGCCTGTGGAAGCCCGGCGATTGATACACTTTGTAAACATTTCGCCCCACCGATTCACGAACCTCCAGAACGCCAGGGCCCGCATGCGCGGGCCCCCACCACAGCGGGTGCACAGCCCATGAAAAGAGGATCGGACCCACGAACGACGCAGCGGGCACAGCGGGTGGCGCTGGCGCTGCTGTGCGGCTGGACATGCCATTCAGCTGCGCAGGAGGACATCGCCCAGCTTCCGCTCGAGCAGCTCATGCAAATGGAGGTCCGGACGGCCAGCCGGTATGCGCAAACCGCCCTGGAAGCACCCGCCGTGGTGAGCGTGGTGACCGCAGACGACATCCGGCTTTTTGGCTACCGCACGCTGGCCGAAGTGCTGGGCAGCATGCGCGGGCTGTATGTCTCGTACGACCGCTCCTACCACTACCTCGGCACACGCGGATTTGCCACGCCGGGCGACTACAACACCCGGGTGCTGCTGCTGGTCAACGGGGTGCGCTTCAACGACAACCTCTACGACCAGGCCACCATCGGCACGGATTTTCCGCTCGATCTGGACCTGGTGGACCGCGTGGAATTCGTGCCCGGACCTGGCTCGGCGGTATATGGGGCCAATGCGTTCTTTGGCGTGGTCAACGTCATCACGCGCAACGGCCGCCAGCTGGCCGGGCCGCAGCTCAGTGTGGAGGCTGGCAGCCAAGGGAGCGCCAAGGCCCGCTTCTCGCTGGGAACGGTGGACACCCAAGGCGGCGACTGGCTCGTCGCGGTGACACGCTCGAGCAGCCGGGGCGCCGACCAGTATTTTTCGGCGTTCGATGCGCCCGAAAGCAACCACGGCATCGCACAGCGCCTGGATTTTGACCGCAGCACCCAGCTGTTTGCGCGGATGCAGCGGGAAGGGCTGACGCTCACCCTGGCCCATGGCGAGCGCACCAAGGGCACGCCCACAGCCTCGTTCTCCCAGGCATTCAACGACCCGCGCTCACGTTACATCGACACCACCACCCGCCTGGCGGCCGAAATGACGAGCCAGCTGTCGCCCTCGCTGGCATTCACCGGCCGCGTGCATGCGGGGCGCTACCGCTTCGTGGGCGACTACGCGTACGACTATCCGCCCCTCACGCTCAACCGCGACATCGGCACCGGGCAATGGTGGGGCACCGACGGGCAATGGGTCAGCACCGCAATTGCCCGCCACAAGCTCGCGTGGGGCATTGACTACCGGCGCGATACGCGCGTCCAGCAACTCAACATCGACCTGGATCCACCCGCGCAGTACCTCGACGCCAGCCGTACAGGCGATGCACTGGGCATCTACGTGCAGGATGAATTTGCACTGGCCCCCACGCTCACGTTGCACACCGGGCTGCGCTGGGGCAAGCAGTCCGGCAGCGCGGGCAGCTTCCATCCACGGCTGGGTCTGGTGTATTGGTGGAGCCCCTCCACCGCCCTCAAGCTGCTGCATGGCACGGCCTACCGGCCGCCCAATGCCTACGAGCGCGACTACCGCGTGGACCTGCCCGGCGGCATCATGAGCACCACCAACCTGCTGCGGTCAGAAAAGGTGCGCACCACGGAGCTGGCACTCGAACACGCCCCCACCGGCGCCACCCGCATGCTGCTGACGGCGTTCCGATCGCAGGTGACCGATCTGATCTCGCTGGGCGATGCCAACGTGCCGGACAGGCTCACGTTCAGCAACACCGGCCGCGTGCGGGTTCAGGGCCTGGAAGCCGAGGTGGAGCAGCGCTGGCAAGGCGGCTCCCGCCTGCGCGTGGCCTATGGCTGGCAAAAGGCGCGTGACACCAGCACCCCGGAGCCACTGACCAATTCTCCCCGGCACCTGCTCAAGGCACAGTGGTCGGACACCCTGGCGCTGGGCGCGCAAGGCCCGGGCAAACCGGGTCAGTATGCGGTGGAGGCCATTGCCGTAGGCGCGCGCAGAACCCTCACGGGTTCGCGCCTGCCGGGCTCCATCGTCACCAATATCGTCTACACCAAGCGCTTTGCGGATGTGGACGTATCGATGGGCGTGTACAACCTGTTCAACCACCGCGCTGCGGACCCCGCCTCGTACGAGATCCGCGAAGCGTCGATCCGGCAGGATGGACGGACCTACCGGCTCAAGCTCACCTACGCGTTCTGAGCCATGCACAACGCCATCCGACTGCGCAAGATGCTGTGGATCGGCCTGTGTCTGCTGGGCGGGGTGGGTGGCCTCGCGCACGCCACCGATCCCGTGGAGGAACTCGACCTCAAGGCAGCCTACATCTTCAACTTCATCCAGTTCATCGAATGGCCCGATAGCGATATGGCCGCGGGCAACGAGCTGTCCATCTGCGTGTCTCCCTTCAGTCCACTGAAACGCCCGCTGACCGCGCTGGAAGGCAAACCAACCGCCAAAGGCCGCACCGTGCGGATCAAACTCCTGGAGTTGGCGGGCATCCGCCACTGCCGCATGCTCATCCTCCAGAACGCAGACGTGGAGCAGGCATTGCGAATGCTGCGGACACTGCCCCCGTCCCACGGGGTCTTGACGATTGCGGATGAACTCACCTTCGTCAACCCGGAGATCGTCATCGCCCTGGCCCAGCAGGAAGGGCGTATCGTGTTTGGCATCAGTCCCGACGCCGCCGCCAAGGCCGGCCTCACGATCAGCTCCAGACTGCTGCGGCTGGCCAAGGTGAACCGATGAAAACCCAGGCCCCCGAATCTCAGGCCCCGATACCGGCACCACCGCTGCCGCCCGTGCTGCTGTCGTCCAGGCTGGTGGTGACAGGCATTCTGGCAGCAGGCTTGGCGCTTTTGACCGTGGTGCTGGCCCTCACCGGGCTGGACTACTGGAGCACGCGCCAGTCCATGTTGCAGGACAGCCGCGTGGAGGCCTCCATCGTGGCAGACAACATCGCGGCCGCTGTCATGTTCCGTGATGCACGCACCGCCACCGAAATGCTGGGGGCGTTGAAATCATCGCCCATGGTGCTGGGTGCCAGCGTGTATGACGTGCGGGGCCTACCGCTGGCGCAGTACACACGCAGCCCGGACGAGAACTTCCCCGCCACGCTGGCGGCCGCTGGGATGGGAGGGATGGCCGAGCGTGCGGGCCTGCGCGTCCTGGAGATTGTCCGGCCAGTCGAAACGGCGGGCGTGGCATCGGGAACACTGTACTTTCGCAAGTCGATGAGCGCGGTGTACTCCCGCCTGGCCATCCGCTTTGTCAGCGCGTTGCTGATTGCCGGGTGTGTGATGGCCCTGGCGGCCGCCATGGTGCTGCGCAGCCGGGCGGCCGTGCGCAATGCCGAAAACCGCCTGCATGCGCTCGCCCATACCGATGCGGTCACAGGCACCGGCAACCGGCATGCCTTCAACGAACGCCTGGGCGCAGAGATCGAAGCGGCCCGGGGCCTGGGCACCCGCGTGGCCCTGGTGTACATCGATCTCGACAATTTCAAGACCCTCAATGACACCTTCGGGCATGCGGCCGGAGACGGTTTGCTGCGCCAGGTGGCAAGGCGCCTGCAGTCCGTGGTGCGCAGCACCGACGCGATCTCGCGCCTGGGGGGCGACGAGTTCGCCGTGATCCTGCCGTTGGACATGGACGACGCGGCGCTCAATACCTATGGCCAGCGGATCGTCGGCACCTTCCTCCATTCGTTCACCGAAGTCGGCCAGCAGGTGACCGTGACCTGCAGTGCAGGCATCGCCACCTTCCCGGGCGACGCGGCCGACATGGACGGCCTGGTCAGCAATGCCGATACCGCCATGTACCGCGCCAAAGAGATGGGCAAGAACCGCTGTGTGCGGTTTGACGCATCGATGAACCAGGCGGTGGTTCGGCGCCAGGCCATCGAGCACGCGCTGCGCGCTGCGCTGCAGCGGGGCGAGGGCCTCGCGCTGCACTACCAGCCGCTTTTTGCCGCCACCGACCGCGCCCTGGTGGGCGCCGAGGCACTGCTGCGCTGGTCGCATGCAGAGCTGGGCAACGTCTCGCCGCTGGAGGCGGTGATGGTGGCCGAGGACTGCGGCCTCATCGTGCCGCTGGGCTACTGGGTGATGCGCACGGCCTGCCGCGATGCCGCCCGGTGGCAGGCCGGCGGGCCGCTGCGGGTGTCCGTCAACATCTCGGCCCGGCAACTGGGCGACCCGCAGTTCCTGGAGCGCGTGATGGACATCCTGCGCGAAGAGGGCCTGCCCGCCCACCTGCTCGAAATCGAACTCACCGAAACCGTGCTGATGGACAACATGGAGGCTGGCGCTCACACCCTGCACCGCCTGAGCCAGCTGGGCATTCACCTGGCCATTGATGACTTTGGCACCGGCTACTCGTCCCTGGGCTACCTGCGTCAATTGCCGATGCGCCGCCTGAAGATCGACCGCAGCTTTGTCAAGGACCTGCCCGGCCAGGAACACAGCCGCACCATCGTCACCGCCATCGTGGCGCTGGCCCACGGCCTGGGGCTGCAGATCACAGCCGAAGGGGTGGAAACGCCGGAACAGGCCGACTATCTGGTGCACCAGGGCTGTGACGTGCTGCAGGGCTACCTGCTTGCGCGGCCCATGCCGGTGGAGCAGTTTCAGGCCCTGCTGCAGGAACGCACGGCGCGCCGGGGGGCGTGAAAAGCGTCAGCGCAGCACTTCACGTTGCCCCGTGGTAACACGGTGCCACCTCGCGCACCTCGATGGTGGCCCATTCGGCGGCCGGGCATTCCCGGGCAATGGCCACCGCCTCGTCACGCGTGGCGCAGTCGAGCAGGTAGAAGCCGCCCACCATTTCTTTCGTCTC
Source organism: Acidovorax sp. ACV01 (assembly GCF_014851495.1). Taxonomy (NCBI): domain Bacteria; kingdom Pseudomonadati; phylum Pseudomonadota; class Betaproteobacteria; order Burkholderiales; family Comamonadaceae; genus Acidovorax; species Acidovorax sp. ACV01. The sequence continues at coordinate 393,676 of NZ_JACUZT010000003.1, read as the reverse complement.
GGCGAACGGGCCATCCACCAGTCGGGTCTGCCCCTCGCGCACTTGCAAACGCACGGCCTGTTCGGTGGATGCCAGGGATTCGGTGGCGCGCAGCAGGCCCCGGGCCTGCAGGCCCTCGCCAAACCGCAGCATGCGGGCATAGGCCTCTTGCCCGCCCGCCAGCCCGCGCTCGGCCCGCTGGCCGTGGGGTTCCATGATGATCAGCATGTAGGGCATGGGAGGGTCTCCTGACGAAGCGAAGGCGAAGGGGGCAAAGCGAAAGGCGCCATCCTACCAGCAGCATTCACTACCATTTTGATAGCTATTAGCGCTTATCCATCAAGCGCTAGCGGCGATTTTTTATCAAAACCTTGCGCGCCGCAGCAAGCCTGTGCTATCTTCGAACCCCTATGCAACGCAGCATGCTCCTACCCACCCTATCGCTAAGCCTACTAGTGCTTGGCCGGGGTCTGCCTGCGTTCGCCACCGTTGCCTGACTCGCTCAGCGCAACACCTGATCTCCCCCTGACCCCGGCCCGCGAACCAGCCTTTGCACACGCAAAGGGCTGCAGGGGATGTCACACGTTTTGTTTCTTTCATTTCGTCTGACCCGTGCACCGCGCATTTCTTCCAGCGCACCGCACACACCGTTCGTGGAGCCTCTCATGATTGCCAAGCCCGCCACCAAGTACCAGCCCATCGCCCCGGTCGCATTGACCGACCGCCAGTGGCCCACCCGCAGCATCACCCGCGCGCCCGTGTGGCTCTCCACCGATTTGCGCGACGGCAACCAGGCGCTGTTCGAGCCGATGAACGGCGAGCGCAAGATGAAGCTCTTTGAGGAGCTGGTGCGCATCGGTTTCAAGGAGATCGAGGTCGGCTTTCCGGCCGCGTCGCAGACCGACTTCGACTTCGTGCGCCGCCTCATCGACGAGGACCTGATCCCCGACGACGTGACCATCATGGTCATGACCCAGTCGCGCGAGGACCTGATCGCGCGCACGGTGGAGGCCGTCAAGGGCGCGCCCCGCGCCATCGTGCACCTGTACAACGCCACAGCCCCCGCCTGGCGGCGCATCGTGTTCGGCATGAACGTGACGCAGGTGATGCAGCTCATCGCGCACCACGTGGGCTACCTGAAGCAGCTCACCGACGCGCAGCCCGCCACAGAGTGGACGCTGCAGTACTCGCCCGAGACCTTCAGCGCCACCGAGCTTGATGTGTCGCTCAAGGCCTGCCAGACCGCCATCGCGGCCTGGAACGCCGGGCCCGGCCGCCCCATCATCATCAACCTGCCCACCACAGTGGAGAACGCCACGCCCAACGTGTTCGCCGACCAGATCGAGTGGATGGACCGGCGCCTCGCCCCCCGCGAACACATCACGCTCTCGGTGCACCCGCACAACGACCGCGGCACCGGCGTGGCCGCAGCAGAGCTGGCGATGATGGCCGGCGCCGACCGCGTGGAAGGCTGCCTCTTCGGCAACGGCGAGCGCTGCGGCAACGTGGACATCGTGACGTTGGCGCTCAACATGTACACGCAGGGCGTGCACCCGAACCTCGATTTTTCGGACATCACCTCGGTGGCGCGCATTGCCGAGGAATGCACCTCGCTGCCCGTGCACCCACGCCACCCCTACGCAGGCGACCTGGTGTTCACCGCGTTCTCGGGCTCGCACCAGGACGCGATCAAGAAGGGCTTCGCCGCGCAGGACCCGAGCGCGCTGTGGGAGGTGCCGTACTTGCCCATCGACCCCGCGGACCTGGGCCGCACTTATGACAGCGTGATCCGTGTGAACAGCCAGTCGGGCAAGGGCGGCATCGCCTTCTTGCTGGAGCGCGAACACGGCGTGGTGATGCCGCGCCGCATGCAGGTGGAGTTCAGCGCCGTGGTGCAGCGCCAGACGGACGCGAGCGAAGGCGAGATGAGCGGCGAGGCACTGTGGGACCTGTTCCAGGCCACCTACCTGCGCGCCCCAGCCCAGGCGACCATCATCTGCCACAGCCACCGGCTCGATGAAGACGGGCAGGGCATCGAGCTCGACGTGACCATCGACGGCACGCGCCAGCATTTGCGCGGCCAGGGCAATGGGCCGATCGCCGCCACGGTGGATGCCCTCGGCCTGCCGCTGCGCGTGGACCACTACGAAGAGCGCGCCACCGGCACGGGCGCCAACGCCCAGGCGCTGGCCATCGTGGAGGCTGCGATGGAAGGCGTGGCAGGCTCCACCTTTGGCGCGGGCATGAGCCACAACATCGTGACGGCGTCGGTGCTGGCCATCGTGAGCGTAGCCAACCGGCTGGTGGCTCGGCGCCCGACGCAGCAGCAGGCCACGACCACCATCGCCTGACCGCGCACCACAACATCCCCTGATACGCCTGGCCATGAAAATTCGACCAGCAAACTCAGGGGATGCGCCAGGAATCAGTGCGCTCATCCTGTCCGTAGCGCACTTCTTCACCCTGGACCCGGAGGGCCGGGGGGCAGAGGATTTCCTGCAGTCCCTGCAACCCGATGCGGTTGCCGCGCGTCTGGCTACGGCGGCGTTCACCACCTGGGTTGCGGTGGTAGGCAGAAACGATCTGGCGGGCGTGATCGTGGTGCGCGATGGCAGCCATCTTTTTCATCTGTTCGTCGCTGAGCCTTTCCAGAGGCGGGGCTGGGCGCGGCAATTGTGGCTGCATGCGTTGTCGCAAACACGCCACGGCGCGCGCACTACGGTCAACGCCACACCCTTCGCACAGGGCTTCTACGAACGCATGGGGTTCATTGCCACCGGGCCTTCGGTGCAGACCCGGGGTATCGCCTTCGTGCCGATGGTGCGCGAAGGCGATGGTGAAAACCGCACACCACCGAACGCCCCCGCCCAGCACTGAGGCCGCAAACACCGCAAAAACCGCTCGGTGACATGGGGAACCTCCTCAGGCGCGCCACAACTCCATTACCCTTGCGTCCATGCGCGTTTTTCACAGTCTGGCTTTTGCAGCCTGCACCGCCGCCCTGCTCGCCCTGACCGGCTGCGGCACCTCACGGCCCCCATCGACTTCATTCCCATCTTCGTCCGCGCCCAGCCGCACGACCCCGCCGCTGACGGCGGACCAGGCACACGACATTGCGATCCACGCGCTGGGGCTGGTGGGCACGCCCTACCGCTACGGCGGCAACACGCCCGACTCAGGCTTCGACTGCAGCGGGCTGATCGGCTATGTGTACCGCAACCAGGTGGGCACGCCACCGCCTCGCACGGTAGCTCAGCTCAACAGCTGGGGCTACCCGATCGACGGCGCCGAGTTGCGGGCCGGAGACTTGGTGGTGTTCGGTACCGGCCGCCAGCCCAACCATGCGGGCATCTATGTGGGGGAAGGGCGTTTTGTACATGCGCCCTCCACCGGCGGCACGGTGCGGCTCGACCAGCTGCAGTCGCGGCACTGGTCGCGGCAGAATGCGGCGTTCCGCAGACCGTAGCGGCTCCCCCTGAGTCGCCTTCGGCGCCTTCCCCCTGAGGGGGACGACGCACTCGCTGCGGGGCGGCCCTTGCTCTGCGTCCCTCGCCTGGGGCGCGCCAGTCTTTACCGATGTCGCCCATGGGTAGAAAGGTGTTCGCCCGAATCTGCCTGCGGTGGCTGCCCCGCGCCGCGCGACAATCGGGGCCACCATGACCCACGCACACCGCTCCGCCACCCCCATTTCCACCCACGACACCACGCGCATTGATGACACGCGCATCAAGGCCGTGCGCCCGCTCATCACGCCGGCTCTGCTGCAGGAATGGCTGCCCACGCCCGATGCGGCACAGACGCTGGTGGAAACCAGCCGCGCCGCCATTTCGCGCGTGCTCCAAGGGCAGGATGACCGGCTCATCGTGGTGGTGGGGCCCTGCTCCATCCACGACCACAGCCAGGCCATGGAATACGCCCACCAGTTGAAGGCACAGGCCGATGCACTGCAGGCCGACCTGCTCATCGTGATGCGCGTGTATTTCGAGAAGCCGCGCACCACCGTGGGCTGGAAGGGCTACATAAACGACCCGCACCTCGATGGCAGCTTTGCCATCAACGAAGGGCTGGAGCTGGCGCGGCAGCTGCTGCTGGACGTGCTGGCCGTGGGCCTGCCGGTGGGCACGGAGTTCCTGGATTTGTTGAGCCCGCAGTTCATCAGCGACCTCGTGAGCTGGGGCGCCATTGGGGCGCGCACCACCGAGAGCCAGAGCCACCGCCAGCTGGCCAGCGGCCTGTCGTGCCCCGTGGGCTTCAAGAACGGCACCGATGGCGGTGTGAAGGTGGCCAGCGACGCCATTCAGGCGGCGCAGGCATCGCACGCCTTCATGGGCATGACCAAGATGGGCCAGGCCGCGATCTTCGAGACACGCGGCAACCAGGACTGCCACGTGATTTTGCGCGGCGGCAAGCAGCCCAACTACAGCGCAACCGATGTGGATGCGGCCTGCGCCATGCTCCGGGCGGCGGGCCTGCGCGAGCAGGTGATGATCGACGTGAGCCACGCCAACAGCAGCAAGCAGCACCAGCGCCAGATCACCGTGTCCGGCGAGGTGGCTCAGCAGATCGCCGCGGGCGACCAGCGCATCACCGGCCTCATGATCGAAAGCCACCTGCAGGAAGGTCGCCAGGACATCGTTCCCGGCCAGCCGCTGCAACACGGCGTGTCGGTGACCGACGCCTGCATCAGCATGGCGCAGACCATTCCGGTGCTGGAGGGGCTGGCGGCCGCCGTGCGGGCGCGGCGCGCACGGGCATGAGCACCATGCGGGCGCCGCCTGTAGAACAGTACGGCTGACGACCTACCTCGCAGCGGCGAGATCGATGTTGCGGGCCGTGGCCAGGAGGGTGGCGCACAGGGTCTCGGTGCCCCCTGCATCCACCGCGAACACGTCGGACGCGCACACGGTAAGCAGCCGCGCTGCATCGACCACACACCCGCGCGCCCGAAGGCAGGTGCCTTTTGCGGGCGCCACAAGTTTGATGGTCGCATCCACCGTGGCATTGGTCCAGCCTGGCGGCAGCACGCTGCCCGCCGCGGCCACCGCGGCAAAGTCCCCCAGGGCAAACACGGCCGCCGCCTGCAGTTGGCCGGGGCGAAAGCAGAGTGCTTCGCCGATTGGCATCTCCATTTCAACCCGGCCCGCTTCGGCATGGACGAAGCGCAGCCCCAGCGTGCGGGCCATGGGCATGGCCAGAACCAATGTCTGCAACTGAGCGACGTGGGAGGTGGACGGTGGGGACGAAGTCATGGCGTTTTCCTGTGAGGTGCGGGCTGGGATGAGGACTTGATGGGTGTTTTGGGCCGCACACGCGGCCATTTACCGGGTGCAGGGGGGCTCTGGGCGGCCTGCACCAGCGGGGGTGGCGCCTGCCGCTTGCGCTGTTGCGCTTCGAGCCAGGCTTGGTGTTCCAGCACCACCTGCTTTTGGGCTTGCAACTGGCTGATCTGCTGCTCCAGCGCGGCCGCGCGTTCCCGCAGGGCCTGCACCATGTCGTCAATGCCCAGCGTGCCGGCGCGGTAGTCATCGAGCCGCCGGGCAATCTGCGGCAGGGCAAAGCCCAGCTGGCGCGACATGGCAATGAAAACCACCTCGCGCTTGATGCTGGCAGGATAGTCCCGGTATCCATTGGCCCGACGGTGCGGACGAATCAGCCCCAGCCGTTCGTAGTGGCGCAAGGCGTGGACGGACACCGAGGCCTGGTGGGCAAGTTCGGAGATCTGCATGCCGCGAAGGCTAGCAAGCCTAGTGTTGCGCGAAGGTTGCCTTGGCGACTGATCGCGCATCCCTCGCAGTCAAGTCGTCGTTTTTTCATTTGGGACAAACCCGCATGGTGCGGTGCGTCAACGCGGGCCTGTGCGGTGTAGCATTGATGTTTTACCAGTGGTGGCCTCGGCGTTTGCGGATTCCTGCAGCGGCTAGGCCGTCCGGCATGTGCCGCTTTACCGCCCCACTCCCTTGTTGTTGACGCAGCTCCGGCCCCCCTATAACCCTCCCCAGGCGGCAAAACGCCCAGAGGTCGGATGCGTACCCATGGGCCTTGCCCCCGCGTGACCATGCCGCCTGCGCACGCACCCCAAGAGGCCGCGCGGCTCCACGCATTGCAGTCCTACGCCATTCTGGATACGCCCTCGGAAGATGCGTTTGACCAACTGGCCACGCTGGCCGCGCGCATCTGCGATTGCCCGATGGCCGTGGTCAATTTTGTCGACAGCGAGCGCCAATGGTTCAAGGCGGCGGTGGGGGTGCCGTTCGCGCAGACCGACCGCGCCATCGCCTTTTGCGACCACGCACTGGACGGCAGCCGCGATGCCGTGGTGGTGCCTGACGCCAGCAAGCACCCAGCATTTGCGGGCAATCCGCTGGTGGTGAGCGAACCCCGCGTCCGGTTCTATGCCTGCGTGCCGCTCGTCACGCCGGAAGGTTTTGCGCTGGGGACACTGGCCGTGCTGGACACCGTGCCACGCACACTGGGGGCCGAGCAGCTCGACGGCCTGAAGATCCTCGCAGGGCAGGCCATGGTGCAGCTGGAGCTGCGCCGCCAGAAGCGCCTGCTGGCCCAGCTGGTGCAGGAGCGCGACCAGATGCACGCCGAGATGCTGGCCCAGAGCGACGCGCTGCGTGTGGCGGGGCAGATTGCGCGCATCGGGGGATGGACAGTGGAACTGCCCAGCCTGCAACTGACCTGGTCGCAGGAGATCGCTGCCGCCTATGGGCTCCCCCACCGCGTGGGGAGCCTGGCCCAGGTGCTGCAGCTGTACACGCCGCCATACCGGGTGCCGATGCAAAAGGCGTTTGACGAGTGCATGCTCCATGGCACACCGTTCGACATGGAGGCCGAGGTGGCCATGCCCGGTGGCGGGCGATTCTGGGTGCGCACGGCGGGTCAGGCTGCGCGCGATGCCGGTGGCCAGATCATCCGCATCCAGGGGGCCTTCCAGGACATCTCGGTCCAGCACCAGGCCCGGCAGGCACGCCGCGAAAGTGAAGAGCGTTTTCACCTGGTGTCGCGTGCCACGGCCGATGCCGTGTGGGACTGGAACCTGAACACCGATGCCATGTGGTGGAACGAAGGCATGCAGAACCTGTTTGGCGTGCCGCTCGACCAGCTTCCGCCCGACAGCACCTCCTGGACACTGCGGCTGCACCCTGAGGACAGCCAGGAAATCCTCCACGGCATCCACGCAGCCATTGACGGCACGGACAACCACTGGTCGGCCGAATACCGCTTTCTGCGGCAGGATGGAACGTATGCCTGGGTGCTGGACCGGGGTTTCCTGATTCGTGACTCGGCCGGCAAGGCCGTGCGCATGGTGGGCGGCATGACCGACATCAGCGCACAAAAGCTGACCGAACTCGACGCACAGCGCGATGCCCAGAACCATGCCGAGCTGCTGCACGTGCAGCAGCGCATCTCGTCGCTGGACCTGCCCCTGCCCGAAGTGCTGCAGCTGGTGGCCAACACGGTTCTGCGCCAGACCCTGGCCCGCGGTGCGTTGGTGGAGCTGTTGCAGGGCCGCCAGCTGGTGGCGCAGGCCTCGGCAGGCGACCACGTGCGGCCTGTGGGGCATCTGCTGGCCGTGGACCAGAGCCTGCTGTGGCCCGCACTGCGCGAAGGGCGCACGGTGGTGTGCAACGACACCGAGGCCGAGGGCTGGGACATGGCCTCGCTGCCCCACCGCCATGGCGTGCGCTCGGTCATGGCGGTGCCGCTGCGCACGGCGCAGGGGGTGGTGGGTTCACTCAAGGTGACGTCGGACAAGCCCAACGCGTTCTCGCGGCGCGATGTGGCGCACCTGGAGATCCTCACCGAATCCCTGGGGGCGATGGTGCAGCTGCGGCATGTGGCCGGGCAGCTCCGGGCGTCGGAGCAGCAGTACCGCATGCTGTTCAACGAACATCCCCATCCCATGTGGGTGTACGACAAGGAAACGCTGCGCCTGCAGGCTGTGAACCAGTCGATGGAAACGCACTACGGCTACACCGAGGCCGAGTTGCTGGCGATGGAAATGACGGACCTGTGGCCGGCCGAACGGCACGCCACCATCCGGGAAGCCCTTCAGGCGATTGCGATCGACCAGCGCAACAAACCAGTGATCAGCCGCCACGTCAAGAAGGACGGCACGTTCATGGATGTGGAGATCACGGCTGGCAGCATCAGCTTCAATGGCCGCCCGGCGCGGCAGGTGCTGGCCACCGATGTGACCGAGCGCCTGCGCACCGAACGCGAGCTGGCCCGCATGGGCCGTGCTCAGCGCCTGCTGAGCGCATGCAACGAGACCCTGGTGCGCGCCACGTCAGAAACCACGCTGCTGCAGGCCATCTGCCAGATTGCCGTGGACATCGGCGGCTACCGCATGGGCTGGGTGGGGTTTGCACTGGACGACGAACGCAAGTCCATCGAGCCAGTTGCGCATGCGGGGTACAACCAGAACTATCTCGAAAACCTGCAGCTTTCCTGGTCGGCCGACGACCCCTACGGCCGGGGACCGGCGGGCACGGCCGTGCGCTCGGGCAAACCCGTGATCGTGCAGGACATCCGCACCGAGGGTGACTTTGCCGACTGGACCGAACGCATGCTGGACCACGGCTTTCATGGCGTGATCTGTCTGCCTTTGCAGGACCGCGATCGCAACCGCGACCGCACCTTTGGCCTGCTGTACCTTTACGCGCCCGACATCTTGCAGATCAGCCCGGAAGAAGCGGCCCTGCTGCAGGAGCTCTCCAACGACCTGGCCTTTGGCATCACCAGCCTGCGCGCGCACAAGGCGCAGCAGCGGCTGCAGGCCTCGGTGCTCAAGGTGGCGGCGGCAGTGTCGGCCAGCACAGGCACCGAGTTTTTTGTGCAGCTGGTGCGCAACATGGCCGACGCCCTGGGGGCCCAAGGCGGCTGCGTGGTGCGGCTGTTGCCCGACGTGCAGGGGCGACCGCCCCGGGTGGCCACGCTGGCTGCGGTGCTCGATGGCCAGATGTTGCCCAACGACGAATTCAGCCTGGAGGGCACACCCAGCCTCATGCTGCTGTCGCAGCGCGCGCACGTGGTGACCGACAAAGTGCAGCAACTGCACCCCGATGCCCCGATGCTGCGCTATGTGGGCGCGCAGGGTTACGCAGGGCAGCAGCTGTGCAACGCCGATGGCGAAGTGGTGGGCATCGTGTTTGTGCTGTTCCGCCAGCCCATTGCAGAAACGGACTTCATCACATCCACGCTGCAGATCTTCGCCGCGCGCGCGTCGTCCGAGATCGACCGGCAGCAGGCCGATGCCCGCATCCGCCACCAGGCCTCGCTGCTGGACAAGGCCCAGGACGCCATCCTCGTGCGCGACCTGGAACACCGCATCATCTTCTGGAACAAAAGCGCCGAACGCCTGTACGGCTGGTCGCAGTTGCAGGCGCTGGGCCAGTCCATCGAGACGCTGCTCTACGACGACCCCGCCCATTTCCGCCATGCGACGCAGACGGTGCTGGAGCAGGGCGAGTGGACGGGCGAGATCGTGCACCGCCACCGTGACGGCAGCACCATCGAGGTCGAGGGCCGCTGGACCCTGGTGCGTGGCGACGACGGCCAGCCGCAATCCATTCTGGCCATCAACACCGACATTCGCCAGCGCAAGGCCAATGAGCGTGAAATCCAGCGCCTGGCTTTCTACGACGCGCTCACGGGCCTGCCCAACCGCATGCTGCTGATGGACCGCATGGGCCATGCGCTGGCCAATGCCCAGCGCCGCCAGCAGGGCGGGGCGCTGCTGTTCATCGACCTCGACAACTTCAAGACCCTGAACGACACCCTGGGCCACGACCAGGGCGACCTGCTGCTGCAGCAGGTGGCGCAGCGCCTGAACACCTGCGTGCGCAGCGTGGACACGGTAGCCCGGCTGGGGGGCGACGAGTTTGTGGTGATGCTCGAAGAACTGAGCCCCAAGCCCCACGAGCTGGCTCTGCACGCGCGCGGGGTGGGCGAGAAGATTTTGGCCATGCTGGCCGTGCCCTATGCACTGGCGGGCTACCAGTACCGCAGCACGCCCAGCATCGGCGTCGCGCCGTTCACCGGCGAGCAGACCAGCGTGGGCGAGCTGCTCAAACAGGCAGACTTGGCCATGTACCAGGCCAAGACCGCAGGGCGCAACACACTGCGCTTTTTCGACCCCGACATGCAGGCCGTGGTGACGGCCCGCGCCGGGCTGGAGACCGACCTGCGCGCGGCACTGGCACAAGAGGAATTCTTACTGCACTTCCAGCCGCAGATGCACCAGTCTGGCCGCTGCGTGGGAGTGGAGGCGCTGGTGCGCTGGGCCAGCCCGCAGCGCGGCATGGTGCCCCCTTCCGTATTCATCCCGCTGGCCGAAGAAACCGGGCTCATCCTGCCGCTGGGCCGCTGGGTGCTGCACACGGCATGCAAGCTGCTGGCCACCTGGCAGGCCGATCCTCAGCTGGCGCACCTGACCATGGCGGTCAACGTGAGTTCGCGCCAGTTCCGCCATGCCAGTTTTGTGGACGATGTGGCCCGCGTGCTGGCCATCACCGGGGCGCCAGCCCATCTGCTCAAGCTGGAGCTGACCGAAAGCCTGCTGGTGGAAGACATGGAGACCACCATCGCCACCATGGCGGCGTTGCGCTCCCACGGCGTGGGGTTCTCGCTGGACGACTTCGGCACCGGCTATTCGTCGCTGAGCTACTTGAAGCGCATGCCACTCGATCAGCTCAAGATCGACCAGAGTTTTGTGCGCGACCTGCTGACCGACCCGAACGACGCCGCCATTGTGGACACCATCATTGGCCTGTCGCGCAGCCTGGGCCTGGAAGTCATCGCCGAAGGCGTGGAGACCCCCGAGCAACGCGAGCTGCTGGCCCGCGCCGGTTGCCAGCTCTACCAGGGCTATCTCTTCAGCCGCCCCCTGTCTCCGGACCTTCTGGGGGCCTTCCTGCGCCCCGCCGCTGCATAGACGGCCCACGCGGCCCCGCTTTTTTCCCATCGCCCTGTCGGCCCGCCCGCCGCCGTCGGCTGCGTTTTTTCGCTGCAACGCTGTCCCTTGCCTCCATTCGGCCACCTCAGACGCCCTCAAACCCCTTCTGAAGATGGGCACCACGACGCTCCGCTGCGCCCCAAGTTGTCCCTCTGTCTTCTTCTTATGTTGTCTATAAATACATAGTCGTAGTAGTAGAAGGCGCCCCGAATTGTGGACAACCGCTTTTTCTTGAGGTGTGGCGGGCACTTGCGCGCGCGCCAACCCTGTGCACCGAACCCTCTTGCCACTGTCGTGGGAACGGGGACAAAACACGGTGCCCGCCTTTTTCTGTGGATAACCAGGTGGTTGTGCCAGAACTATCCCCAGTCTTACGCACTGGACTGGATTTGCACCGATTTTTTTGAAAAAAATGGCACGCAGCGCTTATTGAATAAGCGGTTTTAGCTATCTTATTGATAGTAATTTGGGTGGTTGGGGCCTATCACACCCGGGATGCGATGGGCGCCAAAGCTTGGCCAGACAGGTCGCCGTGCCTTTGGGGGTGTCCCCAAGCACCAGGTCTGCCGTCCCCGTTGCAGGCCATTGCCCTGGACTTGGTGGTGCGGCGAGGCCTGTCTGAAGGGGTTCTGGTTATTCTTTTATGGTTCTATATATAAATAGCAGTAGTAGTAGAGCGAGCCACTTTCTGTGGACAAGCCCATTTTTACCAATGCTGGCGCGGGCTTGCGTCGCTGCAAAGTCTGTGTGGCGGCCTGCACAAAGGCCGGGGCTCGCAGACAACAACTTCCAGCTATCGCCATTTGGTGTGGATAACCTGCAGGTTGTGCCAGAACTGTTCCCAGCGTTATCCACAATGGGCTTGGATGGACGCCTGCAGCGGCCCTAAAAAGCACAAAGCCCGGGGTCCGTCGAGGACTCCGGGCTTTGCAAAGGAAAGAAGGAAGGGGGCAACCGCCTAAGCGGTAGAACCCGAGACCTGGGCCAAAGGTTTACTTTGCGGGTGCGGCAGGCGGCTTGGGATGGTGGCCTTCGCCACCGCGCATGCCGTGGTGCCCGTGCCGGCCTTCTCCCTCGCCCTTCATGCCGCCCATGCGGTGGCCCCGGTGGGCCTGGGCGTCAAACGTCTTCTGTTGCTCGGGCGTCAGGGCCGCGTAGAAGGTCTTGGTGGCCTCGCCACGGCGGTCGGCCTCGGCAGCGTGCTGGGCGCGCAGGGCCCGCATGCGGTCGATGCGTTCAGGGGTGGTCAGCTTGTCCATGTCCTTGTGGTCCAGGCGGGCCGTGCGTTCGCCGGGTTGCATTGCGGCGGTGAACGCCGTCCAGGCGGGTTCTTGTGCGGCAGTCAACTTGAGCTGGCCCTTGAGGGCTGCCATGCGCTGGGCCATGTGGGCCTGGTGGCGTTCATGGCGGTCACCCGCCTTGTGGCGGCCTTCAGGGGCCGTGGCGCCTGCTGCAGGCGGGGCAGCGGGCGGTTGTTGCGCCAGCACCGGCAGGGCCAGGGCAGCAAGAACAGCGGTGGCGGCCAGGTGGTGTTGGAATTTGAAAACCATGGTGTGAGTCCTTTCACAGGGGTTGGGGGCTCGCCAGGACGACCGTTCCGGCGATTGAGGGCCAGTGTCCGCCTCGCATGTATCGCCGCCATACCCGTTGGGTGAGGCTGTGTAAAGTTGTGACAAGAAGCTGCTCGCCTTCCATCGAATAGATGTCAGGTGAAAATGGTATCTACCGCTTTATCTATAAGCTTTTTAAGCTATAAAAATACTAGCTTATGAGCGTGTGCTTTTCGCACCGGGGGCGGGGCTTGCAGGGGAGCTGGCAGCGACCGCCGACAATGGCGTGTTCGGCGTTTGCCGGTGGTTTGTTTAACGATTTCCCAACAAAAGGTTTTCCGTGTTCAAGAACATGATCGTGTACCGCATTGCCCCGCAATGGCAGGTTGAATTGACGCAATTAGAAGAAGCCCTGGCCAAGGCGCCCTTCCTGGAATGTGGCGCCACGCAGGAGAAATCCCTGGGCTGGGTGCCGCCGCGCGGTGATGCGCACGGCCCGCTCGCCGAATCGGTCGGGGGCCAGTGGATCCTGCGCTTCATGGTCGAGTCCAAGGTATTGCCTGGTAGCGTGCTGGCCCGCCGCGTGAAGGAAAAGGCCGAGCGCATCGAGCAGGAAACCGGCCGCAAGCCTGGCAAGAAGGAAAGCAAGGAGCTGAAGGACGAGGCCAAGCTCGACCTGCTGCCCATGGCCTTCACCAAGCAGGGATCGATGTGGGTGTGGATAGATACGGCATCGCGCCTGCTGGTGCTGGACACGTCCAGCCAGGGCCGGGCCGATGAAGTGGTCACCCTGCTGATCGAAGCGCTGCCCGGGCTGTCGGTGTCGCTCATCAACACCCAGACCAGCCCGCAGGCCGCCATGTCCCACTGGCTCAAGGAGCAGGAGCCGCCCGTGGGCTTCACGGTAGACCGCGAATGCGAGCTCAAAAGCGCCACCGAAGAAAAATCCGTGGTGCGCTACGCCCGCCACCCACTCGATATCGAAGAGGTGCAAGCGCACATCGACGCCGGCAAGCTGCCCACCAAGCTGGCGTTGACCTGGGACGACCGCGTGTCGTTCATGCTCACCGAAGGCCTGCAGATCAAGAAGGTGTCGTTTCTGGACACTGTGTTCGAAGGCACCAAGGCGGATGACGGTGGTTTTGACACCGACGTGTCGATCGCCACGGGAGAGCTGGTCAAGCTGATTCCGGATCTGATCGAGGCGCTTGGGGGGGAGGCGGAGAGTGGAGTGGCCAGTGCGGCAGCTGCAGTGACCTCGGAAGGAGGCAGCATGCCCGCGCCTTCCGTGGCATCACGTGCCGCCACGACCTCAGCACCTGCGCGAAAAAGTGGTGCTGGTGGGGTGGTGACGGGGCCTGCGCAAGTCCCGGTGGATACGGATCCGGAGTCGGCGCCGTTTTGAGGGCATGAGCGGAAGTCTCTGAAGAGATAAGCGTCTTGCAAATACTCCTGAACAGAAATATGCGCTTAGCTTCTCTTTATTGATCCAGGAAAATCGGATTGAACGCGAAAACGAAGTTGTGAAAAATCATGAATGCAGAGTGACCCTACCAGAATTGGTAGTTGCGCACTCTTTATGAATATTTTTTAATAAGCATCGCTTTTAGTATATGCCGTAAAAATTTTACAGAATCATCACGATGCCCCACGCCTTGCATCAGGAAAAAATGAAAAGCCTTTCAAAATTGAAGCACCCTTCCATTGAAACTTTGAGGGCCTTGGCTGTGGTTTTGGTGTTTATTCATCATCTCCATTCTATAGCCAATATTACACTGCCTTATATTGCACACTTCGGTGGTTGGGTGGGGGTGCAAATATTTTTTGTAATCAGTGGTTATTTGATAATTTTGAGTGCACTACGCTATTCTGCAAAAGATTACGTAATTCATCGAGTTTTTAGAATATATCCTGCATACTTGTTCTGGTTCATTGCATTTGCAATTTTTTTAAATCAACTCGTATGGATGGATATCGATTTTAAAGCTTTGCTGATTCATCTGACTTTTCTGCAGCATCTGTTTCCTGATCAGTATTTCAAATACGATTCTCTGCACGTCAGCTGGACCTTGACCATAGAGTTGGCCTGGTATTTTTTTGCATTTTTATGTGCGGCCCGTTTCAAGAAACATCCAGCTGGTATTACCTTGCTGTTCATGATGTTTTCATACGTCTGGATATTTTGGGGCTCGTCGTACTTCCCGTCCCAGGCGACGATGGAGCCTGGATTGAAATATTTCTTTGTCAACAATAATTTTATCAATCAGCTGCCGTTCTTTTTCTTTGGCGCATACATCGCTGTAAAGAATCCTCGCTTTGATAAAGCGGGTTTGGCATGCATCTTCTTGGTGACGGTGGTCTTGTCGTCCGCGTGGAAGGCCCATTTTCCAGACCCTATATTTATCACCGGCTTTGGAGTGGCGGCTCTTTTTCTTATTTTGAAGGATATGGAGTACACCAATAAAAAGTATGTTGTTTTTTTGTCGGATATTTCCTATTCTTTTTATCTGATTCACTTTCCCGTCATTTCTATCGTCTCGGAGAAAATAGAGAATGACGCTCTGGTGGTAGTTGTATCAGTTGCTGCAACCCTGCTTCTTTCGTATTTGAGCTATCGATGGATTGAGCAGCCGTTCATGAGAATGGCGAAACGCAAATCGAAAAATTCTGTACCGCAAGGCAAGGCTGCGGATTCGATTGCATAGCGATGCTGCCGAGGTTTAAATAATTTCGTTAGATTTTCGGATTTCATGTAACAATTTGCCCCTCCAGTAAAAAATAGCAGCGGCTGCTATTGGCAGTTTGCGCAGCGGGGCAATTGTGCATCTTGATAATAAATTAGAATATCGACCAGACATCGACGGGCTGCGCGCCATTGCGGTGCTGATGGTGCTTGCGGTGCACGCCTCGCCATCCACGCTGCCCAATGGGTATGTGGGCGTGGACCTGTTTTTCGTTATCTCCGGCTACCTCATTACAGCCATCCTGTGCAGGGAATTGTCAGACGGCCGGTTTTCGATTCGCGATTTTTACGTTCGCCGGGTGAACCGGATTTTCCCCGCACTGGCCCTTGTGTTGCTTTTCTGCATGCTCGCAGGCCCCGCGTTGATGTACCCGGGCGAGTATGGGCAGATGAGCAAGTCGGCACTTTTCAGTGCCTTGTTCTCCGCCAATATCCATTTCTATATGGAATCGGGTTATTGGGATGTGGCAAGCAAGCTCAAGCCGCTGCTGCACCTGTGGTCACTGGGGGTGGAAGAGCAGTTCTACCTAGTGTGGCCATTGATTCTGCTCTGGGCGCACCGCACCAGGCGCTCGATGGTGACTACTGCACTGGCGGTGTTGTTTGGTTCGCTGGTAGTCAATCTGCTCCTCACGAGCAAAAGCCAGGCCGCTGGGTTTTATCTTCCGTTCGGACGCCTGTGGGAGCTGGCTTCGGGTGGCTTGATGGCCTGTATCCAGTGGAATCGTCGCCGCCAGGGGCCCGGTAGCCAGGCCACTGGCGTTCCTGAGGTGCCGGGCGCCCGGAACGTGTTGGGATGGTCCGGCATTGCCTTGCTGGCCGCCACCCAGGGTGCGTCGATGAATGCCGACGCTTTCCCGGGCTTCTACGCCGTGGCCGTGGTACTGGCTGCAGCCTTGCTGATACTGGCGGGGCCGGACGCTTGGTTCAACTGCAAAGTGCTGGCGCATCCCGCGCTGGTCTATGTGGGCAGGCTCAGCTATCCGTTGTACCTGTGGCATTGGCCTCTGCTGGTCTTTGCACGTCTGGTCGGTGACGGGCAGTGGTCGTCTTCCCATCGAAATCTGGCCGTCGCAGCGTCGGTGGTCCTGGCGGTACTGACACACCACGGTGTTGAAAGACCGCTGGTCCAGCGGGTGGGCCGCAAGCACCTCCTCGCCTTGGGTCTGGTGGTGTTGATGGCCATGGTAGCGATGCTCGCCTGGATGGGCTCCAGTGGCAAGATTCCACTGACTGCAGCACCGTACCCGAATGCGGCTTTGGTGGCCTATGACAAGCCAGAGGTGAAAAGCCAGGGCCGTGTGGCCTTGCTGGGGGACAGCAATGCCGGGCACTTGTCGTATGGCCTGTCGGTGCTGTACGGAGACCGGGTTGACGTCACTGCCACGCCCGGCTGGCCCTACCTTGATGGCGTCAAATACCGCGATGGCCACACTCGCCATCCGGAGCACGTAGGCACTGTGGAGATGACCGAGCAGGTGCTGCGCCGCATCGAGTCCGATCCTGAGATTCGGCTGGTTATCTTGTCCAACGTGTACCGGATTTATTTCACGGGGAACAGCCTGCGCAGCATCCAGGGCGCAGGACCGGACGAAACGTCAGCCCAGGCCTATGAACGGGGGCTGCAGCGTACCGTGCAACGCCTGCTGGCAAAGCAGAAAAAGGTGGTGCTGGTCAAGTCCATTCCCACCCATTCGGTGCTGCTCAATGTGACTGGCTGCCTGGACGAGGTCCGGCCTGCCTGGCGGCGGCAACCCGTTGAGTGCGTGCGTTCCAGGGATGCTGTCGAGGCAGAAAGACGAGAGTACGACGCCATGGTGGACCGTTTGATCGCTGGGCTCCAAGGCGTTTATGTCTTCAATACCTTGGATGAGCTTTGCGATGCGCAGTATTGCTACATAAACCGCGAGGGGGTCCAGATGTACATTGACTCAGGGCATTTCACTACGGCAGGCAGCCAGCTCATGGGCGCTGCCCTTGCACGAAAAGTCGAAGAAGCGCTAGGGAGGTGAAAGCGCTGTGGCGCTGGCTACACAGTCCCGGTACCGGTCTGCCGAACCTGTCAGAGACTGGAAGGTCCTGACTTTCTGGGCACCACGTCTATGATTTCGCGAACGAACAGCTTTTGCCAATCGTTTTTGCCCTTGTCTTCAATCAGCTGGGGCATGAAGCCGAAGACCAGCGTGCGGTCTCCACGCACCATGATGCCGTGGCCGCGTTGCAGGGGTTCAGTGGCCAGCACTTTATAGCCGGGGCGGGGCGTCATGGAGGCATAGTTCGTGTACATGCGCTTTGAAGGCTTGAGCCGGTATACCTTGCCGTCGATCAGGAAAACGCCCCCGCGGTTTTTCCATTCGACATTGGCAATGCCGAACACCTCATGCATCCAGTCAAAGGTGGGTTTACCGTTTTCGTCGAATTCACCCAGGCGCATGTCCTGGATGAGTGCACCGCCGTTCTTCCAGTAGGCGGTCAGCTTAGCCTTGATGCGTTGCGGCATGGCTGCCTGGTGGGGCACCAGGATGGCATCCAGCTGCCCGATGATGGGGTCGTCCGCGATAAGGTTCTTTTCGCCGATGACGTGGACCTGCATGCCGGGTTCGTTGCTCAGGATCTTGTAAGACGCGAACAGTGCATCGCGGTGGATGTTTCTGCCTGTGCTTCTCTCACCGTGCCATACGTGGAAGTTGGTGGTAGAGCCTAGGATTCCAATGTTGATCTGCGGTTTTGCGCTTGCCGCCGTGGCGAGGCCTTGTTTGGCAGTACGGGCATGAAGCTGATTGAGCTGCAGGCCAGCCAGCGGACCCCCACCTGCTTGGTGGCGAAAACCCCCGATCTCGTAGCCGATCACATGGGGCTGGGCCAGCGATTGCACCACTGTTTGCTGGATGATGGGCACCAGCTCTGGGGTCTTCTTGGCGGACTCCCACCATTCACCGTAGGCACCCACCATGACTTTCTTGTAGCCCAGTGAACCCATGTAGTTGGCCAGGGTGGGCAGCACTTCAGCGTCTGGCACCAGGCTGTAGCCGTCGTAGAAGTTGAAGTCGATGACCGCGATGTCGATGCACGGGGCCAGCTTTTCGACAATGCCTGTAGCGTAGATGGCATCGTGCGATGTGAAGGTTTCTGCGAAGTAGCCAATTGCCTCAGCCCCTTTGCTGCGGATTACGTTGGCGTAGGCGCAGGTGGCTTCCTGGAGCCGGGTTTCCCGGAATTCCTTGTGGGCGTGCAGCAGCGGCTCTGCTTTAGGCACACCTGCTGCGATGTGGTTGTTGTAGTGAATGATGGGCTGCTTGGCGTTGTACTTTTTGGCAAACGCAGCCTGGGTGGAGTCTTTGTAGTCCCGCCACTGGTAGTTCGTTTGCCCGTACTTGATCTCGTGCTCCTCTTGCAGGCCAATGGCGTAGCCCAGGATCTTGCCGGGATAGCGCCTGGAGAAGTGATCGATTGTCTGTGCAATGAACGGTTCAGCGTATTTCCTGATCGACGCATCGGTGAAGTCGGGCTGCCAGGTGGGCTCACCCGAGAAGTCGCGCATGGCCGTTTCGGGATGTCCCGTAATGATCCATAGCGGTAACGAGGACATGTTGTGCACCAACTGGCTGGGGTCGTCCTTGAAAGTGCGTCCACCCATGTCGATGACCAGCAGCAGTGACAGGCCGCTGTTGACGATGGCGTCCAGATGGCGGTGGTAGTGGGTAAATTCGTACTGGCCCTTGCTGGTTTCGATGTCAGACCAGTTGAGATAGAAGGTGGCGTGGCTGAAGCCCTGGGCCTTGAGTTCGCGGGGCAGGTTCTGGTTGTGATTCAGCTCCCAGGGCATGACGATGGTGCTGGAGACGGGGGCGGGTGGAGGTGGGGCTGCATGGCTGGCCAGCGCAACCAGCGAAACAAAGGCGGCGGCAATGCGGATAATTTTTTTCATGAAGTCGCGAAGAAGATTTCAAATGGCGCCTGACCGCCTCGGAGAGAGGTGGCGGCCCAACGGCTGAAAGGGCGACGGGAAGAGCCGTTGAAACAAAGTGAATTGTTTGTTAGATTGTTTCACGAACAGGGCAGGTCGCCTGTTTCAATGTTGGGGCCGACACTGGCATTGGCATTGGCATCGGTCACGACAGTAGTGCTGCCGCTTACTGAGAGAAGCGCTCAGTTGGTCGTCTCGACCATCTCCGCCAGCGCATGCACATAGGAGTCCTCAATGCCCAGCACTCCCAATTGAGCGATCAGCTGATCCAGGTACTCGCGGTTGCTCCCGATGCGACCGCAGGCGCGCGCAATGGTGGCGGCGGTCATCTGCATCGACAGATCGCCCCGATAGTGCGTGTGGGCCGTGTTGGCCGTCAGCACCAGCGCCTGGTTGACAGTACCTTGTGGGGTTTGCAAGGGAAGCAGTTCAGGGCAGTAGGCGCCAGTGATCATCTCGCGGCGCCAGAGCAGGCGTGACTCCTCGGGCACCAGCGGGGCGGGGATGCGGAACACCAGGCCTTCGCACTGCTGGCCCGCGTGATTGTCACCGTCACGCTGCAGCGTAAGCACCAGGCCAGGGCAATCGGGTGTGCCTCGACCAATGGTGGTGCCGAGGGCAAAACGGCGCACGTACCCTGGCAGGGTGGCCTTGCGCACTTCGTCAAAGTGAAACCCCGGGTTCCACATCAGCGAGCCATAGGCAAACACCCACAAGGGGTCGTGCTGTGCGGTGATCGTTGTCAACACGTGGCGGCGCGAACGTTCCACATCGGCATCGGGCAGGCGCCAGTGGGCTGGCAGGCCCTGGCCGCGCGCCTGGGCGTCCCACTCGGCCAGCACCTCATCGGTCAGCCGCAGGCCCGAGGCATGGACCGGGGTCAACCGGCCTTGTAACTCGGGCAGATGGAGGAAGGCGTCGCGGCTTGTCATGGGACTCGGGGCCAGCTTACCGGTGTGCCAGCGCGAACACCAGCACCTTGGTGTCTGCGCCGTTGCAAGGCCGCTGCGGTGCCCGTGTCAGGCCAGCAGCAGCGCGGCAACGAACAACGCGCCGCCGATCAGCACCAGCGTCCAGGAAGATTGTTGCTTCACGAAAACAAAGCTGCTCGGGTCGCTGGGCATATAGGCGATCTCGACCGGGCGGTTGGCTTTGAATTCGGCCAGCACTTCTTCCGGGAAGCTGTGTTTGACAACCATCTGCTGGCCGTTGTCTGTCTTGAAGCGGAACTCGGCGGTGTACGTGGTGGAGCCGCTTTTTTTGAATTCCGTGTACTGCGTGATGGGCTCGACCACGGCGTGTTTGCCGATTTTGAGGGTCCTGGAAAGCTCGGACCGTTCCTGCATTCCAAAGACGATGAACACGATCCCGGCAAGGGCGCCGAGGATTTTGAACAGCAGTTTGCCTTGTTGAAGCGCTTTCTTCATACCCCCACCCCCATCCTTTTTGGTGGAAGTGTAAGGGCTTTGGAGCGCCAGGGTAGGGCTGCTGGCGGCTACACAGCCACCCTTTTATCGGCCCACAAACTGCGGGCTTTGGCGTTGGTGAAAGGCCTCTACCCCCGCGCGGAAGTCCTCGGTGCCCGCGCAGTGCACAAAGGCGTCTTTTTCTGCAGCCAGCTGCTCGGACAATGTGCGGTCCATCGATTCGCGCATGAGGCGCTTCATGGCGCCGTAGGCCATGGTGGGCCCGGCGGCCAGGTGCTGGGCCAGGGTGGTGGTGACCGTCTCCAGATCGACTGCGGGCACTACGCGGTTGATGAGGCCCATGCGCAGCGCGTCGCCGGCCGTGAAGGCTTCACCCATCAGCGCGATTTCCAGCGCCTTGCGCACGCCCACCAGGCGCGGCAGCGCCCACGATGCGCCCACGTCGCAGCTGGCGCCCAGGTTGATATAGGCAAGATTGAAGCGCGTGCCTTCGGCTGCGATCACGTAGTCCGCCATCAGCAGCAGGCTCAGGCCCGCACCGGCTGCCACGCCGTGCACCTGGGCGATGACGGGCGCGTTCATCTGTGCCAACAGGAGCAGTGCTGCGTTGAGCGGCGTGAGGATGTCGATGGCGCCCAGCACCGGGTCGGCCCGCAACGTGGCCAGGTCGCCCCCGGCCATGAAACCCCGGCCGTTGCCAGCCAGCACCACGGCACGCACACCAGGGTCGGTGGCGACGGTCTGCACGGCTGCGAGGAAGGCGTCGGCCATGGGCACGTCGATGGCGTTGAGGGCATCGGGCCGGTTGAAGCGCAGCGTGGCGATGGCGCCGTTGCGCTCCAGCAGCAGGGGGGCGGTAGGGGCGGCGGCGGTGTTTTTCATGTCAAATTGGCTTCTGGCGCTTTATGGGTATGCGCTGATAGCTCCTGTTTTGATAGTAATCTGCACGGTGCGGGGGTGAGCCCCGGGCTAGTGATACAGCGCCTCGATCTCGGCCGCATAGGTCTTGTAGATGCTGGAGCGGCGCACCTTCATGGTGGCGGTCACCTCGCCGTCATCGTGGTCCAGCTCTTTGGTGAGCAGGTGGAACTTGCGGATTTGTGAGACCTGCGCCAGGCGCTGATTGCCCTGGTTGATTTCGGCATCGATGAGGCTGCGCACCTCGGGGTGCTCCACCAGCGAGCGAAAGTGCGTGAACGGGATGCGCCGCGCCTCGGCCCATTTGCCCACAGTTTCGTAGTCGATCATCACCAGCGCACCGACAAACTTGCGCGCCTCGGCCACGATGATGCATTCCTTGATGAAGGGGCTGCCCTTCATGGTGTTCTCGATCTCGGAGGGCGTGAGGTTCTTGCCGCCCGCCGTGATCATGATGTCTTTCAGGCGGTCCACGATCTGGATCTGGCCTTGCGATTCGCGCACCACATCGCCGGTGTGCAGCCAACCGTCGATGATGCTGCTGGCCGTGGCCTCGGGGTTCTTGTAGTAGCCCGCAAACACCATGTCGCCTTTGAGCTGTAGCTCGCCGTTGTCGGCAATGCGGTGTTCCACACCCAGAGTGGGCACGCCCACGGTGCCCACCACTACATGGTCCGGCCGGTGGCCCGTGACCATGCCGGTGGATTCGGTCAGGCCATACACCTCGATGAGCGGCACGCCCAGCACGCGGAAGAAGCGCACCACATCGGGCGGAATGGGCGCGGCGCCAGTGAGCGCCACATGGGCATTGCGCAGGCCGATGAAGTTCTGCAGCGCGCGGAACACCAGCCAGTAGCTGGCGGCATAAGTGAGCTTGTCGCCAGCGCTCCAGGCACTGCGCGGCTTTTCGGCGAGCGGCTTGCAGGCGTTGTAGGCCTTGTGGAACAGCGCGCGGCGCAGGCCACCCGTTTCCTGCAGCTTGATGTGGATGGCCGCGTGCAGCTTTTCCCAGATGCGCGGCACGCCCAGGAACATGGTGGGTGCGACTTCGCGCAGGTCTTCCTGCACGGTGCGGATGGACTCGCCAAAGTTCACCTGCGAGCCGATGTACACCGGCACAAAGCTGGTCAGCATCTGCTCGGCCACATGGCACAGCGGCAGGTACGACAGGTGCGTGGTCTCGCGCGATAGCTCCAGCCGGTCCACGATGCCCGGCACCACGCCTCGGATGTTGCGGTACGAAATCATCGCGCCTTTGGGCTTGCCGGTGGAGCCCGAGGTGTAGATCATCAGGCCCACATCGTCGAGCTTCTGGCGTGCGAGGGCGTCGTCGATGGTGGTTTGTTGATTGGATGCCGCGCCCAGCCGTTCCACCTCGTCAAACGTGGTGATGAACTGCCGCACCTCGGGCGCAAAGCTGCGCAGGCCCTTGGTCTCCATGACCACGATCTTTTTCAGGCGCGGCAGCTCGGGCAGTGCGGCCAGCAGCTTGTCGGTCTGCTCCTGGTCTTCGCAGACCATGATCTCGATGTCGGCATGGCCCACCACATAGGCCACTTCGTTGGTGGGGCTGGTGGGGTACACGCCCACCGTCACGGCGCCCACCAGGCCTGTGCCCATCTGGGCCAGCACCCATTCGATGCGGTTCTCGGAGATCACGCCCACATGCCCGCCCGCAGGCAGGCCCAGTGCCCGCAGGCCCAGGCCGAAGTGGCTGGCGCGCTGGTGGTACTGCGCCCAGGTGAAGGGCTTCCAGATGCCGAAGTCCTTTTGCCGGATGGCGATGCGGTCCGCGTCGGTGCGTGCGCGCTCGCGCAGCATCTGGGGCAGGGTGAGGTCGGGAAGCGTCATGACAGCCATCTCTTGCGGCGCTTGTAGTGTTTGATGTCCTTGAAGCTCTTGGCCTCGCCACCACCGCCCATGCCCAGATAGAACTCGCGCACATCGGGGTCGTTGGCCAGGCGTTCGGCCGTGCCGTCGATCACGATCTTGCCGTTCTCCATGATGTAGCCCCGGTGCGCCACGGCCAGGGCCACGGTGGCGTTCTGCTCCACCAGCAGCATGCTGGTGCCCCGCTCGGCATTGATGCGCGCGATGATGGTGAAGATGTCTTCGACCAGCTTCGGAGAAAGGCCCAGCGAGGGCTCGTCGAGCAGGATGAGCTGGGGTTGGGCGATGAGTGCGCGGCCAATGGCCAGCATCTGCTGCTCGCCGCCCGACAGGTACCCGGCCAGGCCTTTGCGCCGCTCATGCAGACGCGGAAAGTAGCTGTAGACCAGGTCGAAATTCGGTGTTGCGTCCTTGCGGCCCGTGAGCGCATAGGTGGCGGCCACCAGGTTCTCTTCGACCGTGAGGTCTTCAAAAACGCGGCGGCCCTCCATCACGTGGCTCAGGCCGTTGCGCACCAGTTGCTGCGGCGCCAGGGCCGCCGTGGGCTGGCCATTGAAGTGGATGCTGCCGCTCTCCACCGTGCCGTCTTCGAGCGCCAGCAGCCCCGACACCGCTTTGAGGGTGGTGCTTTTGCCCGCCCCGTTGCTGCCTAGCAGCGCCACGATCTGCCCACGTGGCACGGCCAGCGACAGGCCGCGCAGGGCCTGCACCACCTTGTTGTAGATGACCTCGATGTTGTTGACTTCGAGGACGTTGGTTGGGCCGGTGTCTGTCATGGGCATTGCCAAAACGTCGTTGCACGTGCTTGACCGGCGGTGTTGGCGATCGCATGGCCTGCGCGCGGGGCACCGAGCAAGGGCCGCCCCGCAGCGAGGGTGCCGTCCCCTTTCCCGCAGCGCGCAGCGGTGCGAGAGAAGGGGGAAGCGGCGCAGCCGCTCAGGGGGATGGTCCGCATCAGAGCTTGATCCAGTCAGACGCGGCCACCATTTTTTGCGCCTTCATGTCGGCGCGGTACACGCGTCCCACGGGGATGGAGTTGCCGCTGATGGTGATCGGCACGCCGATCAGCCCGCCGGTGTCGAAGTCCTTGATGCTGTTGAGTGCGGCCTTGAGGTTTTTGCCATCGAGTGGCTTGCCCGCATCCAGCGTGCGCTTGGCCGATTCGGTGAACAGCATGGCGGCCAGGAAGCCCTGGATGTAGGCCGTGCTCTGGTACTCGGGCCGCAGCGCGCGGATCTTCTCCAGCATGGGCGCCTTCTCGGTGTCGTAGTAGTAGCGGTAGGGCATCACGCCCATGAAGCCGTCGGCGGCCTCGCCCATCTTCATCACGGTGGAGCTGTCCATGGTCCAGAAGGTGCCCATCCATTTGCTGGTCATGCCCTGTTGTTTGCCTTGGGTGATGAACTCGGGGATGGGCGCGAGGATGTAGCCGTGGAAGATGGTGTAGTCGGGCGCTGCGCGGCGCAGCTTGATGACTTCGGTGGACACGTCCACGCTGCCTGCGGGCGTCATGATCTTGACGGGCACCGACAGGCCGAGCGCCTTGGCGGCAGCCTCGCTTTTCTCGATGGGGTCGCGGCCGAACTCGGAGTCGGAGTACACGAAGGCCACCTTGGCGCCGGGCTTCTCTTTGGCGATGTGCTTGAGCAGGATGCCGAACATCTCCGTGTAGTCGGGGCCCACCAGGAACTGGTTCGGGTACTTGGCAGGGTCGTTCAGCTCGGATGCGAACGAGGCCCCGGCCATCAGCGTGGTGCCTGCGCGGTCCAGCTCGGGGTTGATGGTCTTGGAGAAACCGGTGGAGTCGCCGTAGTACAGGTTCACCTTGTTCTGGCTGGTGATCTTCTTGTAAGCCGCCACGGACACATCGACCTTGTAGCCCGTGTCTTCGGGCACGTACTTGAGCTTGCGGCCCTTGATGCCGCCCGCGTCGTTGACCATCTTCACGTAGTCACCAATGCCCGCGTTGATGCCCACACCCGCAAACGCGAACACACCCGTGAGCGGGATAGAGCCGCCAATCACGATGTCTTCACCCGACTGCGCCAGCACCGACAGCGGGCTGGTGAGCGCGGCGGCGCCAGCGGCACCGAGCAGCAGGTGGCGGCGCTGGAGGGAAGTGTGTGGTGTGTCCATGTTGTCTCCTGAATGGTTTAGTTGCGGAAAGGCCAGAGATGGAAAAAACGGCGGATGCGCCGCCACACTTCGGCCAGGCCATGGGGCTCGAAGACGAGAAAACCGATGATGAGCAGGCCAAAAATGACGGTGCGCACAGGCGAGAGGAACACGGTGAGTTCCGTGCCGCCGGGCAACAGGCCCACCACGAGCTTGAGCAGCTCAGGCACCATGGTCATGAACACCGCGCCCAGGATGCCGCCCAGGATGGAGCCCATGCCGCCGACGATGATGGCTGCGAGGAAGAAGATGGACATGAGCAGCGGAAAACTCTCGGGCGTGACCACGCGAAAGAAGTAGGCCCACAGTCCGCCCGCCACGCCCGCGTAGAACGACGACAGGCCAAACGACAGCAGCTTGTAGCGCAGCAGCGGTATGCCCAGCACCTCGGCCGAAATGTCGCGGTCGCGGATGGCGATGAAGGCACGGCCCACGCGCGTGCGAAACAGGTTGGCCGCGCCCAGCAGCATGAGGAGGGTGACCGGCACGATGAGCCAGTACAGGCGGAACGAGGTGTCGAGCGCCATGCCGAACAGCTTGGCGGGCGGCACGCTCAGGCCACCGGTGCCGCCAGTGAACTTCCAGTTGGCAAAGATGAAGTGCGCGATGAACGATGCGGCAATGGTGGCAATCGCCAGGTACAGCCCCTTCACGCGCAGCGAAGGGATGCCCACCACGATGCCGCCCAGCATGGCGACAAAGCCACCGGCCAGCAGGTTGAGCACAAAGGGCGTGCCCACCTTGGTTTCCAGCACGGCCACGGTGTAGGCGCCCAGGCCCATGAAGGCCGCCTGCCCCAGGCTGACCAGCCCTGTGTAGCCCGTGAGGATGTTGAGCCCCGTGGCGCTGGCCACGTTGATGCTGACCAGGCAGGCCAGGTACAGCCAGTAGTCGCTGGCCATGAAGGGGAACAGCACCAGCAGCGCGGCGCCCACGGCCAGCCACACTTTTTGCGTGTGCGAGTCGAACAGCGCCGCATCGGCGATGTAGGTTTCCTTGAGGGTTCCGATGCGCATCAGAGTCTCTCTATCTCGTGGGTGCCGAACAGGCCGTAGGGCCGCACCAGCAACACGGCGACCAGCACGATGAAGGTGGCCAGCAGCTTGTATTCGCCGCCCAGGTAGGCCCCAGCCAGCGCTTCGATCAAACCGATGAGCACTCCCCCGATGAGTGCGCCCAGCACGCTGTCGAGTCCGCCCACGATGACTACGACCAGCACCGACAGGCCGAACACGCCCATGCTCGACGAGATGCCACCAATCGAGCCGACGATGATCCCGGAGACCGCTGCGATCATGGCCGACACCACCCAGGCCAGCGAGAACACACGCGGCACGTTGATGCCGACGGAATAGGCCGCAGCCTGGTCGCTGGCCGTGGCGCGCAGGGCCACGCCACCGCGCCAGAAGCGGAACACCACCAGAACTGCGGCGATGAACACGATGGCAATCACCGCGCCCCAAAACACCTTGGGCGCGAGGAAGGCGTCGCCCACCATGATGGGCTGGCTGGGCATGAAGTCGGGCAGGCGGCGCTGGTCGGCCGTCCAGATCATTTCCACCAGGCCCACGAGCACGGAAGCCAGGCCCACGGTGACCATGAAGACGGAGATGGGTGGCTCGCCCAGCAGTGGGCGGATCATGGTGCGCTCGATCACGGCACCCAGCAGGCCCGTGCCAAGCACGGCGGCCGGAATGGCCAGCCACAGCGGCAGCGCAAACGTGGCGGCAAAGGTGAAGAACAGGTAGGCGCCGACCATGAGCAGCTCGCCAATGGCGATGTTCACGACGCGCGTGGCCTTGTAAACCATCACGAAGGCCAGCGCAGCGAGGGCGTACAGCCCGCCGCCCGCGATGCCGGTGAGGCTGATTTCAAACAGGTAGGCCCAGTCCATCATGCGGCTCCCTGCGGGGTGGTTGGGTGGCTGCTGGCCCGGAGCTTGGCGCGCAGGTCGCCCACATCGCCAGCGCCCAGGTAGGCACGAATCACCTCGGGATCCGCCTGCACGGCAGCGGGGGTGCCTTGGGCGATGACCTGGCCGAAGTTGAGCACCACCACATGGTCCGACAGGTCCATCACCATGCCCATGTCGTGCTCCACCATGAGCACCGTCACGCCCCACTCTTCGCGCACGTCGAGGATGAAGCGCGCCATGTCTTCGGTCTCTTCGCGGTTCATGCCGGCCACCGGTTCGTCCAACATCAGGATCTGCGGCTGCATGGCGAGGGCCCGGGCCATCTCCACGCGCTTTTGCAGGCCGTAGGGAAGGGCCGACACAGGCGCATGGCGAATGTGGTCGATTTCGAGGAAGTCGATGATGCGTTCTTCGATGTCGCGGCGCAGCTCGGCCTCTTCGCGGCGCGCGCGGCCGAAGTACAGCAGCGCGTCAAGCACGTTGGTTTGGAGGTGCGCGTGGCGGCCCAGCTTGATGTTGTCGAGCACGGTCATGCCACGGAACAGCGCAATGTTCTGAAAGCTGCGTCCCAGGCCCAGCTTGGCGCGCTGCGGCGCCGGGATGCGCGTGATGTCCTGCCCCTGAAACCGGATGGAGCCCTGGCTGGGCCGGTAAAAGCCCGAGATGGTGTTGAACAGCGATGTCTTGCCCGCGCCGTTGGGGCCGATGACCGCGGTGATGGAGCCGGGCATCACATCAAACCCCACACCGGTCAGCGCCTTGACGCCACCAAACGCCAGGGTCACGCCATCTACCTGGAGCAGGGGTGCGGCGGCAGGGGGACCGAAAGGGGTTGTCTCCATTGGCTTTCTAATACGGGTTGACTGCAGCTTTTGACAGAAATTTCTCTCGGACCCAGCAGAAATTTCCTACTTGTGCGTAAACTGTTTACTCGTGAGTAGATTCTGGAAGCCGCCACCCCATTCAGCATCCGTACTTTCCCGAGGAATCGCCACCCATGCCCTCTGCCAAAGCGGCATCGTCCCCCCGCAGCGCCCCGCGAGCGGCGCCACGACCTTCGTCAGCAGCGCCGGAGTCTGACTCGGCCAGTGCTTCGCCCTGGGCCCCGGTGTCGCACCGTGAGCGCCAGCGCGAGGCCAAGCGCAACGCTGTGCTGCAGGCTGCGGCGCAGCTGTTCAACGAGCGCGGCTTTCACGCCACTTCGCTCGACGACATTGCCGCGCGCCTGAACGTGACCAAGCCCACGCTGTACTACTACGTGAAGAACAAGGACGAGATCCTGTTGCAGTGCGTGAGCAAGGGGCTCACGATGATGCTCGAAGGCATCGACGCCTCGCGCGCGGCCGGCGGCAAGGCCATCGACCAGCTCATGACCTGCATGCAGGTGTATGCGCGCATCGTCACGCAGGACTTCGGCATGTGCCTGATCCGCGTGGGCGACGAGCAGCTGCCGCCCGAGAGCCGCAAGGAGCTGCGCCGCCTCAAGTCCGCCATCGACCAGGAGTTCCGCCGCCTGGTGGCCGAGGGTGTGGCAGAAGGCTCGCTGCAGCCCTGCGACCCGAAGATGACGGCGTTTGTGATTGCGGGGGCGTTGAGCTGGATCGGCCGCTGGTACCAGCCGGGTGGCGAATACACGCCCGAGCAGGTAGCGCAGCAGTGCATTGCGACGCTGTGTGACGGGGTGCTGCGGCGGTCCGCGGACGAAACTGCACTGGACGCCGCTGCTGTGCCTGTCCCCAAACGCAGTGCGGCGAGCGGCAAAGCCAAGACCCCTGTCCGGTCCAGCGGAGACTGATGCGCCGCGTTGGGCCGGAATTCAAGAAAAATGGACCTCTAGCGCTTGATGTACAAGCGCTAAATGCTATTTATTTGATAGCGTTAACGAGCGGCGCTGAGTCCTCAAGCGCTGGGCTTAGGCCGCTGCCTGTTGCAGCTCCAACCCCTGCAAGGCCCGAAACAGCTGTTCGACCTTGTTGCCGTCAAACACGCCGTCGGGCCCTTGGGCATGGATGTCGGTAAACGGTGACTCGTACAACCGTGCGGCAGGCATGGCGCCGTGCTCGGTCAGGTGCTGCACGATTTCTTCGATGAACTGCAGCTGGCTCGCGCTGGCGGAGCCTGCGGTAATCAGGGTGGTGAATGCTGCCATGGCCGCCTCGCGGTCTAGGCCGACCAGGGAACGCACAAACACTGGCAGGCTGGTGTGTAGTGTGCGGGCGCGCTGTATGTCGCTGTCTGTGCCGCCCGCCTCGTGCAACAGGGCTTCCAGCTCTTGCAGGTCGGCCGCCGTGAGTGGTTGGTTGCGTCGCAGCTTGTGCAGTGCCAGTCGGTCTTCATGGGCGCGCAAGAACACCTTGGCCTTAGCGCGAAAACGCTCAAAGTCCACCGCACTGGCTACCAATGGCAAATCCACTTCGGCGGTTTCGTCGATGGCATCTTCAAAGTCGGTATAGACCACCTTGCGGCCGCTTTTCTCGATGAGCTTGATGAGGCTGCGCAGCTTGCGCCGCGCCTGCTCCAGCATCGTCAGGGTCAGGTCTTGCCACCACTCATCGCCCGCCACGGCCTCGATCAGCAGCAGGTGCTCGCGCACGCTGGGCACGTTGGCCAGCTCCAGCAGGCTGTTCGCCAGTTGCTGCACCTTGGTTTGCAGGCGGGCCAGCGCGGGTTCGGTGCGCAGCAGGGCCAACTGGGTGTTCAGCAGCAGTGCATCAAATCGCTTGGCATCCTCGTCGTCATCGCGCACCGCCGTGGGCAGCCCCGATAAGTGAACGGCCACCTCGGCCAGTTGTTCCGATGTGGGGCGCTTCCAGGCATCGGGCTGCGCCCAGGTCTCTACCCAGCGGCGCTGCGGGCGCACCACAAAGTTGTCGAGCGACATGCCCGCCACCACGCTGTGCAGAAGCGCGGCCGTGTCACGGCGAATAGCGGTCTCGGTCAGCACGGGCGATTGCAGCGCCTCTTCGGCGACGCCGTTAGCTTGTTGGCGCTGGTCCAGCAGACCAATCAGCTCCAGCCGGGCATTGAACAACCGCTGCGACAGTGGCTGCGCCAGCGCGCCTTCGCTGCCTTCCAGCTCCTGGCTGAAAAACTCCAGGTTCTGGCAGAAGTCGAAGATGAAAAAGTCTTTCTTGTTCTGCCCCGGACCGTACAGGTCTTTGCACAGCCGCGTGCCGCGCCCCACCATCTGCCAGAACTTGGCTTTGGAGCGCACGATCTTGAAGAACACCAGATTCACCACCTCGGGCACGTCGATGCCGGTGTCCAGCATGTCCACCGAAATCGCAATGTGTGGCGCGCGGTCCTTCTGCCCAAAGGCATCGATGAGCGACTGCGCGTATTCGGTCTTGAAGGTGATGGTGCGCGCGAATTCGCCCCGGTATCCGGGGTAGTTGGCGTCAAAGCGCGCCTGGATGAACTCGGCGTGCCGCTGGTTCTTGGCAAAGATGATGGTCTTGCCCAGCCGGTCGCCGCCCGCCACCTTGTGGCCGCGCTCCATCAGCAGGGCCAGCATCTTGTCTACCGTGTCGGTGTTGAACAGCCACTGGTTTACCGCTTCGGCGCTTACCTCGTCGGGGGCTTCACCACCTTCCTCATCCCACTCCAGCGCGTCCCACTGGTCTTTTTCGTCCTCGCTCAGCTCGTTGTAGCGAATGCCTTCGCGCTGGAACTTCAGCGGCACCGAAATCGCCCGGGGTGGCGCCAGGTAGCCTTCGGCAATGGCATCGTCCAGCCCGTAGGCATCGGTGGGCACGCCGCTTTCCAGTCCAAACAGCCCGTAGGTGTTGCGGTCGACTTCGTCCTTAGGCGTGGCCGTCAGGCCCACTAGCAGGGCGTCGAAGTAGCTGAAGATGGCGCGGTACTTTTGGTAGATGGAGCGGTGCGCCTCGTCTACCACGATCAGGTCGAAGTGGCCCACGCCAAAACGGCGCTGGCCACCACCGGCGCCCTCGTTGATGAGCCCCATCATCGTGGGGTAGGTGGACACGTACACCCGCCCCTCGGTAGCGCGGTCGGTCACCAGGTTCACCGGGGCGGCGTCGGGCAGATGGGCCTTGAAGGCGTTCACCGCCTGGTTCACCAGCGCCACGCGGTCCGCCAAGAACAGCACGCGCTTGGCCCAGCCCGCGCGCATGAGCAAATCCACCAGCGCAATCACCGTGCGCGTCTTGCCCGCGCCGGTGGCCATCACCACCAGCGCCTTGCGGTGCTGGTCACGTTCAAAGGTCTCGGCAATGCGGCGAATGGCGCGCTGCTGGTAGTGGCGCTCCACAATGCCCGCCGCAATCGGCAGGCTGGCCAGCGGCTTGCGCGTGGTGCGGCGCTGGGCCATCAGCTCCAGCTCGTCCCGCGTGTGAAAGCCTTGCACCGGGCGCGGCGGGCTGGTGGTGTCGTCCCACATCCAGTGTTCATAGCCATTGGTGCCGTAGATCACGGGGCGGTGGCCGGTGCTGCGCTCCAGGCAGTCGGCGTACAGGCGGGCCTGCTGTTGGCCCTCTTGGGCACTGCGGTGGGTGCGCTTGGCTTCCACAATCGCTAGTGGCCGCTCGCCGCTCCACAGCACATAGTCCACAAAACCTTTGCCCTCGTTGTTGGGCATGCCCTGCACTTCAAACTCGCGGTCGCGCGGCTGCTCCAGTGCCCAGCCGGCTTCTTTGAGCAGCAGGTCGATGAACAGGTCGCGCGTGGCGGCCTCGTTGTAGTCGTGGGCTGTGGCGGGCTGCGCCGCGTTGGCGGCCTTGGCGGCGGCAATCTCGGCGCGGTAGCGAGCCAGTTCTGCGTCCAGCTCGGCATTGCGGGCGGCTGCCTCGCGCAGTGCGGCGTCGCGCTCGGCCAGGGCTTGTGCTTGCTTGGCCAGAGCCTCTTGGGCTGCGGTCTGGGCGGCGCGGTTGGCTGCCTGTTCTTGCGCCACTGCTGTGCTTGCAGGGGGTGGCAACAGGTCTACGCGAAACTGCAGCCCCGCCGCAGGCCGGTCGCCCACGCGGCGCGCATAGTGCTGTGCCAGCCAGAAGGCCACATGAAACAGTTCACGCAAAGCGTTGAGCGCGTCTTGCGGCGGCACTGGGCGGGCGTGGTGCACGGCCTGGTTGCCCAGGCGGCGAATCACATCCATCTTGGCGTGTACCGCGTTGCCCACCAGTTGCTGAAAGCTGGGCTCAAACAAAAACGCCGACAGATCGGCCTTGTACGGCATGCGCAGGCAGCCACCCCGGCCCCCTTCAGCCTGATACAGCCACGCCACGGCCAGCTCCAGCGTGCGGCGTGCATAAAAGCATGCAGTGCGCGGGTCGCCGTGGGCAGCCGCCTCGGCACGGCGGGCTTCGGCCAGTAGGGCAGGCCAGTCGGACTGGAGGAAAGCAAAGTTTGACGGGCTGCTCAAGAGATATCCCTCCAGATACTCAGAAATGTCGACCTATCACTTCATCTAAAGCTTTGGTATGTATCTATGCTTTAGATAGGACTTTATAACTTGTTGTTTTTCAATGAAAAATTGTCTAACGGACCAATCTCTAAAGTGTTTCTATTCATGTTCAATCTTTAGACGACCCACGTTGAGCCAGATGCCAGCGTGCCCAGCGGCGCTCGCCAACTAGCGCAAGTTGGCCCTCAGTACGCATTTCGCGCAGCAGATCCCGCACAGCACTTTCGGGTAAGGAGGGCAACACTTGCCGCAGTTCTGCCAGCGGGGCTCCTTGTCCCTCCTGTTTGCTTAAATGCTTGATCAGAAGCGCCTTGTTCGTCTCGCGGTCCAGGCCTCGCTGGCGTGTGTGCGTGCCCCTGGCTCCCAGGGTTGCGTACAACGCCTCAGAGAGGATATAGCGCGTGTTCTTGCCACGCCCTATCGATTCGACAGCGCCTGCCGCCACAAGTCCAGGCAGGCGCTCTTTGAGTGAGGGGGCTAGTTCTTTTTCTTGGTGTAACCGCTCCAGCGCCAAATAGTCCATCGTCGAAAAGCTGCGCAGCGTCTCCTCCCCCAGCCTCTCCATGAACCGCACAAACGCCGGGTTGCGCACGCCACCCTCCAGCGTCAGCCGCACCTCGTGCGCGGCAGTGCCTGCAAAGCTGGGCAGGGGCTTGCCCTGGCGCACGGCGCTTTCCATCATCAGGTTCAGGCCTTGGCCGGACCGCTCGATCAACCCGCAGCGCCCCAAGGCCTCGGCCAGACGGCGGTTGCGCGGGTATTGCTGGTCAATGATGTTCTCGGGTGTGATACCGGGCGGCAGGCCACCGGGGCTCACCACCTCCAGCCGCTTGGCAAACTGCCGCACAAAGATGGAGCCGCCCAGCCGGTAGTCGCGGTGCGCCACCGCGTTCAGTAGGGCCTCGCGCACGGGCACCTCGTCAAAGGTGGGCAGGTCCATGCGAAAGAAATCGTCTTGGTAACTCTGCCGGTCGTTGCGCAGGTTGATCTTTTTCCACAGCGCGTCTTGCCAGGCAAAAAAGCCTGCGCGGTATTCCTCGCGGTCGGCCGCTGGGCCTGCGGCTTCGGACGAGCGGTATTCAAACACCAGCTCGGCCTGCGCCAGCCACCGCGTGAGGCCCGCACGCGTGCCAAACAGAATGAGTGCCGCATAGCTCACCTGATCGCCGTCTACTAGCAGTTCGGCATCGCGCAGCGTTTGCAGAGCGCTCAGTTCACGCCTGCGCGGGTCGCCGGTCTTTTTGGCCCAGCGCTCGCGGAACAGGGCGATGGACTCGGGCTCCAAGTCGTCCAGCGAGGCACCGGGGCAAGGCTGGGCCGAAAAGTCGGGGCCTGCTTCGGCAAACATCTCCCTCAACTCCTGGCCGCTCAGGGCTGCCAGGTCGTCACCCGCGCGCTTGAAGTAGCGGCCATCAATCTCCCACGCCGTGCCTGGCAAGCGTGGCGGAACGTGAACGATCACCACGCGCCCTTCGGGCAGCAACAGCTCTTCCACCGGAATGCGGTGCCCAAGCTTCTGGTGCAGGCCCGCCTCGGTGCGGCCCGGCTCGTCGAAAGCCTGTGTGCCCACAATGCGCCGGGGCCGCTTGTCCGTCACGCCCAGCACCATGGTGCCACCGCCCTCGTTGGCCAGGGCCACGCAGTACTTGACCAGCGTGTCAAAGTGGTAGTTCTGCTTGGCCTCCTTGAATTCCAGGCGCTGGCCTTCGGGTTCAAGCAGCCATTGTTGAAGCTGGGTGAGGGAAGTGGGCATGGTGTGAGCAGGACGGTGGAGCTTAGAGATTCCAGTGACGCTGACGGGCTTCAGGCGGCAACGTGTCGATGATGTATTGCAACGGGATCGTCTCGTTCTTGGGTGTGCGCTCGTAGGCGCTGTCGTGCGATGCCGTCTTGGTCTGCCCAAACTTCATGTCGCTGCAGTAACGGACGGCCCATTCCAGGCTCTCCACCACTGACCGGCTGAGCTTGCTGAAATCGGCATCACGCAGGGCCGTGAGTTTCTTGTCATTGCGGCGCAGGGCGGCACGCATGGCGTCGTCGTCAAAGTCGCTGAACATCCGTTCGCCAATGAGCACCCGCGTGGCGTCGTAAGCCGACTGAGGGACCGGGCCATGGGGTAGTGCGCAATAGGTCTCGTTGTAGATCTGGTGTCCGTAGTGCTCCAGATGGTGCCTGTCCGCAAAGTAGATGGCCTTGAGGGAGTTGTAGAGATCGCCATCGGGCATGCGCTTGGCAATAAAGATCAATGCTTCCAGGCCGATGGCCGCTTCCAATTGCTGCAATTGCTCAAGGCTTTGTGCCGGAGAGCGTGGGGCAGCCAGAGTCAACTCACCACTGAAGGCCTGCTGCTGCAGCGAGGCAAACAGCGCATCCAGCGCGGCCAGGGCGCGGCGGTGGGTGGCTTTGAGGGCTTCGATGGAGGCGATGCGGGTGGCGAAGGTTTGTTCTAGCGCATCACCGGGTCTTGGGATTCGGATGCTCTGCAGGCCTTGAGCGTCCAATCGCTTTGTGCCGTGACCTGCTTCTGAAACCTTCTCAAGAACGAATCCTGACTGGCTGCGCAAGCATGCAGCCAAGAACTGACTGTTGACGGGTTGTTTGGGCAAGAGCGCTTTGAGGTCTTGATTGATCGTCGCCGGTATACGTAAAACGCAAACCGGAAACGTATGAGCGAGGATCATTCCCCGCACCACTATCGCAACAGTGTCTTTGGGCAACAGTTTCAAAGTTGTCGTTTCGGGCACCTGCTCTGAGATGTGATCTTCCGAATCAAACAAATCTTCGGCCTTCATGTCCTTGGCGCTGAACCAAGGTAGCTCACCTTCCCAATATTCCTTTTTTGCTTTTGACGGAGTGCCTCCGCTGTAGCAATGGCACAGATCGGTCAGAGATTCCGCCGGCCACCCCTTCGGATTCGCCACCGGGTCCCCAAACATATCGAGAAAGAGGGACTGGGTGAGGCTGTCGAGCAGGGCCAGGGCGGTGCGGCGTTGGGTTCGGAGGGTTTCGGCTTGGTCGAGGATGGCGGCGATGCGGCGTTGTTCTTCAAGCTTAGGTAGCGGAAATCGGACTCGCTTCAAATCCCCCAAAACGATTCTGCGGATCGCTGACCCGGTCTTTTTTTTCAGCGCGTCATCGAGCACTGCGGGAAAGCGCAGCACGTGCCCAAGATAGTCGGCGTTTGCCTTAGTTGGGTTCGGGCGCAATATCGCCAACGAGGACAAAACAGCAAATGGCCTGTCTGTAGAAACTACATGCACTTTTCCGACAGTGCCGTCTTTTGAGAAAAGTACATCGCCTCGGCGAGGAGCGCTGTTGCCTGCTTTGGCGAGTATGAAATCTGATTCCGATATGAAGGAGCAGTTCTCAAAGTCCAGACCTTCCCCCGACACATCTTTAACCGTTAGGAAGGGGATGCCGGCTCCCACGTCTTTGGGCGTGTAGTGTGTGCCGTCCGTAACAAGTTCGCAGGCACTTTCAATGGTTGCGAAAGGAGTCACTTCAACATCCCCTCCAACACCCCCATCCCCCGGGCAATCTCGTCTTCCAGCGACCGCAGTTCCGCCAATATCTCCCCCGGCGCCCGGTGCTGCACCTGCGCATGCACCACTTCCTTGTAGCGATTGATGCTCAGGTCATACCCATTGGCTTCGATGTCGGCCTTGGGCACGCAGAAGCTCTGGGCGGTGCGGGGGCGGTCGCGTTCGGTGCCGTTCCTCTGGCCCCAGCGTTCCAGCACATCGGGCAGGTTGTTTTTAGTGTGCTCTGATTTTGATAGCTGGTTGCGCTTGTCCACAAAGCGCTGCAGGCCTAAGAGGCTTGCATCCAGCAGGGGCTGGCGTTTGTCGTCCAGGCTCCAGCCGTCAGCCTGCATGTCGTAGAACCACACGTGGTCGGTACCGCCGCTCATGGTTTTGGTGAAGAGCAGGATGGCGGTGCTGACGCCCGCGTAGGGCTTGAACACGCCGCCGGGCAGGCTGATGACGGCATCCAATTTTTGCTCTTCTACCAGCTTGCGGCGCAGTTCTTTGTGGGCCTTGCTGCTGCCGAACAGTACGCCGTCGGGCACGATCACCGCCGCGCGCCCGCCGGTTTTGAGCAGGCGCAGGAAGAGGGCCAGAAAGAGCAGCTCGGTCTTTTTGGTTTTGACGGTTTGCTGCAAATCCTTGGCGGTGTTTTCGTAGTCCAGGCTGCCCGCAAAGGGCGGGTTGGCCAGGACGAGGCTGTAGGCCTCGACATCACCCGCCGCACCTTCGGCCAGCGAGTCGCGGTATTCGATGGCGGGGTGTTCTACGCCGTGCAGCACCATGTTCATGCTGCCGATGCGCAGCATGGTGTTGTCAAAGTCGTACCCGTGGAACATGCCGTGGTGGAAGTGCGTGTTTTGCGCGGGCACGCGCAGCATGTCGGGGTAGGTGCGGCGCAGGTATTCGCCTGCGGCCACCAAAAAGCCGCAGGTGCCGCTGGCCGGGTCGCAAATGGTGTCTTGCGGTGTGGGGGCCGTGAGGGCCACCATCAAATCGATGATGTGGCGGGGCGTTCTGAATTGCCCGTTCTGCCCGGCAGAGGCGATCTTGCCGAGCATGTATTCATACAGGTCGCCCTTGGTGTCGCGGTCGTCCAGCGGGATGGTGTCGAGCAAATCGACCACCTTGGCCAGCAGGCCGGGCGTGGGGATGGTGAAGCGGGCGCCTTGCATGTGGCGGGCAAAGGCCGACTCTGCCGCCGGGCCGCCCGACCCTTGCAGGCCGCGCAGGAAGGGGAAGACCTGGTTGCTGAGCACATCGAACATTTCGGCCGGGGCCATGTTCTTGAAGCGGGACCAGCGCATGGCGTCGTGGGCGCGGCCTTGCGCGTCCACGCCTGCGGGGATGAGGTGCACGGGCTGGGTTTTGAGGCGCAGGGCTTTGTTGTCTTCGCGGGTCTGGTCGCTGTCGAGGGCGCGCAGAAAGAGCAGGTAGGTGATCTGCTCGATGACTTCAATGGGGTTGGCGATGCCGCCGGACCAGAAGGCGTTCCAGACTTGATCGACTTTGTTGCGTAGGTCACCGGTGAGCATGGGGCAGGCAGTAGCAGGCTGTGGGAAAGCCTGAGAGTCTGCCATGGGGGGCTTGCCGCAGAGGTGTAGGCCGCGTGGTGGGCAGGAGTTTGAAGGTTTTTTTGCCCCTGCCGCGCGATGGATATGCCTTGTTAGCTATTTGTTTGATAGCGTTCTGCGCGGTGCTGCGCTGCGGGGTTCGCTGTTCCCCGCCGCCAAGTCGTCGAGGATGGGGCATTCGGGCCGGTCGTTGCCCTTGCAGCAGGACACCAGGGTCTGCAGGCTGCGCTGCATGGCTTGCATCTGGGCGATGCGTTCGCTCAGGTCATCGATGTGTTGCTGCGCGATGCGCTTGACCTGGCTGCTGGCGCGGCTGCGGTCGTGCCACAGGCCGAGCAGCTCGGCGATTTCTTCCATCGAAAAGCCCAGGTCGCGGCTGCGGCGGATGAAGTGCAGGGCGTGTACGTCGGCCTCGGTGTACTGGCGGTAGCCGCTGTCGGTGCGCGCCACGCCGCTGATGAGGCCCAGCGATTCGTAGTGCCGCACCATGCGCGCCGAGATGCCCGCGCGCTGGGCAGCGACGCCGATGGGCACGGGCCAGGAGGTGGCGCGGGGCTTCGTAGCGGCCTTGGTGTCGGTGATGCCAGTGCTGCCTTTACTGCCGTTGGCGGCTTGGCCCGCCGTGGTCCGCGTGGAGTGGGGCGTGGTCATGGTGTGGCCCTCGCTGGGTGCATGGTGGCGTGGCACTCAGGCCGCGACGGTGTAGCCTTCTTCGGCAATGGCGGCGGCCAGGGCTTCGCGCGGGGCGGTGCTGTCCACGTCCACCTTGCCGCTGGCGCGGTCGATGCGGACCTGGGCGTCGGGGTCGATCTGCTGCACGGCCTGGGTGACGGCGCGTTCGCAGTGGCCGCAGGTCATGCCTTGAACTTGGAAAGTCGTGGTGGTTGTCATGGGGTGTCCTTGGGTTGGTTTTCAAGAGGGCCGTTGAAGCGACCGAAGCGAATGTTGAAGCTTGACATCGTGGCAGAGTCAAACCACGTTCAAGACACTCATGATGTGAGGGTTGATCAATATCAATGCTTGACCTTGCCATCACGTCAAGGATCACCATCCTCGCCATGAACACTCCAACTCTCGATTCCTCTGAGGCCGTCCATTCGTTGGACCTCGGCATCTCCGGCATGACCTGCGCAAGCTGTGTGGGCCGCGTGGAGCGTGCGCTGCGCAAGGTGCCGGGCGTGCAGGAGGCTTCGGTCAACCTGGCCACTGAGTCCGCGCGGATTGCCTTCGCCACCAGCGTGGGTGCCGATGCCGCTGCGGTGGAGGCGCTGCTGCGCCGCGCGGTTCGCAACGCGGGCTACGAGCCGCGTGCCGCAGGGCAAGACGATGCGCCCGAAGACCTGTCACCCTGGGCCGGCTTCATGCCCGTGGGCATCGGCCTGCTGCTATCGGCGCCGTTGGTGCTGCCGATGGTCGGTGACCTGTTCGGCCAGCACTGGATGCTGCCCGCCTGGGTGCAGTTCGTGCTGGCCACGCCGGTGCAGTTCATCCTGGGTGCGCGCTTTTACAAGGCGGGCTGGCATGCGGCCAAGGCGCTGTCGGGCAACATGGATTTGCTGGTGGCGCTGGGCACGAGTGCGGGCTGGGGCTTGTCGATGTGGCTGTGGCTCACGGCCCATGAAGGACATGCGCCGCATTTGTACTTTGAAGCGTCTGCCGTGGTGGTCACACTGGTGCTGCTGGGCAAGTGGCTGGAGGCGCGCGCCAAGCGCCAGACCACGGCCGCCATCCGCGCGCTGCATGCGTTGCGGCCGGATGTGGTGCATTTGCTGTCCAAGCAGGGCGAGGTGGATGTGCCGGTGGCCGAGGTGCTGGTGGGCGACCGGCTGGTGGTGCGGCCGGGTGAACGCATCCCGGTGGATGGCACGGTGCATGAGGGCCACACGCAGGTGGACGAGTCCATGCTCACGGGCGAGCCCTTGCCGGTGGCCCGCGATGTGGGTGCAGCGCTCACGGGCGGTTCGATCAACGGCGACGGGCGCATCGTGATGGCCGTGACGGCCGTGGGGGCCGAGACGGTGCTGGCCCAGATCATCCGACTGGTGGAAGACGCGCAGGCGGCCAAGGCGCCCATCCAGCGGCTGGTGGACCAGGTGTCTGCCGTGTTTGTGCCCGTGGTGCTGGTGGTGGCCTTGGCCACGCTGCTGGGGTGGCTGTGGATGGGTGTGGGCATGGAGGCCGCGTTGATCCACGCCGTGGCGGTGATGGTGATTGCCTGCCCGTGTGCGCTGGGCCTGGCCACGCCAGCGGCCATCATGGCGGGCACGGGGGTGGCGGCCAAGAACGGCATTTTGATCAAGGACGCGCAGGCGCTGGAGCTGGCGCACAAGGTGGATGTGGTGGCCTTTGACAAGACGGGCACGCTGACCGTGGGCCAGCCCCGGCTGACGGCGTTTGAGGTGGTGTCCGGCCTGGACGAGGCTGCCGTGATGGCGGCGGTGGCGGCCGTGCAAAGCGGCAGCGAACACCCGCTGGCGCGTGCCGTGGTGGCTGCTTCGGGCGAGCGGCAGATCAGCGTGGCGACAGCAAAGAATGTGCGCGCCGTGCCTGGGCGCGGCACTGAGGGCGAGGTGGCGGGACAGAGCTACTTGGTGGGCAGCTT
The DNA here is from genome assembly GCF_014851495.1 of Acidovorax sp. ACV01. Taxonomy (NCBI): domain Bacteria; kingdom Pseudomonadati; phylum Pseudomonadota; class Betaproteobacteria; order Burkholderiales; family Comamonadaceae; genus Acidovorax; species Acidovorax sp. ACV01. Next base: position 353,027 of record NZ_JACUZT010000003.1, on the reverse strand, counting down.
GCGCTGGATGCAGGAGCTGGGGGTGGCTCTGGGCCCGTTGTCAGACCGTGCGGAGGCTTTGCAGCGCGGAGGCGCCACGGTATCGGCGGTGGCCCAGCGGGTCACAGAAGGGTTGGCATTGCGTGCGGTCATGGCCTTTGGCGACGAACCCAAGCCCGGCGCCCGCGAGGCGCTGGCGGCGCTGAAGGTGCGTGGCATCCGCACCGTGATGATCTCGGGCGACAACCGGGGCGCGGCCGAGGCCATGGCCCGGCGCCTAGGGCTGGACCCGGCCGCGGGCGAGGTGATGGCCGAGGTGTTGCCGGGGGACAAGGCGGCCAAGGTGGCTGCGCTGCAACAGGGCGCTGACGGCAAGCACCATCATGTCGCGATGGTGGGCGATGGCGTTAACGATGCCCCGGCGCTGGCCGCAGCGGATGTGGGCATGGCGATGGGCAACGGGACGGATGTGGCCATGCATGCAGCGGGCATCACGCTGATGCGCGGCGACCCGATGCTGGTGGCAGCCGCGCTGGACATCTCGCACCGTACGGTGATGAAAATCCGCCAGAACCTGTTCTGGGCGTTTGCGTACAACGTGGCCGGCATCCCGCTGGCGGCGCTGGGCTACCTGAGCCCGGTGGTGGCGGGGGCAGCGATGGCGCTGAGTTCGGTCAGCGTGATGGCGAATGCCCTCTTACTCAAGCGGTGGCGCATGTGATAAATAGGTACGGCGCGGTCATCGATGTCTGGCAAACTGCAACGATTTGTTGCGAATCTGTGGCCCCGGGGGATGGGCGGCGGACGCATTGGCATACCCATATCAAGGACGACAGATCATGAATCTCTTCTCGCTCATGCGGCAGTTCACCATACGTTTGCGCATGCTGGGGGCCATTGGCGTGGTGCTGGGCCTGCTGGGACTGCTGGGAGGGGCGGGCATGCTGGGCATGTTCCGCATCCACGCGATGAGCGAGGACTTCACCAACAACTCCTTCGCCAAGGTGGGCTACATGGCGGAGTTGCGCGGCGAGATGGGGGCCATCCGCCAGTTCGAGAAGGACATGATCATCGGCTACGAAAAGCCGGAGGCCGTAAAGGCCTCGCACGCCAAATGGCTGGAAAGCCAGGACAAGGCCAAGAAGATTGCGGCCAAGTTTCTGGAGGGCGATGAGGATGCCGACAACGTCGTGGTGCGCAACATTGTGAAGCGCCTGGACAGCTACCGCGAACTGTTCGCCCATGTGGCCCGCCAGCTGGAGGCCAGTGGCTACGACACGGCCACCATCGCCAACCGCATGAGCGGCAAGGCCGTGGCCGAATTCGACCAGGCCGACAAGCTGGTGGGAGAACTCGACGCCGTGCTGCGCGCCGATGTCGCCAAGGCCGTGGAGCAGCAGGGCCAGGTGTCCAACGAGACGAAATGGCTGTTTGTGCTGGCCGTGCTGATCACCGTGCTGGTGGTGGTGCCCACCACGCTGATGAACATGAACTCGATCTGCCGCCCCCTGGAAGACGCACGCAAGATGGCGCAGGCCATTGCGGGGGGCGACCTCTCGCAGCACATTGCTGCCGAGGGCAAGGACGAAGTGGCCGATCTGCAGCGCGCGCTGCGCGACATGCAGCAGGGCCTGGGAGCATTGGTGGCGCAAGTGCGCGATGCCAGCGGCAACATCGCCACGGCCAGCCAGGAGATCGCCACCGGCAACCAGGACCTGTCCCAGCGCACCGAGCAGACGGCCAGCAACGCCCAGGAGGCCGTGTCTTCGCTGTCGCAGCTCACCGCCACGGTGCAGCAGACAGCGTCGTCGTCGCAGATGGCCAACCAGCTGGCGGCATCGGCCTCCAGCACCGCTACGCGCGGTGGTTCTGTGGTGGAGCAAGCCGTGGCCAGCATGCACGAGATATCGGCGTCGAGCCGCAAGATCGGCGACATCATTGGCCTGATCGACTCCATTGCCTTCCAGACCAACATCCTGGCGCTGAACGCCGCCGTGGAAGCCGCCCGTGCAGGTGAGCAGGGCCGGGGCTTTGCCGTGGTGGCCAGCGAAGTGCGCAGCCTGGCCCAGCGCTCGGCGGCTGCGGCCAGTGACATCAAGGGCCTGATCCAGAGCAGCGTGACGGCGGTGGACGGCGGTGTGCGCCATGTGGAAGACGCGGGCACGGCGATGAAGGACATCGTGAGCAGCGTGCAGCGCGTGGGCGACATCATTGGCGAGATCACGGCGGCTGCGTCCGAGCAGTCGGCCGGCATTGGCCAGGTGAACCAGTCGGTGGGCGAAATCGACCGCATGACCCAGCAGAATGCGGCGCTGGTGGAAGAGTCCGCCGCCGCTGCCGAGTCGCTGCGGGAGCAGGCGGCGCGGCTGTCGCAGGTGGTGCAGCAGTTCCGCCTCGCGGAGGCCATGGGGCATGGCCACCCTGCCCACCGCAGCAGCAGCGTGGCGGCGCCTTATGCAGAGTCTCAGGCGCTGGCTTCCCCCGCGCAGGCGCGGCTGGCACGCTGATCCGGCAACGTTGAGCGTCCCTTTGCGGGGGCCGGCATCGAAGGCCCTGCAGTGTCGGCTTGCAGGGCCTTTTGCGTTCAGAGCGCAGACCAGCTCTTCGCGAGCGGGTGTGCTCGCAGGGCCCTGGGCACGCGTGCAGGTCGCTGTCCATTTATTGACCTGCGTCATGGGTGTGCATGGCGCCGCGTGGCACCCTCGGGCTGTGTCTAACCTCTGGAGTGCGCCATGCCATCGATCAGCCTGCGGACCATTCGCGAAGAGCATGCATCGCTTGCGGCCGTGCTCCATTCCTTGCGCCTGATGCTCGACCAGGGCCCGGGCGATGAGCCTGCCGCGTTCTTTGACGTGATGCGGGCCATGCTGTTCTATATCGACGAGTTTCCCGAGCGGCAGCACCACCCCAAGGAATCGCAATGGCTGTTCCCCAAGGTGGCCGAGCGTGCACCCCAGGCCGCCGAGGCCATTGCGCAGCTGGAGCGTGACCACGAAGGCGGCGAGGCGGCAGTGCGCGAGCTGCAGCACCTTTTGCTGGGCTGGGAGCTGATGGGCGATGCACGCCGCGAGGTTTTTGCCGAGGCGCTGCTGCGCTATGTGCGCTTTTACCTGGACCATATGCGCGTGGAAGAAACCGTGGTGCTGCCTGCGGCACAGGAGTGCCTGCAGCCTGGCGACTGGGCGGCCATCGATGCGGCCTTTGCCAGCAACACCAACCCCTTGGCGCCCGGCAAGCCACGTGATGCGGCGTATGACCGCCTGTTCACCCGGATCGTGATGCGGGCGCCAAGCCCTATTGGACTTGGAAGCCCCTCCTGAGTCGTCTGCGGCGCCCTCCCTCTCAAGGGGGACTCCGCCAGCGCACGCCAGCGAAGCGCCGCCCGTGCGGCTCGGTGGCCCCTTGCGCGGCGGCCGCTGGCAGAGCGCTACGCCAGTTGCCGGGGGCGGGGATGAGCGCGTCGCAATGCGCGAATCATTTCATGCAGTCAGTGCGGGATAGTCCGTATACCCCTCGGCACCACCACCGTAGAGCGTGGCGCGGTTTACTTCGTTGAGCGGTGCGTTGGCTTGCAGGCGCGTCACCAGGTCGGGGTTGGCGATGAAGGGGCGGCCAAAGGCCACGATGTCGGCGCAGTGGGCCAGGGCTGCGTCAGCCAGCTCGCGGGTGTAGGCGTTGTTGACCATCCACGCACCCAGACCACCGGCTGCACGGTATGCCGTCTTGAGTGCGACGTAGTCAAATGGACGGCCTTCCACCTCGCGCGGGCCGCCGGTGGCGCCTTCGATGATGTGCACATAAGCCAGGCCCAACGGACCCAGCTGGCGCACCACGTAGTCAAACAGCGGCTGGGGGTCCGCGTCCACGATGTCGTTGGCGGGCGTGACGGGGGACAGGCGGATGCCCGTGCGGCCACCGCCGATTTCCTCGACGATGGCGCGGGTCACTTCGAGCAGCAGACGGGCGCGGTTGGCAATGCTGCCGCCGTAGTCGTCGGTGCGCTGGTTGGCACCGGTCTTGAGGAATTGGTCGATCAGGTAACCGTTGGCCGCATGGATCTCGACGCCATCAAAGCCTGATGCAATCGCATTGCGGGCGGCATGGCGGTAGTCCTGCACGATGCCGGGGATTTCCTCGGCCTTGAGCGCGCGGGGCTCGGAGGTTTCTGTGAAGGTGGGCACGCCTTCTTTGATCAGCACCGTCTTGGTGTGCGCGCGGATGGCCGAAGGTGCCACCGGGTGGGCATTGCCCGGCTGCAGGTCGGTGTGCGACACACGGCCCACATGCCATAGCTGAACCACGATCTTGCCGTCCGCCGCATGCACAGCGTGGGTCACTTTTTTCCAGCCGTCGAGCTGCTCGGTGCCGTACAGGCCGGGCACGTCGGCATAGCCTTGGGCCTGGGGGCTGATGGCCGTGGCCTCGGAGATGATCAGCCCGGCGCTGGCGCGCTGCGCATAGTAGGTGGCGACCAGATCGGTGGGGATCGCCTCGGGCGAGCGGTTGCGCGTCAGCGGCGCCATGGCAACGCGGTTGGCCAGTTGGAGGTCGCCCGCGCGGATGGGGTCAAACAAAGAGGTCATGGGGCAGGTCCTGAAAAGGTTCGTGCGGAAAAGCAGCCTCGCAGCTTAATGCTGCAGCGCAAAACGTGCAGCACACTGGCGTCAACAAGGGTTCCGGTTTTGTGTTAGCCCATGGCCTAGTGTGGTGTTGAGCCCCTTGCGTGAAAATGGGCCGCTATGTCTGCGCCACTGCCTTTGGCCTTCTCCTTTGCATCTCCGTGGCGCAGCCTGTGGCTGGCGGTGGCTTTGTCGATGGGTGCCGCCCTGTCGCTGGGCATCACGCGGTTTGCCTATGCCTTGCTGCTGCCGCCCATGCGCGAAGACCTGGGCTGGTCCTACACGCTGGCGGGGGCCATGAACACGGTGAATGCCCTGGGCTATCTGCTGGGCGCGTTGGCCACACCCTGGCTCTTGCGGCGCCTGGCCCCGGGTGCCGTGCTGATGGTGGGGGCGGTGATGGCCACGGTGTTCATGGGCTTGAGCGGATTCTTCACGCAGGCGGCGCCGCTGCTGGTGCAACGCTTGTTGGCGGGTGGGGCCAGTGCCCTGGTGTTCATTGCGGGGGGCCTGCTGGCGGCGCGGTTGGGGGCCCAGGTGCCGGGACGCAGCGGCTTGTTGCTGGGCCTGTACTACGGCGGCACGGGTTGGGGTATCAGCCTGTCGGCCCTGCTGGTGCCTGCGGTGTTGGCAGTGGCCCCCGCGCCGCACAGCTGGACATGGGCGTGGTGGGCGTTGGCGCTGGCCTGCGTGGGGGCCACGGCGGCATTGCTGTGGCCCGCGCGGGTGTTGAGCGGTTTGGCAGCGCCCGTGGCCGGCGGAGCCGGGGCAACATCCGCAGCCACAGTGCCCGAGCGGGTGCGCTGGCGGGCACTGGCCCCTGCGTTGCTCGGCTATGGCCTGTTTGGCGTGGGCTACATCGGCTACATGACCTTTGTGGTGGCCCTGTTGCGTGATCAGGGCCGGGGTGCGGGCGAGGTGACACTGTTTTATGCCTTGCTCGGGCTGGCTGTGGTGGCGTCGTCGCGCGTCTGGGCCGGGCTGCTGGACCGCAGCCACGGTGGCGAAGCACTGGCGCGGCTGAATGCGCTGCTGGGTGTGGCCACCATCCTGCCTGCGCTGACGGGGGCCTGGCCGGTGGTGCTGGCCTCGGGCCTGTTGTTTGGTGGGGTGTTTTTGTCGGTGGTGGCGTCTACCACGGCCCTGGTGCGGCACAACCTGCCGCAGGCGCTGTGGGCCAGCGGTATCAGCGCCTTCACCATCGTCTTCGCGGCCGGCCAGATCGTCGGGCCCACGGTGGTCGGCTGGATCGCCGACGGCCCCGGCGGCCTGGCGCGCGGGCTGGTGTTCTCGGCCTGCGCGCTGTGGGTGGGGGCGCTGGTGGCTTCGCGCCAGCGCCCGCTCTAGCGTTACTTCAGCAAACCTTCGGCTTTCATCGCCGCTTGCACGGCAGGACGTGCGCCCACGCGATCCCGGTAAGCCGCCAGATTTGCCAGGCCGGAGATGTCGAGGTTGGTCGGCTTCGTCCAGCTGGTCACGGTGAACAAATAGCCATCGGCCACGGTGAATTGATCACCCATCAGGTACTGCTTGCCCGCCAGCTGGCTATCCACCCACTGCAGCCGATCCAGCAGCTTTTCGCGGGCCATGGCTTTGTACTCCTCGGGTGTGGCCGGGTTGAACAGCGGGCTGAAGCCGCGGTGCAGCTCCATGCCGGTGAAGGTCAGCCACTCTTGCAGGCGGTAGCGCTGCAGCGTGCCGTTTTGCGGCGCGAGCATTTTCTGAGGCACCTGGTCGGCGATGTACTGCACGATGGCCGGGCCCTCGCGCAGGCGGGTGCCGTCGTCCAGTTCCAGCATGGGCACGTAGCCCAGTGGGTTGATGCCGTAGTAGTCGGTGCCGTCTTGCAGCTTGTGGCTCTTGGTGCTGGCCAGCACCGGCGTGAAGGCGAGGCCTGCTTCGTGCAGGGCGATGTGCGGGGACAGAGAACAGGCGCCGGGCGAGTAGTACAGCTTCATGGAGGATCCTTCGGGAGTAGTCAGGAGGCACCGATCCTATGCCTTGGGCGCGTTCGCCGCTGGCAGATTCTTTTTTCCCCGTGGGAGGGCCTTAGCTGTCGTACCCCGGCGCCTCGCGCTGCACCTTGCGCAGCAGCGCTGGCCAGGCGAACGCGCCGCCCAGGCCCCCGGTTTGCACGCGCATGGCCTGGGCCACGCCGCTCACGATCTGCGGGTTCACGGCCGTGAGCTCGCCGCCTGCCTGGGCATCGATCTGGATGCGGCAGGTGTTCTCGAAGGTGTACATCGACAGGAACGCGTCGGCAATGGTCTTGCCCACGGTGAGCAGGCCGTGGTTGCGCAGCATGAGGAAGTTGGCCTCGCCCAGGTCGGCCTGCAGGCGCGGCTTTTCCTCGTCGCGAAAGGCTACGCCCTCGTACCCGTGGTACGCCAGCGAGCCCAGCACGAAGGTGCTCTGCTGGCTGATGGGAAGCACGCCGCCCTTCTGCGCGCTAACGGCCACACCGGCGCGGGTGTGGGTGTGCAACACGCAGCCCGCATCGGGCCGCGCCTCGTGCACGGCGCTGTGGATGACGAAGCCCGCCGGGTTCACGGGGAAGGGCGATTCGTGGAGCTTGTTGCACAACATGTCCACCTTGATCAGGCTCGACGCCGTGATCTCTTCGAACATCAGGCCGTAGGGGTTGATGAGGAACTGGTGCTCCGGGCCCGAGACCGACTCGGGCAGCTTGGCGCTGATGTGGGTGAAGACCAGGTCGCTCCAGCCATAGAGCGCAACGAGCCGGTAGCAGGCGGCCAGGTCGCAGCGCAGCTGCCATTCTTCGGGGCTGACGCTTTCTTGCAGGGAAGGAATGTTGAGCATGGTGGTGTCTCCGGTTTTTTGTAGGGATGGGAGACGCCACTGTAGGGCGGTGTTGCGCCAGGGTCTGTCAGGCAGGCTACACCTGAGGCACTTCGGGGCCGCTTGGCGGCCCTGTGGCCCAGGAGCCGCCAAGCACGGGTCTGGCCGTGACGTGGAACGGCGGTGCCGGGTCCCTACTGGCGCAGGGACCCGGCAACCCGGCCTTGTCGGGCAGCAGGCGTAGGCGTGTCTGGGCCGCCTATGCGCCCGGTGCCGGTGCGTCAGTACCGCTGCCGCTGCCGAAGTTGACGCCGTCCCAGCCAGGCCAATCCCAGCGCAGCGAGGGCCAGCATCCAGGGGTCGTTGACCGGAATCGTGGCAGTGGCCGCGACGCTGATGTTCAGCGTGATGACTGAGGACAGGCCGTTGGCATCCGTGACCCGGATGACCAGGATGTAGTTGCCCAGGGTGGTGGGTGTGCCGGTCAGCATGCCGCTGGCGCTGAGTGACATGCCCGGTGGCAAGGCGCCCGAGTTGATGACAAAGGTGTAGGGGCCTGTTCCTCCCGTCACCTGGATCTGTCCGCTGTACGGCGTGTTGACGACGAGTCCGGGTGGCGGGGTGATGACCAGCGCACTGGTCACGGCGCCCGTGCCTGTCAGGTCCACCTCGCGGCCCAGGAAGTCGGACACCGTGATGGTGAAGCTGTAGGCCGCCGCGGTGGTGGGGGTGCCCGTGAGGGCGCCGCCAGCCGACAGGCTCAGGCCGGCAGGTAGCATGCCGGTGCTGACCAGGAACTGGTACGGCGCCACACCATTGCTGCCCACGAAGGTCACGCTGTACGGCACGCCCTGCACCGGGACGGGAATGGTGGAGGGCGTGACGTTGATGCTCTGGGCTGCGGCTGCAGCACTCCACAACAGCAGGCCGACGGTCCCTGCTCCCGCAAGGAGGTACCGGCACCAGGTGGCTGCAGCCCGCGCTGCGCGGGCCATCATCGCGCGCCTCCGCGATTGCGTTCAAGCTGCCGTTCCAGGGACGAGAGGCGTTCCGCCAGGGCCAGGAGTTCCTCATCCTTGGCGGCCAGCTTCTGGTGCAAGGCCTGGACCGTGGCGGCCGCAAGGCCTGCGACATCGCTGGGCGCAAGCGTCTGCGGGCTTGCTCCCACCTTGAAGCGGTGGTGCACATCCTCGGCCATGGGCCCCAGATGCAGGCTGGCGTTGAGGTCGCTCAGATAGCGCCAGGCATACAGCGGCAGGTTCAACACTTCGCCGAGGACGGTGTGGACCGGGGCGGGGCTGATGTCGTGTTTGAGCGTACGGCTGGAGCCCTGGCTGAGCGTGCCAGCCACCACCAGGCCGCCGCCTGCCTGCATCGACAGTGCATTGCTGCCACTGCCGCTGGGCGCCAGGCTGAATGCCGAGCCTGTGGCGTGCTGGGTCCAGTACGCAGTGCCCGTGCCATGTGCAAGCCGCGCAGCGATGGCGCCGTTGTTCTGCAGCTCCATCTGCATGCGCGCGGCAGAGGCAGCGGTCGTCGTGTTGTCGACCAGCAAGGTGCCGGAGCCGTCGGCGCGCCGGAGGTTCAGCGATGCCACGGGGCGCGGAGTCCCCATGCCGACGTTGCCATTGCCGGCAATGTCGAGGCTGGAGTGTGGAGCGCCAGGGCGGATGCGCAGAGGCAGGCGCGAGCCGCCCGTGACGTCGCGCACGAAGAAATTGGCCTCGTTGCCGGCAATGTCCCAGGTCTGGGCCGTGAAGCCGCTGACGTTGCTCTGCTCTTGCCGCAACCCCGGCGTGTCGGTGGACACCACATGCAGGTCCAGCACGGGCACGGCTGTGCGGATGCCTACGCGCCCCTGCGGGTCTACATAGAGGCTGCTGGCCGGTGCGCCAGCCTGCCAGCGCGCGGGGAACCTGGCGCCCGTGACATCTTCGATGCCCATGAAGCTGGCCCCGCCGCTGGCGCTGTCATTGGCGACCAGGGTCCACCGGTTGTTGGGAAACGGTGCAATCCGGGTGTCCCAGAAACCGATGCGGGTGTTGTTCTCCTTCAGCCGCAGGGTGTCGTCGCCAAAAACCTCGCCGTTGACGCAGTCGAATCCCGTGCAGACGCTGCCCTGGACGATTTGGTCGTCGGCGACCACCTCGTCCTTGGTGGACATGCGTGTGCCGGCCCGGGTGGTGGGGGCGGTGGCGCTGCTGTTGTCCGCCGCACCGACCTCGCCCCGGGGCGGCACATCCGGTGGCAGCACGAAAGCACCGCCGGCCACGGATACGTTGCCGCTGAACATGGCGCCACCGGGGCCCACGGGTGCAGCCGGAACCAGGGCCGCAGTGGCATCGTCGGTTCGCACGGCGCTGGTGGTGGGGGCCAGCGTCAGCTCGTAGGTGTAGCGCCCGTCGGGCAGGGGTGTGTCTTGCAGCGAGAACACCAGGGGGCTGCGCAGCACGATGTCTTGCTGCGGCGCCTCGCCCTCGCGTGCGATGCGCAGCACGGCGCGGCCATGGGGCGCGGCGGGGGTCCACTCGAGCCGCTGGGCCAAGAGGCGGGCGGTGATTGCAGCGGCACCGGGGGTGTCGCCCGGTTGTTGTGCCTGCACGCTTTGGCACAGCAGCGACGCTGCGAGCGCGGTAGCTATCAGCAGGGCCGCGGCGCGCGGCTGCTGCCGGGCCTGCAGGGGTGTGTGGCGGTAGGGCATGGCTGGCAACCCCTTCAACGCGCGGGCTTGGCGGGGGCCGCCATCTGTGCTTCGAGCAGCGAGATACGGGCCCGGATCGCTGCGATGTCTGCCTCGCGCTCGGTCACCTTGCGTGCGAGTTCCTGCACGGCCCCCAGGGTCACGCCGGCGAGGTCGCCGGGGGCCAGGCTCTTGTCGTCCTGGCCGAGCTGGAAGATCTTGCGGAAGTCCTCGGCCATGGGGCCAACGTGGCGCTCTTGCGTGGGGCTGGACTTGTAGCGCCAGTGGTAGAGCGGCAGGCTCAGCACTTTTTCCAGCAAGGTGGTGCCATTGATGGGCTCGATGCCCGTCTTGAGCGTGCGGCTGGAGCCGGTGCTCAGCGTGCCGGTGATTGCCAGGTTGCCGTTCGCCGCCAGTGTGAACTGCGGTGTGCCCGCGCCCTGCGTGGCCAGCGTGAGGGCCGTGCCAGCGGTCATGTCCCAGCCGGTGGCCGGTGCCGTGGTGAAGCGCAGCGTGGCGGGGCCGTTGTTGGCCAGGTTCAGCAGGGTGCGCTGGGCGGCTGTGCCGTTGGTCTCCTGCACCAGGACCTGGGCGGTCCCGTCGTTGCGCATGACATGCAGCGCGGCGGCCGGCGACGCGATGCCCAGACCGACGTTGCCCGACGCGGCAATGTCCAGGCTGCTGGTGGGCGCTCCAGGGCGGATGCGCAGCGGCAGGCGCGAGCCGCCTGTGAGGTCGCGCACAAAGAAGTTGGCCTCGTTGGAGGCGATATCCCAGGTTTGCGCCGTGAAGCCGCCCGCCGAGGTCTGTTCCAGTCGGACCCCGGGCGTGTCGCCCGTCAGGGCGTGTACGTCCAGCACCGGGGTGGCGGTGCGCAGGCCCAGGTCGCCGCCGGAGCTGACGTAGAGGCTGTTGGTGGGGGCCCCGGCACTGACGCTGAAGACCCGGTTGCCGGTGGTCGCGTCCTCGATGGCGAGGTAGGAGGCGCCGCCCGAGGCGGCGTCGTTGGCCCGGATGCGCCAGTCGTTGGTGGGAAACGGGCTATTGCTCGTGTCCTGGAAGTGGATGATGGGATTGGCTCCCTTCAGCCGCAGCGTGTCAAAACCGAAGGACTCGTTGTTGACGCAATCGAGGCCCGCGCACAGGCTGCCCTGCACGACCAGGTCGTCGGGGATGACCTGATCCTTGGTGGAAAACGTGGTGGTCGCCGACTTGGCGCGGGGCACCGGCACACTGGACTCGGTGCCGCCGACCACCAGCTGGCCCTGGGCCACGACAAAGGAGCCGGACACGATGCGCTGGTGCATGGTGGCCTGGGCCTGTGCGGGATCCATGACGAGCGGAGGATCCAGGCTCAGCTCATAGAAATAGCGCCCGTCGGCCAGGCCGGCCCGCTGGGGCTCCAGCACGATCGGGGCGCGTGGGAACGCCAGGTCGGTGGTGGTGCCGTCAGGGCTTGCCAGTCGCAATTTGCCTGTCCCGTGGGGGGTGTTGGCGGTCCAGATGATGCGCTCGGGCTGGCGTGTCGTGGTGATGGAGGCAACGGGAGCTTGGGCGGCGCACGTGGCGCCGACGAGGCTCGCCATCAGGGCCATCGCGGTTCGGTGCAGGAAGTTCATGGCGGTGGTCTCACAAGCGGGTGGAAGCGCACGGGAACGTTGGCAAGGCATCTTTGCGACGCCAGTTACCCATGGAAACACTTGAGTTTGAGTGACCGGGACTGTGGAGTCAATCCGGAATTGCGCAAGGGAGATGGGTCGGGGCCCAACGCCTCTCCCGCGCGCCAGGGGTGAGGCCGGCCCCTTGTGCCGCAGGGGTGTCAGCCCGCCTCTGGAATGGGCGCGCGCATGCCCGCGTTGATCAAGTTCCACGCATTGATCACGCCAATCGCAAAGCCCAGTTCGGAGATTTCGGCCTCGGTGAAAACGGCCTGCAGCTTGGCGTATTCCTCATCGCTCGCATCGCTGTGGGGCGTGGCGGTGATGATTTCGGCCCAGCGGAACGCGGAGCGTTCACGTTCGCCGAAGAAAGGCGCCTCGCGCCAGCCGGCCACGGCGTTCAGGTGGCGCGGGTCCATGCCGTCCTTGACCAGGTAGGTCCAGTGCATGTCCATGCAGTACGCGCAGCCGTTGATCTGCGAAACGCGCAGAAACACCAGCTCGGCCAGGCGGGCGCCCAGCGGGCCTTTCTTGATGGTTTCCGACAGGCTCACCAGGCCCATGAAGGCCTTGGAAGACAGCTTGTGATAGGGCAGGCGGGCGGTGTGCTGGGTGGTCGATGGCATGGCAGATCCTTGGGTGTAAGTGGCAATGGCCTGGGGTTGAAAACGTTGGGCATGAAGGCTGCGGTGGTGTTGCTGCCTTTCATACTGGTTAGACGTTGCCGGGTCTGCTTCTGTGACACGGGGCCCCAAAAATCCTCAAAATGATTTCACCCCAGCGTGGCAGGGATGCCCGCCAGCTTGTCCGGGTTGCGCACGGCATAGATGGCCACGATGCGCTCGCCATCCGTCACGAACGCCTGCGCCGATTCGATGCGGCCGTCCACATAGCGCAGCAGGCCAGGTTCGCCATTGAGGAGCGCCATGCGGTAGACCACCAGCGCGCCCAGGCGGCGGAACTGCGCCCAGTACAGGTTGGCGATGCGGAACTGCCCCACCAGCGGCTTGGGAAAGGATGGCACCTTGCCGCCGCCGTCGCCAATCAGCTGCGCGTCTTCGCTGAGCAGCGCCTCGATGGCGTTGCGGTCTCCGCTTTGGGCGGCCAGCATGAAGCGCTGCAGCAGCTGGTGGTGCACGGCGTGTGGCACCTCAAAACGTGTGCGCGCCTGCTGCACACGTTCGCTGGCGCGGTGCACCATCTGGCGGCAGGTCGCCTCGCTCTTGCCCAGCTGCGCGGCGATCTCGGGGTAGTCGTAGTCGAACACCTGGCGCAGCAAAAACGCCGCACGCTCTTCCGGCCCCAGGCGCTCCAGCACATACATAAATGCCACCGACAGCTCGCCCGCCAGCTCGGCGGCCGCCTCGGGGGTGTCGTGGTGGTGCGGTGCGTCGCCGTGGTGCAGCTCCACCAGCGGCTCGGGCAGCCACCAGCCCACGTAGGCCTCGCGCTCGGCCTTCAGCGCGCGCAGCCGGTCGATGGCCAGGCGCGTGACCACCGTCACCAGCCAGGCCTCGGCCGACTGCAGTACGGCCACATCCTGGCGGCTCCAGCGCAGCCAGGCGTCCTGCAGCACATCCTCGGCATCGGCGCGCACGCCCAGCATGCGGTAGGCAATGCCGAAGAGGCGAGGGCGCAGAGTGGTGAAGGGGTCGGTGGCGGTGGTGGGTGCAGGGTCGGTCATGGCCAGCTCAAGAATAGTCCGAGGATGATCTCCAGACGGCCCTGCGCCTGGGTTTGTGACACCCTGTTGATGAAAGGGTGTCAGTGCTGCATTTGCTGCAAATTAGATAGCTATTGATACATGTGGGTAAGGCGGTAGGGGCCATCTGGATGCATATTCTTGGGTGGTCGTGATGGTGGGCCTGACCCAGGCTGCCGGGCTTGTGGTGTGCCCCCTCCTTGGTGCACAGATCGACGGTGGTGGTGCGGGATTGGTGAATTCCCTTGATGTCGCGGCCGTTCAATTGCGCTGTGAGAACCTCCAATCTCCGCATGAAAAGCGTCTCTAAAGTCATTCCATCCCATCAGTCGGTGGGAGGGAACAACCGGATTTTTGGAGACCACCATGTTCAATCCAAGCTTGAAAATCAGGAGGCTTCTGGCCTCGTTCGCTGCCGTCACCTGCCTGTCGGCGCTGGGGCTTTCTGCCCATGCCCTGGAGACGGTGGACAAAGGTGCCTTCACCATCGCCTTCTCTGGCGACATGCCTGGCACGGGCTACCAGGACGGCAAGATGGTCGGCTACGACGGCGAGATCCTGCAACGCATTGCCGATGCACTCAAGCTCAAGGTCAAGCCCGCGCTGATGGAATGGTCGGGCACGATTGCCTCGGTGCAATCGAAGCGCGTGGATGTGATGGCAGGCACCATGGGATGGACGGAGCAGCGCTCCAAGATCATGGCGTTGAGTGATCCCATCCACTACTTCAAGAACGGCATCACCCAGTCGGACAAGACGGACTGGAGCAAGCTCAAGGATCTTGAAGGCAAGAAGGTCGGCACCATCACCGGCTTCTCGTTCATCCCCGAGCTGCGCAAGATCAACGGCCTGCAGCTGGCGCTGTACGACACCTCGGACGCCGCCGTGCGCGACCTGCTGGCGGGCCGCATTGACGCGGTGATCGGTGACCCGCCGGTGATGCAGTACGCCATCTCGCAGAACCCACAGTGGAAGGTCAAGTTCAACGCCTTCACTGATGCCTCGCCCGACTACCCGCTGCTGACGGGCTTGGGCCAGGTGGTGTTCGGCTTGAACAAGGACAACCCTGAGCTGCTCAAGGCTGTGAACACTGAGATCGCCAAGCTCTGGGGCAGCTGCGACCTGCGCAAGATCGGCAAAACCTACGGCCTGGTGCAGGACGTCTGGTACATCCCCGTGGGCCAGAACGCCCGTGCCGGTGTTGACCGCTCTGCCGACTGGAAGCTGCCTTCCTGCAAGTGAGTCCCAATTGGGTAGGCCATGACCCCCTGGCCTTGACACGCCGCATGCCCGCCACGCGCAGCATGCGGCTTTTTTATTGCGGGTTCCGGCAGCCTCGCCGGCCCTTCATCTTCTTTTCTTCTTCTTTTTAACCACCATGGCATTCCTTGAACGGGCCGGGCGCGGGCTGTCTATACGCGCGTCGCTGATCCTCGGTTTTTCGGCCATTGGCGCGCTGCTTGCACTGGCGCTGGGGCTTGCCGTACAGGCGGGGCTGGCCGCAAATGCGCGGGTGGCGTCGATTGCCAGTGAGAGCCTGCCTCTTTGGAGTGCGGCCTACGAGGTGTCGCTGGAGGTGTCGTCCATCTCCCGTGCCCTGCGCGATGCGGTGCTGGTGGAGATGCAGGAAGACCTGCCCACCGAGGTGGAGCGCATTGATGCGGCGCAGCGGCACATCGACAGCCGGATGGCCGCGTTGCAGGGAGCTGTGGTGCTCGCTCCCGAGCGCGAGTTGCTGGCACAGATCGGGCAGGCTGCCACGCGCTTTCGGCAGGACCGCGACCAGTTCCTGGCGCTTCTGCAGGGCGGTGCGCGCGGCCCTGCACGCGGCATGCTGACCGGGGCTTTGCGCCAATCGCAGGCGGCCTATCTGCAGACCCTGGCGCAACTGCGAGAAGCCCAGGCGCGCCAGGTGGAGCAGGCGGCCGCTGCGTCCATCACGGCGCTGCAGGGCATGCTGGTGCAGATGGCCGTGTCATTCGCACTGGTGTTGTTGGTGGGCTGTGCTGTGGCGGTGGCCTTGGTACGCACTCTGACACGCCGGCTGGGAGCAGAGCCCGGGGCCGTGGCGCAGGCCATGGCCCGGGTTTCGGACGGGCTGTTGACTGCACCACTACCGGGCGTGGTGGCGCCCGCCGGTTCGGTGATTGCTTCGCTGCGCGCCATGGTGGGTGGCCTGGGTGACACGGTGCAGCAGGTGCGCAGCGCATCGGTGGACGTGGCGGCGCAAAGCCGCAGCCTGGTTGGCGAGGCCAAGAATCTGTCCGAGCGCACCGAGATGCAGTCGGCCGAGCTGCAGCAGGCGGCTGCGGCGCTGGAGCAGTTTGCGGCGACCATGGGCAACACGCAACAATCGGTGCTGGATGCGCACCGGCTTGCCACATCGGCCTGCAGTGTGGCGCGCGAGGGCCAGTCCATCGTCGACGGGGCCATGCAGAGCATGCTGGCGGTGGCTGGGCATGGTGCACGCATTGCCGAGACCACTGCAGTGATCGATGGCATTGCGTTCCAGACCAACATCCTGGCGCTCAATGCCGCCGTGGAAGCAGCCCGTGCTGGTGAGCAGGGGCGCGGCTTTGCCGTGGTGGCCAGCGAGGTGCGCAGCCTGGCGTTGCACTCCGCGAGTTCTGCCAAGGAGATCCGCCAGCTGATTCAGCAATCGAACGAGCAGATCGCTGCGTGCCGGAGCATGGTGGAACGCGCGCATGTGCAGACGGCGAGTGTGATCGAAGCCGTCAACTCGTTTGCCCAACTGATGGCTGCGGTGCAGACGGCCAGCGCCGAGCAGCATGTGGGGGTGCGCCAGTTGACTGAGGTGCTTTCGCGCATCGACCAGTTCACACAGCAGAATGCTGCGCTGGTGGAGGAAGCGCGCGGGGCCTCGGAAGCGCTCTATGCGCAGTCTGGCCGGTTGGTGTCGGTGGTGGCGCGTTTTCGCATCGAAGAAGAAACGGGCGATGGCGGGCGCCGCCTGCTTCAGGCCTCCACCGTGGCAGCTTGAAGCGCCTTGCGCATGCGCCCCGGGGGCATGCCGTAGAGCTGCTGGAAGTGCCGGATGAAATGCGACGCGTCCGAGAAGCCGCATTCGTAGGCGATGGTGATGATGGGCAGGTCGGTGCTGGTGAGCATCCAGCGAGCGTACTTGAGCCGTGCGTTGCGGTAGTACTCAGACGGCGTGGTGCGCGTCTCGGCCAGGAAGACACGTTCGAGCTGGCGGCTGCTTGAATCCACCAGCTGCGCGATGACGGCGATCTCCAGCGGCGTACCAATGTTCTTTTCCATCAGTACGATGGCCTGGCGCAGCTTGTCGTGGTCGGCCGTGCCATAGCCCAGCGCATGGCGGCGCGCCACATGGGTGCTGCTGGCGGCGGGGTTCACCGTCATCTGGTGGATGACCTTGGCCGCCCGGTCGGGCCCGCAATGCAGGCGCACCAGCTCGGCCGTGAGCTCCACGATGGAGATGCCACCTGCGCAGCTGATGCGGTCGCCGTCGAACACATAGTGGCAGTCAGTGCTGTAGTCCAGCGCGGGGAAGGCGGCCTTCCAGTCCTCCACATGAAAAGGATGCACGCAGGCGCGGCGTCCCGCCATGAGTCCCGCCTGTGCGAGCGCGAATGAGCCTGTGCAGATGCCGATCAGCGGCTTGCCCAGCGATGCCGCGAAATGCAGGAAGGTGCTGTAACGCGGGCTGGCGGTGGGGATGGCCGACAGCAGGCCTCCGATGACCGCGATGTAGTCGTAGTCGCACTCGGAAGAAAGCGATTCCTGTACCGGCACCGCCACACCGCAACTGGCCTGCACCGATTGCCCCGGCACCCCGAGGATGGTCCACGAGCAGCGGATCTGCCGACTCTGGTCGCCGACGTCGGCAGCATGGCGCAGGCCATCACACAGCCCGGCCAGCGACAGCAGCGGGAACTGCGGCCACAGCAGGATGCCCACGCGCAGCTCCGCCGCCGATGCGGTGGCCGCAGGCCTGCGCCGAACAGGGGCGGCCCGGGCTGGGGCGTCGAGCCGGTCAATCAATGCACCAATGTCGCCTGTGTTCTGTGCACTGGTCTGGTGCAAATTTGCGCCAATCTCTTCAAGAAGCTCTTTGGGACGGGCTTTGGTGGGGGGCATGGGGTTTTCCCGGTATGTCGCATACGTTCAATATAGCGGCGACGGCCTGCAATGAACAGATGGGCGAAATTTCTAGCATGGAGGCACTGGGTATCGACGTGTGCGGTTGCAAAGACCGTGCCGCGCTACCCGCAGTTTTGTCTGGAGAACCATGTGAACCATCCCCTGCTTCAAGTGAGCGGCCTCAAGAAGAGCTATGGCCCGGCCGAGGTGCTCAAGGGCATTTCGTTCAACCTGCAAAAAGGCGAGACGCTCTCGCTCATTGGCCCTAGCGGGTCGGGCAAGTCCACCTGCCTGCGCTGCCTGAACTTTCTGGAGAAACCCCAGGCGGGGGAGGTGCTGCTCGAATCCGAGCGCATCGGGCAAGTGGCTGCGGGGAAGAACGCCTGGCGCTTCATGACCGACACCGAGATGGCGCCGCAGCGCCGCGAGATCGGCATGGTGTTCCAGCTGTTCTACCTGTGGCCACACCTCACCGTGCGCGACAACGTGGCGCTGGCGTCCATCAAGGCCGCGCGCATGCCGCGCGATGCGGCATATGCGCTGGCCGAAGAAATGCTCGACAAGGTGCACCTGCGCCACAAGGCCGATGCCTACCCCGAGCAGCTGTCAGGCGGGCAGCAGCAGCGTGTGGCGATTGCGCGCACTCTGGCGCAAAAGCCCAAACTGATTCTTTTCGACGAGCCCACTTCGGCGCTGGACCCGGAGCTGGTGGGCGAGGTGCTGGGCGTGATCCGTGAGCTGGCCGAGGAGGGCCGCTCGATGATCCTGGTCACGCACGAGATCCGCTTTGCACGTGATGTGGCCGACCGCGTTATCTTCATGGACGGCGGCCACATCGTGGAAGAGGGCCCGGCCGCGCAGGTGATCAATCAGCCGCGCATGGAGCGCACACGAAGCTTTCTTGGCCAGGTCGGCAAGGAAGCCGGGCTGGAGCTGTGACCATGCCCAGTACCGACACCCTGACCCTCATCGTTCTCACGCTAGCGCGTGGCGCAGTGACCGCGGCGCAGGTGGCCCTGGGCGCAGGACTGCTGGCTTCCAGCCTGGGCCTTTTGCTGGCGCTGCTGGTGGTCTTTGTGCGCAACCGTGCGCTGCAGGCCGTGATTGCGGTCTATATCGAGTGGATGCGCAATGTACCGGCGCTGGCGCATCTGTTCGTGCTGTACTTTGGGCTGGCGTCCGTGGGGGTGCGGCTTTCGCCGCTCACGGCGGCGGTGATTGGCCTGGGCCTGGTGGGCGCGGCCATCCTGTGCGAGGTGTTCGCGGCGGGCCTGCGCTGCCTGCACGCAGGCCAGCGCGAGGCGGCGCTGGCAGTGGGCCTGACACCGGCCCAGGCGTTGCGCAATGTGCTGCTGCCGCAAATGCTGCGCGTGACCTTGCCTTCGCTGGGCAACTACGCAAGCCAGCTGGTCAAGGACACCTCGATTGCCTCGGCCATTGCGGCACCTGAGGTGATGTTCTATGCGCGCAATCTGGTCACATCCACGTTCGAGACGCCGATCATTTACCTGACCGCCATGCTGCTCTATGCGGCGATGGTGCTGCCTATCAGCTGGGCTTTTGCGCGCCTCGAACTCAGCACGGCAGGGGGTGCGCGATGAAAACGTTCTTTGCAACCTACGCCGAGTACATGGGCGAATGGTGGCTTCGGCTGCTGGAGGCGGCGGTGGTCACGGCCGAACTCTCGGCCATCGGCTTCGTCATCGCACTGGTGCTGGGCGCCGTGCTGGTGTGGATGCTGCGCAGCGGTGTGACCGTGCTGTGGCACGGGGCCAATGGCTTCATTCAGCTGCTGCGTGCGGTGCCCCTGCTGGCGCTGCTCTTGGCCATCTATTTCGCGCTGCCAGCAGCGGGGGTCACGTTGTCAGGCTACTGGGCTGGCGCTATTGGCCTCGGTGTACACGGCGCGGCTTACGTGGCCGAGATTCTGCGCGGCGGGCTTAAGTCGGTACATGGCGGGCAGCGCGAGGCGGGCCTGGCTGCGGGCCTGACACCACGGCAGGTATTCCTCTACGTCACGCTGCCGCAGGCCCTGCGGGTGATGCTGCCGCCGCTGCTCAACAGCTATGTGGCGCTGCTCAAGGACAGCTCGTTGTGTGCGCTGATCGCCACCAACGAACTGATGCTGACAGCCAAGGCCATGTCCAGCGAGTACTTCCTGCCGCTGCACATCTTCATCCTGGTAGGGCTGCTGTATTTCGCGATTGCGTTTCCCTTGTCCATGTTGTCGCGGTGGCTGGAACGGCGCCTGGCCCATGGTCGCCGCACGGTGGGTGCGGCATGAACCGAGACAACAACACCATGACATCCATGATCTACGCGCCGCTGGAACGGCTGGCCGCCGCCATCCATCGCGGAGAACTCTCAAGCGAGGCGCTGCTGGAGGCGCAGCTGGCGCGCATTGCGCGCTATGACGGCCAGCTGCATGCCTTTACCGACGTGTATGCCGACGAGGCCCGCGCCACCGCACGCGGCCTGGACCAGATGGCACGGGCTGGTGTGCGTCTGGGCCCGTTGCACGGTGTGACCGTGGCAGTGAAGGACCTGTTCGAGGTGCAGGACAAGCCCATCTCGGCGGGCTCGAAAGCGCGCCCGCCGCGCACTTCGGCGATCAGCGCTGCCGTGGTGGAGCGCTTGCGTGCTGCCGGGGCCGTGGTGATCGGCAAGACGCACACGGTGGAGTTCGCCTTTGGCGGCTGGGGCACCAATGCCGCCATGGGCACGCCGTGGAACCCCTGGGATCTGCAGACCCACCGCACCCCCGGCGGCAGCAGCAGCGGCTCGGCCGTGGCGCTGGCGTCCGGCATGTGTTCGGCCAGTGTGGGCACCGACACGGGCGGCTCGGTGCGCATCCCGGCGGGGCTGTGCGGGGTGGTGGGGCTCAAGACCACGCGCGGCCTGATCAGCCGCCATGGGCTGATCGAGCTGTGCCCCACGCACGACACGGTGGGGCCACTGACCCGCACGGTGCGCGACAGTGCCCTCCTGCTCGACGTGCTCTCAGGCCCGGACCCGCGCGACGGCGTCTCGCTGTCGGTGCCTGTGCGCGAAGTCATGCCGCAGCTCGATGCGCAGCGCTCGGTGGCGGGCATGCGGGTGTGGACCCTGCCAGAGGCAGAGCGCGAGCATGTGGCTGCCGAGGTGCTCGCCGTGTACGACCAGGCGCTGCAGGTGCTGGACACGCTGGGCATGCGGCGGGTGGAGCGGGCGCTTCCCCAAAGCAGCGCGGAATCCATGCGCGTGGCGGGACGCCTGATGAGCGCAGAGGGGTACGCCAACCTGGGGCCTTTGTTCGAGCAGGATGGGCTTGAATTCGACCCCCATGTGCGCCGGCGCATTCTGCTGGGGCGTGATATCGACTCGGCGCAATACATCCACTTGCTCAAGCTGCGTGAGCAGGCCAAGGCCGACATGCTCACTGCCATGGAGGGTGTGGATGTCTGTGCGTTCCCCACCAACGCGATTGCTGCCATCCCGGTCTCTGAGGTGGACGAATTGGCCACGCCGCTGTCGCGCTTTGGCCGCTTCGTGAACCTGCTGGATCTTTGCTCTGTGGCGGTGCCTGCGGGGTTCACGGGGGCGGGCATGCCGGTGTCCATGCAGGTCATCGGGCGGCCGTTTGACGAGGCGACCATTTTGCGGGTAGGCGATGCCTTCGAGCGCGCGACGCGCTGGCACCAGGCTGTGCCGCCTGGGCTGGAGGCTTAAGCCTCTTTCCAGCCTTGTTTTTCTTCCCTCAGTTTGTTGACGGGTTCCGTGCGATTCACCGGCGCCTCACGGTCCGTCTGCAGCGTCTATTTGTTAAGGAGTGGTCCATGTCTGCAATCCTGGATGTGAAATCCCTGCTGACCCCGCTCGTTGCGGCATTGCTGTGGGGGACAGCGGCTTGTCATGCCCAGACGGCAGGCGGCGCCTTGGCACGCATGGTGCGCAGCGGTACGGTGAATGTGGGCTACATCCCAACGCCGGGTACGTTTGCGTTCCGCGATGCGAGTGGCAACACGGTGGGGTACTCGATCGACGTTTGCATGAAGGTGGTGGAGGGCATTCGCAAGGCCGTTGGCCGGCCGGACCTGCGCGTGGATTTTCGGCCGCTGGAGGCGGCGCAGCGTATCCCGCTGCTGAAGGCCGGTGCCATCGACCTCGAGTGCGGCGGCAACACCAATACCGTGGGCCGGCAGCGGGATGTGGACTTTTCGCACACGCTGTTCACCACGGGCGTGCGGTTCGTGGCGCGCCCATCGGTGCAGCTTGATGGTGTGTCCAGTCTGTGGCGGCGGCGTATTGCCGTGAGCAATGGCACTACGGCGCAGGACACGCTGCAGCGCTTGCGCCAGGAGCAGGCGTTGGATCTGGTGGTGGTGCCCACCGACGCCGAAGGTGTGCGTCTTGTGGAAGAAGGGCGCGTGGACGCGTTTGCGCAGGATGACATTCTGCTGTACGGCCTGATCGCTGCATCACCCGCAAAGGATCGCCTGCATGTGACGGGAAGACACCTCACGGTGGAACCCTACGCCTTCATGTTGCCCAAGGACGATGTGCCGCTGCGCGAGATCGTGGACCGTACGGTGCTTTCCCTCATGCACTCGGGCGAGCTGACCGCCATCTACCGCAAATGGTTCGACACGGCATCGCTGCGGATTCCCATGAGCGTGCACATGCGCGAAAACATCCGCTACCCCAACAAGTACGGCATTCCCTGAAGGCGCGCGCCCTGCACGCCTTGTTCCTTTCTTTCCCTCTTTTTCTGGCGGTACCAGCCTATCCACATGAACAGCATTCCCTTCATCAGCGATCAGCAGATTTCCGAAGCCCTTGATTTCCCCTCTGTAGCCACGGTGCTGGGCGAAGCCTTTGCAAGCCTGGCGACCGGTGGCGCGGCCGTCCATCTCCGCCAGCGTACGGATTGCCATGACCTGCGCCTGAGCACCATGGGGGCCGTGTGGGCCGACCGCGCCGTGGGTGGTGTCAAGGTCTATCCCACGGTGCGGGGGCAGTTCAGTTTCTCCATCCTGTTGTTCGATCTGGCCAGCAACCAGCCACTGGCAGTGCTGGACGGCAACGAGATCACGCGGCTGCGCACGGCGGCCATTACGACACTGGTGGCATCCAAGGCGGCTGCGGCGCGTCCGCGCAAGCTCGCACTGTTTGGCACAGGGTTGCAGGGCCGGGCGCAGGTGGCCGCACTGTGTGGATGGTTTGAGTTCGAGGAGATTGCCTTGGTGGACCCGGCGGGAGACGCAGCCTGGGTCGAGGCCTTGGCCCGCAGCACGGGCTGCCGCGTGGCCTTCACCACGCCAGAGGCGGCCGTGCGGGACGCCGATATCGTGGTCACGGCTACGCGCTCGGACACGCCCGTGTTTGATGGCGCATGGCTCGCGCCGGGCGCTTTTGTCTCGGCCATCGGAACCAGCACGCCCAAGGGGCGCGAACTGGACGACACCACCATGGACCGAGCCGGTCGCATCATCGTGGAGTGGAAGCCGCAGAGCCTGGCCGAGGCGGGCGAGGTGGTGCTGTGGGCAGGGCGCAGCGCCGCATCGCCTTTCGTGGATTTGCCCGAACTCTACGCGGGCCAGGTACCCTGGCGGCCGGTAGAGCCCGCCATCACCGTGTTCAAGTCGGTGGGCGTTGGGCTGGCCGATGTGGCGGTGGCGCAGCTCGCAGTGTCACGCATCCTGCCCGGGCGGGCGCCAACGGGTCGAGGGCAGCCATGAAGGTCTGTGTCATCGGTGCCGGAATGATCGGTTGTGCCACGGCCTACCAGCTGGCGCGGCAGGGTTTTGACGTGCATCTGCTGGACTCTGAAGCGGCCCCCGGTTTGGCCACCAGTTACGCCAACGGTGCGCAGCTGAGCTACAGCTATGTGGAGCCCTTTGCATCGCCCGCCACGCTCTGGGCGCTGCCCAAGATGCTGCTGTCGCGAGAGTCGGCGGTTCGGTTTCATCCGCGCTGGGACTGGAGGCAGTGGGCTTGGGGCCTGCAATTCCTCAGGGCTTGCACGGCGCGGCAGTCGGTGCGTGGCACCGAGAGTCTGCTGCAGATGGCGCAGGCCAGCCGGGCCACGCTGACCGACTGGATGCAGGCAGAAGACTGGAGTTTCGGTTTCGAGCAAAACGGGAAGCTGGTGCTCTGCCCCACGGACCAGGCACTGCGGCAGCAAGAACGGCAAGTGCATTTGCAGGCATCGCTGGGCTGTGACCAGCAGATATTGACCGTACAGGAGTGCCTGGAAGCGGAACCCGCCCTGCGCCGCGCGCGTGCGCTGCGCTTCGTCGGCGGCGTGTGGACGCAAAGCGAGTGCGTGGCCGACCCCCACCTTCTGTGCCAGGAAATGGTGGCCAGCCTGCAGCGCCTGGGCGGCACCGTGTCGCTGGGTGTGCAAGCCAGCGGCTTTGTGCGGCATCGCAGCCGTATCAGCGCCGTGATGACCCACCAGGGCGAGATCGAAGCCGATGCTTTCGTGCTGGCAGCAGGACCGCGCGCGGTCACGCTGGCCGCTGCGCTGGGCATCTATTTGCCCGTCTACCCCATCAAGGGCTACAGCATCACGGTGCCGTTTCTCCCCGGTGTGCAGCGCCCCTGCGCGAGCGTGACGGATCTGGCGCGCAAGACCGTGTTTGCACCGCTGCACAACAGCCTGCGCGTGGCCGCCATGGCAGAAGTGGGCGCTACGGGCTTGGACATCGCGCCCGCCAGGGTCCAGGCCATGGTGGAGGCTGTTGACCAAACCTACCCGGGACTTTGCGACGTCAGTGCGCCAGAGTCTTGGGCAGGGCTGAGGCCTGCTACCCCAACGTCGGTGCCCATCGTGGGGCGCTGGCGGTCCAGCAATGTGTACCTCAACGTGGGGCACGGCGCGTTGGGGTTGACGCTGGCGGCGGGCAGTGCGGTGGCGCTGAGCCGGCACATGGGTCGCGTTGATGGTGCGTGAGTTCGAACAACTTCAGGGCGCCCAGCCTTCGCAAACACAGGCCGGGCGATAGCAATGGGCAGTGGGTGCAACAAACGGACATGGACGCTGCCTGCCCCCTTGCTGCAGCAGACCGCCAATAAAGACGGGTACCAGGGGTTACTGCGAGCCCGATGCAACAGTCACTGCGGCCGGGGTAGTCGTCCTTGAGGTTATGCTATTGTTTGTATAGCTATAGATGGTTGTCAGTAAAGCGGGAGGTCCGTCTTGAAGCTTAAATCGAAGGACCGAGAAATGGCAGTGTTGTACGCAACCACCGACATGCAGGGAACCCGGCGTGGAGTAGGGATACAGAGCCGGGCCGCGGTGGTGTCAACGCTCTTGTTCGCGCTGCTGCCGTGGGTGGCCCAAGCCCAGGCGCAAGCACAGCAACCTGCTGCCGGAGTTGCCCAGCCGCTGGAAAACCGCTGCGGCTGGTTTCACAACCCCACCCCCAACAACCCCACCCCCAACAACGCCACCCTGACCGACCGTGATGGCGAGTGGGTGGTCTCCACCCAGGGCGGAGACAGTGCCGAAGGCGACTGGCCCGTGTTCACCGACGCGCAGTGGAAGAAAACCAATGGCCACTATGGCTACGGGTGTGCGTGCATGAAGGTGGTGGTGGACCGCAGCGACGGGCGGGTGTTGCGCATTGCGTCGGCTGCGGCGAAGCCGTTGAAGGCGTGCCGGGAGGACCGGGCGCTGCCGAAGCCTTGAAGAAGGAAGGGCGTGACAGTTGGCGGTGGGTGTGGCATTGCCATCAAGCCAAATTCCAGGCCAAAAAACACGGTCCTTCCACGTGGGTCTTCTTGTTGCGGTGGCTATAGTGAGGCCGCGCCCACCAACCACCCCAGTTATGAGCATTCATCTGCGAATCGCGCGCCCCGTGCTGGATCTTTGCCGCACTGTCGCCCAGTACAAGCAAGGCCTGGGCTTTGAAGAACTCGCCCACTTTGCGGACCACGATGGCTTCGATGGAACCATGCTGGGCTTCCGCGACGCGGATTTCCACTTTGAGTTCACCGTCTGCCGCCGGCACCCAGTGACGCCGCAGCCAACGCCCGAAGATCTGTTTGTCTTCTATGTGCCCGATCATCAGGCGTGGACGGAACGCTGCCAGGCGATGCGTGGCGCTGGCTTCAAGGAGGTGGAATCGTTCAATCCGTACTGGAGCCAGCAGGGCTGCACGTTTGAGGATGCGGACGGGTACCGGGTGGTGATTCAGCGTGCCGCGTGGAACCCTCCGCTCGCCCGTCACCAGTAGCTTCACCATGCGTCTATTCCTCGTATCTCTGAGCCTTGCACTATTGGCGCTTTCTCTGGCAGCCTATTGTTTTGTGCAGATCCCGCTCATCAAACACCCCACCGCAGCGGTGATTGCAGATTTGGAAGATCGATTTCTGGCGGACCGTTCCCAGCTGAGCCCGCCGGAAGCCGAGCGTTTTGACGCTCATTTGCGGGTTCTTCGCTTCAATACTCAAGCTTTGAATGCCACACACACAAACCTTTGGCGAGCGGGAGTGCTTGGTTTTCTGGGTTTGGGGATTGCGAATCTGGTGGTGGCCGGTGTCGCATACAAAAAGCACAAACCACAAAAGGCCAGCGGCGCCAACTGAGGCACCTCCCTTGCGCTGGTCAGTGCAAAAGTTCACAGTGCTGGTTTTCGATTTCCCAACCCCAAGGAGCCCCCTATGGCCCACGCCCTGAACTGGTTCGAGATCCCTGTGACCGACTTCACCCGCGCCAAGACCTTCTACGAGACGGTGTTGGGCATCACCATCGCACCCATGGCCATGGGGCCGACCACGATGGGGATGTTGTCCTCCGACCCCGCCGCCGTGGGCGGTGCCCTCGTGCAGGCGGAGGGCAGCGTACCCTCGCGGAACGGGACGATGGTGTACCTCAATGGCGGCGAGGACCTGGCCCCCCTGCTGGCGCGCGTGGAGCCAGCGGGCGGGGCGGTGGTGGTCCCCAAGACGGAGATTGGCAATGACTTCGGCTTCTTTGCCCACTTCACGGACACCGAGGGCAACAAGGTCGGGCTGCACTCGATGAAGTAGCGGGCGCGGACCCATCGGGAGGAATGCCTGTTACCCCGCCGGTTCGCCCACGCTCCCGGGCTCCGTCAGCCGCTCCAGCCGCGCCAGGAAACCCATGGCCTGCTCCGTGCTGGTGCCACACATCTCGGCCGACGGCATCAGCCCCCCGCATACCGCCGGCCGCTCGGGCTGCCCAAAGATGTGGCAGCGCGCGTCGTCCCCCAGCTGAATGCACCGCACCCCCGCCGGTTTGCCCTGCGGCATGCCCGGGATAGGCGAGCTGATGGAGGGGGCGGTGCAGCAGGCGCCGCAGCCGGGGCGGCAGTTCATGGGTGTTTGCTATTATTTATATAGCTGCTAGCGCTTATGAATAAAGCGCTAGAGGCCAATTTGATTCAAATTTTTGCGCTCACTGGCCTGCGGCAGCATCGTCGTGCAGGCGGCTGGATGCCCACAGTACCTGGTCCACCACGGCGCGCACGCGGTCGCGGTGGGTTTGCTGAATGAGGGCGCCGCTGTCGTCAAACGCGCTGCCGGCCGAGCCCAGCGCAAATGCCTTGGGTGCGAGCCAGCATTCGGCGTTGATGAGCAGCGGGGCCAGGTGGCTTTGTGAGCGCAGGCCGCCCAGGGCGCCGGGCGAGGCGCTGAGCATGCCCACCACCTTGCCGCGAAAGCTCTTGCCGCCGTCTTGCCAGTCGGGGTTGCCTTTGACCGGGCTGGAGGCCCAGTCGATGGTGTTCTTGAGCAGGGCGGTGTAGCTGCCGTTGTATTCGGGCGAGCAGATGACCCAGGCGGGGTGCTGCCACAAAATTTCTTTGAGCCGGATCACATCGGCCGGTGTGCCTTGGGCTTCGAGGTCGGCGTTGTACAGCGGGATGTCGAAATCCGACAGTTCCAGCAGCGTGACCGTGGCGCCCGCGTCGCGTGCGATGGCGGCGGTGGCGTGGGCCAGTTTGCGGTTGAAGGATTGCTGGCGGGTGCTGCCGGCAAAGATGAGGAGGGAGGAGGGGGTGGTGGTCTGGGGCATAGTGCCTGCGATTGAATCACAGGCGTGCGGCAGGAATCCTGCAAGCGGGGTGTGCTGAACAGGGTTTTGTGTCGCGGCTCCACGGTGGTGAGTGCAGGCTGTGCGGCGATCTACGTGCGACGACCGGCCAGCCGCCCCACCAGCGTTCCCACCGCTGCCGCAAAACACCCCACGCTGAGCAGCGCACGCCACAGATTGGCTGCATTCCACTGGTCGCGCACCTGGGGCCAGTCGTCGGGCAGGGCCCGGGGGTTCCAGGCTTCTGTTGTGTAGTTGAGTGGCAGGTTGACCTGCTGGGTGAAGAACACGATGCCCAGCAGGTAGGCCACGCCGACCACGGCCAGCAGGCGCCACCACAGCGCGCGGTGTTCACGCCAGGCCGTGGCTATCGCCAGCGCGCACCACAAGGGTGGGCCAAAGAACAGCACAAAGAACAGGGCGTGCCGCACGTTGCGGTTGAAGGCGGACTGCACGGTGGCATAGGTCGCGCCGTCCATCTGCAACGTGGCCAGATTGACGTTGGCGCTGTAGGTGCCGAAGAACCCGGCCATGAGGCCCAGCCACAACACGGCGAAGGCATGGGGGATGAGGGAGAGCAGGGCAGGCGTGTTGTGGGGGTGTTGGGCGGTGGTCATGGGCGGGCCTTTGGGGAGATGCCCGCACTCTGCCGATGGCCCGTGCCCTGCGCCTTATCCTTTGATAAGAGCGGCTCACAAAACTCCCCTGGCGTCGTGGTTCCGTCTTGTCGTACCGCTTGTACTGCCTGCGACGGAACGCCTAGCCAGGGCCGCTGCGCTGAGTTTTGTTAGCCGCTCTAAGCCCCATCTCGCTGCGCAGGCGCGACAGCGAGACGTCGGTCATGCCGAGGTACGACGCCAGGTGCTTGAGGGCGATGCGCTCGGCCCATTGCGGGTGTTGCTCCAGCAAGCGGGTGTAGCGCTGGCGGGCGCTGAGCTGCAGAAATTCCTGCTCGCGCTGCATCTTGCCGTCGAGCAGGGCGCAGAGCACTTGGTGCTCCAGGGCGGCCCAGGGTGCCCAGCCCGCGCTGGGCAGCGGCTTACCTGGATCGACGGGGAAGGGCAGGGCCCACACCACGCTGTCTTCCAATGGTTCCACGTGAAACATCACCGGCTGCTGGCGCAGCGTGGGGGTGATGGGCCAGCACAGGGCGCCGTCCAGAAAGAAGTTCTTGTTGGACTCTGCGCCGTCGCGGTCCAGGTAGTACAGCCGCAGCGCGCCACGCTCCACCCACCACAGGTGCCGCCAGTGTTCGCCGGCTCGCAGCAGGGGCTGGCCGCGCTCCAGCAAGCGCCGTTCGGCGCGTAACCACCAGGTCTCCACGGCCGGAGGCGGAGCGCCCAGCAACTCGGTCAGGAAGAGGGTGAGGGGGCTGGAAACAGACACGGTCTGCGCAAAGTGGGAAAATCGCGGGTTGCCTGCTGGGGCGCCAAGTGCGCCCACCACCAGCAGGGCCGGTATGCGGCGCCTTTGACAGGGCACCCTAGCGCACCGGGTGTTTTGATTATCGGGCCCGCCAGGCCCCGGAGTGTTCCCCATGTTGTACCCCCAGGAATTTGATGTGATCGTTGTCGGCGGTGGCCATGCAGGCACGGAGGCCGCGCTGGCCGCTGCGCGCATGGGCAGCAAGACCTTGCTGCTGACCCACAACATCGAGACGCTGGGCCAGATGAGCTGCAACCCCAGCATCGGCGGCATCGGCAAGGGCCACCTGGTGAAAGAGGTGGATGCGCTGGGTGGCGCGATGGCGCTGGCCACGGACGAGGGCGGTATCCAGTTCCGCATTCTCAATAGCAGCAAGGGCCCCGCCGTGCGTGCCACGCGCGCCCAGGCGGACCGCATTCTGTACAAGGCCGCGATCCGCCGCATGCTGGAGAACCAGCCGAATCTGTGGTTGTTCCAGCAGGCGGTGGACGACCTGATGGTGGAGGGCGACCGCGTGGTGGGTGCCGTCACGCAGGTGGGTATCCGGTTCCGCTCGCGGACCGTGGTGCTGACGGCGGGCACCTTCCTCGACGGCAAGATCCACGTGGGGCTGAACAACTACGCGGCGGGCAGGGCGGGTGACCCGCCTGCCGTGTCGCTGTCGGCACGCCTCAAGGAGCTGAAGCTGCCCCAGGGCCGCCTGAAGACCGGCACGCCGCCCCGGTTGGACGGGCGCAGCATCGATTTCTCGAAGTGCGCGGAGCAGCCCGGTGATGGGATGCCCGGAGGCGTGAATGAGGGAACGGTGCCTGTGTTCAGCTTCATGGGCAATGCACAGATGCACCCGCGCCAAATGCCTTGCTGGATCACCCACACCAACGAACGCACGCACGACATCATCCGCAGCGGCTTTGACCGCAGCCCCATGTTCACCGGCAAGATCGAGGGCGTCGGCCCGCGCTACTGCCCCAGTGTGGAAGACAAGATCAACCGCTTTGCCGACAAGGACAGCCACCAGATCTTCCTGGAGCCCGAGGGGCTGACCACGCACGAGTTCTACCCCAACGGCATCAGCACCAGCCTGCCATTCGACATCCAGTACGAGCTGGTGCGCAGCATGAAGGGGCTGGAAAACGCGCACATCCTGCGCCCCGGCTACGCCATCGAATACGACTACTTTGACCCGCGCTCGCTCAAGAGCAGTTTCGAGGCGCGCCAGATCCAGGGCCTGTTCTTTGCGGGCCAGATCAACGGCACGACTGGCTATGAAGAAGCGGCGGCCCAGGGCCTGTTCGCTGGCATCAACGCCGCCCTGCAGTGCCGGGGCGACGCGCCCTGGCTGCCTGGCCGCGACGAGGCCTACCTGGGCGTGCTGGTGGACGACCTGATCACCAAGGGCGTGACAGAGCCCTACCGCATGTTCACCAGCCGGGCCGAGTTCCGCCTGCAACTGCGCGAGGACAACGCGGACATGCGCCTGACCGAAGTGGGGCGCCGTATGGGCCTGGTGGACGATGCGCGCTGGGATGCGTTCAGCCGCAAGCGCGACGCTGTTTCACGTGAAACAGAACGCCTGAAAGCTACCTGGGTGAACCCGCGCAGCCTGCCTGCGGCGGAGTCCGAGCGCGTGTTGGGCAAGAGCATCGAGCATGAATACAACCTGTTCGAACTGCTGCGCCGCCCGGATGTGAACTACACCAACCTGATGTCCATGGATGGTGGCAAATACGCGACCAACGATGTTTCACGTGAAACGCTGGGCGATTTGAGCGAACCCGTGGTGGAGCAGGTGGAGATTGCCGCCAAGTATTCGGGCTACATCGACCGGCAGCGAGATGAGGTGGGGCGCGCCGCGCACTTTGAAAAGCTGCGCCTGCCAGCCGATCTGGACTACATGCAGGTCACCGCCCTGAGCATCGAGGCACGCCAAGTGCTCAGTCGCCACCGGCCCGAAACTCTGGGCCACGCCTCGCGCATCACTGGCATCACCCCGGCGGCGATCTCGCTGCTGATGGTGCATCTCAAGAAGGGCGGGTTCAAGGAGTTTGCGGCGGTTGCGGTTGCCAAGGCAGAAGGGGAAGTGGCGGCATGACGATGGCAGTGACAAACGACAGCTTGCGCCAACAGCTGCAGGCAGGGGCCGATGCCTTGGCCCTGGGTCTGACCGACGCCCAGATTACCCTGTTGATGGATTTTCTGGCCCTGCTGCAGAAGTGGAACAAGGTCTACAACCTGACCTCGGTGCGCGATCCGCAGGAGATGATGACGCACCATCTGCTGGACAGCCTTGCCGCTGTGCCGCCGCTGCGCCGCCATGTTGCTGTGCTTGCAGGGGAGGGCCACCACGCTGTGCGCTTGCTCGACGTCGGCTCGGGCGGAGGTCTGCCCGGTGTGGTGTTTGCCATCTGCTGTCCGGAGGTGGATGTGAGCTGCGTAGACACCGTGGGCAAAAAGGCGGCGTTCATCCAGCAGGCGGCGGTGGCGCTGAAGCTGCGTAACCTGCATGGCGTGCACGCGCGGGTCGAGACGCTGACGACCCCCTTCGACATCATCAGCTGCCGCGCCTTTGCCTCTTTGCCTGACTTTGTGACCTGGTCGCGCGCCGCGCTGGTAGCGTCGCACGGGGTCTGGCTGGCCATGAAGGGCAAGCACCCCGAGGATGAAATTACGGTCCTGCCCACCGATGTATCGGTGTTTCACGTGGAACAGCTCACCGTCCCAGGCCTCGACGCCGAGCGCTGCATCATCTGGATGAAGCCGACCTGATTGTCGGCCGCTAGCTTGTCAGCGGCCGGGGCGGGGTGGTCGCGTAAACTCGGCACCTCACTTCGGGTGCATCCATCTGCGCACCCGTCCAGCACACCGGGAGAGATCATGTTCGGCATCGCAGACTACGGCGCCTTTGTCGCCGCCATTGTGTTGTTCCTGCTCATTCCGGGCCCCGGTAATCTGGCGCTCATCACCTCCACCAGCAAGGGCGGCGTGCGGGGCGGCCTGGCGGCCACAATGGGGGTGATCGCGGGTGACCAGGTGTTGATGTGGGCCGCGGTGGCCGGTGTGGCGGCGCTGCTGGCCACGTACCCCACAGCGTTCAATGCAGTGCAGTGGTTGGGCGCGGCCTACCTGGCTTGGCTGGGCTTCAAGATGCTGACGGCCAAGCCCGGCGCACAACCCATCCTCAACATCCAGCCTCGCCACTACTTCAAACAGGCCGGCCTGATCACCTTGCTCAACCCCAAGGCCATCGTGTTTTACATGGCGTTCTTCCCTCTGTTTGTGGACCCGGCCCGGCACCAGGGGTTGCTGACCTTTGGCGTGATGGCAGCGACGGTGGCGGTGCTGACGTTTATCTATGGGCTGGTCGCCGTGCTGCTTACGCACCACCTGGCCGAGCGCATGCGCGCCAACCCGCGCATCGGCCGCGTGCTGGAGAAGGTGGCGGGCGTCTTTCTGATCGGCTTTGGCATCAAGCTCGCCATCTCCAAATAAAACAACGACAACAACAACACGGACTGCAACACCCACATGGCCAAAATTTTCTGCGTTGCCAACCAAAAGGGTGGCGTTGGCAAGACCACCACCACTGTCAACCTTGCTGCGGGTCTGGCCAAGATCGGCCAGCGCGTGTTGATGGTGGACCTGGACCCGCAGGGCAACGCCACCATGGGCTCGGGCGTGGACAAGCGCAGCCTCGACCTCACGGTGTACGACGTGCTGCTCGAATCCGCCTCGGTCAAAGAGGCAGCCGTGTTGTCGGAAAAATGTGGCTACTGGGTGCTGGGCGCCAACCGCGAACTGGCGGGTGCCGAGGTGGAGCTGGTGGCGCTGGAGCACCGCGAAAAACGCCTGAAGGCCGCGCTGGCCGAGGCCGATGGCGACTATGACTTTGTGCTCATCGACTGCCCGCCGTCGCTGTCTATGCTCACGCTCAACGGCCTGTGCAGCGCCCATGGCGTGATCGTGCCCATGCAGTGCGAGTACTTCGCGCTCGAAGGGCTGACCGACCTGGTCAACACCATCAAGCAGGTGCACGCCAACCTCAATGCCGACCTGCAGATCATCGGCCTGCTGCGCGTGATGTTCGACCCGCGCATTACCCTGCAGCAGCAGGTGAGCGACCAGCTCAAGGGCCACTTTGGCGAGAAGGTGTTCAACAGCGTGATCCCGCGCAACGTGCGCCTGGCCGAAGCGCCCAGCTACGGCTTGCCCGGCGTGGTGTTTGACCCGGCGGCCAAGGGCAGCCAGGCCTTCGTCGAGTTTGCGCAAGAGATGGTGGACCGCGTGAAAAACATGCCAGCTGCTGCATCTTCCATGGCAAAAATGGCACCTGGCGCTTGATGGATAAGCGCTAACAGCTATTAAATTGATAGTAATGAAGGCGTCCAACATCCTGTTGCTGCCCGGCTGGCAGAACTCCGGCCCCGACCACTGGCAAAGCCGCTGGGAGGCTGTGCACGGCTACCAGCGCGTGGAGCAGCACGACTGGATGCGCCCGCTGCGCGGTGACTGGTCGGCGCGGCTGGAAGAAACCGTGGTCGATGCCGACGGCCCCGTGGTGCTGGTGGCGCACAGCCTGGGCTGCGTTCTCACCGCGTGGTGGGCTGCGCATTCAGCCAACGCGCACCGCGTATTGGGTGCGTTGCTGGTGGCACCGGGCGATGTGGAGCGGCCCGATCTGGCCGCGCAGATCCACGGCTGGGCGCCCATTGCACGCAAGCCCCTGCCGTTCCCTGCCGTGCTGGTGGGCAGCCGCAACGATCCGTATTGCAGCCTGGAGCGCGCTGAGGGTTTGGCGCAGGCTTGGGGCGCTCGCTTCATCGACTGCGGCGAGCGCGGCCACATCAATGCCGAATCGGGCCTGGGCGATTGGGACGAGGGGCACGGCTGGCTGATGCAGCTGGCCGACCCGGCATGAGCCGCTGGGCCTTGTGGCGCGTGGTGCGCCGTGTAGCCGTCAGCTACCGAATTTCTCAGTGATCCGATACATGACCAAAATCAACCTGTCCGCCATCGCCGACCAACTGCCCCGCGCCTGGAGCTCCACAGTCGTGGGCCAGGCCGCAGGCGCCAACGTCAAGGTGCTGCGCATGGACGCCGCCGCCTACCCCGACGAGTCGCACGACTTTGACGAGGCGCTGCTGGTGCTCGACGGCTGCATGCGCCTGGACCTGCAAGGGCAGGTCACCGAGGTGAACGCGGGCGAGGTGTTCATCGTGCCCGCTGGCGTGCCCCACGCGGTGGCACCGGGCAGCCATGGCACGCTGGTCATCATCGACCGCTGAAGACTCTTTCCCCATTCCTTTTCGCGAGAAGCATTTCATGGTCACCAAAAAACCCAAGGGCCTGGGACGCGGCCTCGAAGCCCTGCTGGGCCCCAAGGTCGAAGAAAAAGTGGAGCAGGCCCAGGCGGCTGAAGCCGGGCTGCCCAGCAGCCTGCCGCTGTCTGAACTGGTGCCCGGCGTGTACCAGCCCCGCACGCGCATGGACGAGGGTGCGCTGTACGAGCTGGCCGAATCCATCAAGGCCCAGGGCATCATGCAGCCCATCCTGGTGCGGCGCCTGACGGGTGGGGACAACGCCGGCAAGTACGAAATCATCGCGGGCGAGCGGCGCTTTCGGGCTTCGCGCCTAGCGGGCCTGGCCGAGGTGCCGGTGCTGGTGCGCGATGTG
Organism: Acidovorax sp. ACV01; assembly: GCF_014851495.1. Taxonomy (NCBI): domain Bacteria; kingdom Pseudomonadati; phylum Pseudomonadota; class Betaproteobacteria; order Burkholderiales; family Comamonadaceae; genus Acidovorax; species Acidovorax sp. ACV01. Next base: position 318,331 of record NZ_JACUZT010000003.1, on the reverse strand, counting down.
CCCGACGAGTCGGCGGCGGCCATGGCGCTCATCGAGAACATCCAGCGCGAAGACCTCAACCCGCTGGAAGAAGCCCACGGGTTGCAGCGCCTGGTCAAGGAGTTTGGCCTCACGCACGAGCTGGCCGCGCAGGCCGTGGGCCGCTCGCGCAGCGCCGCCAGCAACCTGCTGCGCCTGTTGAACCTGGCCGAGCCCGTGCAGACCATGCTGATGGCGGGCGACATCGACATGGGCCATGCGCGCGCGCTGTTGTCGCTGGACCGCGCCGCGCAAATCACGGCGGGCAACCAGATCGCGGCCAAGAAACTCTCGGTGCGCGAGGCCGAGGCCCTGGTCAAGAAGATCGGCGCCGAGTTCAGCCTGGTGCCGCAAAAGCCCCAGAAGGAAAAGTCGCGCGACATGAAGCGCGTGGAGGAAGAACTCTCGGACCTGCTCATGGCCGAGGTCGAGGTGCGCGTGAAAAAGCGCGTGAAGCGCCATGGCCGGGTCGAGGACATGGGCGAACTGGCGATCCAGTTTGGCTCGCTGGAGGCCTTGAACGGGCTGATCGACCGCCTGCGGGGCTGATCTCCCTGCACACCAGGGGCGCCGTTCTACTTCGGCGCAACCATGCGTGAAATAGCGCACAGAAACGGTTTCCAGCCGTAACTTGCGCAGGCAAAATGCGTCTGTGCGGGGCCTACACTGCGCTGCGTTCAACACACCCGGGTTGACCGCAAGGCCTCTTCACAGGGCGGCGAAAGCGCCGTTCTGCGGCCCACGATGGTTTGCCGGGTGATCCATGTATCTCCTGGAGCAGACCCCATGACCCCTTTGCGCTTCGTCCTGACCCCCGCCTGCCTGGCCGTTGGCCTGAGCATCGCCAGCCTGGGCGCCCAGGCCCAAAACACCAAAGCCCCCAAGGTCCAGCTGTGGATGGACGTGTCCACCGGCACCATGGCGGGCATGCCCGAGATGGACAGCCTGCCCGGTGGCGGCGGTTTGCTCGGTGGCCCCATGGGCGGTGGCGCGCAGGGCAGGGCGGGCGGTGGCAACACGTCCTATGGCAACGCCCGCGCCATGTCCATCATGCCGCCGCGTGTCATCGACATCGCCTTGCACAACACCCTGCGCCCCGGCGTCGAAGCCAGCCAGGCCATCCCGCCCGGCATGCGCATGGGTGAATCCCTTCCGCTGATCCCGCCCCGTGCCCAGCCCACCCAGACCGAGCCGGGCGAGGTGCCGCAGGAATACCAGCAGCACCAGCCCAAGGGCCGCATCCTGCTGTACTGGGGCTGCGGCGCCACGGTGCGTGCAGGCCAGCCGCGCGTCATCGATCTGGCGCGCGCCAAGCCGACCGACTACGCACAGGCCTTTGCCGGCCGCGCTGTGCCCGACCGGGGGCCGCGCGTGGGCCCGGCCTACGCGCTGTACCCCAACGAACGCAACCAGGTGAGCCTGTCGCGTGACGCCTCGCTGGTGGGCGAGCACCAGGTGCGCGGCGACGGCGTGCCCGCGTCCATGAAGTTCACGCTGGGCACGGCGCAGGATTTGATGCCCGCCATCGACCTGCGCACCACCGGCAAGCCACAGGACAGCATGGGCACCAGCTGGCAGCCCGTGCGCAATGCGCGCGCCTACTACCTGCACGCCATGTCGCAGAACGGGGACGACCTCGTGATGTGGTCCAGCGCCGAAACACCCGACACGGGCATGGGCCTGTTCGACTACCTGTCGCCCGCCACCATCGACCGCTGGCTCAAGGAGCGGGTGCTGCTGCAGCCCGAAACCACGCAGTGCGCCATCCCGCAGGGCATCTTTGCGGGCGGCGGGCGCGATGCCACGCCCATGCTGCGCATGATGGCCTACGGCGGCGAAAGCCACATCGTGCACCCGCCGCGCCCGGCCGACCCCAAGGCCGCGTGGGAGCCCGAGTGGGCCGTGCGCGTGCGCGTCAAGTCGCACACCATGGCGATGCTGGGCGAAGAGATGCAGGGGCGGCGCGGCGGCATGGGGGCTGCTCCAGCGGCTGCCTCAGGCGGTGCCTATTCGAGTGGCATGGGTGGCGCGCCGGCAGGCCAACAGCCGGCGGGCGAGGGTGGCACGGATGCGGGCAACGTGGTGAACCCCGTCAACCTGCTGCGCGGCATTTTTGGCCGCTGAGAACGAACCCATGTTGGCCCTGCGCATGCCTTGGCCCCTGCCCGCGTTGGTGGCGTGGGCGTGCGCGTGGCTGATTTTTGTGGCCCTGCAGCGCGCGGTCCCGCCCGTGGCGGCCTTGCTGGTCGCCTGCCTGCTCGGGACGGCGGCCAGTGTGCTGGGCGACAGCTGGTGGCGGCGCGGGCTGATTGCGGCGGGCTTTCCGCTGTCGCTGGCGCTGCTGGGCGCGGCCAGCCTGCCGACCTGGGCGTGGCTGGTGCCGCTGGCGCTGCTGCTGCTGGTGTACCCCCTGAACGCCTGGCGCGATGCGCCGCTGTTTCCCACGCCCCACCATGCGCTGCAGTCCCTGGCCTCGCAGGCCCCGCTGCCGCTGGGGGCCCGGGTGCTGGATGCGGGCAGCGGCGTGGGCGATGGCCTGAAGGCGCTGCGCCATGCCTACCCGGCCGCGCAACTGGAGGGCATCGAATGGAGCTGGCCCCTGCGCCTTCTATGCGCCCTGCGGTGCCCCTGGGCCCGGGTGCGGCGCGCCGACATGTGGGCCGAGGACTGGAGCCCCTACCGCATGGTGTACCTGTTCCAGCGGCCCGAGAGCATGGCCCGCGCCGCCGCCAAGGCCCAGGCCGAGCTGGCACCCGGCGCGTGGCTGGTGAGCCTGGAGTTCGCAGTGCCCGGCGTATTGCCCTGCGCGCAGCTGCGTGCGCCTGGTGGCCGCGTGGTGTGGCTGTACCGCCTTCCCCTGAACCGCCTGGAGGCATGAGATGCCCATGTTCCATTGCGATTTGCGCTGTTCGGCGCAGTTACAGAAAAGATACAAGCTTTTGCTACATTGCGTCCCTGGCTACAACCCCATACAAAACTACCAAGAAACTCACAGCCAGAGGGGGCTGCCAGCAGCACGTGAACGCGCCGGGAGGGGGCGCACCGGCCGCCAGCACCTTCCTTGTCCGGACTTCCCATCCTGCAGGCCACACCGGCTTCTGCGGCGCACCACCATGACCGGTGTGCCCGCAGCGCGGTGCCGTCTTGCGCGTGGACATGGCCGGGGTTTTCTGGTGCACAACCGACCGATCTGCAAGGAGCATTCATGACCGCCCACCCATCCCGTTTCCGCCCACGCCTTCTGTGGGTGCTGGCCCTGAGCGCCGCCCTGACCGGCTGCGCCACCATGCAGAGCCATGACAAGCTGGCGACCGACATGCAAAACGCTGGCCGCAGCGGCGGCATTCCCGCCGCCATTGCCCAGCTCGAAAGCACGGCCAAGAGCGAGGAAGAAAAAACCGCGCTGCTCTACAACATGGAACGCGGCGAATTGCTGCGCATGGACCGCCGCTACCCCGACAGCACCAACGCTTTCCTGCTGGCTGACATCAAGGTCAAGGAATGGGAAGAGACTGCCAAGACCAACCCCAGCAAGCTCATGGGCACCGTGGGCGCTGCGCTGATCAGCGAACGCCTGAAGGTCTATGAAGGCCAGGACTATGAAAAAGTGTGGGTGACCACACGCCTGGCGCTCAACCGCATGGCCGTGGGGGATTTCGAAAATGCCCGCGTGGACATCAAGCGCACCCACGAGCGTGAAGCCATCATTGCCGAGTTCCGTTCGAAGGAAACCCTGGCGGCGGAAGAAGAAGCCAAGTCCAAGGGTGCCACCTCGGGGGGCAAGGAACTCAACGGCTACCCCGTAGAGACGCTCAACGACCCCGAAGTGCTGGCCCTCAAGAACGGCTACCAGAACGCCCTCTCCCACTATCTGGCCGGCTTCCTGTACGAAATGCTCAACGAGCCTGGCCTGGCTGCGCCCGGCTACCGCAAGGCCATCGAACTCAAGCCCGAAACCGGTGTGCTCGAAGAAGGCCTGCGCGGCCTGGACAACCGCACCGGCTTTACCTGGAAGCGCCGCCAGCGCATGACCGATGTGCTCTTCATCGTCGAAGCCGGTGATGCTCCAGCGCGCAAACCCAAGGCCTTCACCATCCCCGTGCCTACGGGCCGGGGCCTGGTCACGGCCAGCATCTCCTATCCGGTGATCGAGCCTTCCAAGGACGCCCTGCTGACCACCATCTCCGCCGCCGGTACCGACCTCAAGCTTGAAAAGGTGGTGGACGTGAACGTGATGGCGCGCCGTGCGCTCAAGGACGAAATGCCCGGCATGGTGCTGCGTGGCTTCACCCGTGCCGTGGCCAAGGGCGTGCTGCAGAACGAACTGCAAAAGCGTGGCGGCCTGATTGGCGGCATCATCGGTGCGGCGGCCTCGGTGGCCACCGAGCAGGCGGACGATCGCATGTGGCGCATGCTGCCCGGCCGTGTGTACGTGGCCCGTGGCTACTTGCCACCGGGCGAGCACGTGGTGAGCGTCAATGGCCGCCAACTGCCCCAGCCGATCAAGATCGACGGCCAGTACGCCCTGGTGCCCCTGCGCATGTATGACAACAGTGTGCTGACCGGCGACGTGGCCATGCTGGGCCAGCTGCCCACCGTGGCTGCCGCACAAGCGGCCCCGGCGGCAGCAACACCCGCCGCCCCGACGCGCACCTCCAACAACAACCGCACCCGCGCGGTGCCCCAGTCGGCGGTCAAGTCCACGGCGACCACCCCTGCGGCGCCTGCCAAGAACTGAACCCGCATATGTCCCATTTTCAAGGAGCCTCTGGCATGAGAACCCGTTTTGCCCTTGCTGCTGCACCCGCCCTTGTGTGCGCGGCCCTCACGATGACCCTGGCCACCAGTGCCAGTGCCCAGCTGCACGACCCAGCCACCCCGCTGGCCGTGGCCTCCAAGGTCGCCTTGCGCGGCGAAGCCAACAGCATCGCCGTGCGCGAGATGCGCATCGTGCGCAAGAACGACATCCTGGTGGTGCAGGCCGACATGGCCAACATGGGCCGCACCGACCGCACCGTGTTCTACCGCTTCAAGTGGCTGGACAACGTCGGCAACCAGGTGGGCGATGGCGAGTCGTGGAAGCAGATGAGCGTGCTGGGCCTGGGCCAGCAGACCGTCAAGAGCGTGGCGCCCACTGCCGCGGCGGTTGACCTGCGCCTTGAAATGAATGTGGAGCCGCGCTGAACCCGCGCTGCCCCATCGCAATATTGTTGAGTGAGGAGTTGAAAACCATGACCAAGCACACCATCCAGCGCAGCGCGCTGATCCTGGCCTTCGCGGCCGGCACGCTGGCCCTGTCGGCCTGCCAGAACCTGTCTTCGCCCACCGTGCGTTTTGACCGCCAGGTCAACTACGGCGATGCCAAGGCCGTCGAGCTGGTGACCAACGAGTTCGGCTCCACCGACCTGCAGATGATTGCCGAGAAGATGACCGGCGGCCTGCTGGAAACCGGCATCTTCCAGGGCCGCCCCACGGTGACGATCTCCACCGTGAAGAACAAGACCAGCGAGTACATCGATACCACCAACGTGATGAGCTCGATCCAGACCGCGCTGGTCAAGTCGGGCAAGGTGCGTTTTGTGCGCTCCATCAACGAAATGCAGCAGGGCGTGGACGAGCTGCAGCGCCAGAACCAGAGCGGCCTGTACAAGCAGGGCACCACCGCCAAGGTCGGCCAGATGACGGCAGCCAAATACACCATGGAAGGCGAGCTCACCAGCATCGTCAAGCAGAACAACAACACCAAGGACGTGTACTACAAGTTCACGCTCAAGCTGTTTGATGTGCAAGAAGGCACGATCGAATGGCAGGACGAGAAGGAAATCCGCAAGACGAGTAAGAGGTAACCCCCTGAGCGGCTGCGCCGCTTCCCCCTTTCTCTCGCGCTGCGCGCGGGAAGGGGGACGACGCCATCGCTGCGGGGCGGCCCTTGCTCGGCGTCCCGCGCCTGGTTCGCGCCAGTTTTTACCGGCATGAGCACTGCTCGCGCCGGTCGATTGATTCAAGACTTTCCGTTAGCTCACAAGGAGCACACCATGCAACGCAGAACCACTTTGCACACGGCCCTGGCCGTGATCGCCGCCACCACCATGGCCTGGGGCGGTACCGCCCTGGCGCAGCAGCCCGGCGCGGCGCCCAAGATCGCCGTGACCGACCTGGCCTACGCCCAGCGCGTGTCCGAGTACTTCCTGGCCGGCACCTACCAGCGCAGCAGCCAGATGAGCGCGGGCGGCAGCCACAGTGGCGGCTACAGCCACGGCCCCTACGGCGGCTCGGGCTCGCACTCGGGCAGCCAGCACATGCAGGCGTCCGAGCAGGCCAGCGGCACCTACGTGGCCGGGCGCTACAGCTACATCGAGCAGCGCGAGCTCGGCGGCTACACCAACGACATCAAGGGCGCCATCCTGCAGGGCACCTACTTCCGCCTGATCCAGGGCAAGGGTTTTGACGCTGGCAAGCCGCAAAACAGCAAGGCCGAGCAGATACTCAATCAGGTGCAGACCGGCAAGATGGCCACGCCCCAGGTGCAGCCCCAGGTCAACGACGTGATCAGCCGCATCAAGAAGGGCGAGTTCAACGGCGCCGACTACGTGCTGTTCGGCGTGGTCTCCAGCATCGACTTCACCGACGCGCTCTCACCGCTGCAGGGCACCACCAGCGCCACACGCCAGTATGGCCTGCAGCTCCTGGCCGATTTCTCGCTGATCAACACCAAGACCTACGAGATCAAGGCTGCGTTCTCCGCCCAGGGCGAAGGCAACGACACCAAGATCCTGTCGATCCGTGGCGACATCGCCCCGCCCAACCGTGCCAAGGTGATCCGCGAGACCTCGCTGTCGCTGGCGCAGGACGTGTACCAGCAGATGGCCATGCAGCTGGGCTACACCGACGCGAACCTGGCGCGCGGCGTGCGCCCTGCACCGGTGTACCAGCAGGGCGGCCAGCCCATGCCCATGCCGCAGCCCCAGCAGCCTGAGCAAGTCCTCATCTTGAAGTAGCAGGGGGCAACCCCCTGATGCGCTGCCGCTCGGTGCTGATCGCCGGAGGCGGCAGCCTCTTGCTCGGTATCTCGCGCTGGGCGGCGCACCAGTAGCAGGTGCAGCGCCCGGCGTGGTCGCAGTCATGCCAGACTGTGGCCTGTGCTCAACGTAAAACACCTTTCTGCTTCTGCCGCACCTTTGCGGCCCCTGGTCAGCCCTGTGCTGGCCTTTTTCGTGGCCACGGCCGTTGCCTGTGTGCTTGGTGGCTGCGCCGCATCGCCCCCTCCGTTCTATGCGGCGGCCGTGTCCGGATCGCTGGTGAATGTGTACGGGCCCGAAGCTTCCGCAGAGACACCGCAGGCGCCCGCGCAGGCCCCACCCCCGTCGGAGACCTTCGCACTGCGGCCGCTGCCAGGCGCCGATGGCGCCACGCTCCAGGCCCTCGCGCGCAGCGAACGCACCGCACCGCTGCGTTACCGTGTGATCGTCATCCCCGGCTCCGGCTGCGCGGGCATGGGGCCGATTGCGGACCGCTACTTTGCCGGCCTGCTGCACGCCCAGGTGCTGGTGCTGCACAAGCCCGGTGTGGACCCCCAGGCGCGCACGGCGCCCGCTGACTGCGCACGCGACTTTGTGCAGCAGGACCGTCTCTCCACCTGGCTGGCCCACGCCCGCGCGGCCCTGGTAGCGGATGCGCAGCAGCGCGAACGTGAAGGCGCGCCCGCGCTGCCGCAGCTGCTGGTGGGTATTTCCGAAGGGGCCGAGCTGTTGCCCGCCCTGGCGCCCGAGGTGCCGCAACTTGCCGGCCTGGTGGTGCTGGCCTCCAGCGGGCTGGACCCGCAGGAGGCCGGCGCCCTGCAGGCACAGCGCCTGGAGGCGCAAGCAGACTGGGAGGAGCTGGGCCGCGTGGTGGCTGGACGCCGTCCCGACAGCGCCGTGGCGCAGGGCCGCAGCCTGGGCTACTGGCGCGACCTGTGGAACTGGCCGTTGACCCTGCCGCTGGTGCAAAGCCCCTGGCCGTTGGTGCAGGTGTGGGGCAGCGACGACGCGCTGGTGCCCGCCCCCGCCTACGAGCGTTTTGCGGAAATGGCCGCTGTGCGCACCGTGCCCTATTGCGCGCGGCGCATCGACGGCGCAGACCACGGCCTGCAGCGCCTCGTGGCCGGTGGGGCGGGCGCGGACGGTGTGCAGCAGGTGTGGGCCTGGACCGAACAGTGGGCGCGCGAACCGGCCGCTGGCCTGTGCGCACCGCTGTTGCGGTAGCTTTGCGCCATGAACTTCCAATTCAGGCGAGCGGCAGAGAAGGACGCGATGGCCGTGAGATCGCTGACTCGCGCCGCTTATGCGAAGTGGATTCCGGTGATCGGGCGCGAGCCGCTTCCCATGAAGGCCAACTACGAATCGGCCATCAGAGAGCACTTGGTCGATCTGCTGGAGGTGGACGGCAGTTTTGCCGCGCTGATTGAGATGATCCCGGAGCCAGAGTGGTTGCTCATTGAAAACGTTGCGGTCGCACCGTCTTTTCAGGGCCGTGGCTGTGCCCGCATCCTGATGGATCACGCGCAGAACACGGCGTTGGGGCTGCGACTCAAAGGTCTTCGGCTTTTTACAAACAAGCTGTTCGAGTCGAATGTTGATCTGTACCTTCGACAGGGGTTTGTGGTGGATCGCGAGGAGTCTTTCATGGGTGGCGTCACCGTCTACATGAGCAAGTCGCTGATGTCGTAACCTCTGATCGTCATCGTGCTAAGCAGTGCTGCGACGGGCTCAGCGGTGCCGGGTTTTTAAGGCAACGGGGCATCAATCCAGCTGTTGCGGACCAGGCGGTGCCGGTGTTGCCGCAGCCTGCGCCTGCAGCCAGGCGCAGAACACATCGAGCCGGGGCAGGGGGCCGCTGGCGCGGCGGCGCACCACGTAGTCATACCCCGAGGCCACAAACCCCAGCGGTGCCACCAGCCGCCCCGCCAACACGTCGTCCACCACCAGATGCCACGGGGCCACGGCAATGCCCAGCCCGCGCACAGCGGCCTCCAGCGTGAAGTAGTAGTGCTCGAACTCCGGCCCCGGCTGCGAAGGTGTGGGCACGGGCACGGCAGCGCCCGCCGCTGCCCCCCACATGGCCCAGGCGTTGCGCCGCGTGCGGGTGTGCAGGCGCAGGGGGGCCAGGGCCGGGTCCGCCAGGTCGGCGGGTTGCTGCAGCGCCACCCGCTGCGCCAGTTCGGGGCTGAGCACGGGGCCCAGGTGTTCGGCAAAGAGCCGTTGCTCCCTGCTGGCATCCCGCGCCCCGGTGGCCTCTTCGGCGGTGATGACCAGATCGCCGTGTGGGTGTTTGGCATCGGTGCCTGCGTCGGTCGTGCGCAGGCGCACCTCGATGCCCGGGTGCCGGGCCTGGAAGTCGAACAGCCGGGGGATCAGCCATTTGACGGTGAAGGTGCTGAAGCAGGCCACGTCCAGCGGCCCTCGGCTGGAATCGCTGACTTCGCGCACGGCGTCGGCGATGTGGGCAAACGCATTGGTCAGCACCGGCTGCAGCACATGCGCCGCCGGGGTGAGGGTGGGGCGGGCCTTGCTGCCATCAAACAGGGCCACGCCCAGGTGCTGCTCCAGCTGCCGCACCTGGCGGCTGATGGCGCCGGGTGTGACCGACAGCTCGTCCGCCGCCGCTGTCATGCGGCCCAGCCGGGCAGCAGCCTCGAACGCGCGCAGGGCACTCAGTGGGGGGAGATGGTGGCTCATCTATGTGATTTTAGGGCACATAAATCCAGCCAAATCATCGCTTTTCAATCGTGAAATTGATAGCAAAAATAGATGGACTTTTAAGCGCCAGCGGCTTGAATTGTTTGAAAACTGGCAACCGCTGGCCTGAATGTCATATTTGATTCAAATGAACATAGGAGAAAACCATGCCCTTTATCCGCACCAACGTTCCGCAGGACACCCCCGCCGCCACGCGCGAGGCCATCGTGCAAGGCATCCACCAGGCGCTGGTGGACGGCATCGGCATGCCGCCGGACGAGCTGTTCAACCTGGTGGCCGGCTACGCTCCCGGTGAATTTGCCTGCAGCCCCACCTTCAACGGCGTGGCCCGGTCCGACCGCGTGGTGGTGGTCGAGATCACGCTGCGGCGTGGGCGCAGCGATGCGATGAAGCGGGCCCTCTATGCTGCCATCGCGCGCAACCTGTTGGCCATGGCGGGCGTGGCGCCGGCCGATGTGTTCATCTTCATGCACGAGAACGACTATTCCGACTGGTCCGTGGGCCATGGCCGGTTTGCGATGGACCTGGTCCAGAACAACGCTGCAGCCTGAGCGCTGTGGTCCCTAGCGCGGCCGGACCATCTTGAACAGCTGCTCCGGCCCCACGGTGAAGTAATCGGCTGGGCCGCCACCGCGCAGGATGTGGCCCGCGTTCGCTGTGTCGTACACGCCGTCATTGAGCAGTGCCCGGTCGATGTGCACGGCCACCACTTCGCCCAGCACCAGCCAGGTGTCCACCTTCTCCCCGTCCACGCCTTGCAGCCGCAGGATCTGCGTGCTGCGGCATTCAAAGGTGACGGGGCTTTCGGCCACGCGCGGCGGGCGCACGCGGGTGGAGGGCCGGGTGCTGAGGCCCGTCAGCTCGAACTCGCTCACCTCGGGCGGCACGGCGGCGCAGCTCTGGTTCATCACCTCGGCCAGGTCGCGCGTGGCCAGGTTCCACACAAATTCGCCCGTGGCCTCCACGTTGCGCACCGTGTCCTTGTAGCCAATGCTGGCAAAGCCCACGATGGGCGGCACGTAGTTGAAGGCGTTGAAAAAGCTGTAGGGTGCCAGGTTGGTGGCGCCCGCCGCGCTTTGCGTGGAGATCCAGCCGATGGGGCGCGGCCCCACGATGGCGTTGAACGGGTCGTGCGGCAGGCCGTGGCCCAGGCGGGGCTCGTAGCTGTGGATGTCGTCGCGGCGGGGTGGGGTGGTGTTCATGGGGCGCTGGGAGGTTGGATGAGGTGCACGCTGCAGCGGGTGTTCCTTTCACCGCGCAGACTCCGTTTCGCACATTACCTCCGGCTTGTGCTGGGGACAGTCACCAGGATTTCAAAACGCTACAAAAATAATAGCTGAAAGCGCTTTGTGGTTAGGCGGAGAAGGTCATTTCTATCAAAAATGGACCACAAGGTTCCATTTTTTGGGTGGCGATTTCCTGTCACCGCTGGGGTGCCGGCAGCGGCTTATTTTTGGAACAGCACCAGCTGGGTCTCTGTCGCCACCATGCCGCCCCGTTCGGCGGTCATCGTCACTTCGTAGCGGGTGCCGGGCAGCGGTACCTGCGAGGAGAAGCTGAACGAGAAGTCACCGTTGCCATCGGCCTGTACACGCTGCGACAGCAATTCCTGGTTCAGGCCAAACACGCCGACGAGGGTGCCTACCGCATTCACCTTCACATCCACCACCGCGCTAGGCACGGTGCGGCCGCGTATGACAACGGCGCCCCTGTCGACCGTGGCATGGTTGGCATGGCTGCTCACCTGCAGCTGCACGGTGGTAGGCGCGGCGTTCGCTTGCGAAGCGACGTTGAAGGTCCAGTTCTGGCGCATGCCGTTGCCCACCAGGTCCCGGGCGGTCACTTCCACCGGATACCGGCCGGTGGGTAGGTCCGCGCGGTAGGTGAAAAACTGCGGTGTGATCTGCGAGGTGGACGTGACATCGCGTCCCGCGATCACGATGCGAACGCTCTTGGGGTCCACACCCACACCACCGACGTCATCAAACGTCCCGGACACCGAGGTGGCTGCACTGCGCGGGATTGTCTCCCCGTCGCGCGGCGACACATGGCGGATCACCGGCGGTTTGGCATCGGCGATCAGGGGCTGGGTCAGGGTCGAGGAGACCGTGCGGTCCCCGACACGCAACGTGGCGACCGTGGGGCGCGACGGTGCCAGGTTGTCCATGCGGCGGATGGTGTACGCACCCTCATACACGCCCGGCGATACCTCGCGCATCGGCACGTTGTCGATGACACCGGGAATGTCGAAATCAGCCCTGCCTCCTGGGGCGCCGTTCAGCGTAAAGCGCAATTCGGCGCCGGGTTCCATCTTGTCGATGGGGGCAACCGAGAAACGGTCGATCTTCAGGCCAGGTGGCGGTGTCGCCACCACGTTCCGGCCACCAACGTCGGCCGGAAGCGAGTAGTTGCTGGTGATGGTGCGGTTGCGCACCTTCAGCGTGGCGCGCACGGCGCTGCCTTCATGGAGCCGGTCCTGGCGGCGGACGGTGTAGCTGCCCGTGTACACGCCCCGTTCGGTTTCCTGCAGCACGATGGCCCGAGGCACACCGGCAACATGGAGTTGGACCCGGCCCCGCGGTGTGCCTTCTACCGTGAACTGCAGATCTGCGCCGGCCCGCAGACCGTCGTCTGTGACCACCTGCAGTGATCGCAATTCAGGGGCGGCGGGCTGCGCCATGACCGTACCCGGAACGACCATCAGGGCGGTGGCGGCGGGGAGCAGCAGGAAAAAGGCTGCCACCTGGTTGCGAATGTGTTTTGTCATGGTGTTCAAACCTTTGTAGGGAGATTGCCCACTGTGACGGCCACGGAAGATTTCGAACGTAGGCGGGCAGGACTAACGATCCAGGACAGGGCGCTGATCGACTGTCAGGCGCACGCCCGGTCTGGCCATTTCACGCGGCGGCCCCGCACCGCTGCGCGGCGTGCGCCGGCGGGGCGGCTGCACAGACGGGGCGCAAGCGGGGCGCAGATGTGACAGGAAAGCACTGGGACCTGCTGTCCACGTCCACTGTGCGTCGGCATCCCTGTGGTGGCGCTCGCCCTAGTGCGCAGGCACTGGCTGCTGCTGCCCCAGAAACCGCCCCGGCGGCTGCCCCACTGACTTGCGCACCATGGCGCTGAAGGCGCTGGGGCTGTAGCCCAGTTCGGCGGCGATCTGGCCCATGGGCATGCGCCCGGCGGCCAGCGACACGGCCTTGGCCAGGATCACCTGTTGGCGCCACTGGGTGAAGGTGCTGCCCAGTTCGGAGCGGAACAGCCGCGCCACGGTGCGGGGGCTGGCGCCGGTGTCCCGCGCCCAGTCGGCCAGGGTTTCGTGGCGCGTGGGGTCGGCCAGCACGGCTTCGCACAGATGGCGCAGGCGCTTGTCCTGAGGCAGGTCCACGCCCAGCTTCACGGCGGCGGCGCGGGCCAGTTCGTCGCGCACCAGGGCGCTCAGGTGCTGCTCGCGCAGCAGTTCGGCGGCTGTGGGGGGCGGGCCGCCGTCAGGAGTGGTGGGCATCTCGCGCACCAGCGAGCGCAGCAGGTCGGACACCTCCAGCACGCGGCACTGGCGCCAGGCGGCGGTTTCGTCATCGCTGCGCTGGCGGGGGTTGCCACTGCCCAGGGCGCCTGGCCCGCACTGGCCGCGTGGCTGGTGGAAGTACAGCGTGCGCAGGTCGGCATCCTCCACCATCGTCACGGCATGTTCCACCCCGGGCGGAATCCACAGCGCGCGCGAGGGCGGCACGATGTAGGTGCCATGGCTCACCGTGAGCCGGATCACCCCCGTGGTCGAGATCGCCACTTGCGCCCAGGGGTGGCTGTGGGGCATCACCTGGGTGTCGGCGGCCAGCCAGCGCAGCTTGGCGCGCACCGGGCGGGCGGCGGTGGGCACAAACAGCTCGGGTGTGAGCGAACCGACGTACGACAGCCCGCGCCGGGCACGTGGCACGACCTGGGCGGCAAAGTGCTCCACCCCCGGTTCGGGGGGCGCGAAGGGCGCGGGAGGCGTGGCGGGCAGGTTTGGCATGTTTGCGATAGAACTTGGCCGACTATCGTAAACCTGCCGAAGCCTCCCTGCCTAAGATCAGGCCCATGACCCCTTCCTCCTCCGGCACTGCCACCAACCCTGTCCCCCTGCGGCAGGATGCCCGCACCATCGGCCTCATTGGCCTGGCCCATGGCAGCTCGCACTTTTTCCACATGCTCCTGCCGCCGCTGTTCCCGTGGCTGATCGGCGAGTTTGGCTTCAGCTACTCCGAGCTGGGCCTGCTGGTGTCGGTGTTTTTTGTGATCTCGGGCGTGGGCCAGGCGCTGTCGGGCTTTTTGGTGGACCGCGTGGGTGCGCGGCCGGTGATGTTTTTTGCGCTGTCGAGTTTTGCGGCGGCAGGCCTGGCTGCGGGCACCGCGCAGGGCTACCCGGGGCTCTTGCTGGCAGCGGCCCTGGCGGGCTTGGGCAATGCGCCCTTCCACCCGGTGGACTTCACCATCTTGAACAAACGCGTGTCGCCGCAGCGCCTGGGGCATGGCTTTTCGGTGCACGGCATCAGCGGCAACCTGGGCTGGGCCACGGCACCGGTGTTCATGGCGGGCATCGCCACGGCCACGGGGTCGTGGCGCACGGCCTGCCTGTGCGGCGCCCTGTTCGCCCTTGCGGTGCTGGCCATCATGGTCTGGAACCGCGATGCGCTGGATGACCGTCAGGGCGCCTGGGCGCACCAGGCCAAGGGCGGGGCCGGGGCGGCCAAGCCCGAGCACCCCATGGCCTTCCTCAAGCTGCCCTCGGTGTGGCTGTGTTTCTCGTTCTTCTTCTGGAGCACCTGCGCGCTGAGCGCCATCCAGAGTTTTGCCAGTCCGGCGCTGCAGTCCATGTACGGGCTGCCGCTCAGCGTCACCGCCATGGTCGTCACCGGCTACATGCTGTGCGGCGCGGCGGGCATGCTGATCGGTGGCTTTCTGGTGGGGCGTGTGCAGCGGCTGGAGAAGATCATCTCGGTGTGCCTGCTGGGCTCGGCCGCGCTGCTGGTGGTGGTGGCCATGGGCTTCCTGCCCGGCATGGCGGCGGTGGCCGTGGCTTCAGTGGCGGGGCTGGGCACGGGCCTGGCCGGCCCCTCGCGTGACATGCTGATCAAGCGCGCGGCGCCCCCTGGCGCCACGGGCCGGGTGTATGGCACGGTGTATTCGGGGCTGGACCTGGGCTTTTGCCTGGCCGCCCCGGTCTTTGGCGCCATGCTGGACCAGGGCATGACCTCGGGCATCTTCTACGGCTCGGCCTTCACGCTCGCGCTGAGTGTGGTGTCGGCGGCGCTGGTGGGAGTGGGTGTGGCAGCACGGGCCGCTCGGCCCCTGGCAACCGCTGCCTGATCGGGAGGGGCGAAGCGGTCCCCCGTTGGTGGATCGTCGGTGGGTCATCGATCAATGGGCCCGGTGCGCCAGGGGTTCTGGGCGCGGGTCAGCGCATGGATGTGGCTTGTGTTGCAATCGCTGTCGACTGCGCTGGGGCCTTTGAATGGCCTGCAGTGTGCAGCCCCCCAACACCATAAGGACCCCCCATGACCCACCCCATCTACAACGCCAGCATCCCTGTCTTCCGCCAGATGCTGGGTTCCCTGAAAGACGTGCTGGCCAAGACCGAGGCCCACGCCACGGCGCGCAAGATCGAGCCGGACGCTTTGCTGCAGGCGCGGCTGTTCCCCGACATGTTTCCGCTGGCCCGCCAGGTGCTGATTGCCTGCGACTTCGCCAAAGGCGTGGCCGCACGCCTGGCCGGGGTGGAGGTGCCGTCCTTCCCCGACGCCGAGCGCCCCGGTTTTGCCGACCTGAATGAACGCCTCGACGCCGTGCTGGCGTTTGTCGAAGGCCTGCCAGAGGCGGCGTTTGCCGATGCCGCCACGCGCCAGATCACCATCCAGCCCGGCACGCCGCGCGAGAAGCAGTTTGTGGGCGAACACTACCTGCTGCACTACGGCCTGCCGCAGTTTTTCTTCCACGTGAACGCGACCTACGCCATTGCGCGCCACAACGGCGTGGAACTGGGCAAGCGCGACTACATGGGCAAATACTGATCCGTACGCCTGAAAGGCAGCCCGGGGTGACCTGGGCCTGCCTTGTCCCCGGGCCAACCGGCACCCATGCCACAGGCCAGGGCGCAGAAGGTTCCTCAAGGGCCGCTACTGCGCGTAGTTCAGTGGCAGCGCGGTGGTGAACTTGATTTCCTCCATCGCAAAACTCGAACTCACGTCCGACAGCGCCACGGCCTGCGTGAGCCGCTTGTAGACCGCGTCGTAGGCACGGATGTCGGGCACCACCACGCGCAGCAGGTAGTCCACGTCCCCGCTCATGCGGTAGAACTCGACGATCTCGGGAATCCCCATCACGGTATCCCGCAGGGTCTCGAACCATTGCTGGTGGTGCTGGCTGGTCTTGACCGCCACGAACACCGTCACACCCACATTCACCTTGCGCGGGTCCACCAGGGCGACGTGGCGGGTGATGTAGCCCTTCTCGCGCAGCCACTGAACGCGCCGCCAGCAGGGTGTGTTGGACAGGTGCACGGCCTCGGCCAGCTCGGCCAGCGGTGTCTCGGCATTTTGCTGCAGCATCGCCAGCAGTTGGCGGTCAATGGAATCCAGATTCTGTTTCACGGCAAATATGAAAAATCGTTTCTCATATTTGGCGCTAATCGGGGCATAAAAGCAAAATGATTCCGGGACCCGTGCCACATACTGAACAGGTGTTTCTGGCACGGAATCTGCGGTTCTATTGCCGTAGATCCTGGGCCCTGCATCCATCGTGGTGCAGGCAAGTCCGCCCACCGTGGCCCGCTGCCAGGGCCCGCTTTGTTCCTCCCGTTCTTCCAAGGATTTCATTCATGGCGCCTTCTGTCTTTCGACGCAACCCTTTTGCCACGGGCCTGAGCATCGCCGCACTGGCCGTGCTTGCCGCCTGTGGTGGCAATGACGGCCCCACGACCCCGGTGGCCACACCCGAACCCACCGAGCAGTACGTGCCGCCCGAGCCGCCCTCAGGCTACACCCCCAAAGCCATCAGCTACGCCAACAAAGACATGGTGGCTGCGGCCAACCCATTGGCGGTGAAGGCGGGCGTGGACATCCTGGCCAAGGGTGGCACCGCCACGGATGCCGCCATTGCGGTGCAGATGGTGCTGAACCTGGTGGAGCCGCAGTCGTCGGGCATAGGGGGCGGAGCCTTCATGCTGCATTACGACAAGGGCGCGAACAAACTGTTGGCCTACGATGGCCGCGAGACCGCACCCAAGGCCGCTACGCCCAACCTGTTCATCGGTGCCGATGGCAAGCCGCTGGCCTTCCTGGCGGCGGTGGATGGTGGCCTGTCGGTCGGTACGCCGGGTGTGTTGCGCATGCTCGAAGCCGCCCACAAGGCGCACGGCAAGCTGCCATGGAAGGACCTGTTCGAGCCCGCGATCCAGCTCAGTGAAGAAGGTTTTGCGATTTCGCCGCGCATGAGTGTGTCGATCGCAGGCTCGGCCGCACGCATCAAGGCACAGGGCGAGCCCGGCGCCAGCTACTTTCTCAACGCCGATGGCACGGCCAAGGCAGCAGGCACGCTGCTCAAGAACCCGGAGCTGGCAGCCACGCTCAAGGCCATTGCGGCTGGCGGCGCCAACGCGTTCTACCAGGGCGACATTGCCAAGGACATCGTGGCCAAGGTGGCCAGCCACCCCACCAACCCCGGCAAGCTGGCGCTCGATGACCTGAGCGGCTACACCCACAAGGTGCGCGAGCCCGTGTGTGGCGTGTACCGCGTGTTGTACCGCGTGTGTGGCATGCCCGCGCCCAGCTCGGGCGGCATTGCCGTGCTGCAGACACTGGGGTTGCTGCAGGGCTTTGACCTGGCGGCCATGAAGCCCAACACGCTCGATTCGGTGCATGTGGTGTCCGAGGCCTACCGCCTGGCCTATGCGGACCGCGCCCTGTACGTGGCCGACCCCGACTTTGTGAGCGTGCCCCAGGCGGGCCTGATCAACGCCGACTACCTCAAGGAGCGTGCCAAGCTCATCAGCCTGCAAAAGAGCATCGGCGTGCCCGTGGCCGGCACGCCACCGGGGGTGAGCGGCGCCAAGGGGCAGGACAACTCGCTGGCCCTGCCATCGACCACGCACCTGTCCATCATCGACAACGCGGGCAACGCGGTGTCCATGACGACCACCATCGAGAACGGCTTTGGCAGCCTGCAGATGGTGCGCGGCTTCTTGCTGAACAACCAGCTCACCGACTTCTCGTTCACGGCCACCGACGCGGCGGGCAACCCCATTGCCAACAGCGTGCAGCCGGGCAAGCGCCCGCGCAGCTCCATGGCGCCCACCATCGTCTTCAACGCCACCACGGGTGACCTCGAAGGCGTGGTCGGCTCGCCCGGCGGCAGCGCCATCATCCAGTACACCGCCAAGACCATCCTGGGCATGACGGACTGGGGCCTGAACGTGCAGCAGGCCATCAACCTGCCCAACTTCGGTGCGCAGACCAATGCCACCACGTCCATCGAAAAGGGCTCGGTCATCGACACCGCCGCCCTCCGCGACGGCCTCAAGGCCCGCGGCCACACCGTGGCGCAGACCGACACCTTCACCAGCGGCCTGCATGGTGCGGTGTTCAATGGCCTGCGGTCCAACGGCAATGCGGGCCTGCTGGCGCGCAACCCCGGCGCCGGGACCTATGCAGGTGGTGCCGATCCACGCCGTGAGGGGATTGCGCTGGGCAACAACTGAAGCGCGGCGAGGTGATCGGTTCTGCCCCTGATGGGGTCGGTCCGACGCACGGAAGGGCTGTCTGGTGGGCTACCGGGCAGCCCTTTTCTTTGGAGGCTCTGTGGCCACCGCCGGATGTTGTTCGCCCGCCAGCGTGCGCAGCAAGGCGGTGAAGGTGGCCGTGGGGCCCATGTTGTCGTCCGCACGGTAGACCAGGGTGAGCGGCACATCCAGCCGCCCGCCATCCACCAGCGGGCGGTAGGCAATCGCATGCCGGTGCACGCCCAGCATGGACGACGGCACCACGGAAATGCCGGTGCCCGCAGCCACGAGGTTGAGGTTGGTTAGCATGCGTGCCACTTCGGCCACCACACGGGGGCGCACGCCCTGCTCGAAACACAGCGCCAGCAGGTTGGCATACAGGCCCGGTGCGCCCGGGCGGCGCACCAGGATCATGGGCTCGCCCTCCAGGTCGGCGATCTGAATGGGCAGCGGCTTGCCGCGCCGCTGGCGTTGTGCCAGCGGGTGGTCGATGGGCAGCGCCACCATGGCGGGCTCGTGCTGCAGCGTGTCGAACGCCAGGCCCGCAGGCCGCGCCACGGGCACGCGCAGCAGGCCACAGTGCAGGCGTCCATCGGCGACGGCCTCGGTGATCTCGGCCGCGTTGTTCTCGCCAATCTCCAGCACCAGGCCCGGGTGGCGCGCGCGGCACTCACGCAGCGCAAACGGCGTGAACTCATGGGCCGCGGCGGAACTGGTGAACGCAATCGCCAGCCGCCCGGTTTTGCCCTCGGCCAGCAACTGCATGCGGCTTTGCAGCGCATCGAAGTCGTGCACCAGGCGCGTGGCGTCAGCTTGTAGTGCGCGGCCCGCTTCGGTCAGTGTTACGCCCTTGGCATGGCGCTTGAACAAAGCCATGCCCACCGTGTTTTCAAGCAGCTTGATCTGCTGGCTCAGCGGTGGCTGGGCCATGCCCAGTTGCTCGGCGGCGCGCGTCATGTGCCCGGCGTCTGCAACAGCGAGAAAGTAGCGGAGCTGGCGGATGTCCATGTCAGCGGTGCGATGGTGTAAGTAGTGATCTCATACGTAAATCGTATCAAAGATGGTGGATGGACCTATTTGACGTATCGGAACTCCGTTTCTACGATGCGCAGCAGCTACCCACCACAACCATCATTCAACGGAGACTTTCCCCATGGCTGCTTTTCCGCTGCTTCGCGCCTGGCCCCGCTGGACCGGGGCCGCGCCGGCCGCCCTGGCGGCTGCTGTTTTGGCTGCCTGCGCGCCGGTTGCCACCCAACCCCAGGCGGTGGCAGAGGCCGCACCCGCCGCCACGCCATGCCCCAAGGACTTGGCGCCCATCGCCCGCTGCCTGTCGGGCAAGGATTCCGCAGGGGCGTATTACCTGATTGCCATGCCGCAGCAATGGAACGGCCACCTGGTGCTGCACGCCCACGGCGGCCCGGCGCTGGGCGCGCCCAGGATAGAGCGCGCGGTGGAGGACCTGGAGCGCTGGTCCATCATGGTCCGCGCGGGCTATGCCTGGGCGGGCAGCACCTTCCGCCAGGGCGGCGTGGAGGTGCGCGCGGCGGCCGAAGACACCGAGCGCCTGCGGCAGATTTTTGTGCAGCAGGTGGCCCAGCCGCAGCGCACCATCCTGCACGGCCAGTCGTGGGGCGCCAGCGTGGCGGCCAAGGGGGCCGAGATGTTCCAGGTCACGGCGACTAGCGGCAAACGCCCTTACGACGCTGTGCTGCTCACCAGCGGCGTGGTGGCAGGCGGCACGCGTTCGTACGATTTCCGCACCGATCTGCGCGTGGTCTACCAATACCTGTGCAACAACCACCCCCGGCCCACCGATGCGGCGTACCCGCTCAACATCGGCCTGCCGCGCGATGCGGCCATGACGCAGGCGGATCTGGCGGCGCGCGTGAACGAATGTCTGGCGCTGAACAAACCCGCTGCAGAGCGCACGCCCGAGCAGCAGCGCAAACTCAAGACCCTTGTCGACGTGATCCGCATCCCCGCCGGCTCCATCCAGGGTCACATGAACTGGGCCACGTTCCACTACCGCGACGTGGTGCAGCACCGCACCGGGGGTGCGAGCCCGTTTGGCAACCAGGGCGTGCAGTACAAGGGCTCACCCGACGATGCGGCCTTGAATGCCGCCGTGCTGCGCTACCGCGCGGACCCCGCCGCCGTGGCGCGGTTTGCGCAGGACACGGACCTCAGTGGTCGCACCCCCGTGCCGGTGCTCACCGTGAAAGGTGTGGACGACCCCACGGCCTTTGTCGAGCTGGACGCGGCCTTCAAGGCCACCATGGAGCAAGGTGGCAGCGCCGCGCGCCTGGTGCAGACCTTCACCCAGCACCACACCCACAGTTACCTGAGCGACCCCACCTACCCGACGCTGATGACCGCCTTGCTGCGATGGGTGGACGGAGGTGTGAAGCCCACGCCCGAGGGCATCGCAGCGCAGTGCCCGGCCTTCGAGGCGCATTTCGGCAAGGGGTGTGCGTTCCTTCCCCGCTATGTGCCTGCGGCGCTGAACACCCGCGTGGCCGACCGCGAACGGCCCTGATGTTCGGGCAGGGGTAGCGCCGCTCTTCCCCATCATTTGTGACCTGAAATGTGGCTCCCTCCAGGGGCTGCTTTTTTCCATACTGGTGTGGTCCGACAATAAAAAAGGCCCCGACAAGCGGGGCTTTTTTTGGGGGGGAGCGGGCTGTTTGTTGTTTACGCAGCCACGGTCTTCAACGCTGCATTCAGCGTCTTGCTGGGGCGCATCACGGCGTCCAGCTTGGCGGTGTCGGGCAGGTAGTAGCCGCCGATGTCGGCGGGCGCGCCTTGCACCGCAGCCAGCTCGGCCACGATGGTCTGTTCGTCAGCGGCCAGTTGCTTGGCCAGCGGTGCGAACAACTTGGCCAGGTCGGCATCGTCGGTCTGCGCGGCCAGTTCCTGCGCCCAGTACAGGGCCAGGTAGAACTGGCTGCCGCGGTTGTCCAGCTGGCCGGTCTTGGGCGAAGGATTCTTGTTGTTGTCCAGGAGCTTGCCCGTGGCGGCGTCCAGCGTCTTGGCCAGCACCTTGGCCTTGGCGTTGCCGGTCTTCAGGCCCAGATCTTCCAGCGACACGGCCAGCGCCAGGAACTCGCCCAGCGAATCCCAGCGCAGGTGGTTTTCTTCCACCAGCTGCTGCACATGCTTGGGTGCGGAGCCGCCCGCGCCGGTTTCGTACATGCCGCCACCGGCCATCAGGGGCACGATGGACAGCATCTTGGCCGAGGTGCCCAGTTCCATGATGGGGAACAGGTCGGTCAGGTAGTCGCGCAGGATGTTGCCGGTGGCGCTGATGGTGTCCTGGCCACGGATCACGCGCTCCAGCGTGTAGCGCATCGCACGCACCTGGCTCATGATCTGGATGTCCAGGCCCGCCGTGTTGTGCTCGTGCAGGTACATCTTGACCTTGGTGATCAGCTGCGCTTCGTGCGGGCGGTACGAGTCGAGCCAGAACACCACGGGCATGCCGGAATTGCGCGCGCGGTTCACGGCCAGCTTGACCCAGTCGCGGATCGCGGCGTCCTTGACCTGGCACATGCGCCAGATGTCGCCGGCTTCCACGTTCTGGGAGAGCAGCACTTCGCCAGTGGCCAGATCGGTGATGTTGGCCACGCCGTCTTCGGTGATCTCAAACGTCTTGTCGTGCGAGCCGTACTCTTCGGCCTGCTGGGCCATCAGGCCCACGTTGGGCACTGTGCCCATGGTCTTGGGGTCGAACGCGCCGTGCCATTTGCAGAAGTTGATGATCTCCTGGTAGATGCGGGCAAAGGTCGATTCGGGCATCACGGCCTTCACGTCCTTCAGGCGGCCGTCGGCGCCCCACATCTTGCCGCCGTTGCGGATCATCGCGGGCATGGAGGCGTCCACGATGATGTCGTTGGGCGAGTGGAAATTGGTGATGCCCTTGGCCGAATCGACCATGGCCAGCTCGGGGCGGCCTTCGTGGCAGGCGTGCAGGTCCTTCAGGACTTCTTCGCGCTGGGCCGTGGGCAGCGTGGCGACCTTTTCGTACAGGTTGGCCATGCCGTTGTTCACGTTCACGCCCAGCTCTTCGAACAGCTTGCCGTGCTTGGCGAACGCGTCCTTGTAGAAGATCTTCACGCAGTGGCCGAACACGATGGGGTGGGACACCTTCATCATCGTGGCCTTCACGTGCAGCGAGAACATCACACCGGTCTTGCGCGCGTCTTCGATTTCCTTTTCGTAGAACTCGACGAGCGCCTTCTTGCTCATGAACATGCTGTCGATGATTTCGCGGTCCAGCAGCGACACCTTTTGCTTGAGCACCACGGTCTTGCCGCTCTTGGTGATCAGCTCCATCTTCACGTCGCGGGCGCGGTCCAGCGTCATGGACTTTTCGCCATGGTAGAAGTCGCCAGCGTGCATGTGCGACACGTGCGAGCGCGATGCCTGGCTCCAGTCGGCCATGCTGTGTGGGTTCTTGCGCGCGTATTCCTTCACGGCCTTGGGGGCGCGGCGGTCGGAGTTGCCTTCGCGCAGCACGGGGTTCACGGCCGAGCCGATGCAGCGGGCATAACGCGCGCGGATTGCTTTTTCTTCTTCGGTCTTGGGATCTTCAGGGTAGTCAGGGATCGCATAGCCCTTGCCCTGCAGTTCCTTGATGCAGGCCTGCAATTGGCCGACCGAGGCGCTGATGTTGGGCAGCTTGATGATGTTGGCATCGGCCTGCAAGGTCTTCTTGCCCAGCTCTGCCAGGGTGTTGGGCACCTTCTGTTCGGCGGTCAGCGATTCGGGGAACTCGCCCAGCACGCGTGCGGCCACGGAGATGTCGCTCTCGGTCACGTTGATGCCCGCTGGCGCCGCAAAGGTGCGGATGATGGGCAGGAAGGAAGCCGTGGCCAGACGTGGGGCTTCGTCGGTCAGGGTGTAGATGATGGTCGGTTGCTGGGTCGTCATGGCTTGTCTCACGAAACAGAGTGTGTAAATGCCCTCGGCTGCGTTGCAGCGGGGCCAAACGCGGATGCTCTCTGATTCTCCTTGCTCGGGGCTGTCTGTGCCCGCTGTTTTTGCAATCGAATCTCACAATGCAAAATTATCATAAGCCTGCGGCACTTTTTTTCACCAAAAAGGTGGTAATCACCCTTCTGCCACGAGCGGTTTGGGTGGGTGGGTGCCGCCGTACCGTCACTCCGCGCGGGCTATGAAAAGCCTGCTGGGACCGCCACCACGCGGCCCGGCGTGACCGCAAACCGGACCCAGGTGCCAGGAAGTGCAGCGGGTGATGTGCCGGTAAACGCCCCAAAGGCGGGCAGGACCAGTTGCCCCTCTCCCCAGCCAAAACAAGGCGCCCGCAGGGAGTCGCGCCCGGGGCCGTTCAGTCGCAGAGTGGGGTGCAGATGGCCCGCCAGCACGGTGTGGCCGACGACAGCTTGCGGGTGGTGGCAGGCCAGCAAGGGTGTGTCGGCATGGGGCAACCAGGGCTCGTTCACGATGGCCAGGGCCAACGGTGGGGGTGGGCCGCCCGCGTGCAGATCGTGGTTGCCGCGCACCAGGGTCATTTGCAACTGCGCATGGCGCTTGCGCCACGGCAGCAACTGCTGCCACAGGGCATCGGCCGCACCGCTGCGGGCATGCAAAAAGTCGCCCAGAAAGACGAGGTGCTCCGCGCCCGTCACGGCCAGCACCGCGTCGAGCCTTGCCAGGTTGTCGGCCGTGGTGCCGTGTGGCACCGGCTGGCCCGCGCGGCGGAAGGTGGCCGCCTTGCCGAAGTGCACGTCGGCCACGAAGGCCATGCGCGCAGCGGGCCACCACACGGCGCGCTGGGGCAGCAGCCACAGGGCGGTGCCGCAGGGCAGGGTGATGGCGTGGGCGCCAGCAGGTGGGGATGCAAGCGAAGGGGCGGTGGTGTCGGTGTCTGCGGTCACGGGCAAGGTCAGTCGTCGTCTTCGTCGTCGTGCTCAGAATCCGTGGCGTCCCCGGGGCCGGCGGGGTGCGCCCTCAGTGTCGCCGCGGCGTGCGCGCCGGGGGGATGCGGTGGCGCCGTCGGGGACGTCCCAGGCCATGTCGGCCGGGGCCACGGGATTGTCGGCGTGGTGGGTGCCGGTGGTGTCGTCGGCGGCCTTCTCCAGCGCCTGCACCATGCGCGCCAGGCGGTCGGCCAGGGTCTCGGTACTTAGACGTTCGCGAAAGCGCTCGACCATCAGCGGCAGGGCGAACGGGGTGGGGCGCGTGAGGGCATGGATGGACAGGGTCTGCGCCTGCATGCCGCGCAGCGTGCGGGCCAGTCGCTCCATGTCGAGCTCGTTGGCCAGCAGCTCGGCGCGGGCCTGGGCCAGCAGCAGGTTGTCGGGGTCGTACTGCGCGAACACGTCGTAGTACAGCGACGACGAGGCCTGCAGCTGGCGGCTGCTGCGCTGCTCGCCCGGGTGGCTTTGGAAGATGAGGCCTGCGATGCGCGCGATCTCGCGAAAGCGCCGGCGCGCCATCTCGGTCGCGTTCAGACTGGCGAGCACTTCGTCCTCCAACCCGCTGCCGATGGTGGTGTGCGTGCCCTCGCCGATCAGGCGCGGCAGCAGCGCGGCCCAGTCCACGGGCTTCGCGGACAGCAGCTCCAGCCCGTAGTCGTTGACCGCGATGGAAAAGGTGTTGGGCACCTGCTCCGATGCACGCCAGGCCAGCAGCCCTGCCAGGCCCAGGTGCACCAGACGGCCCGCCAGCGGGTAGAGGTACAGGTGCCAGCCTTCGCGCGTGTGCAGCGTCTCGGCCACCAGGCGGCTGGGCGTGGGCAGGGCCGACCAGGCGTGCTGCAGCGCGAGCAGGGGCTGGGCGCACTGCATCTCGGGCGATGCGTAGACCCCGCGCTCGGCCTGCTCCAGCATCTCCAGCATGGCGTCGGCCAGCGTGTTCGACAGCGGCATGCGCCCGCCATTCCAGCGCGGCAACGCGGCGCTGCCCTTGGGCGCGATGCGCACGTAGGCCGTCATCTGCTGGGTGCGCACCAGCTTCAGCAGGCGGCCCGCGAACATGAACACGTCGCCCTTGCGCAGGCGCGCGATGAAGCTCTCTTCCACCGAACCCAGGCGCCCGCCGCTCACGAACTGCACCTGCATGCTGGCATCGCTCACGATGGTGCCGATGTTGCTGCGGTGGCGGCGCGCCAGCCGCGCATCGGGCACGCGCCACACGCCTTCCTCGTCGGGCACGGCGCGCTGGAAGTCGGGGTAGATGGCCAGCGAGGCCCCGCCCTGGCGCACGAACTGCAGGGCCCATTGCCAGTCGCCATCGGCCAGCGTGGCATAGGCCGGAGCGCGACGCACCTCGGCCAGCAGGTTTTCGGGCACGAAGCCGCCGCCCAGCGCCACAGTGACCAGGTGCTGCACCAGTACGTCCAGCGGCGCGTGCGGCGTGTGCCGCTCTTCGATGCGGCCCAGCGCCAGTGCATGGCGCGCGGCGGCGGCCTCCACCAGCTCCAGGCTGTGCGTGGGCACCAGGGTGATGCTGGAAGTGCGCCCGGGCGCGTGGCCCGAGCGGCCCGCGCGCTGCACCAGCCGCCCCACGCCCTTGGCCGAGCCGATCTGCAGCACCTGCTCCACGGGCAGAAAGTCCACGCCCAGGTCCAGGCTCGATGTGCAGACCACGGCCTTGAGCTGACCGGCCTTGAGCCCGTTCTCCACCCAGGCGCGCACCTCCTGGCCCAGCGAGCCATGGTGCAATGCCAGCGTGCCGGCCCAGTCGGGCCGGGCCTCCAGCAGCGCCTGGTACCAGCGCTCGGCCTGCGAACGCGTGTTGGTGAAGACCAGGGTGGACGCACAGGCCTCGATGGACTGCACCACCTGCGGCAGCAGCGCCAGGCCCATGTGGCCGGCCCAGGCAAAGCGGTCCACCTTGGCCGGCAGCATCACGTCCACCTGCAGCGCCTTGTCGATGCGGCCCTGCACCAGCACGGCGGGCGGCACTGCGGGTGCGCCCGGCACCGGCCGGGGCAGCAGCGTGTCCAGCGCCTCCTGCAGGTTGCCCAGCGTGGCCGACATGCCCCACACCTGCAGGGCCGGGTTCCAGCCCGACAGGCGCGCCAGCGCCAGCTGCGCCTGCACGCCGCGCTTGTTGCCCACCAGCTCGTGCCATTCGTCCACCACCACCAGGCGCACCTTCTCCAGGCGCTCGCGTGCATCGGCGCGTGCCAGCAGCAGCGACACGCTTTCGGGCGTGGTCACCAGCAGTGTGGGCAGGCGCCGGTCCTGTGCGGCGCGCTCGCCGCTGGCGGTGTCGCCGGTGCGCAGGCCGCTGGTCCAGTCCGGCGCCAGATCGGGCAGGGGCGCGACCAGCGCACGCAGCGTATCGGCCGCCAGGGCGCGCATGGGGGTGATCCACAGCACCGTGAGCGGTGGCGCTGCCGCGCGGCGTGTGCGCAGGGCCGTGCGCGCACTGGCCTGTGCAGCCGGTGCCACGGGCTCGCCTGCCAGCGCCAGGTGCTGCAGCGCGCCCAGCCACACGGCATAGGTCTTGCCCGCGCCGGTGGTGGCATGCAGCAGCCCTGAGCGGCCTTCGCCCATGGCGCGCCATACCTCCTGCTGAAAGCCGAAGGGCTGCCAGCCGCGCGCGGCCATCCAGCCAGCAGCCGCGCTCGCGGCCACGGTGGGCAGCGGCTTGCGCGGACGGCGCGCCGTGCTCATGCTGCGGTGTCCTGCCCTGGCAACAGGGCCATCAGGGTCTGCAGGGTATCGGCCTCGGCCACGGTCTTGTCCTGGCGCCATCGCAGCATGCGCGGAAAGCGCACGGCGATGCCGCTCTTGTGGCGCGGGCTCTTGCCGATGCCCTCGAAGCCGAGCTCGAAGACCATGGTCGCATCCACGCTGCGCACGGGCCCGAAGCTCTCGCGCGTGGTCTTGCGGATGATGGTGTCCACCTGGCCGATCTCCACGTCCGTTAGGCCCGAATAGGCCTTGGCGAACGGCACGAGCTGCCGGTCGGGGTCATCGGGCGGACCGTTCCACACGGCAAAGGTGTAGTCGCTGTACAGGCTGGCGCGGCGGCCATGGCCGCGCTGGGCGTAGATCAGCACGGCGTCCACGCTCATCGGGTCGATCTTCCACTTCCACCACACGCCCACGTCCTTGGTGCGGCCCACGCCGTAGTGCGCCTGGCGGTGCTTGAGCATGAAGCCCTCGGTGCCCATGCCGCGCGCGGCTTCGCGCTGGCGTGCCAGGTCCGGCCAGTCGGCGCCGTGCAGCAGCGTGCTCAGGCGCAGGCCCGGTTGCGCAGCGGGAGCGATCGCAGCCGGGTCGGGCTGCAGCGTGGCCTCCAGCAGTGCGCGGCGTGCCTGTTGGGGCTGCTGGCGCAGGTCCTGCCCCGCATGTTCGAGCAGGTCGTAGGCCACCAGCACCACGGGCAGTTCGCGCAGCAGCTTGGGGCCCAGGGTCTTGCGGCCCAGGCGCTTTTGCAGGTCGGCAAAGGGGCGGGGCTGGGGCTCGTCGGGAAGCCACACCAGGATCTCGCCATCGACCACTGTGCCATCGGGCAGCTGCGCCATCGCAGCCTCGGCCAGCTCGGGGAAGCGGTCGGTCACCAGCTCCTCGCCGCGCGACCAGACCCACACCGCGCCCGCACGCCGCACGATCTGCGTGCGGATGCCGTCCCACTTCCACTCCACCAGCCAGTCACCGGGCGCGCCGAGCAGCGCGGGCATCTCGGCCACGGGCTGGCTGAACGGGTGCGCCAGGAAGAAGGGGTAGGGCTGGCCCGCCATGCCGCTGTCGCCCGTGCCGGGCGTGCTGCCATCGGCGGCCTCGTCCACCGGCGCCACCAGGGCGGCGTAGTCGTCCGCAGCGGGCTGTCGGCCGATCTGTGTGTAGCCCATCAGCCGGTGGGCGATGCGCTTGGGGTCCAGGGCGCTCACCGTGGCCAACGCCTGCGTGACCTGCAGGCGCGACACCCCCACGCGGAAGTTGCCGGTGATGAGCTTGAAGTACACGAAGCGCTGCTCGGGCGCCAGCAGGTCCCACTGCGTGCGCAGGCGGGCATCGGCCTCGTCGGGCGGCAGGGTGCGCAGTGGCAGCAGCTGCGCCATCCACTCGGCCAGCGGCAGGTCCACCGGCTGCACCGGCGCAGGCAGCAGCAGCGCCAGCGTTTCGGCCAGGTCGCCCACGGCCTGGTAGCTTTCTTCGAACAGCCATTCAGGCAGGCCGGCAGCCTCTTGCGCCAGGGCCTTCAGGCGCTTGGTGGGCACCATCTGGCGCGGTTTGCCACCCGCCAGAAAGTAGGTGGCCCAGGCCGCATCGGCAGGCGGCACCACGCGCAGGTAGGCCACCAGCGCCGCGAGCTTGGCCGACTGTGCGGTGGTGGCGTCGAGCGCCTGGAATAGCTGGGCAAAGGCCTTCATGCCTTCGCCTTGGGTGCGGGTTCGCTGCTTGGCTCGGGCGCAGCCCCTGCATCGTCCTCGTTGTCATCGGCGCCGTATTCGGTGGCGAACACCTGGGCGTCCAGCCCCTGCTCGCGCAGCCAGCGCACCATCACGGCCGTGCTGCCGTGCGTCACTATGACGCGCTCCGCGCCCGTGGCGCCAATGGCTTTTTGCAAGCTGGGCCAGTCGGCGTGGTCGCTCATCACAAAGCCCCGGTCCACGCCCCGGCGTCGGCGTGCGCCGCGCACCAGCATCCAGCCGCTGGCAAACGCGTCTGAAAACTCCCCAAAGCGCTTGAGCCAGGGGGTGCCAGCGGCCGAGGGCGGCGCCAGCACCAGCGCGCGTTTCAGGTCGGCCTTGGTGAGGCCCGGGTCCGTCACGCGCAGCGTGGGCGGCAGGTCCACGCCCGCTGTGCGGTACACGGCGTTGAGCGGCTCCACCGCCCCATGCACCACGATGGGCCCGATGCTGGCGTCCACCCCATGCAGCAGCCGCTGCGCCTTGCCGAAGGCATAGGCGTACAGCACGCTGGCCTTGCCCGCCGCTGCGTTCGCCGCCCACCAGGCATTGATGTCGGCAAACAGCGTGGGCTGCGAGGGCCAGCGGTAGATCGGCAGGCCAAAAGTCGATTCGGTGATGAAGGTGTGGCAGCGCACGGGTTCGAACGGCGTGCAGGTGCCGTCGTCTTCGAGCTTGTAGTCGCCCGAGGCCACCCACACCTGGCCGCCATGTTCGACGCGCACCTGGGCCGAGCCCAGCACGTGCCCGGCCGGGTGCAGCGACACGCGCACGCCATGGTGGTCTATGGCCTCGCCGTAGGCCAGCGTCTGCAGTGCGATGTCCGCCCCCAGCCGGTTGCGCAGCGTGCCCGCGCTGTCGGTATGCGCCAGGTAGTGGGCCGAGCCCATGCGTGCGTGGTCTGAATGGGCATGCGTGATCACGGCCCGCTCCACCGGCCGCCAGGGGTCGATGTAGAAATTGCCCTGCGGGCAATACAGGCCTTCGGAGCGGTGGACGATCAGGTCGCTTGCGTGCATGGTCAGGACATCGTAGGCGGCGGGCCAAAGCCGGGGCGCGGGCTGGGGATTGCGTGACGACGCTTCATGACTAAAATTTGAATAAAAATGGCTTCTAGCGCTTATATGATGAGTGCTGGCAGCTATAAATATGTGAGCAATCGCGCTGAGCGTGATTCATTCCGTCAGCGCTGTCAACGCCTCGTCCCATCATCTTGTGCAGCTTCACCCTGTCTGCAGGCCAACACCGCTTTTGTATGCGCACCGAAATCGCCCGCCCGTCAGACGCCGTTGCCATTGCTGCCGTGTTGCGCGAGGCCGCGCAGTGGTTGGTCGATCAAAAAATTCCGCTCTGGCTCGTGTCTGATTTCACAGATGACAGCGTGCAGCGTGATGTGGATGGCGGGTTGTATGTGGTGGCCAAAGCGAGCGAAGCGGTAGTGGGGGTGGTGCGCTTCCAGCGCGAAGACCCAGTCTTCTGGCCGGACGCTGAACCGGGCACCTCCGCGTTCTTGCACAAGCTGGCCGTGCGGCGTGCTTGGGCGGGGCAGGGGGTATCTACGGCACTGCTGGCATTTGGGTGCCAGCACGCAGGCAGCCTGGGCCTGCGCTATCTGCGGCTGGACTGCGTGGCCGACCGGCAACCGCTGCGAAGGCTGTATGAGGGCTTTGGTTTTACCCTGAACGACTGTGTGCGCAAAGGCAGCAGAGAGTTTGCGCGGTACCAGATCGTGCTGTAGCCGCGCTGTGACCATCTTCAGGAAGGAACGATTCATGCGCCGTGTTTGTGTGTTCCGCCGGTTCGTCATGGCGTTGTTGGTGGCCGTCGCCATGGCCCCATTCCTGACCACTGCCCAGGTGGCTGACAACCCCGCCCCGCGCACCAACGCCTTCAATGACCCTTTCGTACAGGTCACGAGCGCTATCCCGCAATGTCCCGTGCCCGAAGGCCCTCTCTACACCGAGGCCGAGGTCCGCGAGCTGGCCCATGTGCGATCGCAACACGGCGGCAGCTGCCACCGCGTGGGGCGCTGCCGCCTGCCCAACTCGTACCTGTACGACGCCGAGATCATCCCGCGCGTGCAGCGCTACATCCAGCAGGATGGCCGTTTTGACGACACCAGCGTGTGGGTGCTGGGCGAGCGGCGGCTGGTGACACTGATGGGTTGTGTGCAGTCGCAGGCGCAGGCCGAGGCGCTGGAGAAAGCCGTGTGGCTGGTGGATGACGTGATGGGGGTGATCAACCTGCTGCAGGTGGGCGTTGAGCGCGATGGCGTGCGCTACCCGGTGCGGTCAGTGCCGTAGCCGGTGCACCGGCCTGCCACGGCCCTTTTATCCCAGCCGCACCCGGCGCGCAATCGGTCCCGACACGGGGCTTGCATCGCCGGTGCCACACATGGCGCGTGGGGGCTTGGGCTGGCCTGTTTCCTGCTGCATATTGCCGTTTCTCCTATTTCATCAAGGAAATTTCGCCATGCAATTCAAGCGTTCCCTGCTTGCGGCCGCTACCCTGGCCCTGGCAACCGTTGCTCCCACCGTGTCGGCAAAACCGTTCAAGTGGGCAGGCTCCAGCGACATCCAGACGATGGACATCCATTCGCAAAACAGCGCCCTGGGCAATGGCATCCATGCGGCGGTGTATGAATCGCTGGTGATGTTCAACAGCCGCACGCTCAAGGTCGAGCCGCTGCTGGCCACCTCGTGGCAGCAGGTCAGCCCCACGCAGCTGCGCGTGAAGCTGCGACAGGGGGTGAAGTTCAGCGACGGCTCGGCCATGACGGCCGATGACGTGGTCTATTCGCTGCAGCGCGCGATGAGCAAGACCTCCACGTACTCCATCTACACCCAGGGCATGGACCGCATCGCCAAGGTAGACGGCGAGACCATTGACATCTTCCTGAAGAACCCCAACCCGGTGATACTGAACCAGCTCACCGAGCTGCGCGTGATGAGCAAGGCCTGGGCCGAGAAGAACAACTCGGTCGAGCCCAAGGACATCAAGGCCAAGGACGAGACCTATTCGCACCGCAATGCCATGGGCACCGGCCCCTTCGTGCTCAAGGAATGGGTGCCCGACCAGAAGATCGTGTTCGCGGCCAACCCCCACTGGTGGAATGCAGGCAAGGCCGAAGGCAACGTCACTGAGATCACCTACACCCCCATCAAGTCCGAAGCCACGCGCATCGCCGCGCTGCTGTCGGGCGAGGTGGACATGGTGCGCGACACCAGCATTCAGGATCTGGCCCGCATCAAGGCCAACCCCGCCCTCAAGGTCATGGAGATGGTGGAGAACCGCACCGTGTACCTCGCCATGGACCAGTTCCGCGAAGAGCTGGTGGGCAGCAACATCAAGGGCAAGAACCCGCTCAAGGACCTGCGCGTGCGCAAGGCGCTCTACCAGGCCATTGACAGTGCCACGCTGCAGCGCGTGACCATGCGCGGCATGTCCAAGCCCACCGGAGCCATCGTGTCGCCGCTGGTCAATGGCTGGACGGAAGCCGTGGACAAGCGCCTGCCCTTTGACGCCAATGCCGCGAAGGCCTTGCTGGCCGAGGCAGGCTACAAAGACGGCTTCGAGGTGGACTTTGCCTGCAGCAACAACGCCATCGTGCAGGACGAAGAGCTGTGCCAGGCGATCACCTCCATGTGGTCGCGCATTGGCGTGAAGGCCAAGCTGCGCACGCTGCCAGCGGTCACCTATTACCCCATGGCACAGCGGCACGAGGCCAGCATTGCGCTGCTCAGCTGGGGCGTGCCCACCTTCGATGCGCTGTACACCTTGCAATCACTCGTCCGCACCAAGACCACGGGCGGCGACGGCAACTACAACCTGGGCCGCTACACCAATGAACGCATGGACTACATCGTGGACCGTGTTAAGACCGAAACCGACCTGCCCGTGCGAAACCGCCTGCTCACCGAAGGCCTGCAGCTGCAGAACGACACCGTGGCACACATCCCCCTGCACAACCAGATGCTGGCCTGGGCCATGAAGAAAAACGTGGAGCTGGTACAGCGGCCGGACAACCGGATTGACTGGCGCTTGATCAAGGTGAACTGACGGGCAGGGGGGCGAAAGGCCGTCCGTTGACGGACGGCCTTTCGCGGCGCTCTTACGCTGGCAGATTCAGCCGCAGCACGCTGTTTTCGCTGCCCACGTACAGGCTGTTGGCATCCGGGCCGGGGCTGATGAACTTCACCAGGTTCAGGCTGGCGGGCAAGGAGCCCAGGCGCACGCCGCCGGGCGTCGGGTCGGCCTGCCCGGCCACCAGCTCCAGGTCCTTGGCGACGGTCCAGCGGTACACGCCGCAGGGGCCGGACAGGAACACCTGGCCCGGCCGACTGGGCAGTACGCACAGCTGCTGGTAGGGCATCAACTCGCGCCGGTGGATGTCCAACCCGGGCAGCGCAAACGCTTGGCGCGTGGCGCCTTCCAGCCGCACCAGTTCGGGCGCATAACGCTCGAACTCGCCCTGGGAGGTCAGCACCGTGCGGTTGCATAGCACCCATGACACCGGGGACGCCGTGCCCTCGAAGGCGATATCGGTGATGTCCAGGTACCAGGGACGCTGGGCCAGCGGCGGATAGTTGGCCGCGGAGTAGACCTGCTGCGGGTCACCCAACAGCACCTGCACCTGACCGGTGGCGCTGATGGTCCCGATCAGGGACGTGCCTTCGCCGGTCGGGTTGCTGCCGCCGCCACCGCCCGCGGGCAGCGTGCGGGTGGCAAACCACAGCAAGCCCGTGGTGTCCGGTCGAAGCACCTGCAGCCCCCCGTACCCCGCAAAAATGCTGCTTTGCACCCACGGTTCCCACACCGTGCCGCTACCGTTCTTGGGCGTGCGCAGCACCGTATTGGTGGAGCGGTCGCAAGTCAAAAGATAGCCGTAGGCGATGGCCAGCAGGCCGGTGCGCCGGTAGGGCAATGCGGTGGAGGCCACTTGGCCGGACGGCGCCACGGTGCGCACGGGCGGTGCAGCGCCGCCGTAGGTCGTGCCCGCGCCCACTGCCACGAACAGCGGCCCAGACCCTTCAGAGACGGCGTGGGCGCCTCCGGTGAAGTCAAAGCGTGCAGCGTCACCCACGCCATCCGCATGGCCCAACTGGTCCGGCAGCCCGACCCACGCCGACAGCGGCGCCGTGGGCGCCGGGGAAGGGTCTAGCAGGTACAGCTCTGCGGGAAAGAGCGGCGCGCCTGGCAGATCACGGCGAATGCTCAGTGCGATTTGGCCGGTGGCGGGATTGGCCGCTGCCGCTTCCGGTGCGCCCGGGAGCTGCCGTGCGTTCTGCCGCGTACCGTCCAGCGCGTAATGCGCCACGGTTTTTGCGGCAGCGTCGTAACCCCAGTACCTGTCGGCACTGCCTTTGACAGGCGCCAAGGGCACGGCGCTGCCGCTGGGCCAGTTGCTGGGCAGGAGGTTCCATGCATAAACGCCTGGTGCCGTGTTGGCCAGTTCGGCCCATTCCACGTGGCCTGCGGCGTCGATGAACTTGCGCACTGCCCCGGTAGGAGACAAGACCAGCCGGCTGCCAACGGGCGCCGGAAGGAGGGACGTCACCGTACCGTCCGGCGCCAGAGTGCGCAGCATCTCGTGCGGACCCAAAAAGGTCCTGTCGAGGAAGTACACCATCCCGTCCCCGGCCAGAACGGGGGAGTCGAACTGGCAGATCCGGGCCGATCGCCCTTTTCCATCCTGCATGACATCAGGCTGGGTGGGATCTGTCGCTAGGCCCGCCAAGATCTCCAGCGAGTCGCCTTGCACCGTACAGATGACTCGAACAGGGCCCAAGCCTGCAACGGGGATCGCGACCAAATAGCGATCTTGCACGTCCACCACACCACCCGTCACGAAGGCCGGCAGCTCTGTCTCGGGAGTGCGGTAGGTGAGCGCCCCGTCCGGGGAAACCTTGCCGATCCGCTGCACATCAAGGTGCTCGCCGGTGAACCACAGGTGGCCTTGGCTGGTGAAGGCCGGACCGATCAACTTCCAGGGCAGGCGGGCCTGCGTGCCAGTGCCTGCAAGGAACCCGCTTCCCCCCAGTCCGCCCGCCAGCAGGCTGACTGAAGAGGGGCCGGGCGCCGAGGGCGCAGGCGCCGGTGCGGGGGCTTCCCCACTTCCACCCCCGCCGCAGGCGGTCAGGCCGGAAGCCGTCATCCAAAGCGCAAAGTGGCGCCTGGTGAGGGCGGAGGCAACGGTCTCGCTGGGTTGTTTCATGAACAGTTTCCGAAGTTTGAACAAGGGGCGCCTTCATCCAGAGGCGGATGCGCGCGCATGCCGTCTCAACCGGGAAGACCCAATCGCAGTACGCTGTTTTCGCTGCCTACGTACAGGCTGTTGGCATCGGGGCCGGGGCTGATGAACTTCACCCCGTTCAGGCTGGCGGGCAACGCACCCAGTCGCACGCCGCCCGGCGTGGTCTGGGCCTGTCCGGCCAGCAATTCCAGGCCCTTCGCCACTGTCCACCGGTACACGGCGCAGGCGTTGGAGATGATGAACACCTCGCCGGGCCGACCAGGCAGGGTGCAGAGCTGGTAGTAGTGCACCGAATACGCATCGGTTCCACTTACCGGGGGCAGGGCAAAGGACTGGCGCGTAGCGCCTTCCAAGCGTACCAGTTCGGGCACGTGGTACTGTACGCCCTTGCGGTCTGCGGTCAGCACGGGGCGGTTGCACAGCACCCACGACACGGGCGAGTTGCCACCCTCGAAGGCGAGGTCCGTCACATCCATGTGCCAGGGGCGTTGCTCCAGCAGGGGGTAGTTGTCGGGTGAGTGGATGAGTTGCGGGTCGCCCACCACCACCTGCACCTGCCCCGCAGCGCTGATGGTGCCGATCAGCGAGACGCCGGAGTTTTTGAAGGGCATCCAACTCAGCGGAATTGGGCGGACCCGCGTGGCAAACCAAAGCAGGCCGGTTGTGTCGGCCCGCAGCGTGGACAAGCTCAGGTCGGGGCTCATGCTGTCCAGGAGACTGCTCTTGGCCCAAGGCTCCCAGGCCGTGCCGGCCCCGCCCTTGGGTGTGCGCAGCAGCAGTGTCTTGGTGTCCTGGTCGTAGGTCACGAGGTAGCCATATGCGCTGGACAACAGCCGAAAGCTGGAAGGGTAGGTGACAGGCATCGAAGACACTTGGCCCGCCGGTGTGACCGTGCGCAGCGGCGTAGGGACCGACTGCGGCGGCGTACCGGGCAATAGGATCTGAGCCCCCACTGCCACATACAGCGGGCCCGATGCTTCCGAGGTGGCGCGAGCTCCGCGTTCAAAATCAAACCGTGCTGCATCGCCCTGGCCGTCCGTGTGCCCGCGCTGATCGGCGAGTCCGACCCAGGGCTGCGGCACAGCGGTCGGTGTTTTCACCCTGTCCAGCACCAAGAGTACGCCGGGGCTCTCGAGGGAGGATTGGTCCAGAGGGCCCCGCCACGCATGCGCCACCAAGTGTCCGGTGAGGGGGTTGGACACCGCCGCATCCACCCGCCCTGGCAGCTGCCAGACGTCCGTACGCGTGCCATCCAGCGCGTAGTGGGCCATCGTGTTGAACGCAGCGTCAAAGCCCCAGTACATGTCGTTGCTGCCTTTGACGGGCGCGAAGGGTTCGGCGTGGGCCACACTTCGCCAGTTGTTCGGCAGGACTTCCCAGAAGTATTGCCCTGACGAGGCCCTCGCCAGTTCCGTCCATTGCACGCGGTTGTTCTGAAAATCATCGGTAAACCTGCGCACTGCCCCAGTGGGGGAGGCGATCAAGCGGCTGTTATTGGGCACCGGCAGCAAGGAAACCACGGTTCCATCGGGGGCCAAAGTTCGCAGCGTGTAGTTGGCGGCGCCAGCATCGCGGTCCAGAAAGTACACCAGCCCATCGCCCGCCAGCAGCGGGTTCCCGAACCAGAGGATCTGCGCCGCAGGGCCTTTGCCATCCTGCATGGTGGTGGCGTTGGGTTGGCCTGCCAGCGTCACCAGCGTTTCATTGTCGAAGAACGAAACCACAGTGCCGGAATCGTCCAACGCAGCATGGGCGATCACGTACCGGTCTCGCGCATCAACGACCCCGAGAGTGACGGGCATCTGTTGGTTGAACGCAAAGTACGACAGCGTACCTTCTGCGGTGATCCTTCCTACTTTTTGTTCACGGCCGTACCTGCCAACGAACCAAAGATCGCCCTTGCTGTTGAAGGCATGCCCGGCCATCACTGGGGGCAAACGTGCATCGGTCAACACGCCTGGCAAAAATCCTGAGCCGCCCAATGCGCCCGCCATCAAACTGAGCGAGGCTGGCCCCGGCGCGGGACCGGGCGGTGGGGCTGGCGCGGGGGCGACCTCTCCCCCGCCACCGCCGCAGGCCGACAAACCAGAGGCCGTCATCCACAGGGCAAAGTGGCGGCGAGTGAGGTCAGAGGAAACCTTCTCGGTCGAAATGCGCATGGACAGTCTTGTGAAAGTTGAGAAATGACTGCTTATAAAACACCCCGGTTGCAAATGTGGAGGTTGTTACCAGGAGTTGCAGTGATACGCGTGCCAGCCTTGAGCGTCCGCGCACAGTCGGCACGCAAAGTGCGCGGACGTTAGCGCGCAGGCTGAAGCACGATGATCGCCATGCCCGCCAGCGCCACCAGCACGCCCGCCACATCCCAGGGTGTGGGCCGGATGCCATCGACCACCCACAGCCAGGCCAGCGCCGCGCCGATATAGACCCCGCCATAGGCCGCATACACGCGCCCCGCGCCTGTGGTGTCATGCAGCGTGAGCAGCCACGCGAACAGGGCGAGGCTCAGCGCTGCAGGGATCAGCAGCCACATCGGCTTGCCCTGTTTGAGCCACAGCCAGGGCAGGTAGCAACCCACGATTTCAGCCAGGGCGGTGGCGATGAAGAGCAGCAAGGTCTTCATCATTGTTCGGGGCCGCGAAGGGCGGTGGATGGTGGTGCTTCTGGGCTGGTTGCCAGCCACTGGCGCAGCGCCAGTTCGCCCTTGGCGGTGAAGTGCACGACGCGCGAGCCCTGTGCCCGGTGCGCCCATCCGCCGTCGAACAGGCGTTGCAGCAACGCAGCGCCCAGCGCGCCGCCCAGATGGTGGCGGCGCTCGCTCCAGTCCAGGCAAGGGCGGCACAGCATGCGCCGCTGTTGCGCCAGTGCCGTGGTGTCAATGTCCACCTGGGCAAACCACTGCGCGCCTGCGGGCGTCACCGCTGCACCCTGGGGCGTGGCGTCCAGCAGCCCCTGACGCACCAGGGCTTCGTAGAACTGCACGCCCACTTCGCCGGCCAGGTGGTCGTAGCACATGCGCGCGCGGCGCAACGCGGGCTCGCGCGGGCTGGAGCGCAGGCGCACGGCACCGGCGCG
Organism: Acidovorax sp. ACV01; assembly: GCF_014851495.1. Taxonomy (NCBI): domain Bacteria; kingdom Pseudomonadati; phylum Pseudomonadota; class Betaproteobacteria; order Burkholderiales; family Comamonadaceae; genus Acidovorax; species Acidovorax sp. ACV01. The sequence goes on along the minus strand of NZ_JACUZT010000003.1, from coordinate 280,100 downwards.
GAAGGCCACGTTCATGAGCGATTCCAGCAGGTGAGCCACATCACGATCAGCCAGCCGGAAGTAGCGGTGGCGGCCCTGGTGCTCGACGGTCAGCAGGCCCGCATCGAGCAGCTTGGCCAGGTGGGCACTGATGGTCTGCTTGGTCACGCTTGCCACCGCCGCCAGTTCGGTGGCCGTGAGTGCGCGGTCGGCCATCAGGGCCGTGAGGACTTCAGCGCGCGCGCTGTCGCCAATGAGCGCGGCAATGCGCGCGATGTGGGGGCCATCTTTCATGGTTCGATATTGGGCGAACCATCGAAGGACGTCAACCGCCTATCGTGAAGCCCTGTCCACCAACGACTTCTGAACACCATGATCACCTGCTTTATCCGCTACGACATCGACCCCTTCCAGCGCGAGCTGTTTGCCGAATACGCGCGCCGCTGGGGCCAGATCATCCCGCGCTGCGGGGGCCACCTGATCGGCTATTTTTTGCCGCACGAGGGCAGCAACTACGAGGCCTGGGGGCTCATCGGCTTTGAGTCGCTGGCTGCCTACGAGGCCTACCGCGCCCGCCTGCGCTCCGACCCCGAAGGCCGTGCCAACTTCGCCATGGCGCAGGAAAAGCGCTTCATCCTGCGCGAGGAGCGCACGTTCACGCAGGGCGTGGAAGGCACGCTGGACCTGCCCGCACACCCACTGGAGATCAGCGCATGATGGCCGTCATTTTCGAGGTACAGCCCGCTCCGGGCCAGCAGGACGCTTATCTGGGCGCTGCCGCTGCGTTGCGGCCTTTGCTGGAGCAGATCGACGGGTTTATCTCCATCGAACGGTTCGAGAGCCTCAGTGCTCCCGGCAAACTGCTGTCGCTTTCGTTCTGGCGTGACGAGGAAGCGGTGGCGCAATGGCGCCAGATGGAAGCCCACCGCGCCACGCAGAAAGCAGGCCGCGAGCGGATCTTCGACAACTACCGCCTGCGTGTCGCCGCCGTGGTGCGCGACTACGGCATGCACGACCGTGACCAGGCTCCCGCAGATTCGCGGTCAGTGCACGGCTGATGGGCGCGCGGGCTAAGCGGCGTAGCCAGTGAGCAGCGCGTGCTCCCAGTCCGGGCGGCCGTGTTGCCGGGCCAGCGCCGCCATGGCCGCATGCGATGACAGGTGAATGCTCGTCGGCCAGCCGGTCGGATATCTCCGCAGCGGTGGCCAGGCGCAGCGTGCTGCCGTCCAGCGTTTCCAGCAGGTATTCGTGGTCACTGCGCGGCGAGCTGTGGCACAGGTAAATGTCGTCGCTGAAGCGATGCCAGGCCTTGAGCGTGCGCAGCCAGGCGAACTCCGCCTCGGTGAGCTGTGCGTGCGGGTACTGGTCCGAAGGGCCGCCATGCCCGGGGCGCAGTTCCAGCACCTGGCGCTCATGGTTGCCCGCCAGTGATAGCCGGCTATGCGCATGGGGTGGTGGCTTTCAGCAGGGGGACACAGCGCCGCTCAGGCTGCCCTGGCACAGGTGCAGGCTGATGCGCGCCCGGTTGAACAAGAGATCGCACAGCCACGCATACACCAGCGCGATGTAAGCCAGCTGGGCCCCGCCTACATAGCTGCCGAACACGATGGTCTGCAGCCAGTTCTGGCCCCAGAGGTAGACAGCGCTGCTCGCCAGCGTTGCCACGAGGAGTGTGGCGGTGGCCGGCACCAGCGATGCGCCAGCTGCGCCGTGGGGTCGCCGCCATGCAGCCAGGCCCAGCAGGGCGAATGCCAGGGCGTTGGCGCCGCTGAAGATGCGCAATTCGCGCAGTAGCTTCTCGGCCGTGTCCATGTAGGCGCTGCGGATCAGTGCATCGAGCTGTGACTGCATTTGCTGCGCGGTGCCGATCTGCAACTCGAGCCGCTGCTGGTGACGTTTGCGGCATTCGCAGGCCGGAATCCCCATTTCGGTCGCAATGGTGGCGACCCGGGCGGGCAATCCCGCAGACAGCGCTTTGCGCGCGGCGTCGATCTCCTGTTCCTTGCCGCGCAAGAAGACCCGTGCCTGCGCGCTCAGGAAGCGTTCGTCCAGGGCTCTGAGCTTCTCGCCGGTCTTGTGCTCGATGTGCTGGCGGATCAGCTCGCGCGCACCGCGTTCAATCCAGGCGGGTTGCAGCAGCGATACCGCCAGCAACCCGCCGAAGGCGGCGCTGCCCAGCAGGGAGAGCAAGAGGACAAAAGATCGAAACAAGGTGCAGGTCTCCGGTTTTCAGTTCGATGCGGGTCGTACGCTGGCACATCCGCTGTCCGGGGCCAGCCGGCCGAGTGCGGGCTCAGTCAGCCGGTAGCTGAGCCGTTCGGCCACCTGCTCGGCACCCAGGCTTTCGTAGAACAGGATTCCCCTGGCGTTTGAAGCTTTCACAGGCCAGTCGATTCGGCGGCAGCCGTGGTCAACGGCATATCGGGCGAGCCCGGACATGAGCGCCCGGCCTGCCCCTTGGCTTCTCTCGGCCGAACTCACATACAGCTCTTTCAACTGGCATTGCCTGCGCTGGTCTTCGGCAAACTCGACCAGCGAATACACCAGCGAGAACGCCGCCAGGCCCACCACCACCCCATCGCCGCGCGAAGCCACCAGCAAATGCTGGGCGGAGCCGGGCGCCAGGAGGTTCTGGCGGAGATGCTCCATCACCACCTGCCGAGCGGGCGTGGCGCCTTCGTTGTAGAAGGCGTGCAGTTCGCACAGCAGGTCCACCAGCGATGCATGCTGGTGTTCGGCGACGAGGGCGACCTGAAGTGGGTGTTCCGTGGGGCTAACGTTTTGCATGGGCTTTTGAAGCTTGGAGGTTTCAGCGAGACAACATGCGATTTCTGACAGGGTGCAGTGTGGAGAGCCCCATACCACTGCCAGAAAGTTGTCCAACGTGATGACCCTGAGGAGGCCCCTGGGCGCTGCCCACTACCCGCCAAGGTGGTGCAGGCCAAGGCCCTGGGAGAGGCACGTTACCGCACCGCAGGCCTTGATCTTTAGCCAGGACTTCCGTGGATCATGGCGACTGTTGTGGTGCGTCGTGTGCCCCGTCTGCCTGGACTTTCACGGCAATCACTTCCATGCACACGCGGTAGCGTTGGCTGATGCCATAGCGCACGGGCCTGAAGCCACATTCGGCCAGCAATGCGTACAGGCGATCACGGTCAAAGTTGTGATAGTGCTCAATCTCACCCCAGTACGGGTTCGCATTGTTGGCATCCAGTGCTTTCCAGACAAAGGAGCCCAGGTTGGGCATGGAGATCAGCAGCACGCCGCCCGGTTGCAACAGCCGGTGGGCGGCATGCAAGCCCACCTTGGGAAACGGCATGTGCTCCAGCACATCCGCCATGCTGATCACACTGGCGGGGCGCGGCAGCTCGAACCCCGTGACATCCTGGCAATGGGCTGTCACACCCCATCTGCGCAACTCTTCCACCGATTGCGGACGCAGGTCCAGGCCCACGGGATCGAAGCCGTACTCCTGCGCGGTGAACAGAAGTGATGCATTCCCAAACCCCACGTCCAGCCACGTGCCTCCGGTCTGGTAGGACAGCACCTTCTCGACCATCTGCGCAGACACATAGCGCTGCCGTTCCAGGTCATAGCCCACCACCTGGGATTCATTGGTGCCACGGAAAACGATATTCAGTGCTGCTTCGGTGTAGTAGCCGCTCCGAAAAACATGCTGGCACGCCGTGCATTGGCTCCAATGCATGGTGCGAGAGAGTTCTTGGCTGTAGCGAGGGTGGTGGGAACAGTCCGCACTGCGCAGTGGCCGAAAGGCTTTGCTCTCACACAACGGGCATGCCTGGTACTCGATCAACTCACCGGCCAGGACTGCGGGGGTGTTTGCGGGGGGGCGGTAAGTCACCGGCGCAGCGGGGAAGGAGTATTTGATCATTGCTTCATTCTAGGAGGCGCGGGACGCCGAGACTTGCGCGCCGCAAGAATGTGATCAGCGCCACAGGGCCGCCTGCGCCACCCAGTGCGGACCACAAGAAGCATGGCCGGACTAGCGATTGTTTTAGGGATGAGTTTGCTGCGCACGTGCCCCGTGACACTTCAGGCATTCCAGATGCCTGCTAGGAACGAAGCGCCGGAAATCCCCGAGCCGCCCTGCGCGCGAAGGCCGAGTGTCAAACACATCACTCCCGCAGGGAAGACACGAAGAATCAATGGCTCTAGCGCTTGAGCTGGAGGGTGGCTGGAAGACGCCCCTCGATCAACATCCTCGGCCTCAGGTCTTGCGCGTCGCCTTGAGGGACGCCGTTTTGCGCCATGTATTGCCCTGATCAACGGTCATGGAGCTCTCCCAGGCAAAGGAGTCAGGCGCAATCTCGAAGAAGCGAATTTTCGTGTGCACACGGTGGCCGTTCGGCAGGGTGGCGATGGCGTCGAGGAGCATTTCACCGTCCTTGGAGGTCCCATGCCACTCGGTCGGCACGGCCGGTTGAAGCGCTTGAAGGCCAACGATCTCCCAACGCTTGGTGATCTCAGAATACGTGCGCAGAGTGACGAATGAGGACACAGGCACACCCGTCGGACCCAGCGCCTGGAAGTCGTCCATGATCATCCGACCCTCATTCAGTGGCTTTGCACTCCACAAAGCCCGGTAGTTGAACGCAGGAGTGCCATCCTCCTTGTATCGGGACGCCTCGACGTTCCAGTCGCCTATGAGGAAGTCGAACTGCTTTGCTTCGGACGCCGGGCCTTGGAGATAGCGGGCTATTTCGGGAGGTATTTGTTCAGCTGGGGCTTGGTGGGTCATGTGAGAAGGTGGGCGGTACGATGAAAGCGCAACGCCAACAAATTGCTATAAAAATAAGAGCTTATAGCGCATAACAGACAAGCGCCAGAGGCCAAAAAAGCCTCAAATCCACGCTGTATCAATGGGCTGTGATTGCGAAGAAGCTTGCAGGCACATGAGCAAACAGCGCGCCGCAGCACCTCGCTCACAGCGCAAAAATTTTCCCCGGATTCAGGATGTTCTTCGGGTCCAGCGCCCGCTTGATGGCGCGCATCATGTCCACCGCGCCAGCCCCGGTTTCATCGAGCAGGAAGCCCATCTTGTGCAAGCCCACGCCGTGCTCGCCCGTGCAGGTGCCGCCCATGCTCAGCGCGCGGGCCACCAGCTTGTGGTTCAGGTCTTCCGCGGTCACGCGTTCTTCCGGGATGTTGGGGTCGAGCAGGTAGCCAAAGTGGAAGTTGCCGTCGCCCACATGGCCCACCAGGAAGTAAGGGATGCCGCTGTCCTCGGCCTCCTGCACCGAGTCGAGCAGGCAGTCGGCCAGGCGGCTGATGGGCACGCAGGTGTCGGTGCTGATGGCGCGGCATCCGGGGCGGCTTTGCACTGCGGCAAAGTAGGCGTTGTGCCGCGCGGTCCACAGACGGGTGCGTTCTTCGGGCGTGCTGGCCCACTCGAACGCGTTGCCGCCAAACTCGGTGGCGATGTCTTGCACGGTTTCGGCCTGCTCCTTCACGCTCGATGGCGAGCCGTGGAATTCCATGAGCAGCATGGGTTCCTCGCGCAGGGTGAGCTTGCTGTGCGCGTTGACCATGCGCACCGTGTGGTGGTCGATGAGCTCCACGCGGGCGATGGGTACACCCAGCTGGATGGTCTGGATCACGGTGTGCACCGCGGCCTCGATACTCGGGAACGAGCAGATCGCGGCGCTCACGGCCTCGGGCAGGGGGTACAGGCGCACGGTGATCTCGGTCATGATGCCCAGCGTGCCTTCGCTGCCCACCAGCAGGCGGGTGAGGTCGTAGCCCGCGCTGCTCTTTTTGGCGCGGGTGCCGGTGTGGATGACTTCGCCGCTGGCGGTGACCACTTCCAGCGCCAGCACGTTCTCGCGCATGGTGCCGTAGCGCACGGCGTTGGTACCACTGGCGCGCGTGGCGCTCATGCCGCCGATGCTGGCGTCGGCGCCGGGGTCGATGGGAAAGAACAGGCCGGTGTCCTTGATGGCATCGTTCAATGCCTTGCGCGTGATGCCGGGCTGCACGGTCACGGTGAGGTCTTCGGCATTGATGCTCAACACCTGGTTCATGCGGCTCACGTCAATGCTGATGCCGCCCTGCACGGCCAGCAGGTGGCCCTCGAGCGATGAACCCGCGCCGTAGGGAATCACCGGCACCTCGTACTGGCTGGCCAGCTTCACGGCGTCGGCCACGTCCTGGGTGCTCTCGGCAAACACCACCGCCGAGGGAGGTGGCGCCTGGAAAGAGCCCTCGTCCCGGCCATGCTGCTCGCGCACGGCCTGGGCCAGCGAGCACCGCGCACCAAAGCGGGTCTGCAGCGCTTCGATGAGGGCCTGGGGCACTTCGCGCAGGTTGATTTCAGGCAGGAGGTGGGCTGTGGTGGTGGGGGCGTTCATGGGTTGTCTCCAGGGTGGTCAAAAAGAATACCACCGGCCTTTGCGTGGCGCCATGGACGTGGTCAGGCAGGTGCAAGCTAGGCCGTACCCCGCGGGTGCGCAAGGCGTGCTGGCATTGGGCGCCGTGGTTCGGGTATTCACGGGCTTGTTCGCGGATGTTTGCTTAAATACATTACGTTTGAAATGTATATTGTGACGATGCCATGAACCACCGTGTTTCCCCCAAGGCCGGGGTGCGCCGCACGCATGCCGAGCGCAGCGCTGCCACCCGCCAGCACCTGATCGCCACGGCCATCGATGTGATCCAGAACCGCAGCCTGGAGGAGATGTCCATCCATGAGCTGGCCAAGTCCGCAGGCATGACGTCAGGAGCGGTGCAGCACCACTTCGAGTCCAAGGCGGTGCTGATGATGAATGTGCTCAGCGAGCTGATCGAGTCCAGCGTGTTGTCGGGCGCGCTCTGGCCCGACAGCGCACTCGCGTCCCGCGAGAGGGCCACCCGTTTCGTGCAGGCCGTCTGGGGCCTGGTCTATGCGCAGCCGCGCTTCATCGTGGCGTGGAACATCTATCTGGGCTGCCGCAACCAGCCGGAGGTGCTGGGCCACATTGCCGAGTTGCGCCAGAGCGTGCAGGCGCGCATGCGCGACGGGTTCTTCACGGCCTTTCCCGAACTGGCCGCCGATGCCAATCGCGATGGCCTGCTGGGCCTGGTGCTGTCGTCGCTGCGCGGGCTGGGGATGTTGCAGCTTTTTGCACCTGCGCAGCAGAGCACGCCGGATGCTGCACAACAGGCCCAGCTGGCCTGCCTGGCCGACATGATCGCCACCCGCTGCGAAGCTGCAGCCGCCAGCGCCGCATCTGCCAAGACGCAAGCGCGCCGCCGCTAGGCCCTGGCCCCCGCCGCATCGGCTGCGCCCCTGCGCAACGCCGTCCCATTGCCCCCAAAAACCCCAGGAGACAAAACACCATGGCCTTTTCCTTCCCCCGCGCACCGCACATCCCGCTGCTGGCCGCCCTCGTGCTGTTGGCAGGCGCCGCACTGGCCCAGCCGGGCGCCTACCCTGCCAAGCCGATCCAGCTCATTGCGCAGCAGCCGCCTGGCAGTGGCTCGGACGCCATGACCCGCGTGTGGGCCGACTGCGCCGCACGTGAATTGGGCCAGGCGGTGGTGGTGCAAAACAAGCCGGGGGCAAACGGCGTTCTGGCAATCAACTATCTCAAGGGCCAGCCCGCCGATGGCTACAACCTGCTGAGCATCGGCATGTCGCAGATGACGATCACGCCGTATGTGTACAAGCAGCCGCCGTACGACCCGCTGCGCGACTTCGATGGGGTGGCCGTGCTGGGCACGTCGCCGCTGGTGCTGGCCGTGCCTGCGGGGCAGGGCATCGCCAGCCTGGCCGATCTGCAAAAGCTCGCGCGCGCCACGCCGGGTGGCGTCAACTTTGGGTCGCCGGGCAAGGGCAGCCCTGCGCACCTGCTGACTTCAGCGCTCATCGAGCGCCTGGGCGTGGCTGGCACCCATGTGCCCTTTGTGGGCGAAGGCGCGGGCCTCACGGCGCTGATGGGGCAGCAGATCCATGCGATGACCCTGGTCATTGGCACGGCCGCAGCCCAGGTCAAGGCGGGCAAGCTGGTGCCGCTGGCGCTGTTTGGCGCGCAGCGCTCGCCGCTGCTGCCGGATGTGCCCACTATTGCCGAGGCGTTGCCCTCTGCTGCCGACCTGGCGCGGCCCGCGTGGATTGCGGTGGTGGCCAAGGCCGGCACGCCACCCGAGCTGCTGACCAGGCTCAACGCCGTCACGGAGAAGTGCCGGGGCGATGCGCAGTACAAATCGCGGCTGGAGGCCATGAACGTCACGCTTACCGCCTCTGTGCTGGGCGACGTGCGCACCTGGGCCTCGCGCGATGCGGCGGTGTGGCGCCCCCTGATCGACAAGCTGGGCCTGGCCACGGAATGACAGTGGGCGCAGCGGCACCCCAGGTCACGCTGCCCCACGGCGGCCAGCTGCGGGGTCTGTGGGACCACGGCGTGCGTGTGTTCCGTGGTGTGCCGTATGCACAGGCACCACGTGGTGCGCTGCGCTTTGCAGCACCGGCGCCTGCGTTGCCGTGGTCCGACCTGCGCGACGCCACCACCTTCGCGCCCATGGCGCCGCAGCTGGCCCGCACCGCAAGGGCCGATGCGCCCATGTTGGGTGGCGAGGACTGCCTGGCCGTCAACGTGTGGGCGCCGCCTTCGAAGTCGGGTGCGGGCCTGCCGGTGTTGGTGTGGGTGCACGGCGGCGGCTTCTTTCGCGGGTCGGCGAGCGAGCCGCTGTACGACGGCGCTTCGTTCGCCCGGCGAGGGTTGGTTTTTGTGTCGCTGCAGTACCGGCTGGGCATGGATGGGTTCATGCACTTCGAGGGCGAGGACGACGGTGCCCCCGCCAACCGGGGTTTGCTGGACCAGATCGCTGCGCTGCAATGGGTGCAGGACCATATCCACGCTTGGGGTGGCGACCCGGCGCAGGTCACGGTATTCGGCCAGTCGGCGGGCGCGGGTGCGCTGGCGTGCCTGCTGGGCATGCCAGCGTCGCGCGGCTTGTTCCAGAGGGTCATCCTGCAAAGCCCGAGCGTGGCCTGCCAGACGCTGGACGAAGCCGCCGCCATACGCCGCGCAGTAGCTTCATTGGTGGGCGTGGCGCCGGGCCGCCCCGCACTGGCCTCGGCACCCATCGGCTCGGTGCTTCATGCCGTCCACAGGCTGGCAGCCGATCCTTCGCTGCGGGTTCGGCATGGCATCGGGGGCCGCAACTTCTTTCCGCTCCGCCCTGTGGTGGATGGGCAGGTGCTGGCTGCGCCGCCGCTGCAGGCGATACGCCAGCAATGGATGGCCCAACCACCGGACCTGCAGGTGCTGGTGGGCTGCAATGTGGACGAGATGCGCCTGTACCACGTGCCCGGCGGTGCCATCGACCGCGTGACCGAGGTACAGGCGCTGGCTTTTGCGCAGGATGTTGGCTTGTCCACGGAGGCGGTTCGCGCCTGTCGGGCGCTGCTGCCGCCTGCCCAGCAGACACCGGGCGAGCTGCTGTCGGCCTTGCAGTCTGATTTCTACTACCGCGTGCCCGCACAGCGCATCGCGGCGCTGGCCAGCGAATGGGCCCAAAGCGCCCACCGCTATGAGTTTGGCTGGGCGTCTCCCCAGTGGCAGGGGCGATTGGGCGCGGCGCATGCGGTCGAGTTGCCGTTTGTGTTTGGCAACCTCCACACCACGCAGGGGCAAGAGTTCACAGGGGTCGCACCGCCTGCCAATTTGGCGCAGGCCATGCACCAAAGCTGGGCGAGTTTTGCACGCCAGGGCGACCCCGGTTGGGCACGGTATGGCGGCGACACACCCTGGGTACAACATTTCAACACTGCATCGCGCTGCGAAATCCATAGCGAACCCGCCAGATTCAACCTGTGGCAGGGCATTCTTTGAGCAGGGAGACTGAAGTCCGCTGATCCTGACGGAGGCCGCTGCAGGGTGGTGCGCCACACTGGTGCATCCATCTTGTATACCAGTTGGCACGGAACCTGCAATCGATGGACGGCAATGACTACCGCCACCGAGATCAGCAACCGCATCATCGAAGCCGTGATGGCGCAAAAGCTCGCGCCCGGCTCCCGCCTGGGCGAGCAGCAACTGGCGATGCTGTTCGACTGCAGCCGCACCATCGTGCGCGAGGCGCTCACGCGGCTGTCCACGCGTGGCATCGTCACCGTGAGCGCGCGTCGTGGCTGGTATGTGATCGAGCCTTCCGAAGACGAGGCCCGTGAGGCCTTCGAGGCCCGCCGCGTGATCGAGCTCGGGCTGCTGCACCAGCTCAAGACGGTGGACAAAGGCGCCGTGCGCCAGCTCAAAGCCCACCTGCAGCGCGAGAAGGCGGCGCTCGCAGGCAGCGACGTGGGCGTGCGCAGTTTCCTGCTGGGCGACTTCCACGTGTGCCTGGCCGAGTGCCTGGGCAACAGCCTGCTGGCCGATACGCTGCGCGACTTCACGGCGCGCACCACGCTGATCGCCATGCTCTACCAGTCGTCGCACGACGCGGCGCAGTCCTGCGCCGACCACGTGCGCATCGTCGAGGCGCTGGAGGCGGGCGACATCGTCCATGCCGAGGCGCTCATGTCAGAGCACATCGGCTCGGTGCAATCCGCGCTGCGCCTGCAGGCCAGCACCGACCCGCTGGCCGGGCTGCGCGATGCGCTGGCCCCGGTGCGCAAGAGCACCGCCGCAGCAGACACCACCGCGCAGCCCCGGCAACGCAAGCCCCGCGCTGCGTCCAAGAGTTCTACCCCGAAAGCGCCCGACCAGGACGCAGCACCCGCCGACGCATCCACCTACCTAGGAGCCCTGCTATGACCGCCCCCCATGCCTTTGTTTCCTCGACCCGCCGCCTGACACTGGGCGTGCTCGCCGCCACGGGCCTGTCGGCCGCGCTGATGGCCCCTGTCGCCCACGCGCAGAACGCGCTGGACAACATCCTCAAGGCCAAGGAAATCAAGATCGCCATCCCCACCGACTATCCGCCCTACGGCTTTGTCGGCACCGACCTCAAGCCCCAGGGCCTGGATGTCGAGATGGCCAACTACATCGCCACCAAGCTGGGCGTGAAAGTCGAGCTGATTCCCGTGACCAGCGCCAACCGCATCCCCTACCTGCAGACGCAGAAGGCCGACCTCGTGATCTCCACGCTGGGCAAGAACCCCGAGCGCGAGAAGGTCATCGACTTCACTGCGGCCTACGCGCCGTTCTTCCAGGCCGTGTTTGCCAGCAAGAGCCTGAACATCAAGAGTTTTGCCGACCTTATGGGCAAGTCGGTGGCCGTGACACGTGGCGCCATGGAGGACCAGGAACTGGCCAAGGTCGCGCCCGCGGGCGTGGACGTGAAGCGTTTTGAAGACCACGCGGCCAGCATCTCGGCCTTCGTGTCGGGCCAGACGCAGGCCATTGCCACCAGCGCCTCCACGGCCGGCACCATCATGGTCAAGAACCCCAACCTGCAGACCGAATACAAGCTGCTGCTCAAGGACAGCCCCAACTTCATTGGCGTGGCCAAGGGCGAGGACAAGCTGCGCCTCAAGGTGAACGAAATCATTGCCGAAGCCCGCAAGGCCGGCGACATCGACAAGATGTCCAGCAAGTGGCTCGGCCGCCCGGCAGGCGATCTGCCCCTGTGATCGCCTTCTTCGCCCTTCGCTGAACGAACCGAACAGGCCCGTGGCGCGACAAGCGCCACGGGGCACCCGCACCATGCTGATTGCGCTTGATTTTTCTGCCGTGCTGTCCTCCTGGCCGTTGCTGGTGCGCGGCGTGGTCTGGACCATCGGCCTCACCATCGTGGGCACCGTGCTGGGGCTGCTGCTGGGCACGGCCTGCGCCTGGGCGCGTGCGCGCAACCTCGGGCCGCGTGCGGTGCCGCTGCGCTGGGCCGTGGCGGCGTATGTGGAACTGGTGCGCAACACGCCCTTCATCGTGCAGCTGTTCTTCCTGTTCTTCGGGCTGCCAGCGCTGGGCCTCAAGCTCTCGCCCGAGGTGGCCTCCGTGCTGGCCATGGTGATCAACCTGGGCGCGTATTCGGCCGAGATCATCCGCGCCGGCATCGAGGCTACGCCCCGTGGCCAGATCGAGGCCGCGCAGAGCCTGGCACTCACGCCAGGCCAGACCTTCCGGCGCGTGGTGCTGCCACCCGCGCTGCTCAAGGTGTGGCCGGCCATGGTGAGCCAGATCATCATCGTGATGCTGGGTTCGGCCGTGTGTGGCCAGATCTCCACTCCCGAGCTGAGCTACGCCGCCAACCTGATCTCCAGCAACACCTTCCGTGCGTTCGAGGCCTTCATCCTGGCCACGCTGGTGTACCTGGCGTTGTCGATGCTGACCCGCCGCCTGCTGATGTGGGTGGGGGCGCGTTTTCTGGTGGGGAGGTAAATCGCCATGGTTGATTTCTCTGTATGGGACATTCTGCGCAACCTGCTGCTGGCGGCACGCTGGACGGTGTCGCTCTCGCTCATCGCCTTCATCGGCGGCGGCCTGGTGGGCCTGTTGCTGCTGGTGCTGCGCCTGTCCAAGGTGCGCGGCACCGAGCGGCTCATCGGTGCCTATGTGCAGGTGTTCCAGGGCACGCCGCTGCTGATGCAGCTGTTCCTCGCGTACTTCGGCATTGCGCTCTTTGGCATCAAGACATCGCCGTGGACGGCCGCTGCGTTTGCGCTCACGCTCTACACCAGCGCCTACCTCACCGAGATCTGGCGTGGCTGCGTTGCGTCCATCCCCAAGGGCCAGTGGGAGGCCGCGCAGAGTCTGGCGCTCAACTTCAGCGAGCAACTGCGCCACGTGGTGCTGCCCCAGGCGCTGCGCATTGCGGTGCCGCCCACGGTGGGCTTTCTGGTGCAGGTTATCAAGGGCACGGCGCTGGCGTCGGTGATCGGTTTTGTCGAGCTGACCAAGGCCGGCAGCATGATCTCCAACGCCACCTACCAGCCCTTTCTGGTCTACGCCTGCGTGGCCCTGCTGTACTTTGTTTTGTGCTTCCCGGTGAGTCTGGTGGCGCAGTCCCTTGAAAGGAAACTCCATGGCAACCGCAGTTGATACAACCCCGGCTCCCGCCCACGACGGCATCGTGGTGGGCGCACCGCCCATCGTGGACATCACGGCCCTGCGCAAGTCCTATGGCACGAACGAGGTGCTCAAGGGCATCGACCTCAAGGTGCAAAAGGGCGAGGTGATCGCCATCATCGGCAAAAGCGGCTCGGGCAAGAGCACGCTGCTGCGCTGCGTGAACGGGCTGGAGGTTTTTCAGGAGGGCGCCCTCAGCGTCAACGGCAAAAAGCTCATGCACGACAGCCCCACGGCCATGCGTGAGCTGCGCCAGCAGGTGGGCATGATTTTTCAGAGCTTCAACCTGTTTCCCCACCTTTCGGTGGGCCGCAACATCATGCTGGCCCCCACGCTGGTGAAGTCGCGCGATGCCGCCACGGCCGCAGCGCAGGCGCGCAAGCTGCTTGACCGCGTGGGCCTGGTCGAAAAGTTTGACGCCATGCCCGACCAGCTTTCAGGTGGGCAACAGCAGCGCGTGGCCATAGCGCGCGCCCTGGCCATGGAGCCCCAGGTGCTGCTGTGCGACGAGATCACCTCGGCGCTGGACCCGGAGCTGGTGGGTGAGGTGCTGCGCGTGGTGGAGTCCCTGGCCCTCGAAGGCATGACGCTGATGATGGTCACGCACGAAATGGCCTTCGCCCGGAAGGTGAGTGACCGCGTGATCTTCATGCACCAGGGCCGCGTGCATGAAACCGGTACGCCGGCCGAACTGTTTGGCAATCCCCAAACGGCGGAGCTGCAGCAGTTTCTGTCGTCGCTGCACGACTGAAAACGGAGCCCTGCGCGTTCAACGTTCAAAAGCCCGCCTGCGGACTGGAAAGCTCCAGGGCAGGCGGGCTCGCAGGCCCCAATGGCCCGCTACACCACAGAGGTCACCCAAAGGCTGGCACCAATGCCAGGCCAGGGGTCCCCACTCAAAATGCTCAGGACAGCAGACCCTTCTCGAATTCTGCGGGCGACAGCGATCCGCTCTGGTCGACATCCAGTTCCTTGAAACGCTGGCTGATGGCGGGCAGCTGGGCTGCTTCCTTCTCGGTGAGCTTGCCATCCTTGTCGACGTCGGCGCGGTTGAATGCCGTGGTGGCCGCCATGGAAGGGTTGCCGGTGCCAGGGCCATACGAATATTTGGAGTCCGCCTGGGGCGCTGTCCTGCTGGCGGGGGCGGGCTGGGGCGAAGCCGAAGTGGTCTGTGCTTGCAATGCGCCCGCACCGCCCAGGGAGATGGCGGCGAAAAACATCACGCTGCGCGTGTCGAACGAATAGGTGCGTCGTTGCAGTGCTTTCATGGAAGCTAAGCTCCTTCGAAGTTGAACAGGGTTTCATTGCACCGCAGCACGCCTGCCAAGGCCAGCACTCTTGCCTGCTGTTGCCCGGGCCAACATTTGCCAGCGTGGTGTAACCACCCGCAGCCCTTTTGTGTCGCAACCTTGCGCCGATGTACCAAAAAGTTGTGGCCGCTGATGGGGCTTGCTGGATGACTGGCATGCCGGGGCATGTCCTACACGGCCCGGGTTGCTTCCCTCAAAACAATGGCCTTCTGCATCCTCCGCTGGATGGATGTTGTTCATTGTTTATCCCAAGGAGCCTTCCATGAAAAAGCAAACCGTTGTTGCCGCCCTCGTTGCCCTGGCCTGCACTGCCGCCCTCGCCCAGGCGCCGGCTGGCAACACAGCGCGCCCGCCCTCTGAAGTGAGCCCTTCAGCTTCTGGTGGCGCTGCTGCGAGCAATGCACAAAACAAGGTCGACCAGCGCGCCAGCCAGAGCACGGCCGCGCCCGCCGACCCCGCCAAGGGCGATGGCCGTGGTGCCCCGGTGGCCGAAATCAACCCCAGTGCTTCCGGTGGCAAGGCTGCAGCCAAGGCAGATACACGCACCAATGCACGCCTGATGGATTCCAACGGCGATGGCACCGTGTCGCGCCAGGAATGGGACACCTACCACACCAATGCGTGGAACAACATGAAGCCTTCCAACGCAGGTGTCTCCACTGCAGACGTCGACAAGCTCAACCGCACGACGGTCACCCACTGACGCAGCGCCAGCCAACTGCGGGACCCGTCCACTGCGCCCCTTGCATCGCGTGTGCAAGGGGTTTTTCGTGGGCAAACGAGGGTCCGCGCGCCGACGGTGGGACGGCCGCCGCGTGGTAGCGGAAAATCAGGGAAGCTGCCCTTGTTCGCAGCGCTTCCTCCCCGCACTCTCCACCGACCAAGGCACCCATGGGCAACCGACTTACACAGATCGCCACGCGCACCGGCGACGCCGGCACCACCGGCCTGGGCAACAACGAACGGGTCTCCAAAGACAACCTGCGCATCCACGCCCTCGGGGATGTGGATGAACTCAATTCCCACATCGGCCTGCTGCTGTGCGAGCGCTTGCCGGACGATGTGCGCAACCTGCTCGTCGAGGTGCAGCACCAGCTGTTCAACCTGGGGGGCGAGCTGTCGATTCCCGGCTTTGAACTGCTCAAGCCGGAAGCGGTGCTGGCACTGGACGAAGCCCTGGCCCACCACAACCCCGCGTTACCGCGCCTGCAGGAGTTCATCCTGCCCGCGGGCACCCGCGCCGCCGCGCAGGCCCATGTCTGCCGCACCGTGGCGCGCCGCGCAGAGCGTGTGGTGGTGGCGCTGGGCAATGCGGAACCCATCCATGATGCGCCCCGGCAATACCTCAACCGCCTGTCCGACCTGATGTTCGTGCTGGCCCGCGTACTCAACCGCATGGATGGCGGCGATGACGTGTACTGGAAAAGCGAGCGCCTGGCGCAGCAGAATGCTACTGAATAGATAGCTGATTGCGCTTGTCCAGTAAGCGCTAGAGGGTGATTTTGCTAGTAATCTGAACCTTGCCTTTGCAACTGGCGCTGCCCAAGCCAGGGCAACCGAGCAAGGGCCGCCCCGCAGCGAGGGCTGCGTCCCCCTTACCGAATCGCGCAGCGATTCAAGAGAAGGGGGAAGGCGCGCAGCGCCTCACGGGGATGCACCCTACCTCGGTGCCAGGATCGCCATGGTCAGCCGTGACACGCAGGTCAACTCGCCTGCCTCGTTGACCATGTCGATGTGCCACACATGCGTGGTGCGCCCGATGTGGATGGGCCGCGCGGTGGCCGTCACCCAGCCGCTGGTGGCAGAGCGCAGGTGGTTGGCGTTGATGTCCAGGCCCACGGCGTTGTGCCCCTCGGGGCTGGCGTAGTAGGCGCCCACCGAGCCCAGCGACTCCGCCAGCACCACGCTCACGCCGCCATGCAGCAGCCCGAACGGTTGTTTGGTGCGCTGGTCCACCGGCACGCGGCCGCGCAGAAAGTCGTCACCCAGCTCGATGATCTCGATGCCCAGGTGAGAGGCAGCGGTGTTGTGGTGGTCGGCGTTGAGTCGAGCCAGGTCGACAGGCTTTTTCCAGATGGGCATGGTGGCTTCGGTCAGCAGTGGGAAGAAACCACCCATTGTGCCCATAGCGTCTGCGCCGCTGTTACCGACGCCGTCCGGCCCAGCGCCACCGTGGAACTGGCTTCGCCAGGTCGCCTGAGGCATCCCCCTTGGGGGCGCCTCAGGAGGTTACCCGACGAGTTTGCCGTTGGCACCCATCACGCCCAGGTCCAGGAAGCGCGAGCCCACATAGGGTGCGCCGCCGGCATAGTCGATGGACAGGCCACCCAGGTCGTTGCTGCGGATGCCGGCCAGCGCGGTGCGCAGCTTGGCGCGTGTCAGGTCTCGGCCCGCGCGGTCCAGGCCCTCGGTCAGCACGCGGGCATTCACGTAGCCTTCAAAGCTGCGGGCCGAGAATTCCTGGAACCCCAGCGCCCGCATGGCTTTCTGGTAGTCGCGCACCACGGCCACGCTGGTGCGGCCTGCGTCGGGCAGCACCATCGACAGCGCAATGCCGGATGCCTTGCCACCCAGTTGGCGCAGGTTGTCGCCCGACAGGGCCACGCTGGTAGCAGCCAGCGGCGTGCTGGGCGAGACTTTCTTGAACTCATTGACCAGCGTGGCGGTGATGTCGCCTGCCGTGCCCAGCAGCACGGCATTGGGCTTGGCGGCCACGGCCTTGCCCACCACGTCGGCCACCTGCGCGCCCTGGGCGTCAAGCTTGAAAGCCTTGGGCGTGGGCTGCTTGGCCGCTGCCATGGCCTTGTTCACGTCGGCCAGAAACTCGCGGCCAAACGCTGTGTCCTGGTACACGATGGCCAGGTCGGTGATGCCCATGGACACCAGCTTTTGCGCCAGGCGTTGGGCTTCATCGGTGTAGCTGGCGCGCACGTGGAACACCGAGCGGTACTCGGCCTTGCGCAGCGAGGTGGCGCCGCTTTGTGGTGCCACGTAAGGGATCTGCGCTTCGTCCACCAGCGGCAGGATGCGCTGGTTGTTGGCCGTGCCCATGCACGAGATCAGCGAGACCACGTTGGCGTCGGCAATCAGCTTGCGCGCGTTGTCTTCGGAGCGGGCGGCGTCGTAGCCGTCGTCCAGCGCCAGCAGCTTGATCTCGCGGCCATGGATGTTGCGTGCATTGGCGTGGGCGATGCCCGCATCCAGCCCCTGCTTGAGCTCCTTGCCCAGGCTGGCGAGCGCGCCGGTCAGTCCGATGGAGCAGCCGATGGTCACGCTCTTGGCGTCCATGGGGTCTTGCACGCCCACGGCGCGTGACGACGTGGCAAGCAGCAGGCCGGTGCTGGCGGCGACAAGGGATTGGGTGAACTGACGGCGTTGCATGGTGAAGAAAACTCGCAGACAAAAAAACACAACCAGCCCGGACGGGGCTGGTGTTGGAGGGAAAACTGGGGGGTGAAGGGGTCAAGCAACCTAGGGTTAACCCTTATTTTAGCCGGAGATCTGTGGCAACCCGCTGTAGTCCCTGTCCCGGGCCAGGGAATCGGCGCGCCCTCCGGTGCGGGCGCCCGGTGCTCAGGTGGACGGGGTCTGCCGCATGTTGCCGGTCTCCACATACCGCTGGTGCCACGACAGCGCCTCGCCCAGCAGGTGGGGTGTGTGCTGGCCCACGGCGCCCCGCTTGGCGCGGGCCACGTAGTCGTGCAGGGCAGGGCGGAAGTCCGGGTGGGCGCAGCGGTCGATGATGAGCTCGGCCCGCTGCGTGGGCGAGTGGCCGCGCAGGTCGGCTAGGCCCTGTTCGGTGACGAGGATCTGCACATCGTGCTCGGTGTGGTCCACATGCGAGGCCATGGGCACGATGCACGAGATGCTGCCGTTCTTGGCCAGCGACGGTGTCATGAAGATCGACAGGTAGGCATTGCGCGCAAAGTCGCCCGAGCCGCCGATGCCGTTCATGATGGCCGAGCCCATGATGTGGGTGGAGTTCACGTTGCCGTAGATGTCGGCCTCGATCATGCCGTTCATCGCGATCAGGCCCATGCGGCGGATCAACTCGGGGTGGTTGCTGATCTCCTGCGGGCGCAGCACGATGCGCTGCTTGTAGAAGTCGATGCGCTCGTTGAAATCCTGCATCGCCGCCGGGCTCAGCGACAGGGCGGTGGCCGAGGCGCTGGCGAGCTTGCCCGAGCGCAGCATGTCCAGCATTCCATCCTGCAGCACCTCGGTGTAGGCCGTGAGGTTCTCGAACGGACCGTGGTTCAACCCAGCCAGCACCGCGTTGGCGATGTTGCCCACGCCCGACTGCAGTGGCAGCAGGTCCTTGGGCAGGCGGCCCTTCTTCACCTCGTGCTGCAGAAACTCGATGATGTGGCCCGCGATGCGGTTCGAGGTGTCGTCGGGTGCGGCGTAGACCGAGTTGCGGTCGGGCTGGTTCGTCACCACCACCGCGATCACCTTGGACGGGTCGCAGCGCAGGTAGGGCTCGCCAATGCGCTCGTCGGGCCGCGTCATCGGAATGGGCTTGCGGTGTGGCGGCACGTCGGTGCCGTAGTAGATGTCGTGCATGCCTTCGAGCCCCGGGTTGTGCCAGGCATTCACTTCAAGGATCACCTTGTCGGCCTGGTCCAGCCAGGTCTTGTTGTTGCCCACCGAGGACGAGGGAATCAGCCGCCCGTCGGGCAACACGCCCGCCACCTCGACCACGGCCACGTCGAGCTTGCCCAGGAAGCCAAACCACACGAACTGCGCCACATGCGACAGGTGGATGTCCACGTACTGCATCTGCCCCGCATTGATCTGGCGGCGCACCGTGGGGTCGGACTGGTAGGGCAGGCGCATCTCGATGCCGTCCACCTGGGCCAGCGCGCCGTCGAGTTCCGGCGCGGTGGACGCCCCGGTCCACAGGCCGATCTTGAAGCCATGGCCCTGCGCGTTCAGGCTCTCGATGCGGCGGGCCAGCGCGCCCGGCACCGCCTTGGGGTAGCCCGCGCCGGTAAAGCCGCTCATGCCCACGTGGGCACCGGCGGGGATCAGGGCGGCCGCTTCATCGGCGGACATGGTGCGGGAGAGAAAGTCCGGGTACAACACCCGATCAGCCAAAGTCATGAACGTGCTCCGTGGGGGGATCGGCAAACAGGTGCGGAGAAACGGCTGCGCCCGGTGCGCTGGGTGCCTCATTGCACTGCCCACTGTCTGCAAAGACGCTGATCGTAGCAAGCGGGCATGCCGAAATGCGGGTTTACCCTGATTTTGATGCCGGCCGGTCCCTGGCCACCGTGCCCGCGCTGGCTGCCGATGGCCGCTGGTGGCCGGGCAGGGCGGTTAGCATCTGCGGCACCGGCCACCGCTAGAGCCACCGGCACTTTTCATCGACCACCCATGACATCCGCACCGTCCTGCCCGTCCTGCCGCCAGCCGATGGAGGTACACCAGTTCGCCAGTAACCTGGGAGGGGCGCTGGAGCTGGACATCTGTTTTGCCTGCCAGGGCCTGTGGTTTGACCGGCACGAGAACCTCAAGCTCACCCCCGCTTCGGTGGTCGAGCTGTTCCGCCTGCTGCATGAGCACCGCATTGACCATCACCAGCCCCTGAGCGATAGCATGGCCTGCCCGCGCTGCGTGAAGCCACTGGAAAAAGGGTTTGATGTGGTGCGCAGCGGCCGCTACATGATCTACCGCTGCGGGCGCCAGCATGGCCGTTTCAGCACCTTCTCCTCCTTCATGGTGGAAAAAGGCTTTGTGCGCCACATGACGCGCCCCGAGATCGACGACCTGGCCAAACGCGTGGGCGCCATCTACTGCACCAGTTGCGGTGCCCCTGTGGACATCCGCAAGGACCACGCCTGCCCCTACTGCCGGGCCGCGTTCTCGCTGATCGACCCCGAGGCCGTGGTGCGCGCCATGGAGGGCTATGCCAAAGCCAGCAGTCCGCGGGCCATGCCCTCCAGCCCGGTGGACATCGGCGACGCGCTGGTGGCCCTGGAGCGCGACCGCACGCGCGCCGAGCGTGAGCGGCAAAAGCGGGCGTTTACCGGCACCAGCGATGCCGATGACAGTTCATTCACGGGCGACCTGCTGTCGGCCGGGGTGGCCTTGGTGTGGGCGGTGATCAACACCAGGAGCCATCACTGAGGGTTTCCAAGGTGGAGCATCACAACGCCTCCCACCACACAAACCAGGCCCAGTGCCTTGATGGTGTCCATTGGCTCGCCAAACAACGCAACCCCCACGATGGCCGTGGCCGCCGTGCCGCTTGCGGCCCAGACCGCATAGGTGATGCCCATGCCCAGTTGGCGCATGGCCACGGCCATGAGCCAGATGGCGAGCGCGTAGCACGCAGCGGCCATGCCGGATGGGAGGGGTCTGGAAAAGCCATCGGAGTACTTGAGCGCGACGGTTCCGGCAACTTCTGCAATGACGCTGGCTGCGACGAGCAGCCAGGCCGATAGGTTTGGATTCATGGGGCACCTTGGCCGAACATGCCCGTTTGTCACTTGTACCGAGTGACACGGGCAGTACGATGAAGCGGTACCCAGGTGGTGAAGGGCCGCAGTGTAGCCACGCCCTTGCGATCCATCAAGAACACCCCACACAGGCTCTGGCGGCCACTTGCGTTTGCGCGGATCATGGAGCGTTGACACAGCGGCAGCGCCGGATGGAGGGCGTGATGGTGTCCCTTCACGCACCCAGCCCATCCCCCGCACCACACTCCAACCCGTTCACAATGGCGCAGGCCTGTGTTCTGGTGGGCCCCGTCGCAAACAACCAACCAGCCGTGGCACCCGGTGGCCACAGGAGGAGAGGACCTTGCAGCCGCATCCGCCCCCAACCCGACGCCGTGCCCGCACCGCTGCCGCCCCGGCGCAGCGCAACCCTGAGAACGCGGGGGATGGCGCCGCCGCCTCCGACGCCGCTACCCCCTGCCTGCTGCAGCGCGCACACCTGCGGGCCGTGCCCAGCACCCTGCTGATCCCGCTGGCAGCGCGCGCGCGGGGGAGCCGTTACTTTCCTTGGCTGGCCTGCAACGACGTGGTGGCCACCAGCCTGGTGGAGCGCCTGGGTGCCGATGTGGAACCGTGCCTGGACGACTTGCCCACGGTGCTCAACGTACTGTGGCGCACGCGCGCCATCAAGGACGCGGGCCGCAGCTTTTTCCTCGCGCACCCGCAGGCCCGTGGTGTGAGCCTGGGGTGTGGCCTGTCACACCACTTCCAGTGGCTCGATACGGGCGCCAACCAGTGGCTGGATGCCGATCTGCCCGAGGTCATGGACCTGCGCGGGCAGCTGCTGCCGGTGCGCTGCCCGCGCACGCGCCAGGCCACGGCGGACCTCACCCAGCCCGGCTGGTGGCAGCGGCTGGGGCTCCCGCAGGGCGATGGCGCGGGTGTGCAGCCAGTGTTCATCGTCTGCGAAGGGGTGCTCATGTACTTTCAGCCCGCGCAAGTGCAGGCTGTGCTGCGCGAGTTTGCGCAGTGTGCGCCGGCAGGCTCGCGCCTGGTGCTCGATGTGATGACATACCGGGCCGTGGGCCATGCCGCGCAGCACGCGAGCGTCGGCCCCACGGGGGCGGAGTTCCACTGGGGCGTGGGCAACATGGACGAGCTGACCGCCGCGCACCCGCGCCTGGCGCTGTTGCGCCAGCAGAGCGTGTCGGAATGTTATGGCTGGCCGGGTGTGGTGCTGGAAGCGCTGTGGTGGCCGTGGCTGGGCGCGCCGCTGTACGGCTTGGTCACCTTGGGCGTGGGAGATGGCTCCCCCTGAGGGGGACGCCACCGGTGGGCAGGCAAAGCCAGTTCCACGGTGGCGCTGGCGTTGGGCGCGCCGTTTGCAAAGCTTGTGCTACTGCCTGGGCGCCAGCGCTCGCATCCATCCTGGCGCCTGGCCCGTGAGCTGCCCCACGATGGCGGCCTGCAGCGGCGGCAGCCGCCGCGCGCCTTGCAGCACCAGCTGCCGCAGCAGGCGCGGCACGGGGCGCGTGTCGGTGTACAGCCGTACGATGGCGTTGGTGCCTTCATACATCGGCCAGGCGTGGTGGTGGTGCGCCCGCGCATAGGTGGCCAGGGTTTCGGTATTGCCGATGTCGTGGCCCTGGCTGCGGGCTGCCATCACGGCGGCTGTCAGGCGCTCCACACCGGCCAGACCCAGGTTGTAGCCATGCGCCGTCACAGGGTGCATGCCCACGGCGGCATCGCCCAGCAACGCGCAGCGGTGGTCTGCAAAGCGCTGCGCATACACGGCCACCAGCGGGTACGCGTGGCGCTCGCCTTCCAGCTGCAAAGGCCCCAGGCGGTCGCCCAGCTGGGCCTGCACCGTGGCTGCGAAGGCCTGCGGGCTCTGTGCCATCAGCGCTGCTGCATCGGCGGTGCCTGCCGTGACCACCACCGAGCACAGCGCATGCCCCTCGTGGGGGTCATCCGGCAAGGGCAGCACCGCCAGCGTGCGTTCGTAGCCAAAACACTCGTGCGCCACGTCACCGTGCGGCTGGGCATGGCGCATGCGGCAGACGATCACGGTGCGGCCAAAGTCCGTCATGCGTGCGCCAATGCCCAACTGCCGCCGCGTGGCCGAGAAGCGGCTGTCCGCGGCCACCAGCAGTGGGGCCTGCAGACGCTGCGGCGGTGCCGCAGGGCCACCGGCGGGCGCATGTGGCAGGTACTCCAGCTCGGCGTGGGTGGACTGCGTGGCCACGCGCACCACCTGGGCGCCGGTCACGATGCGCACACCCGGGGTGCGTGCCGCCACGGCATAGGCCGTGCGGCGCAGTGCGTGGTTGGGCACGATGAAGCCCAGGGCCGGGAGCCCCGTGCCTTGCGTGCCCAACTGCAGGGCGCTGCGCTGGCCCAGCGGGCCGTCGTGCACCTGCGCTTCGCGGATGGTGCCCACCTCGTGCGCTGCCAAGCCCGCCCAGGTGCCCAGCCGCTGCAGCGTGGCCACGCTGGGGTGGGTGAGGGCGATCTCCCGGCCATCGGGCGCGGGGTGGGCCAGCGCGGCCTCGGGCTGCTGTTCGACCACGGTGGCGGTGAACCCGGCCTGCGCCAGGGAAATGGCCAGCGACAGGCCCGCAGGGCCCGCGCCGACGATGAGGACGTCGCTGTGTGAGGAGGAGGTCATGGCAGGAAGACCGGGCCAAACCACCCGGCACCCACCCTGCAACGGTGGGGTGGGGCCTGCCATTGTGGGCGGGCACCCGGCGCGGCGATTTGCCCTGTATCAAGGCACCATGCCTGAATGCTATTAATTGAATAGCAAAAAAATGATGTGGGATAAGCGCCAGGGCCCAAAAAAACCGAAAAGTATGGCGCTCTACGAGCGTGCCGGCTTGCGCGCGCCCTTGGCGGGCTTCTTCCTGGCGCCACCCGCCGGTTTGCCGCGCAGGTGCAGCCCCCAGGTGATCAGCACCCACAGGTACGCCGCCAGCACGCTGTAGGCCGCCACCGCGGCCAGCGACAGCGGGGGTGCGGCGATGGAGCGCGGGTTGGCCATGGTCTCCAGCAGCTGGCGTGTGCCCGTGCCCAGCACCGGCATGGCCGCCGCGCTGCCCGAGCGCGCCATGCGCGCCGCCATGAAGATGAAGAACTCCATCAGCAACGCGCCGATGACCAGGCAGGCCAGCAGGGCCAGCAGTTGCGCAAACGCCCTGCGGTCGCCCTTGGCCAGGAAGTAGATGGCCGACACCAGCACCAGGGCGGGCAGCAGCAGGGCCAGGGCAGGCCAGGCGGACATGAGGAGATGCATCGGAAGAATCTGGGGGTCGAGAGGGGCTGGCCGCTTCGGGGCTGCGGACTGCGAATGATAGAGGAGGCCCCCCCGGTCCCCGGTGGCCCCCATGGCGTGGCCCGTCCGTGCCATGGCTACGGGTGCGCGTCTGCCACAGCCGTGTTGTCGTGCTGCCCCTGGCGGAAGGTGTTTGGTGTGCAGCCCAGTAGCGCGCGGAACGAGGCGATGTACGCGGCGGGGCTCTCGAACTGCAGGGCGTGCGCGATGCCCTTGACCGGGCGGCCCGAGGCCAGCAGATCCAGCGAGGCAATGATGCGCGCACGCTGGCGCCAGGCGCGAAAGCTCAGACCCGCCTCCGCCGTGAAGCGCCGGGTGAACGTGCGGTCGGACATGGCGGCCTCGGCCGCGAGTTCGTGCAGCGGGAGCTGCCACTGGTGGGCCTGCAGCAACAGCGCGAGCGCGCGCCGCAACCCTTCGCTGGCAGGCATCGGCAGGTGGGTGGGCAGGCAGGGCGTGTGCTGCAGCGTGTGCAGCAGCAGGGACACCATCAGCTGCCGCGTGGGGTGGTCGAACCCGCCGTTGAAGAGCCCCAGCACCAGCTGCTGGATCAGCGGCGACGCGACCACGGCGTGCACCTCGTCCCGGCGCGCAAACGATGCGCACTGCGCCACCAGCGCCGGCTGGCAGTACACCGTGCGCAGGTCGGTGGCAGAGAGCACTTCGATCGCATGGGGGTGGTGCGGGGGTACCCACAGCGCGCGCTGCGGCGGCACGGTCCATCGCGCGTGGGGTGTCTCCACCAGCATCACGCCCCGCGTGGCAAACACCAGCTGGCCGCTGCGGTGCTGGTGCACGGGCAACCGTGTGCCCGCCGCGTGCGTTTTGGCCAGCGTGGCCCACAGGCCGGCGTCTTGGCGTTCTGGCGATGTTTGTTGGCGTTCTGGTGCTGACATGCCGTCCTATTATGAAACCACCTTCTCGCCACACCTCCCCAAAAACCGCCCCCAGCCCATGCACACCACCACCTTCCTTGTCCATGCGGGCCGCGAGACGGCCCACGCCGTCCAGGCCATCAACCCGCCGCTGGTGCGGGCCTCGACCGTCGTGTTCGGCACCCTGGCCGCCTACAAACACGCGCACCACCAGACCGTGTTCGACTCGCCGCGCTACGGCCGCTCGGGCACCTCCACCACGTTTGAGCTGCAGCGCTGCATGGCCGCGTTGTCCGGCGCAGAAACCTGCCTGGCCACAGCCAGCGGGCTGGCGGCCATCGTGGCCGTGCTGAGCGCCCATGCCGGGCCGGGCCGCCACCTGCTGCTGAACCAGGGCGTCTACGGGCCCACGCGCATCTTCTGCGACCAGGAGCTGGTGCCCCAGGGCACCACCGTCGAGTACTTTCCGGAAGGCGCCGACATCACACCCTACCTGCGGGACAACACCAGCCTGGTCTACATCGAGACCCCCGCGTCGCTGACCATGGAGATGCTTGACGCGCGCGCCGTGTGCGCGGCGGCGCGCCAGCGCCACATCCCGGTGGCGGTGGACGCCACCTGGGGCACGCCGGTGTTCCTGGATGCCCACGCCCTGGGTGTGCAGATCGCCATCCATTCGGCCACCAAATACATCAACGGGCATTCCGACCTCATGCTGGGGCTCATCACGGGTTCGCACGCAGACCTGGCCAGCACCCGGCGCTTTTGCGACCGCAGCGGCGCCCACGCGGCGCCCGATGTGTGCTGGCTGGCGCTGCGCGGCCTGCGCACCCTGGCAGTGCGGCTCGAACGGCACCAGCAGACCGCCTTGGCGACGGCCCAATGGCTGCAACAGCAGCCACAGGTCCGGCGCGTGCTGTTCCCGGCGCTCCCCTCCGACCCGGGCCACGCGCTTTGGCGCGCTCAGTTTTCGGGCGCTGCGGGGCCGTTCACCTTCGAGCTGGCGCCATGCAGCGAAGCCGCATTTGCGGCGTTCATCGACGCGCTTGCGCTCTTCAGCCTGGGCACGAGCTGGGGCGGGTACGAAAGCCTGGTGTTGCCCGCCGTGCCCTACGACCTGCGCCACCTGGCCACGCTGCCCGACGAGGGCCGCCTGGTCCGCCTGCATGTGGGGCTGGAAGACGCCGCTGACCTGCGCGCGGATCTGGCACAAGCGCTCAGCGGTCTGGGCTGACAGCCCCCTGGCTCGCCACGAAGTCCACCACCGACTGCAGCACATCGGGCTGCTGCAGGATCTTGCGGTGCCCCAGCCCCTCGGTGGCGAGCAGCGTGGCGCCCGGGATGTGGTCGCGGTAGGCCTCGCCGTCGGCAAAACGGTTGATGCGGTCGCCCCGGTCGTGCACGACCAGGGTGGGCAGGGTGATGCGTGGGCCCACGGCCGGGGGCTCGAACTGGCGCATCAGGATGCCTTCGCGGGCCTCGATGCGCCGCTGCATGGCGGCACGCGTGCGTTCGGACAGGCCGAACACCTGCGCAAACAGGCGTGTGTATTCGTGGGGCGATGCGGGCGGCGCCAGCAGCACCAGCCGCCCGGTGGCCAAGCCCCGGCTGGCTGCGTGGGCGGCCGCATTGGCGGCCAGCGAATGGGCTACCACGGCGCGGGGCGCCGAGTCCTGCGCATGCAGGCGCGCGGTGGTGTATTCAATGGCGCGCGCAAACTGCGGCAGGTTGCTCACGCTGCCCCGGCTGCCGCCGTGTGCGGGCAGGTCCACCAGCACGGGGCGCAAGCCCCGCGCGGCCAGTGCCTCGGCCAGCGGCAGCATCTGGCGCGCATGCCCGCCCCAGCCGTGCAGCAGCAACACCGCCGGACCATGGGGCTGGGCGCTGGGGGTGTACAGCGTGATCTCAGCGTCTTCGAACGGCCAGCGTTCTGTGCGCCAGCCGCTGGCCGGTGCTGCCTGGTGGCCGGGTTTGCGCAAGGGCAGCGGCGTACCAAACAGGCGGTAGGCCGCGCGCACGGCCAGGGCGGGCCACAGGCGCTCGGTGGCACCCAGCGCCAGGCGCAGCAGCCGCAGGGCCGGATGCCCGCCGTAGAAGTTGGACGTGGCTTGCAGGGCAGTCGAGGGGTTCATGGTGGGCTCCTGAAGGGTTGGAGTGGGTACGCGCCGGGCTGTGGGTCGGCGCGTGGTGAAAGGTCAGTAGAAGATCCAGTCCCGGTTGCTGCGTGGGAGGCAGGCGAGTGTCTGGCGCACCGCATGGACGGCGCCCGCTGCGGCCACGATGGCCGCCATGCCCAGGAAGATGAGGAAGCTCAGCATGGTGTTTCCTTTCTTCGCACGGTTGTGCGAAATTGGGGCAAAGAAGAACAAGAGGTATCCATCGCGCAATAACACGGAGACCGGGAGGATCAGGCGGTCTGATAACTCTTGACGAGGCGCGCCCAGGACGCCTCGGTGCGTGGCACTGCCTGCGGATCGCGCAGGAAGCGGACGTCGTGCAACAAGCCCATGATCATGGAATAGATCTCGCCCACCAGCTGTTCCTGCGGGGTGTCGGCGGGCAGGTGCCCGGCCTCGATGGCCTGCAGCACCGTGCGGCGCAAGGCGGCGCGCCAGCGGGTGATCTCCGAATGCAGCAGGTCGCGCAGCTCGCCCTCGCGGTCGTCCAGCTCGAAAGCGCCCGCGGTGTAGATGCAGCCGGTGAACGCCTCCACGTCGCGCGTGCGTGCAATCCAGCGGCGCACGATCTCGTTGAGGCGTGGCAGGCCCTTGGGGTGCTGCATGGCGGGCACGAACACGTCGGCCAGAAAGCGGCGCCCGAACTCCTCGATCACCGCCTTCTGCAGCGCCTCGCGCGAGCCGGCGCGTGAAAACACGCCGCTCTTGGACAGCCCCACGCGGTCGGCCACGGCCTGCAGCGTGATCGACTCCAGCCCTTCGGCCGCAGCCAGGTCCAGCGCCGCGCCCACAATGGCGGCGCGGGTGAGTTCCGATTTCTGGGTCTTGGCATCCATGGGGCGGAATTTAGCACAACTGTGCGAAATAAACCAACCCCTGTTGTCAGCAGTGTTTTGAAAGCCGGTAGCGCGCAGAGCCCCGGTGTGCCCCCGGGGCTCTGCAGCGCGTCACTGGGCCAGGGCCGCGATCTGCACGGAAGTCAGCGCCCCGCTGTAGAGGCGGAAATCCTGCATGCGGCCCGCAAAGTACGGGTCGGACCCGTACTGCGCGCGGCCCAGCCAGTTCTGCGTGGTGGCGCCCAGCTGGTGGGGTGCAAAGGGCGCATCCGCCAGGGCGCCGGTGGTCTGCCCGTCCACAAAGAGGGTCACGGTGTTGCCCCGGCGGGTCACCGCCAGGTGCACCCACCGGCCCGTGCCCAGTGCCACCGAGGACGTGACGTTTTCCTCGCCGAAATAGGTGGTGCCAGTGGAGGCAAAGCGCAGCGTGCTGGTGTTGGCGAGCAGGGCCAGGTAGGCGATGTCGCTGGAGCCGATGTCAAACACGCGGGCGTTCCCGGCGCTCGCGCTTTGCCGGTAGACCCAGACTGCGACCGTGAAGTCGGCCATGTCTTTCATGATGCCCGTGGGCAGGGCCACGTGGCCGCTGGTGCCGTCGAGGGCCACGGCGCTGCTGCCCGCCGTGCGGCCCGTGCCCCACGACGTGCCGCCCACCAGGCGGCCATGCAGCGCGTTGCCGCTCTGGTCGGTGGCCGATGTGCCGTTGCCTTCGTTCAAGGGCAGGTGCAGCCTCAGCTGCGGCGTGGTGGCGACGCTGCGCACTTCGGCACCCGTGAGCCGCCCCGTTGGGGTGACTGCCACGATGCGGTAGTGCCAGGTGCCATTGCCGGGGTTGTCGGTGTGGGTGCGCTCCTCGCCCACAGTGGTGAGCACCGTGAACGGGCCGGACGCGGCGGCACCGCGCTGCACCTCGTAGCCGGTGGCATAGGCCGTGCCCCACCAGGACAGCAGCACCTGCCCGTCGACCAGATAGGCCGTAAGCCCGCTGGGCGGCGCACCCACCGCGATGGGGTCGCGCGAGAAGGTGAGCGTGCCCATGCCGGGGTCGTCGCCCGTGCCGCGCCCCTCGGGCCGCAGCTTGGCGGCCAGCGCGCTCACGTAGGGCGCCGACAGGCCCTTGCGGTTCACGTAATGGTTGTAGATCACCTCCCAGATGCGGCGCAGATGCGGGCGGCCGGCAGTGGACACGGCGGTGAACGTACCCTGGCGGTTGGCATAGCGCGCAAAGGGCAGTTGGGCATAGCTGCCGTTCGCATCGGCCAGGTTGCAGGCCGCCACGTATTCCGCGCCAGACAGGAAGCGGTTGTTCCAGTGGCCATACAGGTCGTCGCCCTGTGACCACGCCATCTCGCAGATCGACCCACACAGCGACATCCCGAGCGTGGAGTGGCCCTGGTCGCGCGCGGTCTCCTGCCACTGGCCCAAGTTGCCGGGGTGAATCACGTACACGCTGTGCGCCGCAGCGCCATTGCCCCGGCCGTTCTTGTAGTAGCTGATGCCTTCGTTGTAGATGTCGCGCCGGTCGCAGCAGATGCCGATGGCCATGACGGCGGCGATGCAGCACAGGTCCCAGTTGGCCCAGTGGTTGGTGATGTTGGAGCCGTTGTGCGTCTGCAGGAACTGGCGGGCCAGCGGGTAGAACTGCTGCAGCAGCAGGTTCTGGAACCGGGCCTGGCCCTGGGCGGACCACCCCGGGTAGGTGCGCATGATGTCCACCACGTTGGCCCACTGGTAGCCGTAGATGCCCGCGGCCAGAAAGCGGTCGCCATCTCCGGTGAGCGTGGTCATGGTGCTGGACCAGGCATCCAGGAACACCACCGCGCGGTCGGCATAGGCATCGTCCTGCGACACCTTCCAGCGCAGCGCGAGCTGGTAGGCGCGCTGCATGTCCTTGATCATGGTGCCGAAGTTCTGCCCGGTGCCGCCGCGGATCACCACGGTCAGAGGGTTGGGCATCATGTCGCTGCTCAGGTTGGAGTGGCCCGAGGTGATGAGCACGTTCCACGCGAGCTTCCACGGCTCTGCACCCTCGCCCAGCTTGGTGCGCATGCGCACGAAGTCGGCTTCGGTGTGCAGCACCCCGGGATGCGCAAAAGCCGAAGGGGCCGGCGGCGGTGGTGGTGGTGGCGGCGGTGCGGGGGGTGGAGGTGGCGCGCCAGGCGGTGGCGGAGGTGGTGGTGCCGAGGGCGGCGGAGGCGGTGCCCCCGGCGCAGGCGGGGCCGTCGTGGGAGGCGCCGAAGGCGAGGGCGGCGCCACGGGTGCCGGAGGGGGGCTCCCAGGGTTGGTGGGCGCCGGTGCCGGCGGTGGCGGTGTGTCAGCGCCCACAGGGCTGAAAGCCGCAGGGGGCGCATTGGTGGCGTCCGCGGGGTTGCCACCACAAGCCACCAACGTGCCCGCCAGCGGCATGACAGCCATCCCCTTGAGCACCGCCCGGCGCCGGGCGGTGAAATTCTCGTTGTTGTTGTTGTTGTTGGTCATTTGGTTTTTGGCTGGCGGGAACTCGGGCTGATGGCGGGCAGCAGGTCGGCGGGCATCGGAGCGGGTGACTGGTAAACGGGTGTGCAATGCAAATCTTGTGCCGGTACTGGATTTTGGGTAGATGGCGATGGCGCGCCCTTCTGAAGCCATGGGGCGTGGCGCCCAACGCATGTTCCATTTTTGTCAGGTGCGGGTTTCTCACAAGCGCTGATGTCGATGGCGCGGCTTGTGATTTGGCAGCTTGTGGGGCGATGGGGTGGCGGCGCTGAGTAAGGACGCTTGCATTGGGCCAGTTACCGCGCTTCCTGGAGCGCCACGCGAGGCGGGAAACGATGCGTAAAACGCACACATGCAACCAGTATTTGTATGTTGCGCCACCAAACGGTCGCGTGCGCACGCCGACTCGGTAGAGTGCTATGCCACGAAGTCAAAATAGAAAGCAATTACCGATTTGACGAATCAGTAGAGGGCTATTTCGAATAGTTTAACCCGCGCAATGCGCACCGGACCTGACAGAAATCGTTTTCCATTGACTGATTGCAATACCGGAAGTCTCATGCGCAACAGTACGCTAGTTTGAGGATGAGGGGGCATTGCCATACATCCATATTGGCATGAATGGATTGTGGCGATTATTTTATATAACCTGTGGCTATAGCATTAAATTCATAAAAACAATATTCATGATAAAATTGAAGAATTTTTCGACACTTTCGTCAATTTTTATTGGCATTCTTTTTTGCAAAGCCTTGAATGCGGAAACCTATGTAATCAAAAAGGATCCATCATACGAGTATCGTATGGGCAGTGGAATTTACCCAAACCCTCAAGATGCGGTCGCCGCGCTTCAAGAATATCAAAACTCGCAAAGCCTTCCCTACATTCGCAGTGAGCTATTTAATGTTCGACCCGAAGACGTTGGCGACACGAATTCGATTAATGGTCACTCTATCAATTGGAAATGGGACTATAAAATATTCTATCGAGACTCTCCCGCACTAAACTATCAGGGGACGACTGGAGGCGGGCTACTTGCCACTGTTTGTAAGAATCAAGGAGATGGGGAGTGGGTCCAAAAATATGATGCACCTGATCCTGTATCCCGGGATATGAAGGCTTGGTGCGAACAAACTGGATTGTCCTATCCGCAGATTCCTACAGGCATGCAATGCAGAGCCGAAGATTACGCCGAGCGATCTGGGACAAATGCCGATGGTGGTCATGTTGGAAAACCAATTTTCCCTGTCTCTGGTGATGAACTCAGAACTGAAATTGATTATTCGGATCATGCCCCTCACGGTCTTCGATTAGCTCGTATATCATTGAGTCGATGGTCTCGGGAGCCTATCGGCAGCATCGGGCCGATGGGGAGAGCTTGGCGTCACAACTATTTCGCGCGAATTAAGCAGCGGGACAATAACAGACTGGATATTGACTTGCCTGGCGGCGAGCAACGATTGTTTGTACGTGACACATTTATATCCCCGAGTCCTTGGCGCCCCGTCGATGGATTTGACACACTGGATCGATTGCCTGACGGTTGGGTATTGCGCGTTCTGGCAAATGACAGTGTTCTCAGATTTAATACGGATGGAGTTCTGCTTACTGAAACCGACCGCAACGGCTGGGTAATTGCTTACACTCATGATGCCTCGGGTAGGGTTACAGAAGTGCGTAACCGGTTTGGACGCGCGCTCAGCTTTGGCTACAGCGGCAATGGACAACTGACCAGTGTCACCACGCCGGATGGAATAGTAGGCTATACCTATGACA
This sequence comes from Acidovorax sp. ACV01, assembly GCF_014851495.1. Lineage (NCBI taxonomy): Bacteria > Pseudomonadati > Pseudomonadota > Betaproteobacteria > Burkholderiales > Comamonadaceae > Acidovorax > Acidovorax sp. ACV01. Next base: position 247,894 of record NZ_JACUZT010000003.1, on the reverse strand, counting down.
GCGGCGGCCGATTACAAACCGTCAACTATGCGGACGGCAGCAATCGGAGCTTTCACTATGAAAATCCGTCCAACGTCCACCTGCTTACAGGTGTAAGTATTCAGGGTGTTCGTTATGCGACGGTCGGATACGACGCGCAAGGTTACGCAATTTCCACAGTGCTGGCCAACAACACCAACCGCTATACCGTGGACTACGGTGGTGTACCTCCGGGAGTCAGCGCCACCGTAACCGACCCGCTGGGTTTTGCGCGCATCTATCAATACAGCGTCACAAGAGGGATTTCGGCCGTGACGTACGGGACTGCGCCAGCGTCTGCTGGACTTCCACACGCTACAAGCCGCGCGCAAAACACGTTTGGCCTGATCGATTACGAGGTGGACTTTAATAATTTCACCACCACCTACCAGTGGGACACCAACCGCCGCCTGCCCCTGTCCACCACCGAAGCCACAGGCCAGCCCGAATCACGCACGACCAGCACAGTCTGGCACCCCCAATGGCGCCTGCCAGTGACCGTAACTGAGCCCGGCCGAGTTACCAGCTACACCTACGACAGCCAAGGCAACCCCCTGACCCAGACCATTGCCGACACCGGTGGTGGTTCAGGTAGTAGCGCCCGCACCACGACCTGGACCTACCACGCGAGCGGCCTTGTGGCCAGCGAGACCGCCCCCAACGGCGCAGCCACCAGCTACCAGTACGACAGCGCCGGCAACCTCACCCGCGCCACCAACGCCCTTGGCCACGTGGACACCTACACCCACGACGGCGCAGGCCGGGTGCTCACCCACACCGCGCCCTCGGGCCTGGTGACCACCTACACCTATGATCCCCGCGGCCGCATCCTCACGGTGGGCCGCGGCGGGTTGGTGACCACCCTCACCTACCGCCCCTCCGGCCAGGTGGCCACCGCCCGCCTGCCCCACGGCCATGTGCTCACCTACACCTACGACGCGGCCCAGCGCCTTGTGGGCTGGAGCGACAACCGGGGCGCCTCCGGCACCTACGTGCTCGACGCCATGGGCAACCGCACCCAGGAGGACATCCGCAACGCCCAGGGGCAGACCGTCTGGCGCCTGGCGCGCACCATCAACAGCTTGAACCGCGTGGAGAGCACCACCCTTGGCGGGCAGATCAGCACCACCTACGGCTACGACAACAATGGCGACTGGGTGGCCTCCACCAACGGCTTGAGCCAAAGCACCAGCCAGAGCCTGGACGCCCTGCGCCGCACCAAAGCCATCACCAACGCCGAGAACGCCACCGCCTCCCTGGCCTACAACGCCCTGGACAGCATCACCCAGGCCAGCGACTTCAAGGGCGTAGCCACCACCTACACCCGCGACGCCCTAGGCAACGCCACCACAGAAACCAGCCCCGACAGCGGCACCGAGAGCGCCCAGTACGACGCCCTGGGCCTGCCCAAGACCATCACCGACGCCCTGGGCCAGGCCACCACCATAGAGCGCGACCTGCTGGGCCGCCCCACGCTCATCACCCATGCGGGCAGCGCCAATGCCCCCAGCCGCACCACCACGCTGCGCTACGACCTCACCGCCGCCAGCACCGGCACCCTGGGTGAGATCGTGGATGCCAGCGGCACCACCACCTACCAGCGCGACCTGCTGGGGCGCACCACCCAAAAGACCCAGACCCTGCTCAACGGCGACACCCGCAGCGTCAGCTACAGCTACAACCCCCAGGGCCTGCTGGCCAACACAACCTATCCGGGCGGCCAAGTGCTGCAGTACCTGTACGACAGCACCGGCCAACTAACTGGAATGACCTGGGCCGGCCAACCCTTGGTATCGGGCATCACCTGGAACCCCCTGGGCCAACCCACCGGCTGGAACTGGGCTTTGCCCGGCGGGGCCACCACCATCCCCGCCACCCGCAGCTACAACACCGCCGGCCAGCTCACCCAAACTGAGTTCAGCAGCTACCAGTACGACGCCGCAGGCCGCATCAGCGGCATCACACAAAACCTGTGGCAGCCGGCCAGCATCAACCCGCAGGACAGCACCATCGAGTCCGCCCCCGCCAGCTGGAGCGTGCAGTACAGCCCCGCGGGCCGCATCATTGGCTTCACCCGGGAGACCGCGGCCAGCACGCCTGCCGACACCGCCAGCTTCCAGTACGACGCCAACGGCAACCGCACCGCCAGCACCCGCGACGTGGCCGGCACCAGCACCAGCCGCAGCTACGGAGGCGACGCCAGCCACAACCGCCTGCTGGGCTTTGAGCAGACCAGCAGCGCAGAAGGCAACACCGCCACCACCAGCGTCACCTACCAGTACAACAGCGCAGGCGACCTGCTGGGCGATGGCCTGACCACCTACCGCTACGACAGCCAAGGCCGCCTGGAGAGCGCCAGCACCGGAGAAGGCGAAGACGCCCCCACCACCAAATACGCCCACAACGCCCTGGGCCAGCGCGTGTTCAAGACCGAGCCTTTGTACAGCGGCACCCAAAGCAGCAGCACCGGCAACAAAACCGGCAAGAACCTGAACAACCTGCTGGCCGACGACGACGAGGCAGAACCCGCCCAGGCCGAGCAACCCGGCCTGGTCCAATGGCTCCTGGGCTTCTGGAGCAGGCTCTGGAGCCCCGGCGCCAGCGACGCCGAGAAACTGGGCTTCAGCTACGTGTATGCCGAAGACGGCAGCCTGCTGGGTGAATACGGCTCGGGCGGCACCAACAGCTCAGGCACCGCGCAATACCTGTACCTGCCCACCGCCAGCGGCCCCATGCCTATTGCGGCCGTGATCAAGGGAACGGCCTACGCCGTCCACAGCGACCACCTGAACACCCCCAGAAAACTCACCCAGGCGGATGGGCAAACTGCGTGGCAGTGGGCTTACAGCGCGTTTGGGGACGAACAGCCCACCATCGGGGCCAAGCGATTCACCAGCGAGAGCACCAACCCGACCACGGGCGCCACCAGCATCCCGGAAGTCACGTTCAACCTGCGGTATCCGGGGCAGTACTTTGACCCTGAGACGAAGCTGCACTACAACTACTTCCGCACGTACGCGCCGAGCACGGGGCGGTATACGCAAGGGGATCCGATTGGGTTCAACGGCGGTTGGAACCGGTTTGGATATGCCGAACAAAATCCGTTGTTCTTCACCGATCCGAACGGGCTTTGCCCCATCTGCGTCGGTGTTTTTGCGATGGCAGAAGTCACCATGCTGCTCCACTCTGCAGCGATGGACCCGGTGCCGCTGCCGGGCTCCAGCATTGCAGCACGATCCTCCGTTGGCGCTGCGATGGTGGGGCAGGCGATTCCTGCTTCTGTTGCAAAAATTACCCCCGTGGTCCAAGCTATCAACCACGGCATTGATACCGGAGCTTATTGCTCTGCAAAGGGGTTGGATACCGGTGCTGGCACGGTCCTTAAGCTTAAGAATATGCTTGCGAGCCAGGGGCAGATGGCTGAGGTTGGCACCGTAATGGCAGGTCCTGGTGGCCGGGTTGCGTTCCGAGGTGCTCAACGAGTCGCCGACGATTTTGGCGGCGATGCTGCTGATTGGGTTAAGAAGACCAGTTCGTCTTTTGCGGATGGCAAGGGTACGAAATTCGAAACTCATTGGGTTGAGAACATCAGAACTGGGCAGCGTGTCGAGTTCAAAACAAAATTCCCTGAATAAAAATGCAGCACATAGACAACCTTGAATTGAAACGCCGCGAACTCGTCAACACGGCGCAATTAATGCTGACTGGTGAAATGAATCTGCTTGAGGGTACGCGCCGCATATGTGGATTGCGATTTTCTGTCCGAGATCCAGACAACGAAGTCTTCCTGCCGATTCGTGCTGTTGACTCAGAAACTGATCATTTCCCGCTAGGGGCGATTCGTGCAAGTTGTAGTCCGGAGTACTTGATGCGTGCTGATGACGAGATGCAAACTTACTTAAATGATATGAGTAAAGATATTCTTCAGGCTTGCAGCAAGATCGTAGAAGCGTTCTCTTGAAAAGACCCCGAACTCGTTGGAGTCAGGCCTTGTCCTTTGCCCAAAAGGTGCAACCGCCGCAAGAGCAACGGGGTCACAAGAGCAACGGGGTCAGGTCTCAATACTGTTCGGTTAGAAAGCTTTCCCTCGTTTCCGAACCGTCACAGGCAACGCCTCCAACATAACCACCGTGCAATCCATGGGCACATGCCTGGGTGCCGTCCGGTCATGGCTGGCATAGGGTGAGTTTCTGCGCTTGACCATGCGCTTGTTGCGTTTGCCGGTGGTGCGCGTCGCCCTCAGCCTTGCACAGACCGCCAGCAGTTGTTCAAACCAGCGCTTGCGTCGTATCGGCTGCTGTGGGGGGGAACGCTCCAGACTGCGGGAACGTTTGGCGCAATAGCTGCACATGGGCGGAGAAGCTTTGCTGTGCATGCGGTATCTGTGGCCTTGCTGCCACTTGGGTGCAGCAGCCAGCACACGCAGTAGTGCGCCAGCACCTGGAGCAACGGGGTCAGGTCTTGCCTTTTGCGCACAAACTCCCACTGCAGTCCAACTCAGCGGAGTTTTTGAATATGGCAAGACCCTTGCGCATCGAGTTCCCCGGCGCTGTGTATCACGTGACTTCTCGGGGTGACCGGCGCGAGCCCATCGTACTGGGCGACGAGGATCGCGAAGACCTGTTGGGCGTGTTGGGCCAGGGGCTGCATCGGTTTGATGCTTGTGCCTTGGCATGGTGCTTGATGGACAACCACTATCACTTTGTTCTGCACACGCGGCAGCCCAATTTGTCGCTGTTGATGCGTCATATCAACGGTGTCTATACCCAGCGTTTCAACCGTCGCCATGGCAAGGTGGGGCATCTGTTTCAAGGGCGATTCAAAGCCATTTTGGTAGACCGCGATGCCTACTTGCTGGAGGTGTGCCGCTATGTGGAGCTGAACCGGGTGCGCGCCCAACTGGTGGAGCATCCGGCCCAATGGCCTTGGTGCAGCTACCACTCGCTGACGGGTCTGCGCCCTGCACCGGACTGGCTGGATGTGCAGGCCGTGTGGGGTTATCTGCTGGGGCGCGATGTTGTGGATGAGGGCACGCGCAGCCAGGCGGCTCAGGCCTATGCAGCGTTGGTTCAGGCTGGGCAAGGGGTGCAGTTGTGGGCCCAGGGGCTGCGCCAGCAGGTGTATCTGGGCGATGAAGACTTTGTCTTGCGCATGCAGGCTTTGGCCAGTAACCGGGCTGTCAGCGACAAAGAGGTGCCCAAATCCCAGCGCGCCAGCCCCAAGAGCCTGCAAGATTGGCTGGCCCAGTGCCCCACGCGTGAGCAGGCTTTGTATCAGGCGCACTATGTGTCGCAAATCAGCCTGTCAGAGATTGCCCGGCAATTGGGGCTGTCCGTATCTCGCATCAGCCGGCTTGTGTCGGGTCAGCGTGTGTTGAGGGAGACTACTCGGTTGGATGAAATGAGTCTGGGGGAGGCAAAAGACAAGACCTGACCCCGCTGAGTGCGTGAGACCTGACCCCGCTGAGTGCGTGACCCCGCTGAGTGCGAAAGACAAGACCTGACCCCGCTGAGTGCGCTGAGTGTTTGACCCCGCTGAGTGTTTTGACCCCGCTGAGTGTTCGCTGAGTGTGACCCCGCTGAGTGACCCGGGTGGCTTGCCAATAACGGTTCCTGTGCCTCCCACTGGTACACCTCCTTCGCGGCCTATTGATCCGGATTTTCCGCTGCCTCCTCCGGTGGATCCCTATATTCCGCCGATGCCCCCTGTCGGATTTCCTCTCCCATTCAAGCCAATAGTCAATGTTATTGATTGGTGTATTACCACAATGTCAGGGCCTGGTCGTTGGTCTTGCACGGCTTCATGCAACGTCACAGTTATTGATCAAGTGCTAGATGGAAAAGTCCCCGCACGAGTAACAGGCAGTGCGAGAGGAAAAACTCAAGCGGATGCTTGTGCTGAAGCAAAGCGAGCTGCTACTCAATCTTCACCCCGAGGTACTTATGCGCGACACTGTCAATGTACCTCCTGCTCTAAAGATTAGAAACGATATGCGAAATCTGATAGAAGTAGTCAAAATCTTTGATGTAGAACCCTTTGAAGCTGGTGAGGGAGATCTGTTTAGATTTCGCGTTGAAATTACACGCGATTTCAACGGCGGCTTGCTTCGTGGCATCGTTTATAGATTGGAAACCTACAGACTGCAACCCACATATCCGTTGCTTGATGGTCAACCGTGCGAATGGTCGTCGGATGCACTGCTTCATGTAATAGACGACAACTATGACGCGGATTCATTAAGTGGCCATTCAGTTGATGAAGTGCTTGAAAAATTTCAGGCTGCATTAGCTGCGCGTTTCGGATGAGTGCAGACAGCGGTAGTTGGCATGCTTTGTCGTGAATGGCTTCGCGCACTTTCATATTTCATGTATTAGAAATAAAATGATTAAAAATTGTTTGGCGGGGCATATGAAGGCGAGATCTGCAGAAATTAATTTTGATAATTGAAAAAAGCAGTGGGATTCAGGTGGCTCTTCTTTTAGCCGCTGGGTGTTTGGGTTTTATGCTTTTCTTGCCAGCACGGCGGTCTTCGGCAGTTCGACCATTGACGAAGCATGTACTCGGCGATTTCGAGCCGTCTGGCGACCACGTAAAGCAGCCCCGACAGGAAAGAGGCATTCCGCCCGGACTTTCCAAATCGTCCACCACCGTGTCAACCGAGCGACCTAAATGCCTAGCCCAGCCCACGCACCGCTGTTACGCTGCGTCGCCATGGAGACAAGCCACAAAACACCCCTTCGCAGCCCCACCCAGGCGGCGCCTTACGTTCCCCAGATCCGCCTGTACCAGAACTGGCTGCGCGACCAGCGCGGCATTGCGTTCGACAGCTATGACGCGCTGTGGCGCTGGTCGACCACGGAGCTGGATACCTTCTGGCAGAGCGTGTGGGACTACTTCCGCATCGAATCGCCCACGCCGCACACGGCGGTGCTGGCGCGCAACACCATGCCCGGCGCGCAGTGGTTCCCCGGCGCCCAGGTGAACTACGCGCGCCAGGCGCTGCGGCATGTGGATGCCGCGCACGCCGCAGGGCTGCCGGCCATCATCAGCCGCAATGAAAAGGGCCAGCACCGCGAACTCTCCTGGCCCGAGCTGCGCCGTCAGGTCGCGGCGCTTGCGCTGCACCTCAAGGCGCAGGGCGTGCAGCCCGGCGACCGCGTGGCCGCGTACCTGCCCAACGTGCCCGAGGCCATGGTCGCCTTCCTCGCCACCGTCAGCATCGGCGGCGTGTGGAGCATTTGCGCGCCCGACATGGGCACGCATGCGGTGCTCGACCGCTTTCGGCAGATCGAGCCCAAGGTGTTGATCGGCGTGGACGGCGTGACCTACGGCGGGCGCGACCACGACCGCACCGCCGTGCTGGCCGAGTTGCGCGCGGCGCTGCCCAGCGTGCAGCACGGGGTGCTGCTGGGCAACCTGGATGCTTCTGTTTCGATAGCTGGTTGGGCAAGCTGGACCAGCGCTACGGCCCAAAATGATGCTGAAACCACAGGGTTCGAGCCGATGTGGCTGCCGTTCGACCACCCGCTGTGGATCGTCTACTCCAGCGGCACCACCGGGTTACCGAAGCCCATCGTGCACGGCCACGGCGGCACGGTGCTGGTGGCGCTGCAGCTCAAGGTGCTGCACAACGACATCGGCTGCAGCTACGAGGCCAACAGCTTTGGCGAGCGCTACCACTGGTACAGCTCCACCGGCTGGGTGATGTGGAACGCACAGCTCTCGGGCCTGCTGTCGGGCACCACCTGCGTGATCTACGACGGCAACCCGGGCGGCAGCAAGGAGCACCCGGACTGGGGCGTGCTGTGGCGCTTTGCGGCGGAGACGGGCGTGACCTTCTTCGGCGCCGGGGCGGCGTTCTTTGCCAACTGCATGAAGGCCGGCATCACGCTCGCGGACTATGGCGACCTGACGCGCATCCGCGCGCTGGGCACCACCGGGTCGCCGCTGTCGCCCGAGGTGCAGCAGTGGGGCACGGCGCAGTTCGAGGCGCTGGGCACGCACGATATCTGGTGGAACAACATTTCGGGCGGCACGGATTTCTGCGGCGCATTTATTGGCGGCCACCGCGAGTTGCCCCAGGTGCCCGGCGAGATGCAGTGCCGCATGCTGGGCGCGGCGGTGGAGTCCTGGAACGCCGAGGGCCTGCCGGTGATGGACGAGGTGGGCGAGCTGGTGTGCGCGCAGCCCATCCCGTCGATGCCGCTCTACCTGTGGGGCGACAAGGACGGCTCGCGCTATCTGTCGAGCTACTTCGATATGTACCCCGCAGGCCACGGCCGCTTGCCCGGCGGTGGCGACGGCCCGGCCAGCATGGGCGCGGTGTGGCGCCATGGTGACTGGCTCAAGATCGGCAGCAACGGCGGCTGCGTCATCTACGGCCGGTCGGATGCCACCATCAACCGCCACGGCCTGCGCATGGGCACGAGCGAGATCTACAGCGCGGTCGAATCCCTGCCCGAGGTGCTCGACAGCCTGGTGGTGGATCTGGAGTACCTGGGCCGCGAAAGCTACATGCCACTGTTTGTGGTGCTGCGCCCCGGCAGCGTGCTCGACGAGGCCCTGCGCGGCCGTATCAACGGTGCGGTGCGCACGGCGCTGAGCCCCCGTTTTGTGCCCGACGACATCTTTGTGGTGGCCGAGGTGCCGCGCACCTTGAGCGGCAAGAAGCAGGAGCTGCCGATCAAGAAGCTGCTGCTGGGCCAGCCCATCGAGAAGGTGGTCAACAAGGACGCGATGGCCAATCCGGGGTGTCTGAATTGGTATGTGGCGTTTGCGGCGGAGCGGGCTGGAAAGCTACAAAATTCATAGCTAATAGCGCTTGTTGGATGGGCGGTTGCGGCAATTTTGGCTTGGATTTTTGTGTTGTCATACCACCCATGTGGCCCTAGCCAACCAAGCACCAGCGGCGCGTCGGTGTGACCCCCTCTCCCCGGCCCTCTCCCGCGAGGGGAGAGGGAGTGTTCAGGGGCGCCATGACCGATGGGGGCGATAGAAGGCTGCCCCGCCCCTCAATCCGTCAATCCAGCTTCGCGCCGGACGCCTTGATCAATCGCTCCCACACAGGCCGCTCCTTGGCAATCGCGGCGGAAAACAGCGCGGGTGAGCTGTTCTGCACATCAAACCCCATGGCCGCGATGCGCTGGGCTACGTCGGGCAACTGCGTGGCCTTGCGCACTTCGGCGGCAATGCGTTCCAGGATGGGCGTGGGTGTGCCGGCCGGTGCGCCGAACGCCAGCCAGCCCGCCACGCGGTAGGCCTCGTCGTTCAGGCCCTGCTCGGCCAGCGTGGGCACGTTGGGCAGGGTGCCCATGCGGTGCTCGCCGCTCACGCCGATGGCCTTGAGCTTGCCCGCGTCGATGTGCGCCTTGACCTGCAGCGCGCTCGCGAACGCGATCTGGATCTGGCCGCCCAGCAGGTCCTGCACCATGGGCGCCTCGCCCCGGTAGGCCACGTGGCTCATGTCGGCGTTCTGCGTGAGGCTCATGTAGGCCCCGGCCAGGTGCGGATATGCGCCTGTGCCATACGAGCCATAGGACACCTTGCCCTTGTTGGCCACCACGTACTTGAGCAGCTCGGGCCCCGTGGCTGCGGGCACGCTGGGGTGCGCCACCAGCACCAGCGGCGCAATGGCGATCTGGTAGATGGGCGCGATGTCGCGCTCGGGGCTGTAGGGCAGCTTGGTGTAGAGGAACTGGTTGGTGAGCATCGAATTGCTCAGGCCCAGCAACAGCGTGTAGCCGTCGGGCGCTGCCTTGGCCACCGCATCGGTGCCGATGATGCCGGCCGCACCGGGCTTGTTGTCGATGACCATGGGCTGGCCCAGCCCCACCGACATCTTCTCGGCCAGCACGCGCGCCAGCACATCGGTGGCGCCGCCTGCGGCAAAGGGCACGATCACCTTGATGGGCTTGTTGGGGTAGGCGGGTGCCTGCGCAAAGACGGCCGTGCTGGTGCCGGTGCCGACACAGGCCGCAGCGGCGGCCAGCGCGGCATTGCCCAGCCAGTGGCGGCGGTTCATCAACGGATGGTGGAAGGGCATGCGCTGTCTCCTGTCGTGGTTGTTGTAAGAAGCAAAGAAACCGAACGGGCTCCGCCGTGCATCGTGGCGCGCCGGCAGGGGTCTGTCACGCGGGCTTATGCGGGTGGGTGATCGATTTCGGGCGCCGGGCCGCTGGCCACCGTGACGGTGAGAGGCAGGGGCGCGAGCACTTCGCGCAGGCGGGCCAGCAGCGCGTCCGTGTCGGCAGGGGCCGCGCTGGCAGACGTGACGGTCACGCGCACGGCGCTGTCGCCCTCGGGCTGCACCCGGGGGCGGGGCTGGCCCAGGGCTTCGGCGCACACGTTATCGACCAGCGCCTGCACCGTGTGGCAGGCCGCGCGCTGGCGCAGATCGGGCTTGTAGATCTTGCCGACATTGGTCACCGGCATGGTGCCCAGCACCTGCACCCAGCGCGGGCGGGCGACGGCCTCGTCCACGCGCTCGGCGGTGAACGCAAGCAGCTCGGCCTCGGTCGCCTCAGCGCCCGGCACCAGCGTCGCATAGGCCACAGGCAGCTCGCCCGCATAGGCATCGGGCGCACCCACCGCGGCGGCAAGCTGCACGGCGGGGTGGGCACCCAGCGCGTCCTCGATCACCTTGGGGTCGATGTTGTGGCCGCTGCGGATGATGAGGTCCTTGGAGCGGCCGCTCAGGTGCAGGCGGCCCTGCTCGTCCACAAAGCCCAGGTCGCCCGTCGCTAGCCAGCCATCGGGCGTGAAGGCCTTGGCCGTGTCGGCTGCATCCAGAAAGCCCGAGAACAGGTTGGGCGACTGGAACAGCACCATGCCCGGCTGGCCGGGTGGCATGTCTTGGCCGGACGCATTGCCGTGCGCATCCAGCGCCACGATGCGCAACTGCGTGTACGGCAGCGGCCAGCCCACGCAGCCCGCGGGCGCGTGCACGCCGGGCGGGGTGATGGTGGAGATGCCGGCCATTTCGGTCATGCCCAGGCTTTCGTGGATGTGCAGGCCAAACAGCCGCTCAAACCGTGCCGCCAGCTCGGGCGCGAGGATGGCCGCGCCCGTGCGGCAGTAGCGCAGCGTGGAGATGTCCGCCCCCTCCAGCGGCACATTGGCCAGCGCCGCCAGCACCGTGGGCACGGCGGACAGGTAGGTGCAGTGGTAGTGCTCCACCAGCCGCCAGTAGTTGGCGATGACCTGCCGGTTGCGGAACAGTCCGGTGGTCGGGATGATGGTTTCCACCCCGGCCGACAGCGCCGCCAGCGAGCCCGGCAACACCCCCGCCACATGGAACAGCGGGTAGCCGTTGATGCCCACGTCCCCGGGCGTGATGCCCTGCATCTGCACGCAGCCCCACGCCGTGAATACCTGTGCACCGTGGCTGTGGCGCGCGAGCTTGGGCGCACCCGTGGTGCCCCCGGTGTGGAAGTAGGCGGCGATATCGCTGGCCACGATGTGGCGGCCGCTCACCAGATGGTCGCCGGGGTGCTGCAAACGCTCGGCCAGGTCCACCACTCCCTCGGGCAGCGGGCCCGCAGCACCGGGGGCTTCGTCGTGGGGCGCCACGCGCAGCAGTGTCGTCAGGGTGGGCACCATGCCCATCAGGCGCTGGGCCTTGCTCCAGTAACCCACATCGCCTTCGGCGCCATAGGCGATCAGCACCTTGGCGTGTGCCAGGGTCATCATGGCTGCGATCTTCTCGTCGGTGAGCATGGGGTTGAGCGGCTGCACGATGCCCGCCGCCTCGCCCCCCCACAGCGCCAGGTGGTATTCCAGGCAGCCGGGCAGCAGTACGGCCACGGCGTCCTGTGGACGCACGCCCAGCATGTGCAGCAGGTTGGCCGTCTGGTGGATGCCGCAGAGCAGTTGTGCGTACGACCAGCGGATGGGTTCGTCCGCCGGGTCGGCCGTGGGCAGAAAGGTCAGCGCCGTCTTGTCGCCAAACGCATGGGCGGCGTTGCAGAAGATTTCGTAAGTGCTTTGTACCGGCAGCGCCGCGCCCAGCGGCCGGGCTTCGAGCCGCTCCACGTCCTGCAGGCTGCGCACCGGGGTGGTGGGGGCAAACGGAGGGTTGCGGGGCGGTGCTGACGTGGTTCGGGGGGCTGCGGGGGTGGTGGTCATGGGATCGGCAGTGAACGGATCAGGCATTGTTGGGCTACCCGGCCTTCCTGACAATCGCCGGGCGTCCCCGTCGGGACGCGCTGCGGGGGCAACCTTGCCCGGTATCACCGCTCCGCCGGGCGGGCGGTGTGCCTACAGAAAACGCCGTGCACAGCCGCTCATAATGCGGCGTCCTGAGAACGTAACCACGTTCTCGCCTGCATGGCGCGACCGGAGCCCTCGACATGAACACACCCCAACATCCCAAACGTTTCTCCATGATCCGCGAATTCCACCTGGCCGATTGGTTCACGCTGGGCAACGCGGTCTGCGGCGTGGGGGCGCTGTTCTCGTCGATGACCTACCTGGAAACCGGCGACGTGGTGCACGTGTACTTCGCCTGCGCCCTGGTGCTCGCCGCGCTGATCTTTGATGTGCTGGACGGTCGCATCGCCCGCTGGCGCCAGAAGAGTTCGGCCATGGGCCGCGAGCTGGATTCGCTGGCCGACGTGATCTCGTTTGGCGTGGCCCCGGCCATCATTGCCTATGGCTGCGGCATGCAAGGCCTGTACGACCGCATCGTGCTCGCCTACTTCGTGGCCTGCGGCGTGTCGCGTCTGGCGCGCTACAACGTCACGGCCGAAACCCTGTCGGGCGACGACGGCAAGGTCAAATATTTTGAAGGCACGCCCATCCCCACCTCCATCGTGCTGGTGGGCCTGCTGGCCCTGGCCGCCTGGCTGGGCGCCGTGCGCGAGAGCCTGTGGTTTGGCAAGGTGCTGATCGGCGGCTTCACGCTGCACCCGCTGGTGCTGCTGTTTGCGGTGTCGGGGTCGCTGATGATCAGCCGGATCCGCATTCCCAAGCTCTGAGCCGCTGCCTGGCTCGTCCTGTTGTTCTGGATGTTGAATACCATGGCACTTCAAAAAATCGCAGCGTTTTCCGACGGCACACAGGGCGGCAACCCCGCCGGTGTGTGGATCGGTGACGAGCTGCCCGCCCCTGCCGACATGCAGCGCATTGCCGCCGAGGTCGGCTTCTCTGAAACCGCGTTTACCGCCCCGCTGGGCGAAGGCCGCTGGCGTGTGCGCTATTTTTCGCCCGAGAGTGAGGTGCCCTTTTGTGGCCATGCCACCATTGCCCTGGGAGCCGCGCTGGCGCAGCGCGAGGGCGACGGTGTGTTTGTGCTGTCACTGAGCCAGGCCGAGATCACGGTCGAAGGCCGCCGACAGGGCGAGCTGGTGCAGGCGGCGCTGCAGTCACCGCCCACGCACAGCGGGCCGGTACCGGCGGCGCTGCTGGCCGATTCCCTGTCCCTGTTCGGCCTCAGCGCGGCCGATCTGGACCCGCGCATCCCGCCTGCACTCATCCATGGCGGCGCCAATCACCTGGTGCTGGCCTTGCGCAGCCGTGCGACGTTGGCGGCCATGCACTACGCACTGGATGCAGGCCGCACGCTGATGGTGAATGCCGGGTTGGTCACCATCGTGCTGGTGTGTGTGGAGTCAGACCGCCTGCTGCACACCCGCAATGCCTTTGCCTCGGGCGGCGTGCTCGAAGACCCGGCCACGGGCGCTGCCACCGCCGCGCTGGCGGGCTACCTGCGCGACCTGGGCTGGCCACACGGCGGCGCCATCGATGTGGTGCAGGGCGAGGACATGGGCATGCGCTCGCGCCTGCGCGCCGAGGTGGGGCCGGTGGCGGGCAGCTCCATCCGCGTGTCGGGCACGGCACGGTGGATGGGCGACGGGGAATGATTTGACATTTGCTATAAATTTTATAGCTATTGACGCTTGATGATAAAGCGCTAGACCTCGTTTTTAATCAGAAGTCGGCTGTGTGGGGGCTGCTTCGGAAGGCGCTGATGCTTCCATCTCTTCCCTGAGCCACTGCACAAAACGCAGCGTCTCCGGCGACGGGTCCGGGGCGACGCCGAAGTAGTGCCGCGTCAGCGGCAACCGCAAGCTTGGCAAAGGCGACACCAGCCGACCCGACGCCAGGTCGTGCGTGATCAACGACACCGGCGCCATCGCAAAGCCCAGCCCGTCCACGGCGGCCTGCAGCACAAAGTGCAGGTGGTCAAACTGCAGGCAGCTGGCGGGCTGGAGCGCTGGCGCGTTCACCTGCTTCTTCCAGCTTTCCCAGTCCTTGCTGCGCGACTTGGACAGCAGCAGCACGTGGGACGACAACGCCTCGGGCCGCGTCACCGGGCGCTGGGCGAACAGGGCAGGCGACCCCACCACCAGTGCCTCGTCCTCCAGGAACGGGTGGACCTGCAAACCCGGCGGCCACCCGCGCGGGCCGCGCCGCAGGGCCAGGTCGAAGGCTTCGGCCGCCTGGTCTGGCGCCAGGGTGCTGGTGATGACCTGGGGCTCGATGTCCGGGTGCTGGGCCACAAAGCCCGGCAGCCTGGGGATCAGCCAGCGCACCGCAAAGCTGGGCCGCACATTGATCTTGACGCTGCGCAGGCCGGCGTCGCCCCGTAACGACTGTGCGGCGGCCCCAATCTGCGCCAGCGCAGGCCCGACCTGCGCGTGGAACTGGTGGCCCGCCGCCGTGAGCAGCACCTGCCGCGTCTTGCGCTCGAACAGGTCCACGCCCAGGTGGGATTCCAGCGCCTTGATCTGGCGGCTGATGGCGCTGTGGGTGACGTGCAGCTCCAGTGCGGCGCGGGTGAAGCTCTGGTGGCGCGCCGCCGCCGCAAAGGCGCGGACCGCGTTGAGCGGGGGCAGGCGGGGTGGCATGTGTGCAATTTTGTCACGCATGGGGCGCCGCAATATCGTTTGTCGCGCCCGGTGCCGCCGCGCACCATGCGGGCCATGCCACAGCCTTCAGCCAACACCTCGGCCTCAGACCACCACTCGCGCTGCGCCGCCTTGGCGCTCGGCCTTGCACTCCCCGGGGACACGGTGCTCTACCTGCTCCTGCCGATGTTTGCCCCGGCGTTTGGCGTCACCCTGTTCGAGGCGGGCCTCCTGCTGGCCGCGAACCGCCTGGTGCGCATCGCGGGCTACGGGGCGGTGGCGCGGTTCTACGCCCGCCATGGCGAGCGGCTCACCTGCTCGCTGGCCGTGCTGGCCGCCGCCGCGTGCGCGCTGGGGTACGCCACCCTTGGCGGGTTCATCGCCTTGTTGGGCCTGCGGCTGCTGTGGGGCCTGGCGTTTGCGGCGCTGAACCTCGCCACGCAGGCGCTGGCCACGGCCGAGCCCGTGGGCGCAGCGCGCCGCGCGGGGCAGTCGCGCGCCTTTGCAGCGCTGGGGCCCATGCTGGCCCTGCCTGCGGGGGGTGTCTGTGCGCTCTGGTGGGGGCCCCGAGCCATCTTCTTGGTGTTTGCCGCCGTCGCGTTGTGCGCCTTGCTGGCCACGCGGCATTTGCCCGCCCAGCCGCATGCCGTGCCGCCCCCTGAGAAGCGCTGGGGCAGGCTCCCCGGTAGCCTGGACCGTTTTTCATTCGTCGAGGGGCTGGTGCTGGACGGCCTGTTCATCATCGGCTTGTCGTACCTGGGCCGCGATGTGCTGCCGGGCAATCCGGTGATCGTGGCGGGGCTGTTGCTGTCGGTCCGCTACCTGGCCGAGATCGTGCTGAGCGCGGTGGGCGGCGACCTGGCCGAGCGCTACGGCGCCGAAGTGCTGCTGGTGGGCTTTGCGGTGCTGACGTCGCTGGCCCTGGTGGGTTTTGGCCTGGGGTGGCTGTGGACCAGCGCACTGGCCATCGTGATTTTGCGGGCCCTGCTGCTGCCGCTGTTGCCGCCGCTGGTCGCGCGCCGCACACCGGGGCCGGGGCGCATCCAGGCGCTGGCGACGCGGTCGGTGTGGCGGGACCTGGGCGCCGGTGCGGGCCCGGTGCTGGCGGGTGTGCTGCTGCCCATTGCGCCCTCTGCCTGGGTGTATGGCGTTGCAGCCTTGCTGCTGTCGGCCACGGCCATCGCCTGCTGGGCGCCGCGCAGCGACGGATGAGGCGCGGATCGGCCATCGCCCCCCTTTTACAACCTTCCGTTTTGGAGAAGTCCCCGTGAACATCCACACCACATTGATCCGCTGTGCCGGTGGCACGGTCGACCTGCCCGTGCGGCCCATGAACCACCGCAGCGATGGCGGGCATGTGCTGGTCCACCCGCCGCGCCCCGTCTGGGAACGCAGCGAGCTGACGCCCGAAGAGCTGGCGCATTGGTCGTGCCTGGTGGCCGCAACGGGCCGGGCCATGCTCGACACCTTGCCGCAGCTCGCCGGAGGCTGCCTGAACTACTGGGAGGCGGGCAACAACGCGCTGAACCCGCTGGCCCACCCGCAGGGGCCCAAAACCCCCGCGCTGCACCGCAAGATGCACCTGCATGTATTTGGGCGAAGCCCCCGGGCCACCCACCCGGACTGGCTGTGGGGCGAACCGCCCCGGTTTCCGAATTTTGCGCAGTCTGAGGCTTGGACCCAGCAGTTCACACGACTGGAGGACGATGAGGGCGCCGCGCTGGGTGCGCGCATTCAAGTGTTGCTGGATACGCGGTACGCACTGAGTCGGGTTGGCTGACAACACCCGCCTGCAAAAGAGTTGCTATCAAAATAGTAGCTTTTAGCGCTTGTTGGTAAAGCGCTAGGCCATGTTTTTATGAAAACTCTTTTGTCCCGGGTACTACGCGACCGCAGGCCGCCGGTTCACCAGCACGATGCCTGCCGCCACCAGCACCAGCGCCGCCACCAGCCCGGGGGTGATGGGCTCGCCCAGCCACCAGGCGCCAAACAGCAGCGCAAACACGGGCGTGAGGAACACAAACACCGAGATCTTCGTGGCCGGGTAGTGCGCCAGCATCCACATCCAGGCCAGGTAGCTCACAAACGCGCCCACCAGGGCCTGCACCAGCAGCGAGCCCCAGGCAAAGCCGCTGAATTGCCAGACCCAGGCCTCGCCCAGGCCCAGCGACAGCACGGGCAGTACCGCCGTGCTCACGCCCACCTGGTACAGCAGCTGCTTGGCCGGGGCCACGCGCGCCAGCGGCGTGGTGCGGATGACCACCGTGGTCAGCGCCCACATCAGGCCTGCGGCCAAACCCAGCAGGTCGCCCAGCCAGGCCTGGGGCAGGGCGGCATTGGCGGGGCCCAGCAGCCCGTCGCCCAGCGCCAGCCCCACGCCCACAAACGCGGCAGCCAGGCCCAGCCACTGCCAGCCTTGCAGGCGCTCACCAGGAATGAAGCGCGGCAGCAGCAGGGCTACCCAGAATGGCGAGGCATACAAAAACACCGTGAGCCGCGATGCGGTGGTGTACTGCAGGCCCAGGTAAATACACGCAAACTCGCCCGCAAACAGCGCCCCGGCCAGCAGCCCGGCGCGGGCTGCCCCGGCAGGCTCGGCCGCCGCCGACAGCCGCACGCCACGCCACAGGCACCAGGCCGCCACCGCCACCGTGGCCAGCGCAAAGCGCACAAAGGCCTGAAACACTGGCGCCACCTCGGCCACCGTGGCTTTGACCAGCACCTGCTGGAAGCCCCAGAACATGCAGCAAGTCAGCAACAGAGAGATGGCGAGGGCGTCGAGGTGGGGCTTGCGGGTGTGGGGCATCTTGGGTGCTGTGGTGGCGACGCGTGGTCAAGGGCAGAGCCAAGCGTAGACCCATATGTAATTGAACAGCGAGTTGCCGTAAAACAGATTGGTCCCGTCAGGTGCCAGCGCCCAAGGGCCGCTCAGCCCGCGCGACGCCACGAGCCGCCGCTGCCAGGTGCTTCCCGTGCGCTTGTACAACCCGATGTACCAGCCGTCCTCAGCCAGGCCCGGGCAGGTCAGGTCAGACGGCTTGATGTCGAGCTCGGAAGTTGGATGCCCGGGCACGTTGCTCGCGTGCACGGCCAGGGTGCTGCCGTCGCTGGAAAGGGCCAGGTTGCTATACACGAGGCCTGTGGTGTCGGTGATGCTCACCAGCCCGGCCGGCAGCCGCGCCTGCTGGGTCCAATTTCCGTTTCCTTGCTGGACAAAAATGCGCACCGCCGGGGTGGTGGCTGTCCTCAAGTCGCCTAGACGCCACCCGTCCTCGTTCACGGCCAGGGTGCTTCCGTCGCCCGACAGGGCCAGGGACGACACGAACTTGCCCCCCGACTCCATCAAAGCCTGGGGAGTCCAGGCACCTGCAGTGCGTGTGTAGGTGGCCACGGCGCCGATGGAAGTGGAGCCCACGCCCGACGCCGTGCTGTAGCCCACCGACGCAGCCAGCAGGCCGCCATCGGAGGACAAGGTCAAGAGGCTGGCAAAACTGGTTCTGCAGGGCAGCGTGCAGGTTGCTGGGGCACTGGGTGCCTCCACCTGGCCCTGCAGGTTCCAGGCGCTGCCGCTGCGCTGGTACAGGTACACGACTCCCTTGGTGGCGCTGCCATTACCGCCCGTCGTCTCGCTTGCCAACACAGCCAGCGTGCCGCCGTCTGCCGACAAGGCGACTTGCCCGCCAAATTGGGCCTTGCCGTTGCCTAGCACGGCTTGCTGTTGCCACAGTTGGGCACTGTTGGCGCGCGTGAACACATACACGACAGAATCCGCAGCGTTGGCGCTGGGCGAACTAATGGCCAGTGTGAGCGCGTCTTGGGACAACCTGGGGCCAGCATCGGAGCCCAGTGACGACTTCAGTGCAACCCGTCCGGACGCGAATTCGTAGCTGATGCCATTGGCGATGTCGTAGGCCTTGGAGTCCGTGAAGGCGCCACAGCCAGTGGCGTCGCACGCACGCAGGCGGTAGGTGGAGTTGAGGGTTGTAGCCAGGCTGGATGCTGTGGCGTAGAGGCTTCCCCAAAACCCTTGGGTTCCTGCCTGCGAATATGTAAAGCCGGTGCCAGAGGCCTGGTTTAAATCGTCGGGCTTGGCTTCCTTCAGCGGGCCCGCGCCGTCCGGGTCAACATACAGTTCGTATCGGGTCGCGCCTGGCGTGGCGTTCCACCCGAAGGTCCCCAGGTTGCTGACCGTGAAGTTCGAGGGCGCTGCGAGGTTAGAGGGTGGGGGAGGCGGCTGCGTTGCATCGCCCGAGCTACCCCCGCAGCCCGCCAATGCCAGCGCTGAGATGCCCAGAGCCCATGTGGTTCGCAAGGGGGCCAAGGCGCGAGAAATTTTTGGGGCTGCCTTGGGGCCCTGGGGGTACTGGTTCAACATCAATGCTCTTTCTTGTAGATAAAGTTTGAAGTTCGCCACGCGATCCGCTCCTGGGTGGTCGTGGCACACCAAATGATTAGACCATCGCTGTCTGGCGGCTTTTGTGTGTTGCCGCTTGTCACAGACAGATGCACGAACCTCGCCCCTGAATGCCGTGCGGGTCGCGCGCAGGCACGCCCCGTTACGATGGCGCGGGGTGCTGCACAGTACACTTTGCGCTTTTGATCCAGCCGCCGGCGTGCCTGCCCGGCGCCACTGGAGCGATATTCACCCCCGCAATCCATTCATGGCCCTTACCACGGCGGCCCAGGCCCGCACCAGCTTTGACCTCAAAAGCGCCTCGCTGCCCGTGGTGGCCGTGGTGCTCAAGACCACCGACGCCGCGCAGTTTGCCGCCGACCTCGCCGAGCGCGTGGCCGATGCCCCGGGCTTCTTTGACAATGACCCTGTGCTGATCGATCTGGCCCCCGTGCGCGAGGCTGAAGCCGCCATCGACTTTGCGTCCATCGTGGCCGCGCTGCGCGCACACAGCACGCTGCCGGTGGCGGTGCGCGGCGGCAGCCCGGCCCAGATGGACGCTGCGCGCGCCGCAGGCCTGGCGGCTGCGCCCGATGCACCACCCGCCCGCGCCGAGGCCCCCGCACCCGAGGTGCGCGAGGTCATCCGCGAAGTGGTGCGCGAGGTGGAGGTGGTGCGCGAAGTGCCCATGCCCGGCCCCGGCACCGTGGTGGTGGACAAGCCCTTGCGCTCGGGCCAGCAGGTGTATGCGCGTGGCGCCGACCTGGTGGTGATGGCCGTGGTGAGCTTTGGCGCCGAGGTGATTGCCGACGGCAACATCCATGTCTATGCGCCGCTGCGCGGCCGGGCGATTGCCGGTGCGCGCGGCAACACCGAAGCCCGCATTTTTTCGACCTGCCTGGAGCCGCAGCTGGTGTCCATCGCAGGCATTTACCGCACCACAGAAACCGAGCTGCCCGCCGACGTGCGCGGCAAGCCCGCGCAGGTGCGGCTGGACGGCGAGAAGCTCATCATCGAGCCGCTTGCCTGAGTTCTTATTTCATTCGTACCAACCCCACAGAGAATCAGCAACACATGGCCAAAATCGTCGTCGTGACCTCCGGCAAGGGTGGCGTGGGCAAGACCACCACCAGTGCCAGCTTTGCCACCGGCCTCGCCCTGCGCGGCCACAAGACTGCCGTGATCGACTTTGACGTCGGCCTGCGCAACCTGGACCTCATCATGGGCTGCGAACGCCGCGTGGTGTATGACCTGATCAACGTGATCCAGGGCGAGGCCAACCTGAACCAGGCCCTCATCAAGGACAAGCAGTGCGACAACCTGTTCGTGCTGGCCGCCAGCCAGACGCGCGACAAGGACGCCCTCACGCAAGACGGCGTGGAGAAGATCCTGAAGGACCTGGCCGAGATGGGCTTTGAGTACATCGTCTGCGATTCGCCCGCTGGCATCGAAAGCGGGGCGCTGATGGCCATGCACTTTGCCGACGAGGCGCTGCTGGTGACGAACCCCGAGGTGTCGTCCGTGCGTGACTCCGACCGCATCCTGGGCATGCTGGGCAGCAAGACCAAGCGCGCCATTGAAGGCGGCGAGCCCATCAAGGAGCACCTGCTCATCACGCGCTACAACCCCAGCCGCGTGCAGGACGGCCAGATGCTGAGCCTGGAAGACATCCAGGACATCCTGCGCATCAAGCTGATCGGCGTGATCCCCGAGTCGGAGGTGGTGCTGCAGTCGTCCAACCAGGGCACACCCGCGATCCATGCCAAGGACTCGGATGTGTCCGAGGCCTACAAGGATGTGATCGAACGCTTCCTGGGCGCCACCGACAAGCCGCTGCGTTTCATCGACGCGGAAAAGCCAGGCTTCTTCAAACGCCTGTTCGGGAGCAAATAAGCCATGGCTTCTTTCCTGTCCTTCCTGCTCGGCGAGAAGAAGAAAACCGCCAGCGTCGCCAAGGAGCGGCTGCAGATCATCCTGGCGCACGAGCGCAACGGCCGCAACGCCGCCGAGCCCGACTACCTGCCCGCGCTGCAGCGCGAGCTGGTGGCCGTGATCTCCAAGTACGTCAAGATCAACCCCGAAGACCTCAAGGTGCACCTTGAGCGCCAGGACAACCTGGAAGTTCTGGAAGTCAAGATCGAGCTGCCCGACACGGTGCGTTGAAGGCTCGGTTTCGAGCAAAATTGGGCTCTGGCGCTTATCTGGTAAGCGCTAGTAGCTATCAATATTGATGAATCCAGTGGGGCCTGGTTAGCGCGAGTGTTTCGCCCACTTGCCTGCCAGCGCCTGCGCAATGCTCAGCCCGCGCTGCCCGGGCACCAGCGTGGCGGTCTCTCCGGCAGCGATGGTGCCGGGCTGGTCCACCGCCAGGTAGTAGCCGCAGCATCCGGCCAGGGCCATGGTGCGGCCCGCCTGCGCAAAACCCATGACGGCGTTGAACTTGAAGCATGGCTCGCGCGGTGCACTCACCCGCAGCACGCAGTGGGGGAAATGCCATTCATCGCCCACAAACACATCCGCTTCCAGCGGCCCGTCGATGGTGAGGTTCTCCCCCATGAAACCCGGCGGCAAGGTTTCATCGAACAGGCTGACACCCCGTTCGCGGCGCTGGGCCTGCCAGAACGCATAGTGGGCGGCGGGGTAGGCGTATACGGCCTTGCCCAGGCCGCCGTGCACGCTCGGGTCGGCCTGCTCGTCCCCTGCCAGGCCCAGCGGGCCCACCGCCACCGGGCCGGTGACGGGCGCCTTGCCGATGGCGGTGAGCACCGAGCGTTCGCCCACCTTCAGGCGCCGGGCCAGGCCGATGTTCACGTGGCGCACGGCCACGGTGGGGGTCGTCACAGCGGGTGCTCGGTGTAGAACTTGCCCCCGTGGTACAGCAGGGGCGAGATGCCTTCGCGGTGCTCGCAGCGCTCGACCTCGCCCACAAAGATGGTGTGGTCGCCCTCCTTGTACTGGCTGCGGTTGAAGCACTCGAATGTGGCGGCTGCCCCGGCCAGCAACGGGGCACCGCTGATGCCGGGCCGGTGTTCCAGGCCTGCCCAGCGGTCGATGCCGCGCGTGGCAAAACGCTCGGCCAGCGCCTTCTGGTCTGCGGCCAGCACGTGGATGGCGTAGTGCGAGCCATCGGCAAAGGTGGGCAGGGTGCTGGCGCCGTGCGACAGGCTCCACAGCACCAGCGGGGGCGCCAGCGACACCGAATTGAAGGAACTGGCCGTGAGGCCCACCAGGTCACCCGCTGCCGTGCGGGCCGTGACGATGGTCACGCCCGTGGCAAACATGCCCAGTGCATCGCGAAACTCGCGTGTGGAGAAGCTCGGTGGCAGGGCGAGGGCGGGGCGGGGGGGCGAAGGGTTCACAAAAGCGGTGCCAGCGGTGGCAGCAGGGGGGAGCAACTATTATCAGGCGCCACCCACCACCGCGCTGTTGCGGGGTTTACTTCCGTCAGACTTGCGCAAATCGGGATGCAACCACCACCTGGCGTGGGGGCGAGCTATCTGCCTGAACCCTGTTTTGCGTAAGTCATTCCTGTTCCGCTTTCCACCGCATGGCCGTTCTTCCTACCTTCACCGCCCTGGGCTCCGGCCCCACCGTGCTCATGCTGCACGACGCCGATGGCGACCACCTCACCTTTGCCCCCCAGGTGGAAACACTGGCCACGGTCGGCTACCGTGCCGTGGCCTGGAACATGCCGGGCTATGGCCGCAGTGCGCCCGTGGAGCCCTACACCTTCAAGGCGCTGGCGCAGAGCTGCCTGGCCTTGATCGACGCCCTGCAGGGTGGCCCGGTCACGCTGGTGGGGCATGGCATGGGCGCCATGGTGGCGCTCGAGGCTGCCGTGCGCAGCCCATCGCAGGTGCAGCGCCTGGTGCTGTGTGCGGGCGGGCCGGCGCTGGACGCGCAGGCGGTGGAAGACTGGGTGGCGCCCCGGCTGCGCGCCCTGACCGCACTGGACGGCGGTGGCAGCATGGAGGCGCTGGCGCAGACGCTGGTACCCCAGTTCATCGGCACCGGAGCCCTGCCCGAAGGGGTGCGGCTGGCCAGCCATGCGCTGGCCCAGGTGTACCCGGGGGCCTACCGGCGCGCGCTGGAGGCCTTGCCCTCGTTTGATCGCGGGGCTGCCGCGCTGGCCCACCTGGCCATGCCCACGCTGCTGGTGGGGGGCGAGCTGGACCGCTGCACACCCCCCGTGGCCCTGGAGGCGCTTGCCCAGGTGCTGCCCGATGCGCAGACCCTGGTGCTGCCCCATGTCGGGCACTGGCCCCAGCTGGAGGACCCCGAGGGTTTCGATGCCGCGCTGCTGGACTTTCTGGCCCAGCGGCGGATGCTGCACTGAGCTTGCCCCACCCGGCGCGGCCGTTTTTTCAGCCTTCCAAATGGTCCATTTTTTCCTGCCACGCCGTGGCGCCACCGGGCGGGTGCGTGCAGGTCTGATTGCTCCTTCTCCTTCTGTTGCCATGTGGTTTGCCCTGAAGAAAATACTGTCTGCGCTGCTGTTGCCCCCGGTGTCCAGCATCCTGCTGGCGCTGGTGGGGCTGTGGATCGCGCGGTACCACCGCCGCACGGGCATCACGGTGGTGGTGCTGTCGCTGCTGTCGATGCTGGTGCTGTCCTGGCCGCCGGTGTCGGACGCGCTGGTGCGCAGCCTGGAGCGCTATCCGGCGGTCGTCCCCAAGGAGTTGCCTTCGCTAAAAGTGCAGGTCATCGTAGTGCTGGGCGGCGGCGCCGACACGGTGGCGCCTGAATACGGCGTGGACGTGCTCAGCCGGGGCGCGCGTGAGCGGGTGCGCTACGCCGTGTACCTGCAGCAGCAGACCGGGCTTCCCATCCTGGCCACGGGGGGCTCCACCGGCGGCACGCGGGCCGAGGCGCTGGTCATGAAGGACGTGGTGGAGCGCGAGTTCAAAGGGCGGGTGCGCTGGACGGAGGTGGAGTCGCTCGATACCCGCAGCAATGCAGAGAAATCCGCCGCGCTGCTCAAGGCAGCGGGCATCGAGCGCATAGCCCTGGTCACCCATGGCTGGCACATGGTGCGCGCGGCCGAGGCCTTCGAGCGCGCCGGGCTGCAGGTGCTGCCCGCGCCCATGGGCTTCAAGGGCGGGCAGGCCCGCAAGCTGTACCGGGTGTTGCCGCGCGCCTCCGCGCTGGCCGACAGCAGCCTGGCGCTGCACGAATGGCTGGGCATCCTGGCCCAGCACGGGTCGCTGGATCGCTAAGCCGTCAACCTGCGGCCGGTGTCAGCAGAAAACGGCTGGCTGCCTCCATCGCCTGCGCATCGGCCTGCACCGCGCCCGGTGGCCCGCCCTTGCCCCACAGGGCGCCGCCCCAGGTCATCGACAGGAACTGCGCGCACAGCGCCACCGAATCGATCATGGGCTGGGCCTTGGTGCGGTCGCCGCTGGTGGTGATGAGCGCCAGCGTCTTGGCGGCCATCGGCTCCTTGAAGGCCAGGCCGGGCACGCGCATCCAGGCGCTCCAGTGGTCGAGGTAGGTCTTGAGCGGCGAGGGAATGCTGTACCAGTAGACCGGCGCTACAAAGACGATGTGCGTGGCTGCCAGCGTGGCGTCGAGCAGGGTCTTCATGTCGCCTTCGGGCGGTGCATAGGTGCCCGTGGTGTGGCGCTGGTCCACGAAGGGCGGCAGGTGCAAGTGCGCCAGGTGGTGCCAGGTTTGTGGGGTGCCGGCAGGCAGTGCGGCGGCGGCCTGGCGGGCCAGCCATTCGGTATTGCCGGTGTGGCCCGGTTCGCGGGTGGAGGTGGTGAGAAAGAGGTAGTGCGGTGCGGTGGGCGTGGTCATGGCGCCATCGTAGCGCCGCCCCGCAGACCCGTGCCCGGTGCCAGGGTTGCGATGCACAGCGCCACCAGCGCCTGCTCGAATTCGGGGCTGTCCAGCAAGGGCGACTGTTCCAGCGATGCCGCCCGCACCGCACCCATGAAGGCGCGGGTGAGCACGAACAGCTGGGCCGCCGAGGGTGCGGGCATCTGCTGCTCTTGCGCCACGCGCTGCAGGTGCAGGGCCAGCCGCTCGCTGGCGCCGCGCACCGAGATCAGCACGGACGCGCGGTAGTCGAGCTTCCACGACAGGCGGGCGAGTGCGCGCCCTTCCCGGGGGCCGCCGCCGAAGGCCTGCAGGTAGTGGCGCACGTACCCGCGCACCTGCTGCTCGGGCGTCCAGCCTTCGGTGCGGGCCTGGGCGAGCAGGGCGTCCAGCTCCAGCATCACCTGGTCGCAGTGCTGGTCCAGCATGGCCAGGAGGATGGCTTCCTTGCTTGGAAAGTACTGGTAGAGCGAGCCCACGGACACACCAGCCAGCTCGGCGATGCGGTTGGTGGTGAGCGCGTCCTCGCCCTGTGTCGCCACGATGCGTGCGACGGCTTCGAAGATGGCATCGACCGTGAACTGCGAGCGTTCCTGGCGGGGCGAACGGCGGGGGGCGGAGGAGGCAGGAGGCATGGAAAACCTGAGCGCAATGCGAGTAGGCGGACACGGCGCCGCTGCTTATTCTGCCGCCAGTCCCATGCAACATCCGGAGAAAACCTTCATGCACGAAACCAGCCAACTTGCCCTGGGAGCCGCCGCCGCCGTCGGCCTGGCTGGCACCTGGGCATGGCGCCAGCGCCTTGCGCTGCGGGCCGTGCACCGCGCCAGTGCCATCGCGCTGGCATCGTTCCTGGCGGCCCACTTGCTGGGCCACCTGGCGGGGCTGGCCGGAGCGGCAGCGCACCAGTCGGTGCTGGAAGCCCTGCGCCTGGTCTATCGCCAGCCGCTGGTCGAAGGCGTGCTGCTTGGCTGTCTGCTGTTCCAGATGGGCAGCGGCCTCACCTTGCTGTGGCGCGGGCGGGGCCGGCGCCGTGGGGGCGTGGCGTGGATGCAGGCCCTCTCGGGGGGCTACCTGGCGCTGTTCCTGTTGGTCCATGTGACGTCCGTCTGGGTGGGCCGGTTTCAGGGCGTGGACACGAACCTGCAGTTTGCAGCGGCGGGCATGCACACACCGCCCTGGCAGTGGTTCTTTGGCCCGTACTACTTTTTCGCCGTGTTCGCGCTGGGCACGCATGTGGGCTGCGCCTTGTACTGGAACCTGCCGGAGCCCCTGCGGGCGCGGGCGTTGGTGGGGTCCATGCTGGTGGGCTGGCTGCTGGCCGTTTGCCTGGTGGTGCTGCTGGCGGGCGGATTCCATGCGCTGGAGATTCCGGCCCGCTACCTCGCCCCCCTGGCCGGGCTCGCAGGTCGGGGTTGAAGGGGGCCAGAGCATCTGCGCTGCCTGCGGCTTTTGCGGTGGATGCGGTTTATGCGCCGGCCTGGCTTCGCAGCCAAGCCCTCACGCCCGCGACGACGTCCGGTGCGCGTTGCTTGCGCGGAGCCACCAGGTAGTAGCCGGCGCCCGTGTGCGCTTCTTCGTCAAACACCTTGGCCAGCCGACCGGCGGACAGGTCCTGCGCCACAAAATCTTTCTGCACCAGCGCGAGCCCCTGGCCGGTCAGG
This sequence comes from Acidovorax sp. ACV01, assembly GCF_014851495.1. Taxonomy (NCBI): domain Bacteria; kingdom Pseudomonadati; phylum Pseudomonadota; class Betaproteobacteria; order Burkholderiales; family Comamonadaceae; genus Acidovorax; species Acidovorax sp. ACV01. The sequence goes on along the minus strand of NZ_JACUZT010000003.1, from coordinate 221,156 downwards.
GCCGCGTCGATCGCGAGCGTCGTCTGGTTGAACCAGATGGCCTGTGGTGTGGGATCTGAAGCCGCGGGAGCGGGCGGCGTGTGCTGCGCAAGGTAGTCGGCCCACGGAGACTGGGAGTCGTGCAGCAGCACGTAGCGGCCGACGTCCCCCGCGGTGTCGGGTGGCCCGGAGCGGCGCAGCAACAGCGGGCTGCCCACCGCCACCAGGCACTCTTCGAACAGGAGGTCGGCCGTGAGCCCCGGGCCGAATGGTGGGCGGCCGTACCGCACCGCCAGGTCCACCGCCTCGGTCTGAAAGTGCGACAGGCGCTCGGTCGCCAGGATCCGCAGATCCACACCGGGGTGCAGGCGCGTGTAGTCCGCCAGCCTTGGAATGAGCCACTTGGTGGCGAAGGTCGGCGTGACGCTGACCGTCACATGCAGGGGCTCTGGCCGCAGGCCCTGTGTGGCATCGGCGAGCATCTCGAACGCGCGCCGCACGTTGGTGGCATAGCGCTGGCCGTTGTGGGTCAACACCAGGGTGCGCGGGTGTCGCTCGAACAGCTTGAGGCCCAGCTCTGCTTCGAGCGCACGAATCTGCTGCGCCACGGCGCCCTGGGTTACGCCCAGCTCCAGCCCGGCCAGGCGAAAGTTCAGATGGCGACTGGCGGCCTCGAACGCTCGCAGCGCATTGAGAGAGGGCGTGCGGCCCAACGGGGAGGTCATGGGTGTAGATTTTCTACTGGATCGAAGCACGGCGGCTGCTCCGTCCGATCGTCCAAAACGTAAAGGGTACGGAACAATTGCCAGATGCCGGTGTGCGGCATCCAAGGACGATCATGGCAGTAGAAAAAGTAGCACTTATCACCGCGGGCGGCACCGGCATTGCCGCTGCCACCGCCCGCCGGTTGGCGGAGGATGGTTTTCAGGTCGGCATTCTTTCGTCGTCGGGCAAAGGCGAGGCCTTGGCCCAGGAACTCGGAGGCGTTGGCGTCACCGGGTCTAGCCGGTGTCTGGCGGATCTGGGCCGCCTGGTGGATCTGGCGCAAGCCCGCTGGGGCCGGGTCGATGTGCTCATCAACAGCACTGGCCACGAACCGCGCGCGCCGTTGTTGTCCCTGGCGGATGAGCGGTGGCTGCAGGGGACGGACACCTATCTGCAGAGCGTGATCCGGCCCACGCGGCTGGTGACCCCGTTGATGCAAGCGCAGCGCGGTGGCGTGGTCGTCAATCTGTCGGCGGCCTGGGCGGTGGACCCGAGCGCGCTGTTTCCGACATCGGCGCTGGTTCGCGCCGGGCTGGCTTCGTTCACGAGGATCTTTGTCGACAGCCATTCGCGGCACAACATCCGCATGAACAACGTGTTGCCGGGCTGGATTGACACCTTGCCCGTGTGGGAAGAGCGCCGCGCCGCAGTGCCGCTGCAGCGGTATGGGCAGGCCGCCGAAGTGGCCGCGACCATCGCGTTCCTGGCCTCGGAAGGGGCGGGCTACATCAACGGGCAGAACCTGCGGGTGGACGGCGGCCTCGCGCTGGCCACCTGAGTGCCCGCGCGCAGGGCGCGGTTTGGTGCGATAGGTCCGCCCCAACCCGGGCAGGCAGTACGGGTGCTCTCAGGCAGCCAGCGCCGTGGTCGATGTGTGCCGTGCAGAGCCGCTATGGCCCAGGAAGCCGAAGTTCATCGCAGGCTGTTCGCCGCTGATCAACTCGGCCAGGGCCTTGCCCGAGCCCGCACCGTGTGTCCAGCCCAGCGTGCCGTGGCCCGCATTCACCCAGAGCTTGCCCACGCGGGTCTGCCCGATGAATGGGATGTTGGTGGGGGTGGCCGGGCGCAGGCCGGTCCAGTACTGCGGGTCGCCGCCCTGTTCGGGGGTGCGGGTGTCGCACACGCCGGGCAGGATGGCTTCGATGCGGCGCGACAGCATGTGGCAGCGTGCGCGCGCCAGTGTGCTGTCGAGCGTCAGGTCCCAGCCATTGAGTTCGATGGTGCCCGCCACGCGCAGGTGGTTGCCCAGGCGGCTCATGGCGATCTTCTTGCCGTCGTCGATGGTGGAGACCATGGGCGCACCCTCGGGCCGCAGCAGCGGGAAGGTGGCGCTGTAGCCCTTGCCAGGGTAGATCGGCAGGTCCACGCCCACGCTGCGCAGCAGCGGCGCGCTGTAGGAGCCGCAGGCGACGACGACGGCGTCGGCCTTCAATATGAAGTCTTTTTTGCCGCCAGCGCTTGCCTGTTTTGGCATGACAGCTACTGAATCAATAGCATTGCCGATTTTATTCAGGCGCAGCACATCGTGGCCGTAGAGGAACTGCGCGCCGCGCGCCATGCAGCGGCGGGCCAGCTCCTGCGTGAACACGCGGGCGTCGCCGCTTTCGTCGGTGCTGGTGTAGGTGCCGCCGGTGATCTTGTCGCCGTAGGCTTTGAACGCGGGCTCGATCTGCAGCAGCTCGTCGCGGCTCACCAGGCGGCGCTGCACGCCGTGCTTGCGCATGAGCTCCACCGCGTGGCCGGCGGCGTCAAAGGATTTCTGGTCGGTATAGAAGTGGGCGATGCCGCGTTCCAGCCGGTTGTATTCGATGCCCGTGGTGTTGACCAGGTCCTTGAGCGCGGCATGGCTGTACGCGCCCAGCGCCACGATCTGCTGCACATTGCGCTCGAAGGCCGCATCGTTGCACTGCGCGAGGAACTGCAGGCCCCAGCGCCACTGCTGCCAGTCCATCTGCGGGCGAAACAGCAGCGGGGCTTCCTTGTCGAACATCCACTTGAGCGCCTTGAGCGGCGCCTCGCGGTTGGCCCAGGGCTCGCAGTAGCTCACCGAGATCTGTGCTGCATTGGCAAAACTGGTTTCGAGCGCAGCATCGGGCTGGCGGTCGATCACGATGACTTCGTGACCGCGTTCCAGCAGATGCCAGGCCGTGCTGATGCCGATGATGCCGGCGCCGAGAACAATGGTTTTCATAAGCGGAATGCGTTGTGAACCTGTACGTGCCACCCGCCCCAGTGCGGGACACGATGGGGCGCAGTGTGCGCGACATTGCATTCAACTAAAAGCAAAATTAAACTTACTCCAAAAACATCAGCGCACCTAATAAACGGTGCGGTAGAGACAACCCTCTTTTGTTCGAGCCCGAGACCATGAGCACCTACGATCCCGCCGCCCTGGAATGCCTTGCCGCCATCGTTGAAGAGGGCGGCTTCGAGCGCGCTGCGCAGCGCCTGAACGTCACGCAGTCGGCCGTCTCACAGCGCCTGCGCGCCCTGGAGGCGCAGGTGGGCTCGGTGCTCATCGTGCGCAGCCGGCCCCTGCGGCCGACCTCGGCGGGGCAGCTGCTGCTCAAGCACACCAAGCAGATGCGCCTGCTGCGCGCCGACCTGGAGCGCGACCTGCAGGAGTTGGCGCCCAGCGCGCCGGGCGGATCGCGCGAGGACGAGCGCATCTCGATTGCCATCAACGCCGACAGCATCGCCACCTGGGCCATGGGCGCCCTGCACGAGCTGGTGCGCCAGCGCCTGCCGCTGGAAATCATCGTGGACGACCAGGATTTCACGCAGGAATGGCTGCGCTCCGGCCAGGTGCTGGGCTGTGTGACCACGCTCAAGCAGGCCCTGCGCGGCTGCAAGATGGTGCCGCTGGGCGCCATGCACTACGTGGCCGTGGCTTCGGCCAGCTATGCGGAGCAGTACCTGCCCCAGGGGCTCACGCCGCACAACTTCCGCGAGGTGTCGTTCCTGTCGTTCAACCGCAAGGACGACATGGCTGCCGAGTTTGTGGCGCGTGCATTCGGGCTCAAGCGCGTGGCGCTCAGCCACCTGTTCGTGCCGGGCTCCGAGGCGCAGATGCGTGCCGTGGCCGCAGGCTGGGCCGTGGGGGTGATGCCCGAGCTGATGGCGCGCGAGGCGCTGGCGAATGGCAGCATGGTGAATCTGGCACCGGGCCGCTCTTTGCCCATCCAGCTGTACTGGCACTGCTGGAACCTGGAGTCGGCGGTGCTGGATGCGCTCACTGCCGCCCTCACCGCTACCGCAGCGCGGACGCTGGAGGCCCCTGCGGCATAGGCGGCGTGGTGTGTGCCCCCCTTGGAAGGGGGCCTCTCAGTGCAGGCGCCCCACCCGGAGGTAGCACGCGGCCATCGGCGCCAGCATCTGCCCGACGGTGCACCGGTCATCGGTGTCGAAGAGGCGATGCACCGGGGTCACGCTGACTGCCGTGATCTGCTGGGGCCGGTCCGTGGTGTTGCGCACTTCGTACACGTGCAGGTAGTCCCTGAACGCAATTTCCAGGTCCGGGTGGTCGGGGATGTCGGCGACGCCCCCGGCCGGGTTGTCCAGCACAACCTCGCTCGAAGGCAGTGCGATGGCCTGCCCGCCCCAGGGCATGCACAGCAGCGCCGCACAGGCCAGCAGCCCGGGCACCAGGGCGCGCACCACGCCGTTCGCCCCATGGCGCAGCAGGTGGCGGGCCAGCGCGGCCAGAACCAGCACCAGAGCCGCCAGGGCCCACTGCGACAGTGTGGGCACGGCCTGCACGCTGGCCAGTGGTGCATAGGCCACCGTGCCCACGGGTGCACCTTGGGCCCAGGCGGTGGGGGCGATGGCAGCGGCGGCCCACAGCAGGGCGCTGCGCGGGGCGGTTCCGAGGCGGAGGGAGGGATTGTTTTTTTGCATTGAATTGCCTTCTGGCGCTTGTTTTAAAAGGGTGAATAGCTATTGTTTTGAGAGTGACTGGCGCGTCCCGCGAAGATGGCCCAGTGCCGGAAAGCACAAGGCCAGCAGTGCGATCGCCCAGGGGTTGAGCGCCGGGACGGGCACGGCGGAAGCCGGGCCACCGCCATTGCCGCCACCTGCCGGCGGCGCCAGCAGCACGGGCAGGCCGGGGTCGGTGATCTGGCCAGGCACGTCGTCGCTATCGCCCAAGCCGCCATCGGTCAGCGTCAAGGTCACGCTGCGCCGGTCGGCCGCGAACAGGGCCGCGCTGGGGGCGAGCGTGTACCAGTGGGGCTGGGCGCAGGTGGTGCCCGAGCACTGCAAACCTTCTGGGCTGGGGCCGTGCTTGAGATAGACCGCGCCCAGCGGCACGGGGGTGCTGTAGTGCACCGTCAGGCGGGCGCTGGAGCCTGCCGCGCCGCCGGTCAACCGGAGGTGCAGGGGCCAATGGCTTGTGCTGGCACCCGGGGGCAGCGGCGCGGGAAGGGTGTGCTGGAAACTGGCGGTCTCGAGTGTCCAGCCGTTGTTGACGGCAGCTTCCGGCAGGTCGAGTGTTGCGCGGCTCCCCGTGCCCCCGGCCGCGGCCCAGGGGGCCGTGCAGCGCGGCGCGTCGGCTCCACCGTTCTGTCCTGCGCAGGTCCAGGAAAACTCGCCCTGGACAGAGGCCACGCTGCTGGCCTGGCCTGCGCTGCACAGGCTGGCACCGGCGGGTGGGGTCGGGCGCGCTTGCCCCGTCGCCGTGCCGCAGGCGCCGCGCACGGCCAGATCCGCAAACACCACGCCCGAGGCCAGTGTCGCCGTACCGCCCGGCGCACTCACCTCCACCGCAACCGGCCCGGCCGCGTGTGGTGGGGCGATGGCCGTGATGCGGGAGTCGCTCTCCACGGTGAATGCCCGGGCGGCCACACCGCCCAGCACCACCGCCGTGGCATCGGCGAACCCCGATCCGGAGAGGACGAGGGTGGTGCCACCCGCTGCATTCGCCGTGGCCGGTGCCACGCCGGTGAGCGTGGGCGCAGCGACGAATTCAAAGCCGAAAGGGCTGTCGGCCCCGCCATAGGGAGTGGTGACGTCGATGGTCACGAAGCCCGGGGACGCCACAGCGAGGGTGGTGGCGGTGATCCGGGTGGAGCTGTCCACCGTGAAGCTGGCCGCCGGAAAGCCACCAAAGCGCAGGGACGACGCACCGGCCAGGTTGGTGCCCGTGAGGACCACCTGCGTGCCCCCCGCAGCGGACACCCGCGCGGGTGAAGCGCTGGTGAGGGTGGGGCGCAGCTCGGGCGGCACCACATACGTGAAGTACCCGATAGGGTGCACCATGCCGCCGCCGTCGGGTGTGAAGACTTCGAACATCACCGCCGTTCCCAGAGGCTGCGGGGGCGCAATGGCCGTGATCTGCGTGTCGCTGTCCACGGTGAAGCTGGCAGCCGCAACGTTCCCGAAATGCACGCTGGTAGCCCCGGTGAACCCGCCGCCAGCCAGGGTGACCGCCGTGCCGCCGAACATGCTCCCTTCGATGGGGCTCACGCCGGTGATGGTGGGCTGAGGGATGTACTCGAAGAAGGTGCCGAAGCTGCCGTCCGCAATGCCATAGGCGGTGGTGAGCTCCGTCGAAACCATCCCCGCCGGAGAGGCCGGGGTGGTGGCGGTGACCTGCGTATCGCTGACCACGGTGAACCCTGCCGCCACATTGCCAAAGCGCACCTGGTGGGTGTTGGCCAGGTTGGTGCCCGTGAACGTGACCGTGGTGCCACCGCTGGCAGGGCCCCGCGCTGGCGAGATGTGGGTTACGGTGGGGCGCAGTTCGGGCGGCACCACGTAGGTGAAGTAGCCGATCGGGTGCACCATGCCGCCCGTGGGTGTGACGATATCGAACATCACCGAGGTCCCGGGTGGCTGGGCGGGTGCGATGGCCGTGATCTGCGTGTCGCTGTCCACGGTGAAGCGGGTGGCTCGGATGTTTCCGAAATACACGCCCATAGCCCCTGTGAAGCCGCTGCCGGCCAGCGTGACGGCTGTCCCGCCGTACATGGTGCCCTCGGTAGGGCTCAGGCCGGTGATGGTGGGCGGGCTACCGGCGGATGCAAGGCAGCACAGCATGGCCGCCAGCAGGGCGGCGGCGAGGCGGCGGACAAAGGACATGGTGTGGCGCGCAAGGGGGCAGAGAACAGACTGCGGCGCATCCTAGGCGGGGCCAGCGCGCTGGCTTGACTGTGTGTTTCGACGTTTTTGACTGGCCGTCCTGAAGAACGACCAGGGGGCTCAAGCGTTGCGAGTGGGGCGGCTACACCTGCAGCGCGCGCACCCAGTCGGCATATTCGGCGGTCGGGCGCATGGCATCGCCCGCCGCGAATGCCCCCGCGCGGTTGGCTGTGCCCCGGGCGGTGGCGCGCACATCGCTGGGCGTGAGGCCAAAGGCCGCGCGAAAGGCGCGGCTGAAATGCGCCTCGCTGGTGAAGCCGGAGCGCGTGGCGATCTCGCCCACCCGCAGCCGGCGGTTGGCCGGGTTGGCCAGGGCGTGGAACGCCCGGACCAGGCGCTGCTGCTGCACGTAGTGCGCCACGCCGCCCAGCGGCTCGAACAGGCGGTACAGCATGCTGCGTGAAATACCAAACGTGCGGCACAGCAGCTCGGGGCTGAGCGGTGCGCCCAGGCTCTGCGCGATGTATTGCTGGATGCGTTCGAGCGTGACAACCTGGATTTGCGGCTGCGCCTGGGCTAGCGTGTCCCGGCTTGGCCGCAGGCAGGCGGCCAGCATCTGCGTGGTGGCCTGCACCACGGCAGGTGCTTCCGGGAGCGTGACAGCAGGCAAGCGCCGGTGCAGCGACTGCAGGTAGTCGCTGAGCAGCCCGCCCAGCGCCGTGTGGCCGCGCAAGACGGTACCGTGCAGATCGGCCGATGGGCTGCAGAAGGCCTCGTCGGCGATCTCGCGGGGCACGACGATGGACAGCACGTGGGAGGGGTTGGCATAGGTGCGCTGCGTGCGGCCGAGATCAAAGACGGTGATGTCCCCCGCCCGCACCTGCATGTCCACGCCGTTGTCGTGCTGGCCCACGAAACCCCCGCTGCGGTACCACTGCACCAGGTAGTGGTTGACGCCGTCGCGCGCCACGCGTGGCGCACCGCGTGAGAATTGCTGCCGACCGAAGTGCAGATCGCCCACCAGCAGCGCGCCCAGATGGCAGGCGGTCACGGATGCGCTGAAGCTCTCGAGCGGATCGCGGTCCAAAGGGGCGACGTCGAAGACCACCGAAATGCTGCTGCGCCAGGCCTCGAAGCGCTCTTCCCCGGAGCCTTGGTCAGTGGTGAAAACGGTCGACGGTAGAGCGAGGGGCACGGGCATGGCGGCGCGATTATGGCGGCCGATGGGGGTGGGCACCAGGACAAGAGTGCCATCGTGCCCCCGAAAAGACCATGAACAGGTTCTTCGCCTGCAAAGCGGCGGCACGATTCATGCTGGGGAAAACGTGAACGACGTAGTTGCATTGCAACTTAGTCATTTATTTTTTTACTGCAATGTATAAAATGCAAGACATGCAAACGCCGCAACCCAAAGTTTCGTTCAAAGAGCAGATGCACCAGGCGCGCGAGGATGCCATCCTCCAGTCCACCTGCCAGCTCCTGGGCGAAAAGGCTTTCGATGCCATGACCATGGACGACGTGGCCAACGCCGTGGGCATTGCCAAGGCCAGCCTGTACAAGCACTTTTGCAGCAAGGAAGAGCTGTGCAGCGCCGCCATGGTGCAGATTCTGGGTCGCGTGCAGGCCTACCTCGCGGATCTGCCCGCTGAAATGCCCCCGCTCGAAAAGCTCCATGCGCTGGTGCGCTGGTCGCTGGAGCGCCTGCTGAGCAACGAGATGCCGCTGCTGCCCAGCCGCAACTCGACTTTGCGCGCGGTGCTGATGGCCAACAAGGACTATCTCAACGGCCTGGTGACGGTGAGCGACCAGATCGGTGAGTGGATCACCCAGGCCCAGGCCCAGGGCGTGATCAGCCCGACTCTGCCGCCGCTGGTGGTGCTCTATACGCTGTATGCGCGCGCCTGTGACCCGGTGGTGAGCTTTCTCAAGGAAGGTGGCCAGTATTCTGACGCGGAGATCGTTGATCTGGTGGTGCGCACCTGTTTTGACGGGTTGGCGGCGCGGTAGTCGCACTTCCCTCCTTGCGTTGCGCACGCATCTAAAAAAGAAAGCCCGGCATGCCGGGCTTTCTTGCGTGCGGTTTACGCCATGGGCTTATTTGGGCAGGATCACCTTGTCCACGGCGTGAACCACACCGTTGCTGGTGAACACATCGGCCATGGCGATGTTGCTGGTGCGCATGTTCTGGTCGGTGATCACGAAGCTCGCGTTCACCGTGAAGGTCTGCCCCTGAACCGTGGCGATGGCGGTGTTGACGGGCACCTCGGCCTTGAGCACGCGCGCGGGCACCACGTGGTAGGTGAGCACCTTGGTCAGCAGGGCGGTGTCTGCCAGCAGCGCTGCCTTGGTCATCCCCAGCTCGGCCAGCAGCGCTGCAAACGCGGCGTTGGTGGGCGCAAACACCGTGAACGGGCCCGCGCCCTGCAAAGTGCCTGCCAAGCCTGCAGCCACCACCGCTTCCACGAGGATGCTGAAATCCGGCAGCGCTGATGCAGTAGCGACGATGTCCTTGTTGGCTGGCAGCAGCACCCGGTCCACCAGATGCACCACGCCGTTGCTGGCCTGGATGTCGGTGGCGGTGATGGTGGTGACGCGGTTGCGGCCATCGGTGATCTTGAGCCCATTGGCCGATTCGATCTTGAAGAAACCACCTGCGACGGGCGTGATCGCCTTGCCCAGGGGGACGTCCGCACGCGCGACCTTGCTGCCGAGCACGTGGTAGGTCAGCACCGCCGTCAGCAGGGGCTTGTCGGCCAGCAGGGCTTCCTTGGTCACGCCCAGCTCGCTGAGCAACGCTGCAAAGGCTGCATTGGTCGGGGCGAAAACCGTAAGCATGCCTGTGCTCAAGGTGGGCGCCAGACCTGCAGCCACCACAGCTTCCACGAGGATGCTGAGGTCGGGATTGTTCTGGGCGACTTCGACGATATTGCGCTGGGGCTCGTCGTCGCCGCCGCCACAGGCCTGCAGCAGGGTGGTGCCGGTGCCCAGGGCTGCGGCCAACAAAACGGTACGGCGGTTGAATGCGGTGTGCATGGCGGCTTCTCCTCGCTATGGGATGGTGGGTGGGGGAAAAGAGCGTTGTTCCGCTGGATTACTTGGGCATCAGTACGGTGTCGATGGCGTGGATCACGCCATTGCTCGCAGCCACGTCGGTCGCGATGACCTTGGACTGGTCCACCATCACACCCATGCCGGTGGTGACGGTGATCTCCTGGCCCTGCACGGTCTTGACCTTTCCGGCCTTGACGTCCTTGGCCATCACCTTGCCGGGCACCACGTGGTAGGTCAGAACCTTGGTCAGTGCGGCCTTGTCGGCCAGCAGGCCGTCCAGGGTAGCCCTGGGAATCTTGGCGAAAGCCTCGTCAGTGGGCGCAAACACGGTGAACGGGCCGGGGCCCTTGAGGGTGTCCACCAGGCCTGCCGCCTGCACGGCCGCCACCAGGGTCTTGAAGTTGCCCGCCTTCACGGCGGTATCCACGATGTCCTGGGCCATCACGTTGAAAGCGGCTCCTGCAGTCAGGGCCAATGCAATCAGGGTTTTTTTCATGGGTCGGTTCCTCGGTTTCGATGGAAATGACACGCCAGGATGGGCGCAGCGGGAATGTATAACCAATTGGTTCCAAAGTAAACCAATTGGTTATTATGAAAACCAATTGGTATTGTTCGGGCAAAAAAAAGCCCTGCCGGAGCAGGGCTGGGGCCTTCGGGCCGGGGTGTCCGGGTTAGCGAACGATCAGCAGGGGGACCTTGCAGTGGGCAAGCACCTGGGTGGTGACAGAGCCCATGACCAGGGTTGCCAGGGCGCCATGGCCATGGGAGCCCATCACCAGCAGGTCGAACTTGCCGCTGTCTGCCACCTTGGCGATGTTTTCGCCCACGCTGCCGATCTTGACGCTGCGCTTGGCTTCCACGCCATGGCGCGCGAGGAATTTGCACACGGGGGCGAGGATTTTTTCCGCCTCTTCAGCGTGGTAGCTGTCCACCACTTCCTTGCCCAGAGCGGCGCGTGCGCGTGTTGGCAGGGGAGCCTGCACGGTGAGCGCGGTGTACTGGTGGTTGCCACCGAGCAACTCTTCGTGGGTGGCCAGATAGGCCAGCATTTTTTTGGTGTAAGCGCTGCCATCGACAGCAAGCAGGATGTTCATGAGGTTCTCCGAGAAGGTATGGGCCAGACTACCGTGCGCGGACTTCTGTTGTCTTGACCTGGGTCATGCTTTTTTCTTCTGCGCTGCGGGGCGGCAGAGCCCCGTGTCCTGATCATAAGGTGATGCAGCATTGCGGCTGGAAAGCCGCCTGCTCTCCCTTGCGCGCATACCCCAGGGGATTGGCCACCACACGGCACTGCCAAGGGCTGCCATCGGCACGCAAGCCCTGCGCCCTGTAGTCGCTCGGTGCGTGAAGGTGGCCGTGCAGCCACAGCTGCGCGTGAGGCAGCAAACCATCCAGGGCATTGCAGAACCCCGCCGTACCGGGCACCAGCCCGTAGCGTGGATCGGCGCTGCGCAGGCTGGGCGCAAAGTGGGTGACAGCCACTGTGGGCCCGTCAAAAGGCGTTGCAAGTGCTTCAGCCAGCCATTGCTGGCAGACCAGTGCGTGGTCGCGCATGGCTTCGGCCAGAAAAGGCGCTGCATGGCGGGTGCCACCCGTCTTGCGCAGGTAGAAATTGGCCGCGCGAAAGGCTTTGTCGCGCAGTTTCAGCCGCCTGCCAAGGTCGGTGCTTCCCTCGTGGTCCGCGAGGGCGTCGAAATCGCTCCAGAGCGTGGTTCCGATGAAACGGACTCCCTGAAGCTCGACGGTTTCGCGCTCCAGCCAGGTGATTCCCAGGCGATCGCAGGTGCTGCGAAGTCGATGGTGGGCCGCATCGAAATCCTGCGCATCGTATTCGTGGTTGCCAGGGACAAAAAGCACGGGGGTGGGCCAGCCAGCTCCCTGGGGCAACGGCGAAAACCGGGCCAGGCCAAAGTCCTCGTCGCCCAGTTGCGAGCCTTCCTGGTAGGAGCCCACATCGCCGGCAAGCACCAGCACATCGGCGCCGGGCGCCGGTTCGGGGATGAAGTGGGGGTGCGCCTCAAGGTGCAGGTCGGAAAAAAGCTGGATGTTCATGCTGGGCGCAGTCTACGGGTTCAGCCTCTCCGCCTCACTGTTCGGGGAAAGTCCGGCGCGCCGAGCGCGCCAGGGCTTGCAGCAGCCAGGTCATCGCGGCCTGCTGCGGGCCGCGGCGGCGCCAGAGTGCGTCCACGTGGACCGCCGGCACGTCCAGCGGCAGGGCCCGCTGCACCAGGGCATCGGCGATCCCGGTGACGGGGACAAAGTGGCGGGGCAGCACCGTCAACAGGTCCGAGCCCGACACCACGCGCCCGGCGGTGAAGAACTGGTTGACCGTGATCACCACCTTGCGCTCGCGGCCCAGGGACGCCAGGGCCTCGTCGATGAAACCAAAGGGGCGCCCCGAGAAGCTCACGAGCATGTGGCGCGCGGCGCAATAGGTGTCCAGGGTCAAGGGCGCATCGGCCAGGGGATGGCCTTGCCGCATCACGCACACGTACTCGCCGTCGTACAGGCGGCGGCTTTCAAAGGCCACGGCCCCCCCCGATTGCGCGCGGGCGGTCAGGTCGGCCAGCACGGCGGGGAAGTAGCCCACCGCCATGTCCGCCGCCTCCTCGTCCAGCAGGCGGCGGGGGTCGCGCGTGGTCAGGGGTAGTACGCGGATAGACACGCCGGGCGCCTCGCGCTCGATGATTTCGACCAGGGCAGGAACCAGGGTGGCTGCCGTGGCATCGGCCATGGCCAGCACAAAGGTGGATTCGGCCGTAGCAGGTTCAAAGTGCCCGGGCGCCAGGGATTCCTGCAGGTGGGCCAGCGCCTCGCGCACAGGGGGCCACAGGGCCAGCGCGCGCGGAGTGGGCTCCACGCCCTGGCCGCTGCGCACCACCAGCTCATCTCCCAGCACATCGCGCAGGCGCCGCATCGCGTTGCTCACGGCGGGCTGGGTGATGGACAGCTTGTGCGCTGCGCGTGTGAGGCTGCGCTCGGCCATGACCTCGTCGAAAACACGCAGCAGGTTCAAGTCCAAAGAGCGGAAGTTCAAGGGATTCATGGTCAATTCATCACCAATATGAATATCAATGATTCAAAATATAAACTTGAACATGTAAAGGGTAAACCCTAATATCACCCCATCGCCCGGCAATCTCGCCACAAGCGTTAGAAAAGGGAAACCGAAATGACCAGCTTTGCACACGTTGAGTACCCCACCGAACACCCCGGCGTTGTCCGCGCCGAAAACGCCGCCGCCGCCCTCAAGCGCGTAGCCGCCAATTTTGACGGTGCCCGTGGCGCCGCCACCCTTCTGCTGGCGGCCGTTGTTTCGGCATTGCTGGTGGTGGCCAACCAGGTCATCGACACCTGGAGCGAAGGCCATCTGCTGGCGGCCTGGATGGTGCTGTGGCTGGTAGCCTTTGCGGCCCTGGCTCTGCTGACCGCCCCCGCCCGCCGCGCCGGTGCCGCACTGCGTGTGGGTGCCCACACCTGGGCTGAAAGCCGCCGCCGCGCTGCGGAAGACGAACGCACCTGGCAAGTGGCCGTGAAGGACCCCCGCATCATGGCCGAACTGAACCATGCCATGGGCATTGCCACCGTGCAAGACATCCGCAAGTACTACTGAGATGGCGACGCACGGTCTGCCGTGCAGTGACCCTGATTCTTGAAGCCGTGGCGAGTGTTCGCCACGGCTTTTTTCATTGCCAGGCCGTCATGGGACGGAAAACGAGGCCTCCAGGGGCATGTGCCACGCGGCGCAGGGGCGGTAAGGGCTGTTCTTCATGGCCGCGCGGGGCGGACCACCCTGATCCAGTATTCGTCTCCATCAGCGCAAAAAAAACCGCCCCTCTTTCAGAAGGGGCGGTTGTCAGGACTGAGAAGAACCAGGGGTCAGCTTACCAGGCGCTTTTCCAGCGCAGCCTTGGTGTCGAGCAAAGCCGGCGGCAGGTGGTAGGCCAGCTGTTCGAAGTGGGCATCGTGCAGCTTGAACTCCTCCGTCCAGGCCGCCTTGTCGATGCTGGTGACGGCGTCGAACTTCTGGGCGCTGAAATCCAGGCCTGCCCAGTTGATCTCGGCGTACTGGGGTGCCACGCCGAACATCGTCTCCGTGCCCTGGGCCTGGCCTTCGATGCGGTCGATCATCCACTTGAGCACGCGCATGTTGTCGCCGTAGCCAGGCCAGACGAACTTGCCGGCTTCGTCCTTGCGGAACCAGTTCACGCAAAACACCTTGGGCAGCGCCTTGCCGGTGGCGGTGATCTTGCCTTCCATGTCGAGCCAGTGCTGGAAGTAGTCGCTCATGTTGTAGCCGCAGAAGGGCAGCATGGCGAACGGGTCGCGGCGCACCACGCCCTGGGCACCGAAGGCGGCGGCGGTGGTCTCCGAGCCCATGGTCGCGGCCATGTACACGCCTTCTGTCCAGGTGCGGGCTTCCGTCACCAGGGGCACGGTGGTGGAGCGGCGGCCGCCGAAGATGAACGCGTCGATGGCGACGCCGTTGGCGTCGTCCCACTGGGCATCGAGTGCCGGGTTATTGGCGGCGGCCACCGTGAAGCGCGAATTGGGGTGAGCGGCCTTGGCGCCGGTTTCCTTGGCGATCTGGGGCGTCCAGTCCTTGCCTTGCCAGTCGATCAGGTGGTCCGGCAGCTTGCCGGTGTCCTTTTCCATGCCTTCCCACCACACGTCGCCGTCATCCGTCAGGGCCACGTTGGTGAAGATCACGTCCTTGCCCAGCGAGAGCATGCAGTTGGGGTTGGTGTGCATGTTGGTGCCGGGGGCCACGCCGAAGTAGCCGGCTTCGGGGTTGATGGCCACCATCTTGCCATCGGCGTTGGGCTTGATCCAGGCGATATCGTCACCGATGGTGGTGACCTTCCAGCCCGCAAAACCAGCCTCGGGCGGCACCAGCATCGAGAAGTTGGTCTTGCCGCAGGCGCTGGGGAAGGCCGCTGCCACGTGGTACTTCTTGCCTTGGGGGTTGGTCACGCCCAGGATGAGCATGTGTTCTGCCAGCCAGCCCTGGTCGCGGCCCATGGTGGAGGCGATGCGCAGGGCCAGGCACTTCTTACCCAGCAGCGCGTTGCCGCCGTAGCCGGAGCCGTACGACCAGATCTCGCGCGTTTCGGGGTAGTGCACGATGTACTTGACCTTGGGGTTGCAGGGCCAGCTCGTGGTGTCCTTCTCGCCGTCGGCCAGGGGGGCGCCCACGGTGTGCATGCAGGGCACGAATTCGCCTTCCACGCCCAGCACGTCGTACACGGCCTTGCCCATGCGGGTCATCAGGCGCTGGTTCACGGCCACGTAAGCGCTGTCGGTCAGCTCCACGCCGATGTGGGCGATGTGGCTGCCCAGCGGGCCCATGCTGAAGGGCACCACATACATCGTGCGGCCCTTCATGCAGCCGTCGAACAGGGGCTGCAGCGTGGCCCGCATCTGTGCGGGCGCCATCCAGTTGTTGGTGGGGCCGGCGTCTTCCTTGGTGGCCGAGCAGATGTAGGTGCGGTCTTCCACACGGGCCACGTCCGATGGGTCGGACCAGGCCAGGAAGCTGCCGGGGCGCTTGGCGGGGTTGAGCTTCTTGAAAGTGCCGGCGTCCACCAGCTGTTGGCACAGACGGTCGTACTCTTCCTTCGTGCCATCGCACCAATAGATGGTGTCAGGTTTGCACAGGGCGGCCATGTCGGCCACCCAGGCAAGCAGCCGGGCATTTTTGACGTACGACGGGGCGTTGAGATTCAGGCCCTGCATGGTGGGTGCGTTCATCGGGGAGCTTCCTAAGTTGAAAAAACGTTTTTTCAAAGGAAGCGGACCCCATGGATCGCGGCAAGGCCTGGCGCAAGTGCGGATGCTGAGCGCTGCCTTTGAAAAAACGGCTTTCGTGCTCAGTCGGCGGGCGGGAGCGTGAATCAACCCCACGGGTGGAGGCTAGTTCCACGGATTCCGCGGGTCGGCTGGGATGTCAATTTTATGAATCTGCCGCCCGCTTGTCTGTCAGACACAGGCTAAAATTATGCAAAAAAAACATGGGGTTATGCATGATGGGGTTTTGCCCCGTGCAACGGCGTCAAGTGGCGGCCGAAGCGCCCTTCCAGCGTTCGTAGCCTGCCTTGCGCAGCTCGCAGGCCGGGCAGGTGCCGCAGCCATAACCCCAGGCGTGTGGGGTGTCGCGCACGCCGTGGTAACAGGTGTGGGAGTCGTTCACGATCAGATCGACCAGCACTGGCCCACCGAGTGACCGGGCCAGTTCCCAGGTTTCGGCCTTGTCCAGCCACATGAGCGGTGTGTCGAACGTGAAACGCTGCCCCATGCCCAGCGACACGGCCACCTGCAAGGCCTTGAGCGTGTCGTCGCGGCAGTCGGGATAGCCCGAAAAATCGGTTTCGCACATGCCGCCCACCAGCGTATGCAGGCCACGCCGGTAGCCCACGGCCGCCGCCAACTGGAAGAACAGCAGGTTGCGCCCGGGCACAAAGGTGTTGGGCAGGCCGGCGGCGGTCATCTGAATTTCGGTATCGCTGGTCAACGCCGTGTCGCTGATGTGGCCCAGCACGGCCAGATCGATCATGTGGTCCTCGCCCAGCTTTGCTGCCCAGCGCGGGAACTGCGCGCGCAGCGCCGACAGCACCGTCTGGCGCGCCTCCAGCTCCACATGGTGGCGCTGGCCGTAGTCAAAACCGATGGTTTCCACGTGGGCAAAGTTTTCCAGCGCCCAGGCCAGGCAGGTCGTGGAATCCTGGCCGCCGGAAAAAAGAACGAGTGCGTGTCCGGGTCTCATGGGAATTCTCCAGGTCAAACGGTGGTGCGGGACGAAAAAAAGCCCCGCGCTGCGGGGCTGGTGGTGGCGCGGGCCGGTGTGATCAGGCCATCGTCACGGCAATGAAGGCCAGCAGGAACATCATGATGCCACCCACCACGGGCAGCACCACGGGTACCAGATGAACGACATTTTCCACGGCGTCGTTCGATGGCGTTGCAGGGGTGTGCGAGGTGTTGTGGTCGGACATGGTGGGCTCCAGATGCTTAAAACTTGCGCAATTCTAGCCGCGCCAGCCTGAGTCGGGCGCAAAACCTGATGATAGGTCAGATCAGAACGGCCTCCATGCCCGCCGAGCGCAGCTGGCCCAGCACTTCATCCACATGCGCCTTGCCCCGGGTTTGCAGCACCAGTTCGATCTCCACGTTCTGCGCGGCCAGCATCGTGAAAGCGCGCTGGTGGTGCACCTCCTCGATGTTGGCGCCCGCGTCGGCCACGGTGGCGGTGATGCGCGCCAGCACGCCCGGCACGTCGCGCGCGCTCACGGTGATGCGTGCCAGTCTCCCCGACCGCACCATGCCGCGCTCGATGATCGCCGCCAGCAGCAGCGGGTCGATGTTGCCGCCGCACAGCACCAGCCCCACGCGCTTGCCCTTGAAGCGTTCGGGGTAGCGCACCAGCGCCGCCAGGCCTGCGGCGCCCGCGCCTTCGACCAGGGTTTTTTCAATCTCCAGCAGCATCAGCACCGCCTGCTCAATATCGCCTTCATCCACCAGCACCAGGTCGTCCACCAAGCGCTTGACGATCTCCTGCGTGATCTTGCCCGGCGTGCCCACGGCAATGCCCTCCGCGATGGTGGATGTGCCCTGCGGATGGCTCGTTCCTTTGACGGCATTCACCATGGCGGGGAACCGCGTGGTCTGCACGCCCACGATCTCGATACCGGGCTTGAGGGCCTTGGCCGCCGTGGCCACGCCCGAGATCAGCCCGCCGCCGCCCACGGCGATCACCAGGGTGTCCAGGTCGGGCACGGCCTGCAGCATCTCCAGGCCCAGCGTGCCCTGGCCGGCGGCCACGCCTTCGTCGTCATACGGGTGCACAAAGGTCAGTCCCTGCGCGTCGGCGAGGGCATAGGCGTGGGCGCGGGCTTCCTCCAGCGTGTCGCCATGCAGTACGACCTCGGCGCCAAAGCCGCGCGTGCGCTCTACCTTCACGCCGGGCGTGAACCGCGGCATCACGATCACCGCACGCAGGCCCAGCCGCTGCGCGTGGTAGGCCACGCCCTGCGCGTGGTTGCCAGCGCTCATGGCGACCACGCCGCGTGCGCGCTCTGCGTCGGTCAGCAGCGTGAGCCGGTTGCAGGCGCCGCGTTCCTTGAACGACGCGGTGAACTGCAGGTTCTCGAACTTGAGAAACACCTGCGCGCCCACGATTTGCGAAAGCGTTTTGGATTCAACGCACGGAGTGTCCAGCACATGGCCTTGTAGGCGGGTGGCGGCGTCGCGGATGTCTTGGAGGGTCAGCATGGGCCGATTGTGGCGCAGCAGCGTTCGCAGTGGCCCGTTGAGGTGTGATTTGGCATCAAATCAGCCTCTGGCGCTTATCTGAAAAGCGCTAGCAGCTATGGTTTTTGAAGCTACTTACTTGATCCCCAGCCTGCGCGCCAGCTTGTGCAGGTTGCTGGCGTCCACCTCCAGCGCACGCGCGGCCTGGGCCCAGTTGCCTTGGTGGCGGGCCAGGGCCTGCGTGATGGCGAGCCGCTGGCAGGCATCCACCGCGTCGCGCAGCGGGCCTTCGGCGGTGGCGGGGGGCGGCGGCGTGGTGGCCGCAGCGGGGGCGCTGGCGTCCAGGGGCGCGTGGGCCACGCTGGCGGCGTCGGCGTCCAGGTCGAGCAGCGCGGGCTCCAGCGTCACGATGTCGGCGCGGTTCACGCCCCGGCTCAGGGCCTTGAGGGCGGCGCGGCTGACCACATGCTCCAGCTCGCGGATGTTGCCGGGCCAGGGGTAGCGGCGCAGCGCGTCCTGTGCGCTGGCAGACAAGCGCAGGCTGCGCAGGCCCAGGCGCGCACGGTTCAGCTCCAGAAAACGGCCCGCGAGCAACAGCACATCGTTGCCCCGTTCGCGCAGCGGCGGGATGGGCACGGGGTACACCGACAGCCGGTGGTACAGGTCGGCGCGGAACGCGCCATCGCGCACCTGCTCGCGCAGGTTGCGGTTGGTGGCGGCGATCACGCGCACGTCCACGCGGCGCGGGCGGTCGGCGCCCAGGCGCTGGATCTCGCCGTTCTGCAGCGTGCGCAGCAGCTTGGCCTGCACGGCCAGCGGCAACTCGCCCACCTCATCAAGGAACAGCGTGCCGCCCTCGGCCGCCTCGAAGCGCCCCGGCCGGTCGGTCACCGCGCCGGAGAACGCGCCGCGCACGTGGCCGAAGAGCTCGCTCTCGGCCAGTGACTCGGGCAGCGCCGCGCAGTTCACGTGCACCAGGGGCTTGGTGCGGCGCGTGGACTGGCGGTGCAGCAGGCGCGCGAACAGCTCCTTGCCCACGCCGGTCTCACCCAGCAGCAACACGGGCAGGTCCGAGCCCGCCACCACCTCCAGCTCGTGTAGCAGGCGCAGCAGGGGCTCGCTCTGGCCGACGATCTCCATGTCGCCATCGCCCGCGCGGGTGGTGCGCTCGTCGTCGGGGCTGCGGGTGTGGGGGGCGCTGCGCAGCGCCTGCACCTCGCGCTCCAGCCGCGAGATGCGCACGGCCGCCTCCACCAGCACCTTGCAGTCGGCCAGCGCGGCGCGTGCGGCCTCGCCGAAGGTGCCGGTCTGCAGCGCGTCGAGCGTCAGCACCCCCCAGGGCTGGCCGTCCACCCACAGGCTCACGCCCATGCAGTCGTGCACGGGCAGGGGCTCTCCCACCAGGGTGTCGAGCAGGCCGTCGTAGGGGTCGGGCAGGGTGCTGTCGTGGTCAAAGCAGGTCACCTCACGCCGCGCCAGGATGGCCGCGAGCCGGGGGTGCTGGCTGACCACAAAGCGCCGGCCCAGCGCCTCCCGCACCAGGCCTTCCACGGCCACGGGGCGCAGGTGGTCTTCCTCCAGCTGCAGCAGCGCCACGGCGCCGGAATGAAAGCGCGTGCGCATGTGGTCCACCAGCCGCTGCAGGCGCACGGCCTGGGGCAGATCAGTGGCAAGGTCGGCCAGCAGGGGGCGGTGGTCCATGGTGATATTTACCTTTAATGGGTGAATTAGACCCTATATGTGGATGGTAAAAAAGACCACGACTGGTGTAAGTGGTTGATTTGATGGGCCAGAAGCTCTGGCCCAGCGCTTGCAATGTGGGCAGTGACACCGATTCACTCGTTCCGAAAAGCCATGACCACAAGACCCCGACCCCATGCCGCCAGCGCACGCTGGCGCCGCCCCTTCGTTGTTGTTCAGTTGAAGCAGGAGGCCCGCCATGGGTAACTACCGCAAGCTCTGGTTCACGCTGATCGGCGTGCTCATCGTCACCTTCAGCCTGCTGGGCTACTACGGCGCTGAGGTCTACCGCACCGCGCCGCCCATCCCCGCGAAGATCGCCACGGCAGGGGGTGAAGTGCTTTTCACCCACGACAGCATCCTCGACGGACAGACCGCGTGGCAATCGGTGGGCGGCATGCAGCTGGGTTCCATCTGGGGCCACGGCGCCTACCAGGCACCCGACTGGACGGCCGACTGGCTGCACCGCGAGCTGCTCAACTGGCTTGACGTCGCCGCCGAGCGTGCGCACGGCAAGCCCTTTGCCGAGCTCGACGCCGCCGCCCAGGCCGTGCTGCGCGACCGCATGAAGACCGAGTACCGCACCAACACCTACAGCCCCGAGACGGGCGTGGCCACGGTGTCGTCCACGCGGGCCGACGCTATCGCGATGACCGCGCTGTACTACGACCAGCTTTTCAGCGACGTGCCTGCGCTGCACAAGACCCGCGAGCACTTCGCCATGAAGGAGAACACCCTGCCCAGCGCCGAGCGGCGCGCGCAGATGACGGGTTTCTTCTTCTGGACGGCCTGGGCCGCCGCCACCGAGCGCCCCGGCACCACGGCCACGTACACCAACAACTGGCCGCACGAGCCACTCATAGGCAACAAGCCCACGGCCGAGAACATGGTCTGGTCGGTGATGAGCGTGGTCGTGATGATGGCGGGCGTGGGCTTCCTCGTGTGGGGCTGGTCCTTCCTGCGCAAGCACGACGAGGTGGAGCCCACGCCACCCCAGCATGACCCGCTCGCGCGCGTGCCGCTCACGCCCTCGCAGCGCGCCCTGGGCAAGTACCTGTTCCTCATCGTGGCGCTGTTCAGCTTCCAGGTGCTGCTGGGCGGCTTCACGGCCCACTACACGGTGGAAGGCCAGCAGTTCTACGGCATCAACGTGTCGCAGTGGTTCCCCTATTCGCTGGTGCGCACCTGGCACATCCAGAGCGCGCTGTTCTGGATCGCCACGGGCTTCCTGGCGGCGGGGCTGTTCCTCGCGCCGCTGATCAACGGTGGCAAGGACCCGGCCTGGCAGAAGCTGGGCGTGGACATCCTGTTCTGGGCGCTGGTCGTGGTGGTGGTGGGCTCGTTCACGGGCAACTACCTGGCCATCGCGCAGATCATGCCGCCTGAGTGGAACTTCTGGCTGGGCCACCAGGGCTATGAATATGTGGACCTGGGCCGCCTGTGGCAGATCGGCAAGTTCACCGGCATCGCCTTCTGGCTGGTGCTCATGCTGCGCGGCATCGTTCCGGCGCTGCGCACCCCCGGCGGCGACAAGAACCTGCTGGCGCTGCTGACGGCGTCGGTGGTGGCCATCGGCCTGTTCTACGGCGCGGGTTTCTTCTACGGCGAACGCACCCACCTGTCGGTGATGGAGTACTGGCGCTGGTGGGTGGTGCACCTGTGGGTGGAGGGCTTCTTCGAAGTCTTCGCCACCACGGCGCTGGCCTTCATCTTCTCGACGCTGGGGCTGGTGTCGGTGCGCATGGCCACCACGGCCAGCCTGGCCTCGGCCTCGCTGTTCATGCTGGGCGGCGTGCCCGGTACCTTCCACCACCTGTACTTTGCAGGCACCACCACGCCGGTGATGGCGGTGGGCGCAGCCTTCAGCGCGCTCGAAGTGGTGCCGCTGGTCGTGCTGGGCCACGAGGCCTGGGAACACTGGCGCCTGCAGCACCGCACGCCCTGGATGGCCCGCCTGCGCTGGCCGCTGATGTGCTTCGTGGCCGTGGCCTTCTGGAACATGCTGGGCGCGGGTGTCTTCGGCTTCATGATCAACCCGCCCATCTCGCTGTACTACGTGCAGGGCCTGAACACCACGCCGGTGCATGCCCACGCCGCGCTGTTCGGGGTGTATGGCTTCCTGGCGCTCGGGTTCACGCTGCTGGTGCTGCGCTACATCCGGCCGCAGCTGGTGTTCAGCGAGCGGCTCATGAAGACGGGCTTCTGGTGGCTCAACGCCGGCCTGGTGCTGATGATCGCCACCAGCCTGTTCCCCATTGCCCTGTTCCAGTTCCATGCCAGCGTGAGCGAAGGCCTGTGGTACGCCCGGGGCGAAGAGTTCATGCAACAGCCCTTCATCCAGACGCTGCGCTGGGTGCGCACCTTCGGCGACGTGGTCTTCATCGTTGGCGCGCTGGCCATGGCCTGGCAGGTGGTGAGTGGTGTGTTCGGTTCGCGCGCCCCGGCAGCCACCGCAGGGGTTTACCTGGCGGAGTCCCGCCGCTGATCCGCGCCGCGCGCTGCCGCCACCACCCTCGGTGGCAGCGCAGGCCCTTCATTCATCCCACAAGGAGTGAGCATGAACCTCGACAAATTCAAGCACCAGCACACCGACATCCTGCGCAGCATCGCCACCTTGCGCGCCTTGGCCCAGGCGGGCGTGGAAGGCAATGCCAGCGCCATCGCGCAGGGCATCGTGGCCATGAGCGGCACCATCAAGCTGCACCTGGCCGTGGAAGACCAGGTGCTCTACCCCACACTGCAGCGCGGTGGCAACCCCGAACTGGCGCGCCTGGGCCGCCAGTACCAGAGCGAGATGGCCTCGATTGCCAGCGCCTACGACGCCTTTGCGCGCCGCTGGAACACGGCCGAGAACGTGCGCCGCGATGCGCAGGGCTTTCGGGACGAGGCCAATGTGGTGCTGCGCCGGGTGTTCGAGCGCATGCAGCGCGAAGACCATGACTTCTATCCCCGCATCGAGGAGGAAGAAACCGCCGCCTGCCATTGAGCGCCAACGAGAGCACAGCCCGGCCGCAGCGGTGTGGCCCCCACGGCCCACAACCCCCCAAGAAAAACAACCCACCCTTTTCTTACGCACCCCTGGTGCGCCAGCGTGCCATCACACGCACCCCCATCCATCGGTAGGGCCTGACGGCACCTCCCTTTCGCCGGCCTTTGTGCCGGCATTTTTTTTACCGCTGCTTACCGCCTCGATTGTGTTGGGTCAAACTACCTATAGTGTTTGATAGGTATCGTGGACACCATAGGTAGTGTTTTTAACCCGTTCCATAGATTGGTCGAACCCATGGCGCCCACCCTTGTCACCTTGCCCCGCGATGTTGTGTTGCGCAGTGGCCAGCGTGTTTCTTTTGACGCCGAACGCATCCGCGCAGCGCTGGCCAGTGCGGGCCAGGCCTCGGGTGAATATGGCGCCGAAGAAGCGGCGCTGCTCACCGCGCAGGTCACCAAGGTGCTGATCCACCGCTTCCAGGGCGAGGCCCCCACGGTGGAGCAGATCCAGGACGTGGCCGAGCAGACGCTGATCGCCGCCAACCACCTGGCCACGGCGCGCGCCTACATCGTCTACCGCGAGCAGCACGCCACCTTGCGCGCCGACAGGCAGACGCTGGTCGATGTGGAAAGCTCCATCAACGAATACCTCACCCGTGCCGACTGGCGCGTGAATGCCAACGCCAACCAGGGCTACTCGCTGGGCGGGCTGATCCTGAACGTGGCGGGCAAGGTCACGGCCAACTACTGGCTGTCGCACGTCTACACGCCGGAGATCGGCGAGGCGCACAGGAGCGGCGACCTGCACATCCACGACCTCGACATGCTCAGCGGCTACTGCGCGGGCTGGTCGCTGCGCACGCTGCTGCACGAGGGGCTCAACGGCGTGCCGGGCAAGGTGGAGGCGGGGCCGCCCAAACACATGAGTTCCGCCGTGGGGCAGATCGTGAACTTCCTGGGCACGCTGCAGAACGAGTGGGCGGGCGCGCAGGCGTTCTCGTCGTTCGACACCTACATGGCACCCTTCGTGCGCATTGATGCCATGGACTACCCGCAGGTGCGCCAGTGCATCCAGGAGCTGGTCTACAACCTCAACGTGCCCTCGCGCTGGGGCACGCAGACGCCGTTCACCAACCTCACCTTCGACTGGACCTGTCCCGAGGACCTGCGCGAGCAGGTGCCCGTGATCGCGGGCCAGGAGATGCCCTTCGCGTATGGCGACCTGCAGGCCGAGATGGACCTCATCAACCGCGCCTACATCGACGTGATGACCACGGGCGATGCCAAGGGCCGCGTGTTCACCTTCCCCATCCCCACGTACAACATCACCAAGGACTTCCCGTGGGAGAGCGAGAACGCGCAGCTGCTGTTCGACATGACAGCCAAGTACGGCCTGCCGTACTTCCAGAACTTCATCAACTCCGAGCTGGAGCCGAACATGGTGCGCTCCATGTGCTGCCGCTTGCAGCTCGATTTGCGTGAACTCTTGAAGCGCGGCAACGGCCTGTTCGGCAGCGCCGAGCAGACGGGCAGCCTGGGCGTGGTGACCATCAACTGCGCGCGCCTGGGCTACCAGCATGCGGGCGATGAGGCGGGGTTGCTCGCCGCGCTCGACCGCCTGATGGAGCTGGGAAAACAAAGCCTGGAGACCAAGCGCAAGCTCATCCAGCGCCTGATGGACCAGGGCCTGTTCCCCTACACCAAGCGCTACCTGGGCACGCTGCGCAACCACTTCAGCACGCTGGGCGTGAACGGCATCAATGAGATGGTGCGCAACTTCACAGCGGACCAGCACGACATCACCAGCGAATGGGGCCATGCGTTTGCCGTGCGCCTGCTCGACCACGTGCGCGAGCGCATGACCGCCTTCCAGGAAGAAACCGGCCACCTCTACAACCTGGAGGCCACGCCCGCCGAAGGCACGACCTACCGCTTCGCCAAGGAAGACAAAAAGCGCTGGCCCGCCATCCTGCAGGCCGGCACGGAGCAGCAGCCCTACTACACCAACTCCTCGCAGCTGCCCGTGGGCTTCACCGACGACCCGTTCGAGGCCCTGAGGCGGCAGGACGCGCTGCAGTCCAAATACACCGGCGGCACCGTGCTGCATCTGTACATGGGCGAGCGTTTGTCCAGCGGCGCGGCCTGCCGCGAGCTGGTGCGGCGCGCGCTCACGCGCTTCCGCCTGCCCTACATCACCGTCACGCCCACGTTCTCGATCTGCCCCACACACGGCTACCTGGCGGGCGAGCACCCGTTTTGCCCGCGTTGCGACGAAGAGCGGCTGGACGCAAAGCGGCAGCGTCTGGTCGCCTAGTGTGGTTTTGCACGCTATCCGGCACTTAAAACCGCGTCTTTTCGGCCAGGGCTGCGTTGCAAATCCTCGCGATACCCACGGGTATCGCTGTGGTTTGCGCCTTGCCCTGACCAAAAATCCATCGGTTTTAAATGTGCCGTCAAGCATGCAACACCACACTAGATTTTGAACAAAAAGTGGCCCTGGCGCTTGATGGTCAAGCGCAAGCAGCTATCAAAACAGAAGCAAACCATTTCCTCAACCCCCGAAAGGACCCCGGCATGAGCCATTTCTCCGCCACCGAACACACCGCCATCTCCAGCGCCGCCGCCGTGCAGCTCACCGACGACGAGCGCCAGCCCTGCGAGGTCTGGACCCGCGTCATGGGCTACCACCGCCCCGTGGCCAGCTTCAACACGGGCAAGCAGGGCGAGCACGCCGAGCGCCGTTTCTTTTCAGAGCAGGCGCGTGGTGGAAGCAACGCCTGCTGAGGCGCCGCCAGCGTCCGCGCTGCGGCTGGGCGGCATGACGCCGCTCACCACCATCGACTTCCCCGGCCGCCTCGCGGCCGTTTTCTATTGCCAGGGTTGCCCCTGGCGCTGCGGCTACTGCCACAACCCCGGGCTGCTGGACGCCGCCGCGCCCCCGGCGTTGCCGTGGGACCAGGCGCTGCAGTTTTTGCACAGCCGCCGTGGCTTGCTCGATGGCGTGGTGTTTTCGGGCGGTGAGCCGACGCTGCAAGCCGCGCTGCCCGCTGCGGTGGATGCCGTGCGCGCACTGGGCCTGCAGACCGCGCTGCACACCGGCGGCATGTACCCCGGGCGGCTGGCGGCACTGCTGCCGCGCCTCCACTGGGTGGGGCTGGACATCAAGGCCCTGCCGCAGCGCTACGACGCCATCACCGCCACCCCCGGCAGCGGCGCGCGCGCCTGGGCCGCGCTCGATGCCATGCTGGCCCATGGCATCGACCACGAATGCCGCACCACCTGGCACGCGGGCCTGTTTGGTTTGGGCGAACTGCTGGAACTGGCCCAGGCCCTGGCCGCGCGCGGGGTGCGGCATTGGGCGCTGCAGGAATGCCGCGTGCTCGGCGCCCCGGCCTGGGCGCTGGCGCCCGCGCACCAGCAGCAACTGGCCGCGCTGTTTTCCGGATTCACCTTGCGCCGGGTGTGAGCGCCGAGCGCAGATTTCCTGCGTTGCAAGGGCCTGCATGAAATGAACCTGCAAATACGGCCGCTGTTGCACACGCTTTGATGCGCGTCAGAGGTGCTTTGCTCGGTCCGCGCGGATCATTCGCGCCACCGCCGCACAACGGCACCACCTTGCTAGGAAATCCTCCATGAACCCCCTCGGCCTCCAGCTGCTGCACGCGCTCAAGCACCACGGCGCGCGCGAGATCTTTGGCATCCCCGGTGATTTCATCCTGCCCTTGTTCGCGCAGATCGAGGAAAGCGGCATCCTGCCCCTGGTCACGCTCAGCCACGAACCCTCACTGGGCTTCGCCGCCGATGCCGCCGCCCGCATGCACTGCGGGCTGGGCGTGGTGGCTGTCACCTATGGCGCGGGCGCACTCAACGTGGTCAATGCGGTGGCGGGGGCCTATGCCGAGCGCTCGCCGCTGGTGGTGCTGGCCGGCTGCCCCGGCGAGGTCGAGGCTCATTCCGGCCTGGTGCTGCACCACCAGGTGCGCCATGTCGATTCGCAGTGGCGCATCTTCCGCGAGATCACCTGCGACCAGGTGCGCCTGTCCGACCCCGCCACCGCGCCAGCCGACCTTGCCCGCGTGCTGCGCAGCTGCCGCGAATACTCGCAGCCCGTGCTCATCGAGGTGCCACGCGACATGACGCTGCACCCCATGGCCGAGGTGCCGGTGCTGCCCCCCAGCCCGTTCAACGCAGCCGCCGTGGCCGAATGCGCCGACGAATGGATGGCCCGCATCCAGGCTGCCCGGCGCCCCGTGCTGGTGGTGGACGTGGAGGTGCGCCGCTTTGGCCTGGAAGCCCGCGTGGCCGAACTCGCGCGCCGCCTTCAGCTGCCCGTGCTCACCACCTTCATGGGCCGGGGCCTGCTGGCCGAGGACGCGGGGCATGCCGGCGTGCCCTTCCACGGCACCTACCTGGGCGTGGCGGGCGCACCGGAGACCAGCGCGCTGCTGGACGACTCCGACCTGCCCGTGATGCTGGGCGCCATCCTGTCGGACAGCAACTTCGGCGTGAGCGCCCAGCGCATGGACTTCCGCCGCGCGCTGATCGCCGCGCACCGCGAGGCGCGCGTGGGCCACCACCTGTACCCGGACATCCCCCTGGCCGCGCTGGTGGAGGCGTTGCTGGCCCGTGCCCCGGCAGCGGGCGTTGCAATGGCACGCGCGCTGCCACCCCCGCCCATCTGCCCCGAAGGCCTGGTGGCCGACGATGCGCCCGTGTGCGCGGCCGACCTCTCCCGCGCGCTCAACGACCGCATCCGCACGCACGGCCCCATGAACATCGTCTCGGACATCGGCGACTGCCTGTTCGCCGCGATGGAGCTGCTGCCCACGCCGCTGGTGGCGCCGGGCTACTACGCGTCCATGGGGTTCGGGGTGCCGGCCGGCATCGGCGCCCAGGTGGCCACGGGCCAGCGCAGCCTGATCCTGGTGGGCGACGGCGCCTTCCAGATGACGGGCTGGGAGCTGGGCAATTGCCCGCGCCTGGGGCTGGACCCCATCGCCATCGTTCTCAACAACCAGACCTGGGAGATGATCCGCGCGTTCCAGACCACGTCGCGCTGTGCCACGCTCGGCGACTGGCACCTGGCCGATGCCGCCGACGCGTTGGGCGGGCGCGGCCACCGGGTGCACACGCGCGCCCAGTTCAAGGCGGCGCTCGATGCCGCGTTTTCCGAACGCGGGCGCTTCCAGCTCATTGAACTGATGGTGCCCCCGGGTGATAGCACGCCCACGCTGCGGCGTTTTTCTGACGGCATCCGGGCCCTGCGGACACGGGCTTCCTAGTCATTGCGAGGAGCAAAAATATCTATTCACAAATGTGCTTTTCAATAGGGTTTGCGTCATTTTTATCTATTCATATAATCATGCATGAATCGCCCGGCGCCCCACGCTGAAAACCTTTTGGCCGTCTTGCGCCGCCACGGCGGCGTGGCAACGAGTGCTGCCCTGGTGGCCGACCTGGGCGTCAGCCAGCCCACGGTGTCGCGCGCCCTCATGCCGCTGGTACGCACGGGCCAGGTCCGCAAGGTGGGCGCGGCGCGATCGCAGCGCTATCTGCTGCCGCGCTCGGTGGCGGGCGTGGGCGACGACATCCCCATCATGCGGGTGAATACCGCCGGGGTCCCCGCCCCCTTTGGCCGCATGGTGCCCCTGCCGGGTGGTGCGTTCTGGGTGGACGAAGAAGACGGTGTGAGCGAGCGCCACGACAGCCTGCCCTGGTTTCTGGCCGACATGCGGCCCCAGGGCTTCATGGGCCGCAACTTTGCGCAGCTGCACCCGGATCTGCAGTTGCCTGTGGATCCGCGCCACTGGTCCGACGACGATGTGCTGCGCGCTCTGGCGCTGCGCGGCGAGGACCTTCCAGGCAACCTGCTCGTGGGCAATGCGTCGCTGGAGCGATTTCACACCCTGGGCCAACGCCTGGTGCGCGCCACCTCGGCGGACGACTATCCCCAGCTCGCCCGCAGCGCGCTGCAAGGGCAGCTACCGGGCTCTTCGGCCGGCGGTGAGCAGCCCAAATTCTGCTGCGTCACGCAGGGGCGCAGCGTGATCGTGAAATTCTCCAGCAGCGGGGACAGCCCGGCCGACCAGCGCACGCGCGACCTGCTGCTGTGCGAACACCTGGCCCTCAAGGTGCTGGGCCAGGCCGGCCTGCCCGCCGCAAACACGGCGGTCTTTGTGCGCGAGGGCCGGGTCTTTCTTGAATCCGAACGTTTTGACCGGCGCTCACCCTGGGTGGGCGGGCTGCATGGCCCGCCGCCCGGACGCATCGGCATGGTGTCGCTGATGGTCTACGACGCGCAGTACGTGGGCGAGATGGACCACTGGGCCGCCACGGCCCTGCGCATGCAGGCACGCGGCCTGCTGACCCCTGAGGATGCGCGTGCCTTGCGCCTGCTCGAGGCCTACGGCGTGCTGATTGGCAATACCGACCGGCACTACGGCAACATCTCCCTGGTGCTGGTCGAGGACGACTGGCGCTTGTCACCCGCCTACGACGTGCTGCCCATGTTGTATATGCCCATCGCGGGCGAGCTGGTGCCACAGGACCTGGCCCTGGAGAAAAAAGTGCCCACGGCGGCCACGCTCGATGTGTGGCCCGAGGCCCAGGCACTGGCACTGGCGTTCTGGCGTGAAGCGTCCCTGGATGGGCGGATTTCGGAAGGCTTCAGGAACATCGCGCGCGCGCATGCCCACACCCTGCAGGCCCCGCGCGGGTAAGGCTGGCCGTGCTCAGCCTGCGCCCACCACCCGCAGCACCTCCGCGCCATAGGCTTCGAGCTTTTTCGCCCCCATCCCGCTGATGCCCTGCAGGTCGTCCAGCGTGGTCGGGTTGCGCTCGGCAATCGCTGCCAGCGTGGCGTCGTGAAAGATCACGTACGCCGGCAGGTTGTGCTCACGCGCGACTTCTGCGCGCCAGGACTTGAGGTTGATGAAGCGCACCTGCGCGTCCGGCCCCAGGTTGGCGGCAGCGGCGGGTGGGGCGCTGCCCTTGCGCGTGCGCTTGGCCGGTGCGGACGACACCGATTCGCGCAGCTGCACCGGCACCTCGCCCTTGAGCACGCCGCGCGAGCCCTCGGTGAGGCACAGAGTGTCAAAGCTGTGGCCGCTGTCCAGCATCACCTTCTGCAGGCCCAGGGCGCCCGTGGCGATCAGCTGGCGCAGCACGCCGCGCAGCTGGGGCTCGGTCAGGTCGGCGCCAATGCCAAAGGTGGAAATCTTCTCGTGCCCGAACTGCGCGACCTTCTCGGTCTTTTTGCCGCGCAGGATGTCCATGATGTGCCCCGTGCCAAAGCTGATGCCGCTGGCCTGGTTCACGCGGTAGATGGTGGACAGCAGCTTGCGCGCGGCATCGGTGGCATCCCACACCGCCGGTGGGCTGATGCAGTTGTCGCAGTTGCCGCACGGCGTGGACTGTTCGCCGAAGTAGGCCAGCAGCCGCACGCGGCGGCAGTCGGTGGCCTCGGCCAGTGCCAGCAGCGCGTCGAGCTTGCCGCGCAGCGCCTGCTTGAACTCCTCGCCCGCCGGGCTCTCGTCGATCATGCGGCGCTGGTTGACCACGTCGTTCAGGCCGTAGGCCATCCAGGCATCGGCGTTCAGGCCGTCGCGGCCCGCACGGCCGGTCTCCTGGTAGTAGCCCTCGATGTTCTTGGGCATGTCCACGTGCGCCACAAAACGCACGTCGGGCTTGTCGATGCCCATGCCGAACGCGATGGTGGCGACCATCACGATGCCCTCTTCACGCAGGAAGCGGTCCTGGTTCTTCTGGCGCACTTTGGTGTCCAGCCCCGCGTGGTAGGGCAGGGCGGTCAGACCCGCGTCGCACAGCGTGGCGGCCAGTTCTTCCACACGCTTGCGCGACTGGCAGTACACCACGCCCGCCTCGCCCGCATGCTCGCGCTCGATGAAGCGCAGCAGCTGTGTGGTGACGTCCTTTTTTTCCTCGATGCGGTAGCGGATGTTGGGCCGGTCGAAGCTGCTGATGAACAGCCGCGCGTCTTCCAGCTGCAGCCGCTCGATGATGTCGGCGCGTGTGAGGTCGTCGGCCGTGGCCGTCAGCGCAATGCGTGGGACGCCCGCATAGCGCTCGTGCAGCACCGTGAGCGCGCGGTACTCGGGGCGAAAGTCGTGGCCCCACTGGCTCACGCAGTGCGCTTCGTCGATGGCAAACAGCGAGAGGTGTCCGCCCTGGTACAGGCTGTCGAGCAGGCCCAGGAAACGTGGCGTGTTCAGCCGCTCGGGCGCCGCATACAGCAGCGTGATGTCGCCGGTCTGCAGGCGCAGCTCCACATCCTGCGCCTCGTCAAAACTCAGCGTGGAGTTCAAAAAGGCGGCATCCACCCCCGCCTCGTGCAGCGCGCCCACCTGGTCGTGCATCAGCGCGATCAGCGGCGAGATCACGATGGTCACCCCGCGTCCCTGCTGCTGGCGCACGATGGCCGGCACCTGGTAGCACAGCGACTTGCCGCCACCCGTGGGCATCAACACCAGCGCGTCGCTGCCGCCGATCACATGCTCGACGATGTCCTGCTGGGGGCCGCGAAACTGCTCGTAGCCAAAAACGTCGTGCAGGACGGTGTGGGCAGGGGACACAGCGGAGGACAGGCGAGAAGACAAACGAATGCTCTGAATTTGATAGCTTTTAGTGCTTTTTGGATAAGCGCTACAAGCTGATTTGACGGCTATTTTGGTGTCTGGCGAAGGGTGCTTGTGGGGCGACCGGCGCACACACCGAAGGCCCATATTGTGCGCTGCACCGTGGCAGGGCCGCGCTTTCTACAATAGGGGGCTATGCAAGCCCTTCACTACACCCGCGCCGCGCAGCTGCCCGACATCCTCGCCCAACGCATCGTCATCCTCGACGGCGCCATGGGCACCATGATCCAGCGCTTCAAGCTGGGCGAGGCGCAGTACCGGGGCGAGGGCTACACCGGCCCGGGCAGTGTGGGTGACCGCTTCAAGGACTTCCCGCGCGACGTGAAGGGCAACAACGAGTTGCTCAGCCTCACCCGGCCCGATGTGATCACCGACATCCACGAGCGCTATCTGGCCGCTGGCGCCGACCTCATCGAGACCAACACCTTCGGCGCGACGACCATCGCGCAGGAGGACTACAAGATGGCCGAGCTGGCGCGCGAGATGAATTTGAAGTCCGCCCAACTGGCCCGCGCCGCCTGCGACAAATATTCCACGCCCGACAAGCCCCGCTTCGTCGCCGGCGCCCTGGGCCCCACGCCCAAGACGGCCAGCATCAGCCCCGACGTGAACGACCCCGGCGCGCGCAATGTCGATTTCGAGCAGTTGCGCGCCGCGTACTACGAGCAGACCGAGGCGCTGGTCGAGGGCGGCAGCGACGTGCTGCTGGTCGAGACGATTTTTGACACGCTCAACGCCAAGGCCGCGTTGTTCGCCATCGACGAGTTTTTTGAGAACAGCGGCCAGCGCCTGCCCCTGATCATCAGCGGCACTGTCACCGACGCGTCGGGCCGCATCCTCAGCGGCCAGACGGTGACTGCCTTCTGGAACAGCGTGCGCCACTCGCGCCCGCTGGCCATCGGCCTCAATTGCGCCCTGGGCGCCACGCTGATGCGCCCCTACATCCAGGAGCTGAACCGCGTGGCCGAGGACACGTTCATCAGCTGCTACCCCAACGCGGGCCTGCCCAACCCCATGAGCGACACCGGGTTTGACGAAACCCCCGAGATCACCAGCCGCCTGGTGCACGAGTTCGCGGCCGAAGGGCTGGTCAACATCCTGGGCGGCTGCTGCGGCACCACGCCCGACCACATCGGCGCCATCGCCAAGGCTGTCCAGAACGTGCCCACGCGCAAGATGTTCTACCCTGCTGAAGCCTGAATTTGGAGAAAAATCGGCCTCTAGCGCTTATCCAGAAAGCGCTAGTAGCTATAAAAAACGCAGCAATCAAATAGTCGCTGCTCTGCGGTGGCGCATTGCCGGGCGCATGACTCTGCGGCACCCTTACGCCTTCGGTTGAACTTTCGCCCGCACTCTTTGCCAGAACCCCGGCCCGCTCCCCATGTCCGTTACCGCCACCCTGCCCAACACCCCTGTTGCTGAGGCCGCCGAGAAAGCCGCCGCCCACGCCGCGCTCAAGCTCGAAAAGCGCCTGGTGCGCCAGGTCAGCCAGGCCATCACCGACTTCGGCCTCATCGAAGACGGCGACAAGGTCATGGTGTGCGTGTCCGGCGGCAAGGACAGCTACGCCATGCTCGACGTGCTGCGTTTGCTGCAGCAGCGCAACGGGAACCGGTTCGAGCTGATCGCCGTCAACCTCGACCAGAAGCAGCCGGGTTTTCCGGCCCATGTGTTGCCCGAGTATTTGGCGCAGGTCGGCGTGCCCTTTCACATCGAAACGCAGGACACCTACAGCGTCGTCAAGGAGCACATCCCCGAAGGCAAGACCATGTGCAGCCTGTGCAGCCGCCTGCGCCGGGGCATCCTGTACCGCGTGGCTGACGAGCTGGGCTGCACAAAGATCGCGCTGGGCCACCACCGCGACGACATGCTGCAAACGTTCTTCCTCAACATGTTCTTCGGCGGCAAGCTCAAGGGCATGCCGCCCAAGGTGCAGAGCGACCGCGGCGACCACCTCATCATCCGCCCGCTGGCCTACGTGGCCGAAGACGACCTCAGCCGCTGGGCCGACATCCGCGCCTTTCCCATCATCCCGTGCACGCTGTGCGGCAGCCAGGAGAACCTGCAGCGCAAGCAGATCGGCCAGATGCTGCGCGACTGGCAGCAGCTGTACCCCGGCCGCATCGAGAACATGGCCGTGGCCCTGCGCAACCTGGTGCCTTCGCACTTCATGGACCCGCGCCAGTTCGACTTCAAGGGCATGGTGCCCAATGGCGTGCAGGACGCAGATGGCGACAAGGCATTTGATGCCCAAGAGTTTCCGGCGCAGGCCGTGGGCACACTGGCGGGCCTGCCGCTGATGCCCGCCATGCCCCGCTGAAACTGATCCCGACGATTTCTAGATTGGGCCACCCCATGACCATCCTCAAAGCCCCCGAACTCCTGCTGCCCGCGGGCTCGCTCGACAAGATGCGCGCCGCCTACGACTTTGGCGCCGACGCCGTGTACGCCGGCCAGCCGCGCTACTCCCTGCGCGCGCGCAACAACGAGTTCAAGCTCGAGCAGATCCGCCAAGGCATCAGCGAGGCCCATGCACGCGGCAAGAAGTTCTTTGTGACGAGCAACCTGATTGCGCACAACGACAAGATCCGCACCTACCTGCGCGACATCGAGCCCGTCATCGACTGCCAGCCCGACGCCCTCATCATGGCCGACGCCGGCCTGATCATGATGGTCAAGGAGAAGTGGCCCGAGCAGGTGGTGCACCTCTCCGTGCAGGCCAACACCACCAACTGGGCGGCAGTGAAGTTCTGGCAGAAGATGGGCGTGGAGCGCGTCATCCTCTCGCGCGAACTGAGCCTGGACGAGATCGAAAAAATCCGCCAAGAATGCCCCGACATGGAGCTGGAGGTCTTCGTGCACGGCGCGCTGTGCATCGCGTACTCGGGCCGGTGTTTGCTCAGCGGCTATTTCAACCACCGCGACCCCAATCAGGGCACCTGCACCAACGCCTGCCGCTGGAACTACGCCACCCACGACGCTGACATCGACGCCACCACCGGCGAAGCCATTGCGCAAAAGATGGAAGGCGACTTCAACTTCGAGGCCGCGCAGCAGAAAGCGGAGCAAGCCTTTGCATCGACCACCGGCAACGGCGAGCGCCACCCCAAGGCCGACAAGGTCTACCTCATCGAAGAAGCCGGCCGCCCCGGGCAGATGATGCCCATCATGGAAGACGAGCACGGCACGTACATCATGAACAGCAAGGACCTGCGCGCGGTAGAGCACGTGGCGCGCCTGGCGCAGATCGGCGTCGATTCGCTCAAGATCGAAGGCCGCACCAAGAGCCTGTACTACGTGGCCCGCACCGCCCAGGTGTACCGCCGCGCCATCGACGACGCCGTGGCCGGCCGGCCCTTCAACCCCGAGCTGCTCATCGAGCTCGAAGGCCTGTCCAACCGCGGCTACACCGGCGGCCTGCTGGAGCGCCGCCCCAGCAACGACTACCAGAACTACATCAACGGCCACTCGGCCACTCAGCGCAGCCAGTTCGTGGGCGAGGTGCTGGGCGCCGAGGGGCAGGCCGAAGTGGGGCTGCAAGGCGACTGGGTGTTGGTCGAAACCAAGAACCACTTTGCCGTGGGCGACCTGATCGAAGTGGTGCACCCCAGCGGCAACATCACCGTGCGGCTGGACCAGATGCGCAATGCGGAAGGCCAACCGGTGGCGGTGGCGCAAGGCAACCCGGTGCGCGTGTGGATTCCGCTGCCTGCGCGCTATACCGGCGCGCTGCTGGCCCGCGTGGTGGAGGCACCGCCTGCGGCCACGGCGGCCGAACCTGCCGCCATGGCCTGAGCGGGGCGCACCACCATGTGGACACACCATCGCAGCCGAGCGCCTGCTTGGGCACTGTCGGTTGTGGCCGCGCTTGCCAGCGCCAGCGCCCTGGCGCAGGGCTCCACTGCAGGCACGCCGCAGTTGGCGCCCGCCAAGGTGCGCTATGTACAGGGCTCCTGGGTCAACCTGCGCGAGTCGGCCCAGGCCCAAGCCAGCGTGCTGGCCCAGGTGCCGGCCAACACTGCGCTGGAGCAGCTCACTGAGCGCGACGGCTGGTGCGCCGTGCTCTACCGGGGCGATGTGCGCCTCGGCCCCGCATTGGCGGCACCGTTGCAAGCCCATGTGTCCTGCAATCTGCTGTCTGACCAGCCCCTGACCCTGGCCCAGGCGGGCAAGGACGCAGCCCGCGCCTTCTGGGTGGCACCATCGCCCAACCGGCTGCGTGCCTATGGCAACGCCTTGCCCCGGCCGACATCGCTGCAGATCAGCGCCCTGACCAAGACCCACCCGCCCGAGGCGCCCGTGGTGTACCCGGTACGCCCCGAGTTCGAAGCCGCCAAGAAGCTGCTGCGCGCGGGGGTGCTGCTGCGGCCGGACCAGGAGATCAACCGGGGCGAGCCCGTGGACCCGCTCGTCGACCTGAAGCTGGCCACCCGCGCGGTGGACCACATCCCCGCCGTGGCTCCCCTCGCCACGCGGCCCGTTCTGCCCGCGATTGCCCCGTCGTACTTCCGCACCCACGCCAGCGTGGCCCTGCTGCACGAAACGGATGCCGATGGCCTGGCGGCGGTGGCGGGAACCCGCATCAGCGTGGTCCCCACCGGCGCGCCGCATGGCAGCTTCAACCGCCACATGGGGCCCGAGATTGAGTTTGTGACCGGCTTCTGGGACGTGGGGTCTGCCGACCTGGCCTTTGCCCCCGCGCTCACCCTGTATGCCGTCACCCACCAGGGGCTGGTTGGCGCACGGGCCCTGCGCCAGCGCTATTGGGACATCAGCAACGCCGACCACTACTGCGGCGGCCACTACCTCGGCAAGGGCTTTGACGACCCGCGCGAGGATGAAACGGTCCCCGTGCGTGGCTACGCCAAACTGTCCGACACCGCCGAGGTGCTGGTCCGCCTGGTCGTGCCCGGCAAGCTGCCGCCCGATGCCGTGAAGGTAAAGACCCGCCGCTATGCCACGAGCTGGATGCAGCCCGCCGACCCGCCCATCCGCGACAAGCCCCAGCGCAAGAACACGGCGGTGATGGTGCACGAGATCGACGTGGACCGCGATGGTGTGGCGGACATCCTGCGCATCGATACCCCTGCGCCGGGTGGCATGAGCTTTGAGCCGGTTTTTGACTGGCGGTGGTACTTGAACATCAACGGCCAGTGGTTCCGGGCGGGGTATTGGGTGGATCAGGAGTGCACGTGAGTGACGGGCAGTCGGACAAGAGCAGCGGACGGAGGCTAGGCAATGCTCAGCGCGAAGACTGCCAGCCCGCTGCCAACGGGCGTATGGGCTGATATGTCCGCGTTAGTCTCACTTAGCGGAGCATGTCGGATACCCGGAGCGGCAGGAATTTCTTTTGCTCCCGCAGTTGCTCCATCCAGAAGCTCTATTTGCGAAAAAGGGCAACGACCTTGCCCACTAACCATGCTCCGCTGGCCAGGATTAACACCCCTGTAAGCACCCCCCAAACTTGCCACCATCCACTCGAACCACCGTACGGAATTACGGAAGCGATGGCTACTACACCGATGCCTAACCAGATTGCCAGTGCAAGCACTGGAACAAGGCATCCCCAATGCCCACCACTTGAGCGATCTGAAGGGCGCGTCTCAAGCGGTGTCCAAGAACTGCCTGGGCCAAAGCGCGCGTCGCAATGTGGGCAAATCAACACCTCAGTCGACTCGAGAGGCTGGGAGCAATTGGGGCAATAGGCCATCTTTGGTTTGCAGCGGAAGTTTTGTTTAAGCGTTAGTGTGATGCCTGCGAACCGGGACCTGCGAGCGGGACAACGGTCGCTTGCCTTGTCAATGTACAGGGCTTGGGTATGAGGAGTTCACAGGCACGTTCCCGGGCTGCCGCAATAACGCCCCCAACACCAGCGCCTCCGCCACCACCTCCAACGCTTCCTCCATCGTGGCCAGCGGCGCGGGCAGTTCTGGCAGCCAGCCCCCATGCGGCTGCACCTCCGGCCATTGGTCCACGCCAATCGCCACCAGCCCCACCGCGAACCCGGCCCACAGCAGGGCCCGGGTGCTGCGGTGGCTCAGCGCCCCGTGCAGCCAGGCCAGCGAAAACAAACCCACCACCGCGACCGCGAGCATCGGTGCCTCGCGCACTGCGCTCCAGCGACAGGCATCGGTCCATTCGTGGCAGCGGAACTTCCACAACTCATGCAGCATGAACTGCTCGTCCAGCGCCAGCGCGCCGAAGGCCAGCACCAGCCACACGCCCAGCCGCCAGGGCAGGCAGCGCTCGGCCGTCAGGCGCAGCGCGGTGATGCACAGCGTGAGCAGCAGCGCACTCGACAGCCACGATGCGGGCGAGTTGTCGGAGCGGAATGCGCGCTCCCAGCCCGGTGCAAAGATCCACGCGCTGAACAGCAGAAATCCCGCCACCGCGCCCAGCAGGGCGGGTGCGACCCAGCGGTGAGGCGCTGGTCTGGGGCCTGGCGTGTTGTCGGATAACCGGAGGGTGGGGTGCTGGGGCATGGCGGGGTTTGAAACCACGGGGTGCTGGCGTTGGGCGGACCAGCGGGGCGATCAAATTTTGAATCAAATAGGCCGCTGGCGCTTTACTGTATTGTATTTTGAGCTATGTATTTAATAGCGTTTTGGTGAGCTGCCGCGCTGTGGGCGGCGCGCCCTGTTCACGCCGGTCGAATCGCTACAGAATCGGGCATCCCTCTGCACGTACGGTATGGCCCTTCCCATCGACCCCTCCCGCAGCGCGCTGCCGCCCGTGGCCCAGTTTCTGGCCGAGGCGGCGCTGCAGCGGCAGTCGGCGTTGCTGGGGCTGGACAAGCCCACCCCAGCGCCCGCACCGCTGCCCACGGCCGACCCGAGCGCGCCCCCGCCCACACCCACCTCGCCCAGCCCCCCCGCTGGGCCTTTGCCTGCCCCGGCCGACAAGGCCAGCATCTCGGCCCAGGCGCGCGAGCAGCTCGGTGCAGGTTTTGACCCACGGCGCGAAGGGGCAGACCGTGCCGCCGCAGCTGCCGCCTCGGGTGCCCGGCCCGGTGGTGCACTGCGGGGGCCTTTGTCACCACCGCCGCTGCCCGTGGGGGCGCCAGCGCCGGCACCCGCCGTGTCCGCCCCTTCTGCCACATCGGTGTCGGGCGCCGACTGGCCTGCCACAGGGCTGGGCACGCCGCTGATGCGCATGGTGGGTGCGCTGGTGGCGCAGCTCACGGCGGGCAGCGGGGCGCCCCAGCGGGTCACGGCCGCCCAGCCCTGGCCCATCGGGCTGGCGCAGGCGCTGGAAAGCGGTGCGGTGGACGCTGATGCCCCCCCGCTGCAGACCTGGCTGGTGCGCCAGGGCAGCGTGCAGACGCCCGAAGGCCCGCGTGGCTTTGCGCTGACCCTGCGCGTTCCGGTGCCATGGCTGGCGTCGCAGGCGCCTTCGGGTGCGGCGGCGTCGGCATCTGCTGCGTCCACGGCGGCCGCTGCCGTGCCCCCTGCGGTGCCGCTGCTGCAGGTGCCGTTCACGGGGAACGCGCAGTCGCTGCAATCCGGGGTGTTTGCGCTGGTGTTGCAGGGTCTGGAGGCGTCGGCCCCCCGCACCAGTGCCTTGCTGGTGATGGATTTCCAGCCGCAATTGCCCGCCACCGTGTATGGCCGCGACATGCTGACGCAACTGCGCATGGACCCCTGGACGCAGATGGCCGTGCTGCAGGCCAGCGGGCAGGTGCCGCGCGAGGAAGACCGGGCGCGCAACGGGGCGTCAGGCCTGTGCGAGACGGTGGGCTGCCCCTACGCCGCGCGGGCCGAATGCGCGCAGCCGTTTTGCCTGGCGATGCGTGGCGTGCTGCCGCCCGAGCCGGTGGGGCCAACGCCCAGTGCCTGAGAACGTGTTGACGATCCCCTGCAAGACCGTGAAGACGTTCCCAGGGGCTTCAAATCGCTGCTCGTGTTGAAACGGTGGTCGTCGAATCAGGGTGCAGCCCCAGGGTCTGAAATCGCACACGGACATTTGCAGGCAGAGGCTTGCATGAGGTCAAATTCCACCCCACGCCATCATTTTTGAATCGAATGGAAAATCCGAGCCATGCGCGCGCTTCGTTCCTCCCAGGCCAATTCTTCGTTTCCTGCTGATTTCATCCCGCTCGGCGGCACTTCGCAAGACTGCGAGGACTGCGGAAAGGCCGTGGGGCTGGGGTTTCAGTTTGACTATGCCTACCAGCCCATCGTGGACGTGGGGCGCCGGGCGGTCTTTGCACACGAAGCGTTGGTGAGAGGGCCTGGTGGCGAGGGCGCGATGACTGTGCTGTCGCAGGTCAACGACCACAACCGCTATCGCTTTGACCAGGCCTGCCGGGTGAAGGCCATCAAGGGCGCGGCCGAGCTGGGACTGGCGCAGCCGGTGTCGATCAATTTCCTGCCCAACGCGATCTACAAGCCCGAGGTGTGCATCCGCACAACCCTGGAGGCGGCCAGAGCGCATGGCTTTCCGCTGGAGCAGATCATCTTCGAGGTGACCGAGGGCGAGCGCATCGAGGACGGCCCCTGGTTTGCACAGATCCTGCGCGAGTACAAGCGCTGCGGCTTCCAGACTGCCATTGACGATTTCGGAGCGGGCTACGCAGGCATGAAGCTGTTGTCGGATTTTCAGCCCGACATCATCAAGATCGACATGGACCTCATCCGCAACGTGGATACCAACCGCGCCCGCCAGGCCATCGTGCGCAGCCTGGTGCGCCTGTGCGAGGAGATGAACATCAAGGTCGTCGCCGAAGGTATCGAAACTCCCGCAGAACGCGACTTCCTGTGGGATGTGGGGATCAGCCTGATGCAAGGCTATCTGTTTGCCAGGCCCGCATTTCGTTCGGTGGCCACGGTGGACGCCTCGGCCTTCGATATCTCGCCCCGCTGAGCGCACATTCTCGGCATAGCACCGCTTTCAAGGATTGAAGCGAGAAGGAAGGCCCCTGCGAAAACCTGGTGTGCCAGCCTATGCTGCCACCACGCGATTTCTTCCGGATCTTTTCGCTGCGTACAGCGCTGCATCAGCCCGCGCGAAGAGGCTGCGGGCACTCTCTGCGTCTCGCAGGCTGGCCGCACCGATGCTGATGGTGGTGGGCTGGCACAGCCAGCTCGCCTGGGCCACCGCAACGCGCATTCTCTGGGCGACTTCGTGTGCGCCGGTCGCGTCGGTGTGGGGAAGGATCACCGCGAATTCTTCTCCCCCCACACGGGCCACGATGTCGATGATCCTGACGCAACCGCTCAACACTTGCGCGATCGACCGCAGCACCTTGTCTCCCGCGGCGTGGCCGAAGTTGTCATTGATCTGCTTGAAATGGTCCACGTCCAGCATGAGCAGGCTCAGGGGCGAGCGCGTGCGCTCCACCACGGCCAGCTCCAGTTCCAGGCTGTCATCGAACGCGCGCCGATTGCGCAGGCCCGTCAGCGGGTCGGTCCGGGCCAGCTCGTTGAGGGCCAGGTTCAGTTCGTCCACCTTTTGGAGTTGCTGGAGCAGCTGCTGGTTGAGCGTCTCGGCGCTCTGCAGCGCCCTGCGCAGCCGGATCTCGCGCATCGTGGAGTGGGCCAGTTCGACCAGGACTTCGATGTCCTGCTGCGTCCATTGCTTGGGCTTGAAATCCACGGCGCAGAAACTGCCAAGCACCTCGCCAGCTTCGTTTTTCAGGGGAATGCCGGCATAGGCGCGCACCCCCAGTGACGCCACGGTGGGGACGTCTCGAAATACCGGCAGCACAGTGGCATCTTCCAGCACCAGGGGGCCTTCGGAAACCATGGCGTAGTGGCAGAAGGTCCGCCCGGTGAGCTGCCGCTGGGTGTTCAACGGCGCGCCCATGCCAAACGTGCTTTTGTAGAAATCGCGGCGGGAGTCCACCAGCGATATGAAGGTGACAGGAGCCCCGGTGATCTTGGAGGCCAGTCGGGTCAATCGGTCAAAACTCTCTTCGGCGATGCTGTCCAGCAAGCCGGTTTCGCGCACCGCAGCCAGGCGCTGGGGGTTGCAAAGCGCCGCCTGTATCTGGGTTCCGTCGGCAGGCTTGGGGGGCGGCAGTTCCGTCATGGGTGTCATACCGAGTTGGGCTGCTGGAAGTTACACGATCCCCTCGGGCAGCGGTGCCGCTGTGCGCAAAGACCCTCCACGCAGGCGCCGTCTGTGGTGGGCCAAGAGGCTTCGGTGGGATTCTCCGACGGGTTTTGAGGGGTTATCCCACCGCAGGCAACCCAGCGGGGCCAGCGCTGACACACTCGGCGTTTTGGAGATATACATGTTGATACAACTGATCTACGCGAGCCGGTCTTCGCGTGTGCTGGGACCTGCAGACGTCAAGGACATCCTGGGGGCATCACAGCGCAACAACACCCGCGCCGGGATCACGGGAGCCCTGTGCCTGAACAACGGCATCTTTCTGCAGCTGCTCGAAGGTGACCGTGCTGCCGTCAACGCGCTGTACCACCGTCTGCTGAAGGACGGCCGCCACCGCGACACGGCGGTCCTCGATTTGAGCGAGATCCCTCATCGGCGCTTCACCGGCTGGTCGATGGGACTGATCGCTTCGCTTGAGGCCAACCGTCAGATGTTCCTGAAATACTCCGGGACCGCCGACTTTGACCCCTACAGCATGCCTGCCGCCACTTTGCGCAGCTTCTTCGACGAGATTCTGCAGAACGTCCGCTGGCTGGAATGATCTGGCAACACCCGGCTTGCGGCCAGCCGTGCACTCCCGGTCGTCTGCAGGTTCTCAGGGCGTGCCACTGTGGCGCAAGATCTCTGCGTGGCGCGACCGGGTGATCGGATAGGCCACCAGCAGCGGAATCGCCAGCACCAGGCACACCGCTGGCAGGATGCCCGTCATCAGCGTGATGCCCTGCAGCGCCGTGGCGGACTGCGCCACGTTGGGTACGTAGCCCGTCAGGTCCAGCATGCCTGCCACCAGCACGGTGGCCAGCGTGCGCGCCAGTTTGTCCATCAGGCCATACAGGCCATAGTACATGCCGGTCTTGCGCTCGCCGGTTTGCATGTGGCCGTGGTCGATGGTGTCGGGCACCATGGCAAAAGGCACGATCCAGTGCGAGCCCATGCCGATACCGACCACCACCAAAATGGCGGTGACCAGGCGTTGGTCTCCTGGGCCCACCCAGTGCAGCGCCACCAGCCCGGCCGCGCAAAAAACCAGGCCCAGGATGTAGGCCAGGTTCTTTTCCCAGCGGTCCACCACGCGCTTCCAAACGAACAGCGACAGGCCCACCACGCCCAGCAGGGTGCCCATGAAGCGGGGCAGGTCGCCCTTGTCACCCTGCAGTTGGTAGATCACGAAATACGCGAGCGAGGCCTGCACCAGCGTCAGGCCCAGGCGCACCAGCGTTGCGGCGGACATGAGCATCAGGAAGGGGCGGTTGTGCAGCGTGGTCCGCAAGGTTTCGCGCACGGACTCCCACATCGCGGGGCTATCGGCGTCGGCGGGCCGCACCGGATCGCCCGCCGGTTCGCGCACGCGCCAGGCCACCACGGCCATCGCCACGCCTGCGACCAGCCCGAAACACGAGCCCGCCAGCGCATA
Source organism: Acidovorax sp. ACV01 (assembly GCF_014851495.1). NCBI lineage: Bacteria > Pseudomonadati > Pseudomonadota > Betaproteobacteria > Burkholderiales > Comamonadaceae > Acidovorax > Acidovorax sp. ACV01. Next base: position 178,127 of record NZ_JACUZT010000003.1, on the reverse strand, counting down.
GCCCGTGCGGGCGTCCGGCGCTGCCCGGACCAGCATCGGCATGAACACGCTGCCCGCAAAAAAACCCAGCAGGGCGCCCATCGATGCGTAGGCTGTGAGGCTGGTGCGCTCGTCGTAGTCGCGGGTCATGTTGGCGGCCATGGCCTGGTAGGGCAGCTGCACCAGGGTCATGAGCGTGTCGAACACCGTGTAGGTCAGGGCGATCCACAGGAAGGCGGCCCAGGGGCTCAGGCCTGGCGGCACCATCCACACGGCTGCCGCCGCCACGCCGAGCGGGAGCGCGCCGTAGATCAGGTAGACCCGGTGGCGGCCATGGCGCGAACGTGTTCGGTCGGTCACCCAGCCAAAAAGCGGATCGTTGACGGTGTCCCACACCTTGCCCACCAGCAGGGCCGCACCCGCCACGGCGGGCGCCACCAGGGCCACGTCGGTGTAGAAGATCATGAGCATGAAGTTCATGGCGGCAATCAGCATCTGCAGGCCGACATTGCCGGTGGCGTAGCTCAGCTTGGTGCCCAGCGTGAGCCGGGTGGCTGGGCCCGTCATGGATGCGCGGCCGAAAGAGGCGCCGTTGGGCTCGCGGTGGCGGGGGCATGGGCCACGCGGGGCGGGGCGGCCTCCAGCATCAGGCGCACCTCGCGGCGCAGCATCTTGTTGAGGAAGCTTCGGGGGATCTCTTCGACGATGCGCACATCGTCGGGCTGTTGGGCGGTGGGCAGCTTGTGCGCCAAGTATTGGGCAATGTCGTGCTCCAGCGCCAGCCGGTCGTGCCCGGTGCGCCAGCTCTGGCGCAGGCTCAGCACCAGCACGGCCGTGGCGCCATGCTGCACCAGGCACGCCTCCTTGACGGCGGGGTGCGTGTGCGCCACCTCTTCCACCTCGCGGGGGTTGAGCCACTGCCCATGGCGCAGGACACGGTCGGCGCTGCGGCCCAGCACATGGAGGTAGCCGGCTGCGTCGAAGTAACCCACATCGCCCATCACCACCCAGCCATCGCGCAGCGTCTCCTGGGTTTTTTCGGGGTCGAGCCAGTAGCCGTCAAAACGCACCGGCGTCAACACGGTGATGAGGCCCATCTGGCCCAGCGGCAAGGGCGCGAACTGTTCGTCGCGGATGACCACCTGCACCCCGGGCATCACCCGGCCCACGGTGGAGAGGATGTCATTGCCCAGTGGCTGGCCCTGCGCGTCCACATGCTGGTGGGGCAGCAGCCAGGTGATGGGCGGAAGCGCCTCCAGGCAACCGTAGCCTTGCTGGAAGATCGGCCCGAAGCGGCGGATGGCCTCAGCGATCTTGGGCGCCGGCATCATCTCGGAACCGTAGGGCACGTGCGTGAGGGACGAGAGGTCGTACTGACCCAGCGTGGGCTCGTCCAGCAGGTCGATGATGGCCGAGGGCGACAGAAAGGCGCGGGAGACGTGGTGCTTCTGGATCAACGCGGCCAGGGTGGCGGCGCAGAAGTCTTCCGGCATCACCAGCGTGGCGCCCGCCAGCAAGGTGGGCAGCACCAGGCCGGAACCCGGCCCCGTGAGTGGCAAGCCCAGCATGTTCACATCCTGGCGGCTGGCGGGGGGCCGGAAGTCGATGGACCGGGAGATCAGCCGCACGCTGTCGAGGTACTTGCGGTTGCTGTAGCCGATGGATTTGGGCAGCCCCGTGGTGCCCGAGGTCATGTGCAGCGCAAAGATATCGTCTTCGTGCAGCGTGGCTGTGCCGGGTGCGGGGGCGTGCTGCGCCAGCGCCTGCTCGTAGTCTTCGCCCAGCGCCAGCAGGTGTATCCCTGGCAGTTGTTCGCGCACGGCCTGCAGGATGGGCGCGCTCAGCAGCGGGTCGTGGATGAGCACCACGGGCTTGACGCGCACCATGGTGGCCAGCGCCGCATCGGCCGGCAGGTGTTTGTGAAAGCTCGCGAAGATGGTGCCGTTCTCGAACGTGGCGAGCCGGGTTTCATACTGTTCGCCGGTCTCGGGCAGCAGGGTGAACACGACATCGCCCTTCTTCACGCCCTGCGCCTGCATCCAGGCCTGCAGCCGCTCTACACGTTCTTGCAGCTGTGCGTAGGTGAGGGTGCCACGCCGGTCGATGAGCGCAGGCTTGTGGGCATTGCGGCGGTACGCCAGGCGCGCCACCGACCGTGCCGTGCGCAGGCGGCTGAGCAGAAAGCGCACCACCAGGCTGCGCAGGGATGGAAGGGCCACGGAAGTCTCCGAGAGAAGGCATGGCCGGCCAGTTTTTCATGGGGGCAGGTTGCAAGCCGCCACAATTTGTATGTACGCGTATCTTGTTGTTGCTGGCACGTCTGTGCGGTCGGTTTGGACCAGCCAACGGCACGTGGCATTGCAGCGCCGTCGCTGCCGCGCCACAGCGCATGTGTGCCAGCACAGATGAAAGCAAAAAAACCGCCAGGGCCGGATCGCGGCACTGGCGGTTTTGTTAGGGACTTACCGCCGGGGTGGGGCGGGAGACACGGATGACGGCAGGGCCTGTGGAGAGTGCTCAATCCAGACCAGTGCCACCGTGGAACTGGCTTTGCCAGGCCACGGGTGGCGTCCCCCTCAGGGGGAAGGCGCCGGAGGCGACACAGGGGGAATCACGGATACAGTCCGCGCATTTCGCGCGCATGCAGGATGCGCTGGCAGGCCACGATGAAGGTGGCGGTGCGCAGGCTCACCTTGTGCTCCTGGGCTACTTGCCAGATGCCGGAAAAAGCCTCTTGCATGATGCGCACCAGGCGCGCGTTGATTTCGTCCTCGCTCCAGAAGAAGCTGGAGAAGTCCTGCACCCATTCGAAATAGCTCACCGTCACGCCGCCGGCGTTGGCGATCACGTCGGGCAGCACCAGCACGCCCTTGTCGTGCAGGATGTCGTCGGCCTCGGTGGTCGTGGGGCCGTTGGCGCCTTCGATCACGAGCTTGGCCTTGATCTGGCCCGCGTTGTCCTTGGTGATCTGGCCTTCCAGCGCGGCAGGAATCAGGATCTCGCAATCCACGCCCCAGAACTCCTCGGGCTTCATCACATCGGCGCCGGCAAAGCCGCCCACGCCGCCACGGGTCTTCACATGCGCCAGCAGCGCGGGCACATCCACGCCCTTGCTGTTGAAGATGGTGCCGGTGTGGTCCTGCACGGCCACCACCTTAGCGCCTGCTTCGGCAAACAGCTTGGCCGCAATGCCGCCCACGTTGCCAAAGCCCTGCACCGCCACGCGGGCGCCGTCGAGCGCCAGTCCGGTCAGCTTGGCGGCTTCCACGCCCACGGTGTACACGCCGCGGCCGGTGGCCTCGACACGGCCCAGCGAGCCGCCCAGGTCCACGGGCTTGCCGGTGACCACGCCGGTGGCGGTGGCGCCTGTGTTCATCGAATACGTGTCCATCATCCAGGCCATGATCTGGCCGTTGGTGTTCACGTCAGGTGCGGGGATGTCCTTGGACGGGCCGATCAGCAGGCCGATCTCGCTGGTGTAGCGGCGCGTCAGGCGCTCCAGTTCACCCATCGAGAGCTTCTTGGGGTCCACGCGGATGCCGCCCTTGGCACCGCCGTAGGGCACGTTCACTGCGGCGTTCTTGACCGACATCCAGGCCGACAGGGCCATCACTTCCGACAGCGTCACATCCTGGTGAAAACGCACGCCGCCCTTGCCGGGGCCGCGGCTCAGGTTGTGCTGCACGCGGTAGCCCTCGTAGTGGGCGATGGTGCCGTTGTCCAGCTCGATCGGTACGTCCACGATCAGGATGCGCTTGGGGCGCTTGAGCGTTTCCACCCAACGCGCCAGGCTGCCCAGGTAGGGGGTGACGCGGTCTACCTGCTGCAGGTAGTTGCCCCAGGGGCCGAGGTGGTCGGCCTGCAGATACGAGGGCAGGGTGTGGGTGGTGCCAGCAGCACCAGTGGGTGAAGACATGGTGAATTCCTTGTGGGATCAGTTCAGGCTGCGAAGCTTATGCCTGCCGCCGCACGCTGTCTAAGGCCGTAGTGTTTGGGTGCTATGCAAATAATGCATAACCGCGGGAAAACACCGCCCAATGCGGCGCTGCAGCAAAAGTGTGGCTAATGGATGCGCTGAAAAGGCAGCGTGGTGCACTGCCACACAAAGGTGTTATTCGACCGTGAAACGGGTCAGCGCGGGGTCGCCGGCGGGGTAGCGCAGGTCCAGGTTCTGCAGCAGCTCGCGCAGCACCGTGGCGATCATCAGGTTGCGGTGGGTCTTGGAGTTGGAAGGCACGATGGTCCAAGGGGCCCAGGGCGTGTGGGTGGCGGCCAGCAGGGTGCCATAGGTATCTTGGTACTGCGCCCACTGCTTGCGCACCTCGATATCGCCCATGCTGAACTTCCAGTGCTTGGTGGGGTCGTCCAGGCGCTCCTGCAGCCGCTCGCGCTGCTCGTCAAAGCCGATGTGCAGCAGGAACTTGAGCACGATGGTGCCCGTCTCGCTGAGCATGCGCTCGAAGTCGTTGATGTGCGCCAGCCGCTGCTGGTGCTGCGCGGGCGTGATCCAGCCGTTGACCACGGGCACCAGCACGTCCTCGTAGTGGCTGCGGTTGAACACGGTGATGTCACCGGCCTGCGGCACCTGCTGGTGGATGCGCCAGAGGTAATCGTGGGCTCGCTCGGCTTCGGTGGGGGCTTTCCAGCCGACGGCGTGCACGCCCAGGGCGCTCATGCGGCCAAACACGCCACGGATCGTGCCGTCCTTGCCCGAGGTGTCGGTGCCTTGCAGCACCACCAGCAGCTTGTGGCGCTTGTCTGCGTAGAACAGGTTCTGCAGCGTGTCGAGCTCGGCAGCCAGTGCATCGACCGCCGCCTTGTCCTCGGATTTGCTGCCCAGCGAAAACGGTTTGGCGCCAGGGTCGAAATCTTCCAGCGATACGGCAGTCGGTGGGGCCTTGCTGCGCCGCCCTTGGGTTGCTGGCTCGGCGGGGCCGGGTTGCCAGGGCAGGCAGCGCTGCCACAGGGAGGATTGGCTCGAATCAAGGGGAAACGGCATGGGGGCTCCGGGCAATGCGGCAGATGGCCCCATTGGAACACTGCGCCCCGGCGGTGGCGTGCCAACGGTTCGCAAAACGTGCGGCGCGTGACTTCGCTCCGTCCCCCCGGGCTGAAGTGCCCGCGGGTGTGGCGGACTCGCTCGTAGCTTCTCAGCCGTGCGCCATGCGGTAGGCCAGCGGTGTCTGCCCCGTGGCCTGCTGAAAAGCGCGGTGCAGGCCCGCCTCGCTGGCAAAGCCCAGGTCTTCGGCAATGCGCTTGAGCGGCAGGGGTGTGTCGCACAGGGCCTCGCTCACCTGCCGCAGCTTGATGCGCCGCATCCAGTGCGCGGCAGAAAGCCCCGTGTGCGCCTGCACCCGCCGTGCCAGCGTGCGGGGCGACAGGCCCAGCGCATCGGCCAGCGCGGGCAGGCGCAGGGCGGTGGCGGGGCAACGCTGCACCCAGAGCATCGCGCGCCGCAGTTCGGCGTCGGCCACCGCCATGAGGTCGTGCCCGGCAAACGCCGGGTGGGTCGTGCGTGGGCGGGGCAGCATCAGCAGCGACTGCAGATCCGCCAGGGCTGCGGCATCCAGGCGCGTTGCCAGCGCGTGCAGCATCAGGGGTAGGTAGCCGTTGGCGCCTGCAGCGGTGGTGATGGGGCCGTCTTCCACCAAAGGCTCGTCAAAGCGCCAGTGCACCGCGCCAAACTGCTGCTGCAGCGGGGCCCGCAGCCACCAGGTGGCCGTGGCGCCGCGCCCGCGCATCCGGCCGCTGGCCGCTGCCAGCGCCACGCCCGCGCAATAGCTCCACACCTGGGTGCGGCGGGGCAGGGCCCGCAGTGCCGCGATGGCGGGCGCGATCTGCTGTTGCAGCTGCGGCATCTGCAGTCCATCGGGCGAAGACAGCCACAGGCCGGGCACCAGCACCGCGTCCACCTCGGCCTGCGCCAGGGCCACGCTGGGCGTGAGGGCAGGGCCTTGCCAGGTGGGCACGGGCTGCAGGTCTGCACCGGCCCAGCAGGTGGTGATGACCGCGCGCTGCGCGCGCAGGTTCGCGGCGCGGGCCAGGTCGGCGGTGGCAAAGAGGCCTGCGGGCATGCAGCCGGGGTACAGCAGCAGTGCCAGGCGCAGGGGTGGTGGGGGTGGGGCGGCGGCACGGGGCATTCGGCGAGATGGTATGGCTTGAAATGGAAAGAAATTGTCAAAACAGGCCATTCTCACCGGGCGCTCGAATCCCAACAATCTACTGCACACCCACTGGCTTCGGAGCCCACCCCATGCAGATCACCCAATTGCGCAACGCCACCTTGCTTCTTGAATTCACCTCCGCAGAAGGTCGCCCCGTGGGCCTGCTGGTGGACCCCATGCTCGCCCCCCGGGGCAGCCTGCCCGCGTTGCGCTATCTGGGCTCCGGGCGCCAGCGCAACCCTATTGTGGAGCTGCCCGAGGGCACGGACGCGCTGTTGCAGCGCGTGACCCATGCCCTCATCACACACTGCCAGCGCGGCCACTTCGACCACCTGGACCGGCTGGGCAAGCGCTTTCTGCGCGAGCGGCAGATCCCCGTGCTGTGCATGCCGCGCGATGCCGATTACCTGGCGCAGCGCGGCCTGCTGGTGTGGCCGCTGGCGGGGCCGGGGCGCCAGCCGTTTGCGCTGGGCGGCCATGTCACGCCGATCCCGTGTGTGCACGGCACCGGCTGGGTGGGCCGCTTCATGGAGCACGGCCATGGCTACCTGCTGGAGCTGCCGGGCGAGCCCAGCGTCTACCTGGCGGGCGACACCGTGCTCACGCCCACGGTGCGCGATTGCCTGGCGCGCCTGCAGCCCGAGGTGTCGGTGTTGCCTGCGGGCGGGGCGCGGTTCGATGTGGGGGCAGAAATCCTTATGGACGCCGCCGACATGGCCGAAGCCGCGCAGCTGGCCCACGGCACGCTGGTGGTGAACCACCTGCAGGCGCTGGACCACTGCCCCACCACGCGCGAGTCCGTGCGTGCCCTGGCGCAGCAGGGTGGTTGGGCGCACCGGTTGTGGGTGCCCGAGGACGGTGAACGCAGTGAGTACCTGCACGAGGCGAAGCATAAAAATACTATCGAAACAGTAGCAAATAGCGCCTGATGGATAGGCGCCAGGGCCACTTTTGACTCATATTTCAGGCCCAGCCGACTTCCCATCCGGCGTGTTCCGCTGCGCAGCGCTGTCTCGCATCAGCGCCACAAAACGTGCTGCCCCCAGGCCCAGGGGCCGCTCCTTGGACCACACCACATCCACCCACAGTGCGGTGCCGTTGCTCAGGTTCTCGAACGGCATCTCCACCAGCCGCCCCGCCTCGATGCGCGGTTGCACCAGTGCACGGGGCTGCCAGCCCCAGCCCAGGCCGGCCTCGATCAGGCCCAACGCGGCCAGGTGGTTGTCGGTGCGCCAGTGGTGGCGGGCAAACACAAAACGTGGGTCGGTCTGGCCCAGGTCGCGGCTGGCCACCACGATCTGCCGAGTGGTGGTCAGGTGCTCTTCGCGCAGCATGGCGCGCTCGGGCGGCTCGCCCCGGGTCAGGGCCGAGGCGCGCGCGCCCTGCAATACCGCGTGGTCCGGCGCCATCACGGCCACCAGGGTTTCGGTGCCCACTTCCTGAAACCCCTCGCGCCCGTCGATGCTGGGCCGCTCGAACACCAGCGCCAGCTGCGCGCGGCCGCTGTGCAGCAGTGCCAGGGCATCCACCTGCGGGGCGGTCAGCACCTCCACCTGCAGCAGCGGGTACTCCGACGCCAGCGTGGCCAACGGGCCCGTCCAGCGGGCGGCCAGCAGCTCGGGCGCAATGGCCAGCGTCAGGCGCTCCTCCAGGCCCTGCGTCAGCGCGAGCGCCTGGGCGTTGAGCTGCTGCAGTTGCCCTGCCAGCAACCGGGCCTGCGGTTCGAGCGCGCGCGCCGCCGCCGTGGGCCGGGGCTCGCGGCCACTGCGGTCAAACAGCTGCACATTGAGCTCGGCCTCCAGGTGGGCAATGGTCATGCTCACGGCCGACGGCACCCGCGACAACGCCCGCGCTGCAGCCGAAAACGAGCCGTGGTCGAGGGCGGCCAGAAACACCTGCACGCTGTCTGAAGAGAAGGCCATGCGTGTGATCTATCAAATAAACTGAAATAAGCTGACTTTATATATCAGCCGCAGGCACATAAAGTCCTACCCATGGACAAGAAACCCACTCTGTTCGGCCTGCAAGGACTCAAGCGCCGACTGATCTACGTAAGCCTGTACGAACTGATCGCCATCGCGGCGGCCACGGCCGGGCTCGCCCTGCTCTCGGGCCAGGGCGCGGGCCATTCGAGCGTGGTGGCTGTGGCGGCTTCGGTGATTGCCATCGTCTGGAACATCGTCTTCAATTGGGCTTTCGAGCGCTGGGAAGCGCGCCAGCCCGTGCGTGGGCGCAGCGTGGCGCGGCGTGTGGCGCATGCCATTGGTTTTGAGGGCGGGCTGGTCTTCACGCTGGTGCCGCTGTTTGCCTGGTGGTTCGGCATCAGCCTGTGGCACGCTTTCGTGATGGACCTGGGGCTGATCGTGTTCTTCCTGTGTTACACCTTTGTCTTCAACTGGGTGTTTGACCATCTGTTCGGTCTGCCAGCCTCGGCCATGGCCGCCGCCTGAGGGTTGGGTCGCCCAGATCTTCAAACAGTGTTAACGGGCGCTGGCGAGCCGCCTGGCCCACCACCTGCGCCCGATAATCGGCCCCATGCGTGGGCCGTTCTTTTCTCTCCTGTGGATGTCGTCCTGTGCGCTGCTGTGCGCCGCACTCGCGGGTTGTGCGGGCAGCGCCCCCGCACCACGCGGCGAGGTCAAGGGCGCATCTGCTTCGCCCGCCGAGCTGGCCCAGTCCGACATGAACCGGGTGGCCACGCTGGCCATGCAGGAGAACCTGGAAGGCTTGTTCCGGCTGATGGACAAGCTCTACCGCCGCAACCCCGCCGAATGGCGAAAAACCAGCACCACCAGCCGCGAGCACGCCGCCGAGCAGGTGCGCGTGGCCATCCTGCAGCGCCAGCCCTGGGCGCCGCTGCAAGGGCGCCGCGACATCGCCGCGATGGGCTTTGCGCTGGCGCCGGAGTTCACCGGGGACCGCGTGGCCGCCTTCATCCATGCCACGGCCGACATGATCATCACAGCCCATGGCGGCAAGACGGAGTTCTTTTTGCTCGACGGTGTGGATGCACAGCACCTCTACAACGCCGCCCGCAATGTGGAAAGCGCCGTGTGGCTGCTGGCCCAGCGCCGCAATGCCCAGGGCCAGCCGCTGCTGCTGGCCGACGAAATCGGGCCCCAGGGCCGCAACCTGAGCTTCGAGCGTGAGTTTGGCAAGGTCATCGCGCGCCTTGACCTGCTTGCCGCCCTGACCACCGAAAAGTACCGCCGCGCGGCCATCAGCTATGTACAGGGCATTGTGGGCGGCACTTTCCTGCAGTTCCTGCCGGTGCGTTGAGCGCGGATCAAGCGCTTCCAGCGCGGGACTGGGTTGGCGTGCGCCTCGGTGCGTGAAAGTTCCGGGTGAAAACGTAGCGTTACACTTTGGCAACCTTTCCACTCCAATCGGGACTTCCACATGCTCCAACGTGTTTTGCTGTGGCTCGCTGCGTTCTTGTTGGCCATGGGGGCTGCGACCGCGGCACATGCCCAAAGCGCGGACCTGTCCATCACCAAAACCGATGGCGTGACCACGGCCACCCCGGGCGGCTCGGTCACCTACACCATCACCGCGAGCAACGCCGGCCCGTCCAATGCCCCTGGCGCGACGGTGGCGGATACGTTTCCCGCCGTGCTCACCGGCACCTGGACCTGCGTGGGTGCGGGCGGCGGCACCTGCACGGCGGCGGGTAGCGGCAACATCAACGACACCGTCAACCTGCCCGCTGGCGGCTCGGTGACCTACACGGTCAGCGCCACGATCAATGGCTCGGCGACCGGGACACTGACCAACACCGCGACGGTGACTGCGCCGGGCGGCGTGACCGATCCTGTCCCAGGCAACAACAGCGCCACCGACTCCGACACGCTCACGCCACAGGCCGATCTGTCCATCACCAAAACCGATGGCGTGACCACGGCCACCCCAGGGGGCTCGGTCACCTACACCATCACCGCCAGCAATGCGGGGCCGTCGAATGCGCCTGGCGCAACGGTGGCGGATACCTTCCCTGCTGCGCTCACCGGCACCTGGACCTGCGTGGGTGCGGGCGGCGGCACCTGCACGGCAGCAGGCAGCGGCAACATCAACGACACCGTCAACCTGCCCGCAGGGGGATCGGTGACGTACACCGTCAGCGCCACGGTGAGCGGTGCAGCCACAGGGACATTGACCAACACCGCGACGGTGACAGCACCTGGTGGAGTGACCGATCCTGTCCCAGGCAACAACAGCGCCACCGACTCCGACACCATCACGCCGCAGGCCGATCTGTCCATCACCAAAACGGACGGCGTGACCACGGCCATCCCGGGTGGCTCGGTCACCTACACCATCACCGCCAGCAACGCGGGCCCGTCCAATGCCCCTGGCACGGCGGTAGCGGATACGTTCCCCGCTGCGCTCACCGGCACCTGGACCTGCGTGGGTGCTGGTGGCGGCACCTGCACGGCAGCAGGCAGTGGCAACATCAACGACACCGTCAACTTGCCTGCGGGGGGATCGGTGACCTATACGGTGACCGCCACCGTGAGCGCAGCGGCCAGCGGAACGCTGGTCAATACCGCGACGGTGACCGCGCCGGGCGGAGTCACCGACCCCAATCCGGGCAACAACAGTGCCACGGATTCCGACACCATCGCATCGCAGGCCGATCTGGCCATTACCAAGACCGATGGCGTGACCACGGCGAACCCCGGCGGGTCGGTGATCTACACCATCATCGCCAGCAACGCCGGCCCGTCCAACGCCCCGGGCACGACGGTGGCAGACACCCTGCCTGCCGTGCTCACTGGCACCTGGACCTGCGTGGGCTCCGGCGGCGGCACTTGCACGGCAGCGGGCAGCGGCAGCATCAACGATGTCGTCAACCTGCCTGCGGGTGGATCGGTGACCTACACCGTCACTGCCACGGTGAGCGCGTCGGCGACGGGGACGCTGGTCAACACCGCGACGGTCACGGCCTCAGGGGGGGTGACCGACCCCAACCCGGGCAACAACAGCGCCACCGATACCGACACCATCGCCGCAGTGGCTGCGAGCGCGATTCCGTCGCTGTCCGAGTGGGCTCTGTGGCTGATGGCGGGCTTGATGCTGCTGGCCGCATTCTGGGGCCGCCGCCCAGTGCGCTGATCGCAGACGGGCAACTACAATCGCTCCTCGGCCCAAGGAGCGTTGCAGCGACTTGCCATGCCCGGTTGGGTGCATGGCGATTCGTCAGGCTTGGGTCCCGCGCACCCCACCGTACACCGCAACGACGCTCACCTGTTTTTCCGCTGTTCCTGCTGCACAGGTGAGTGAGTAAGTCCTATGTCCGCTGTATCCCTGCCCCCCATGAAACTGTCTGGCCTGGAGCCCGTCTCCATTGGCGAGGGCACCTTGTTCGTCAACATCGGCGAGCGCACCAACGTCACCGGCTCCAAGGCGTTTGCGCGCATGATTTTGAACGGCCAGTACGAAGAAGCCCTGGCCGTGGCCCGCCAGCAGGTGGAGAACGGCGCGCAGGTCATCGACATCAACATGGACGAAGCCATGCTCGACAGCAAGGCCGCCATGGTGCGGTTTTTGCAGCTCATCGCGTCCGAGCCCGACATCGCGCGCGTGCCCATCATGGTGGACAGCTCCAAGTGGGAGGTAATCGAGGCCGGCCTGCGCTGCGTGCAGGGCAAGGGCATCGTCAACTCCATCTCGATGAAGGAGGGCGTGGACAAGTTCAAGCACGAGGCACGCCTGGTGCGCCGCTATGGCGCCGCTGCGGTGGTGATGGCGTTTGACGAAACAGGCCAGGCCGACACCTACGAGCGCAAGATCGAAATCTGCGAGCGTGCCTACCGCATCCTGGTCGATGAAGTCGGCTTCCCGCCCGAAGACATCATCTTCGACCCCAACATCTTTGCCGTGGCCACCGGCATTGAAGAGCACAACAACTACGCCGTCGATTTCATCGAAGCCACGCGCTGGATCAAGCAGAACCTGCCGGGCGCCAAGGTGAGCGGCGGTGTGTCGAACGTGTCGTTCAGCTTCCGCGGCAACGACCCCGTGCGCGAGGCCATCCACACCGTGTTCCTGTACCACGCCATCAAGGCCGGGATGGACATGGGCATCGTCAACGCCGGCATGGTGGGCGTGTACGACGACCTGGAGCCCGAGCTGCGCGAGCGCGTGGAAGACGTGGTGCTCAACCGCCGCCCCGACGCCGGTGAGCGCCTGGTCGAGATCGCCGAAACCGCCAAGAGCGGCGCCAAGGACGAGAGCAAGCGGCTCGAATGGCGTGGCACACCCGAGCACCCGAAGACGGTGGGCGAACGCTTGAGCCACGCCCTGGTGCACGGCATCACCGACTTCATCACCGAAGACACCGAAGAGGCCTACCGCGCCATCCTGGCCAAGGGCGGCCGCCCGCTGCATGTGATCGAAGGCCCGCTCATGGACGGCATGAACGTGGTGGGCGACCTGTTTGGCGCGGGCAAGATGTTCTTGCCCCAGGTGGTGAAAAGCGCGCGCGTGATGAAGAGCGCCGTGGCCCACCTGATCCCCTACATCGAAGAAGAAAAGCGCCAGGACGAACTGGCGGGGCGCGATGTGCGCAGCAAGGGCAAGATTGTCATCGCCACCGTCAAGGGCGACGTGCACGACATCGGCAAGAACATCGTTACCGTGGTCCTACAGTGCAACAACTTCGAGGTGGTGAACATGGGCGTGATGGTGCCCTGCCACGAGATCCTGGCGCGTGCCAAGGTCGAGGGCGCCGATATCGTGGGCCTGTCGGGACTCATCACCCCCAGCCTCGAAGAGATGCAGTACGTGGCGGGCGAGATGCAGAAGGACGAGCACTTCCGCATCAAGAAGATTCCGCTGCTCATCGGCGGCGCCACCACCAGCCGCGTGCACACGGCGGTGAAGATCGCGCCGCACTACGAAGGCCCCGTGGTCTACGTGCCCGATGCCTCGCGCAGCGTGAGCGTGGCGCAGAGCCTGCTGGGCGACGGCGTGCAGAACTACGTGGATGAGTTGAACGCGGACTACGACAAGGTGCGCACCCAGCACGCCAACAAAAAGGCCACACCCCTGTGGCCCCTGGCCAAGATCCGCGCCAACAAGACACCCGTGGACTGGGCCGCCTACCAGCCCGCTGTGCCGCGTGCGTTGGGCCGCCGCGTGTTCAAGAACTTCGACCTGGCCGAGCTGGCCAAGTACATCGACTGGGGTCCGTTCTTCCAGACCTGGGACCTGGCCGGGCCGTACCCCGCCATCCTGACCGACGAGGTCGTGGGCGTGGAGGCCACACGCGTGTTCGCCGACGCGCAGGCCATGCTGAAAAAGATCATAGAAGGCCGCTGGCTCACCGCCAGCGGCGTGATGGGCCTGTACCCCGCCAACAGCGTGAACGACGACGACATCGAGTTCTACACCGACGAGACGCGCACCGAGGTGGCCATGACCTGGTACGGCCTGCGCCAGCAAGCCGAAAAGCACACCATCGACGGCGTGACCCGCCCCAGCCGCTGCCTGGCTGACTTCGTCGCGCCCAAGAGCAGCGGCATTGCCGACTACGCAGGCATGTTCGCGGTCACGGCGGGCCTGGGCATCGAGAAGAAGGAAAAGGCCTTCATCGACGCGCTGGACGACTACTCGGCCATCATGTTCAAGAGCCTGGCCGACCGCCTGGCCGAAGCCTTTGCCGAAGCCTTGCACCACCGCGTGCGCACCGACCTGTGGGGCTATGCCGCTGGCGAAGCGCTGAGCAACGACGACATGATTGCCGAGAAGTATCACGGCATCCGCCCCGCGCCCGGCTACCCCGCCTGCCCGGACCACAGCGCCAAAAGCGAGCTGTTCCGTGTGCTGCAGTGCGAAGAAGTTGGCATGACGCTGACCGAAAGCCTGGCCATGATGCCGGCCGCCAGCGTGAGTGGCTTCTACATCGGCTACCCCGACGCGGTGTATTTCAACGTCGGCAAGATCGGTGAAGACCAATTGCACGACATGGCCCAGCGCCGGGGGATGGACGAGGCGGTGCTGGTGCGGCTGCTGGCGCCGAATCTGTGATGCTATGAATTTGGTAGCTTTTGGCGCTTGATGGATAAGCGCTAGGGGCTGATTTCATTCAAAGTTTGCAGCCACCCCTTCCATACAACCTTCAGTGGCGCTGGCCTTGCGGCAGCTGGGCAATCACCTTGATCTCGAACTGAAACCCGTACAGCCAGGTCACGCCAATGCCCGTCAGGGTGGGGTGGGGCGCCTCGCCCCAGAACTCGGGCACAACACTCCACACGGTTTCAAAGTTGGCCTCGGGGTTGACCACAAACATCGTCACGTCCACTACATCGTCAAACGTGCAGCCCGCCGCCTGCAGCACCGCGTTCAGGTTGGTGAACGCCAGCCGCACCTGCGCCTTCAGGTCGGGCTCGGGCGAGCCATCTTCGCGGCTGCCTACCTGGCCCGACACGAACAGAAACCCGTGGGACCGCACCGCAGGCGAATAGCGGTTGCGCTCGTACAGCGCTTGGCGACCAGCCGGAAAAACAACTTCGCGTGGTGGCATGAGAGAACTCCTTCAGTGGGGCCAGCAAATTGCCCCGTGGTTAACGATGAAGGCACTGTAGGAGTGCGCGCCCGGCCGATAAACAGGCAACTCTGCCCACCACTGTTCTTAGAATCCAAACAATCTTTGAACAATGGGCCCGCCATGGACCGTTTTGACGCAATGCAGGCCTTTGCCCGCGTGGTGGAGTCCGGCAGCTTCACCAAAGCCGCCCACACCCTGCACATGAGCCGCACCACCGCCACGCAGCTGGTGCAGCAGCTCGAGGCCCGCCTGCGCGTGAAGCTGCTCCACCGCACCACACGCCGCGTGCAGGTCACGGCCGACGGCGCTGCCTACTACGAGCGCGTGGTGCGCCTGTTGGCCGATCTGGACGACGCAGAGACCAGTCTCTCCACCGCATCCGCCGCGCCCCGGGGCCGCCTGCGGGTGGACGTGCCCAGTCCGCTGGCCCGCCTCATCCTCGTCCCCGCGCTGCCTGCGTTCCACGCGCAATACCCCGACATCCAGCTTGACATGGGTGTGAGCGACCGCCGCGTGGACATGGTGGCCGACAACGTGGACTGCGTGGTGCGCGGCGGCACCATCACCGACCCGTCCCTTGTCGCGCGCCACGTGGGCGACCTCCCCCTGCGCGTGTTCGCCGCCCCCAGCTACCTGCGTCGGGCTGGCACCCCCACGCACCCGCAGGTGCTGGACGACGCCGACACGCACCACCGCACCGTTGGATTCCTGTGGGCCCGCACCGGCCGCCCTGTGCCCTACGCCATGCGCCGGGGCGCGGAAAGCGTGCAGGTGCAAGGCCGCTACGTGTGCGCGCTGGATGATGGCAACGCCTACCTGGCCGCAGGCCTGGCGGGCATGGGGTTGCTCTGGCTGCCCAGCTACATGGCCCAGCCCCACCTGGCCCGCGGCGAGCTGGTGCCCCTGTTTGAAGACTGGACGATGGACCCCATGCCGCTGTACGTGGCCTACCCGCCCAACCGCCACGTGAGCGCCAAGGTGCGGGTGTTCATCGACTGGGTGGTGGGGCTGATGGCGCAGCACGCGCCGGTGGTGGGGCAGGGTAGAGATGTGGTGCTATCGAATGAATAGCTTATGGCGCTTGATGGAAAAGCGCCAGAGGCCGGTTTGGCCTCAAAATCATTCCAGAAAATCGGCCGAAACCAGCCAGATGCCAATCACCCGCGCCAAGCCGCCTCAATGGCTGCAATGTCGATCTTGCGCATCTCCATCATCGCGTCGAACGCACGCTTGGCAGCCGCTCTGTCGGGGTCGGTGACGGCCTGCGTCAACACCCGTGGCGTGATCTGCCACGACAGCCCCCACCGGTCCTTGCACCAGCCGCAAGCGCTTTCCTGGCCACCGTTGTCAACGATGGCGTTCCACAGCCGGTCCGTCTCGGCCTGGTCGTCCGTTGCCACCTGAAACGAAAACGCCTCGCTGTGCACAAACGCCGGGCCCCCGTTGAGCCCCAGGCACGGAATGCCCAGCACGGTGAACTCCACCGTCAATACGTCGCCCTGCTGGCCCGCAGGATAGTCCCCCGGCGCGTGCATCACACGGCCTACTGCGCTGTCAGGGAAGGTGGCAGCGTAGAACTTGGCGGCATCCAGGGCGTTGCCGTTGAACCAGAGGCAGATGGTGTTTTTGCTGGGCATGGTGAGGGTCTCCAAAACTGAGATGCACACCTGCATCCGCGCGGTGCAGGACGAAGGGTGATTTTGACGGCTTGGGCGGTACAAGGGGGCGCGTGCTCTGGCCGGCAGCCCCAACGTAACTTCGCACTGCCACAATGGCGCGACAGGAGCACACCCATGAACACAGGATTCCAGCAAACGCGCCGCGCTGCGCTCACTGCGGCGGTAGCTGCCGCTTTGGCAGCGTGCGGGGGCGGAGGCTCTGGCGATGGAGAAGCACCCGCGCCGGTAGGCCAGGTGATCAACTCCACCATCAAGTCGGCCTCCAATGGCAGCACCTACCCTGTTCAGGTTTTCTTGCCCGAGTCATACGCCACGGGCACAGCGACCCTGCCCGTCATCTATGCAACCGAGGGTGATGCCCAGTACGGCGGCCCCAATCGCTCCCGCTTCGACACCTTCAAGGAGGTGCTGCAGCGGCGGGGGACCCAGGCCATTCTGGTCGGCATTGGCGGCACTGCCTGGCGGGGTACCGACTTCCTCATGCCGGGCGCAGCCAAGTACCTCGACTTCCTTGTGAAAGAACTGGCGCCAGCCATCGAGCGGCAGTACCGTGCCGACCCCAAACGCCGGGTGTTGTCGGGCTTGTCCCATGGCGGCTACTTTGTGGTGGCGGCGCTGATACTGGAGGCCCGTGCGGGTGTGCCGCCCAGCTTTTCACACTACCTCTCAACCGAATGCAGCGTGGGGGAGCACACCAGCCCTGCAGGGGTGTTGGCGTTTGAAAAACAGATCGACGGCAAGCCCTTGCCCACGACCTTGTTGCTCGCGGGGGCAAGCGGTGGCAACCACCCGCTGATAAGCATCCCTCTTTTCAACCAGATGGCCTCGCAGAACCTGCCGGGCCTGGTGATGCTCAAGGCCGAGTACAGCACCTCGCACGTGGGTGCGGATGTGCCCGCGTTTGAAGATGCGCTGAAGCGGTTCTTTCCTTGAACCGGCATGCGCGCAGCGGCGACCACTGTCTGCTCCGGCAGCGGCAGGCGGTAGTTGCTCGTGGGTGGCGCGGCTGCTGCCAGCCTGAAAATGGCAAGCGCAGGTGGGTCGCTTGCAAGCTTGCTGCGCGAGGAGGATAATTCGCTCTTATGAAAATTCTCACCAACGTGATCAAGGCATCGTTCGCCACCTAGTTGCGCCCCCTGATCGCGTGTCGGAGGACCTTGCGCCTTCCGGACCTCCAAACCCCGGCAGGCTTTGTCCCTCCCGGGGTTTTTTGTTTTTCGACTTACTTGCTTCACACCAACCTATGCGTACCTACGACAAGTTGATCGCCACGATTCCCGACCGCCGGAGCATGAGCCCCGTGCGCCCGGGCTCCGGCGACAGCACACATCTCAGACGCTAGCGACCAGGCGAATCCTTCATGCCTGGGCTGGCGCAAAGCCAACCAGGCGGCAGCTGCTCGCAGAGCCGAGTGCAGCCGCAAGAAAGATGATTGAAAGATTCGCCATGACCAAGAATTCACGCCATACCAGCAACGCCCATCTGCGCAACCTCGGTGTCATCGCCCACGTCGACGCGGGCAAGACCACGACCACCGAACGCATCCTGTTCTACACGGGCGAAAGCCACCGCATCGGCGAAGTGCACGACGGCACCGCGCACATGGATTTCGACCCGCAGGAGCAAAAGCGCGGCATCACCATCAACAGCGCGGCCGTCACCGTGCACTGGAAAGGCACGCAGCTCAACCTGATCGACACGCCCGGCCACATCGACTTCAACATCGAGGTGAACCGCTCGCTGCGCGTGCTCGATGGCGCGGTCGTCGTGTTCGACGGCGTGGCCGGCGTGGAGCCGCAGACCGAGACCAACTGGCGCCTTGCAGACAAGTACCGTGTGCCGCGCATCGCCTTCATCAACAAGCTCGACCGCGTAGGCGCCGACTTCCACCGCGTGGTGGCCATGATGGAAGAGCGCCTGGGCGTGCGCGTGGTGCCGCTGCAGATCCCCATCGGTGCGGAAGGCGACTTCCGCGGCGTGGTGGACTTGCTGAGCCTGCGCGCCCGCATCTGGGACAAGGACGACGCGAGTGCGCCCTACCGCGAAGCCGACGTGCCCGCCGAGCTGCTGGAGCAAGCGTTGCGCAGCCGCGCCCGCCTGGTCGAGGCTGCCGTGGAGCAGGACGAAGCGGCCCTGCAGGCCTATGTGAACGGCGAAGAGATCGCTGTGGATGTGCTGCACGCCGCCATCCGCAAGGGTGTGCTGGCCGGCGCCTTCGTGCCCGCGCTGGCCGGCTCGGCCTTCAAGAACCGGGGCGTGGAGCCCTTGCTCGACGCCGTGGTGGACTACCTGCCCTCGCCGGACGACATCGTGCGCGAAGGCAGCGAGACCGCTGCGGACCCGTTCAAGGCCCTGGCGTTCAAGGTCGTCACCGACGACCACGGCGCCAAGGTCTTCGTGCGCGTGTACGCAGGCCGGCTGGCCCGCGGCGACGTGGTGCTCAACACTAGCACGGGCAAGACCGAGCGCGTGTCGCGCCTGTACGAAGTGCATGCCGACAAGCACATCGAGCGCGACGAGCTGGTGGCGGGCGACATCGCCGCCGTCGTGGGCCTCAAGGACACGCTGACGGGGCACACCCTGAGCGACCCGGCCCATCCCGTGGTGCTGGAGCAGATCAGCGTGCCCGAGCCGGTGATCCACGTGGCCATCGAGCCCAAGGCGAGCGCGGACCAGCAAGGCCTGTCCAAGGCCCTGCAGTCCCTGCTGCGCGAAGACCCGAGCCTCAGGCTGCAGCACGACGCCGAATCCGGCCAGACCATTCTGTCCGGCATGGGCGAGCTGCAGCTCGAAGTCTCGATCGAGAAGCTGCGCGCACGCCACGGCGTCAACGTGTCGGTCGGCCGCCCCCAGGTGGCCTACCGCGAAACCATTTCGAAGAGTGTGGAGGTACACCATGTGCACAAGAAGCAATCGGGCGGCCCCGGCCAGTTCGCCGAGGTGAGGCTGCTGCTCGAACCCCTGCCCCGGGGCGAAGGCATCCGCTTTGACAACCGCATCGTCGGCGGCGCCGTGCCGCGCGAATTCATCCCCGCGGTGGAGGCCGGCATCCGCCGCGCCGCCCTGGCAGGCGTGGTCGCCGGCTTCCCCGCCGTGGACTTCGCCGCCACGCTGGTGGATGGCAGCTTCCACGAGCGCGATTCGTCCACGCTGGCCTTCGAGCTGGCGGCCATGGCCGCCTTCCGCGAAGGTTTTGCGAAGGCAGCCCCCCAGGTGCTGGAGCCCGTGATGGCCGTGGAGGTCATCACCCCGGCCGACTACCTGGGCGATGCCATCGGTGATTTGAACCGCCGCCGCGGGCTGGTGCGCGGCCAGGGCCAACGCGGCAACGCCGCCACGGTCGAGGCCGAGGTACCGCTCAAGGAGATGTTCGGCTACATCGGTAGCCTGCGCGCCCTGTCTTCAGGCCGTGCGCAGTATTCGATGCAGCTAGACCACTATGGGGTGGTGCCCGCGGGGGAGATGGCTGCTTTGGTGCCGTGATGATGTGAAGTGGCGCGTTGGGCCGGGCTTGACGGCCTGTTAGCGCAAAGACGGGGGGCGTGGACGGATGTCTGCGCCCCATTTTTTCTGTCTGCGATGGAAGCGTAGATGGTTGTGTCGGCTCAGGAGTGCGCTTGTGGCGCCCAGAAGATCACATGCCCCCGGCGGTCGTACACCACCAATTGGTGGCCGCTGGCTGCCACGGCCTTCATTTGGTGCTGCCACATGCGCTTGTCGCACACTGCAGCGTGGAGAAAAACCACGGATGTTCCCTCGCCCGCCATCAGGGCTGCCAGCGACGCGCCGTCCGACTGAATTCTGCAAATCGCTGTAATGGGAGTTGCTTCAGTGGCGCTGGGGATTAGCTGTCTGCGGGCGTCCCCTCTGCCCCCGCCGCCATCTCCAGCTGCATCATGATCATGTTGACCAGCGTGTGCACCGTGGGCCGCCCGGTTTCGATGACGTAGTGGGCAGTTTCGCGGTACAGGGCGTCGCGCTGGGTGTACAGGTCGCGCAGCTTGTCCATGGGGTTGCCGCCCTGCAGCAGGGGGCGAGTCTTGTCGTGTTTGACGCGCCGGTAGATCTCTTCGGGCGAGGCGCGCAGGTACAGCACATTGCCAAACTGGCGCAGGGTTTCGCGGTTTTCGGGGCGCAGCACGGCGCCGCCGCCCGTGGACAGGACCATGCCGCCGGGCTGCCCAGCCACGTCGACCAGGGCCTGCGCCTCCAGGTCACGAAAGCGGGCTTCGCCTTCGGCCTCGAAGAAGCTGCGGATGGTGGTGCCAATGGTCTGTTCCAGCCGGTGGTCCAGGTCGATGAAAGGCACCCCTGCCCGGTGGGCCAACTGCCGGCCGATGGTGGATTTTCCCGAGCCGGGCATTCCGACCAGAGCGCAGCGAATCTGCATAGATGTTGTCCTGTGTACGTGCGGGCCCGCCTGTTTGTCCGTTTGTCTGCAGCTGCCGCTGGACGCCGAGTGTAAGGGGGGTGGTGCGCGCTGGCCCTTGGCGGCCTGGCAGCAGCGGGGAGCGTTCAGGCTTTCACAGTGCGGCGTAGACCAGCGCCGGATACAGCTCGCAGAGGGTGCGCAGTTGGCCGGGTGCCTGGGTGAGCAGGATGGCGAAGAGGTCTTCGGCGGGGTCTACCAAAAAGAAGGTGCCGCCCATTCCGCTCCAGCTGTAGGTGCCTGCCGAACCGGGGCTGGTGGCCAGGCCGGTGGCCTTGCGCACGGCCACGCCCAGGCCAAAGCCGTAGCCTGCGGGCAGGATGTCGCCCGCGGTGGGGATGTTGCCCAGGTGGTCGGCGGTCATGAAATCCACGGTGGCGCGGCTGGCCAGGCGGACGGGGCGGCCGTCCGGGCCTTGCACGGAGCCCCGGCCCAGCATCAGCTGCAAAAAGCGCGCGTAGTCGCTGGCGGTGGATACCAGCCCGCCGCCAGCGGATTCAAACGCGGGCGGTGCAGAGACGTCGATCAGCGCCACCTCGGCCCCGGTCTGCGGGTCCCGGGCAAACGGCTCGGCCAGGTCGGCCAGGCGGTCGGGCGGCACCACAAAGCCGGTGTCGTGCATGTCCAGGGGCTCCAGCACGCGGCGTTTCAGGAGGGTGCCCAGGCTGGCACCCTCGACCACCTCCAGCACCGCGCCCAGTACATCGGTGGCGCGGCTGTATTCCCAGCGGCTGCCGGGCTGGTGCACCAGTGGCAGGGGGCCCAGCGCGGCCACGAGCTCGGCATTGTTGTGGCGCCGCGAGCCGACGCGTGCCGCCCGGTATTGGTCGGGCACCGTGCCCGCCTCCCACGCGTAGCTCAGCCCGGCGGTGTGGCGCAGCAGGTCGTGCACCGTGGCCTCGCGCGCTGCAGGCGTGGTGGTGCCGGTGGCTGCGTCGTACACCCGCTGGCCCGCAAACGCGGGCAGGTAGTGCGAGACGGGGTGCGACAGCAGCAGTCGGCCTTCTTCCATGAGCATCAGCGCCGCCAGCGAGGCAATCGGTTTGGTCATGGAGTAGATGCGGAACACGGTGTCGGGCGCCATGGCGGGTGCGCCCGCCCCGGGCCGCTGGGCCCCAATGGCTTCGTGCAGCACCGTGCGCCCCTGGTGGTGCACCAGAGCCACTGCGCCGGGCAACAGGCCCTGGCCGACGTGGGTCTGAAGTGCGGCGCGCAGGCGGGCAAGGGCGTGGGGGTGCATGGGGCGGTGTCTCTGGGCAGGTGGGATTTGTCTCCAGAATACCCGCGCCTGTGCCGGGCAGAGGGTCGCCTGGGCAACAGGCATGGGCACTTTGGCAGGGCCGGGGCGGATGTGGGATGAGGCCTACTGCAGTTGCAGCGAAACGCGGATGGACGCGCGCAGGCTGTCGCCCTAGGCTTGCCGCATATGGCCGCACCCTCCCTGAAGCGCCGCGCACTGCGCCTTGTCAAATCCGTGTGGACCCTGTTCCAGCCTTTCTGGCGTGCCACCACGCTCTGGCTGGATGCCGATGGGCTGCGCATGAGCGCCGCCATGTCGTTCTACGGCATGCTCAGCCTGGCGCCCCTGTTGCTGTTGCTGGTGGGGGTTCTGGGCTGGTGGATGGACCGCAGCTATCTGGAAAGCAACCTCGTCGCGCAGTTGCAGGCTGTGATGGGCCAGCAGGTGGCCGACGTGGTGCGGCAGGCGATGGCCAGTGCCCAAGCCCCGGCCGAGGGGCGGCTGGCGTCGCTGGTGGGGTTTGTGGTGCTGGTCTCGGGCGCCACGGGGGTGTTTGTCGAATTGCAGTCGGCGCTGGAGCACCTGTGGCGTGGCGAGGGCCCGTTGCCGCAGCGGGCCGCCTGGTGGCGCATGGCATCGCTGCGCTTGCGCGGGCTGGCCTATGTGCTGGCGCTGGGGTTTCTGTTGCTAGTGTCGCTGGCGCTGTCCACGCTGATCCACCTGCTGGCGGGCTGGGCGGGCTCGCGCCTGGCGTTGGCGCCGTTGGCACCTGCCATGCAGCTGGTCAATGAAGTGGTCGCCTTTGGATTTGCCGTGGCGCTGTTTGTGGGCCTGATGCGCATTGGCGCCGGGGCCAAGCCGCCGCCACGCTGCATCATGGCTGGGGCCGTGGTGGGCGCCACGTTGTTCACGGTGGGCAAGCAGCTGCTGGCCTGGTACCTAGCCACGGCGGCGGTGGTGTCGGCCTATGGCGCAGCGGGGTCCCTGGTGGTGTTGCTGATGTGGATCTACTTCTCGTCGGCGGTGCTGCTGTTTTCTGCCAGCTGCGCCCGGGCCTTTCAGGAACTGGGTGCATTGCCCGCAGTGCGGGGGCGTCTGCATGTGCCGCAATAGGTTGAGTCTTCAACCGGTTCGGAGGTCGTAAACACGTTCTTACGTCCTTTACAGCCGCTATGCCCGAATTTCCGGGCTTGCTGGTTACGCTGGCGACCATTCATTCAGAGCTTTCTGGACCTTCCGGAGAAAAATCATGAGCCTTATCGTTTCGCCCCCCACTAATACTTCCGCCGTTCCTGTGGCGCAGGCTGGCGCCTTTGGCGGCGCGGCCGGTCCCTCCCTCAAATGGCTGTGGGCCGCCATCGGCGTGCTGGGCGTGAGCGTGGTGGCGCTGGGCACGACCCTGGTGGTGCAGAACGCGGGCAAGTCCACCGCCGACGCGCAACCCCTGGCCGTGGCGGCGCAGCCTGCGTCCGGAATGACCGGAGTCGAGAATTTTCAACAAAAACCGGCTCCAGCGCTTTCCGGTAATAGAAATATTGCTATGAATAGTGCAGCAAATCAGCCGCCTGCAGCTTCGCAAGGCTATGCCGGGCAGGCCCCGCAGCAGTACCAGCAACAGCAGCCACCCCTGCGCACCGCTGCACAGGCTCCCGTGTGTGCCACCTGTGGTCGCGTGGAGTCGGTGCAGGCGGTGCAACAGGCGGCCCCGGCCACGGGCGTGGGGGCGGTAGCGGGCGGTGTGCTGGGGGCCGTGGTGGGCAACCAGGTGGGCAAGGGCTCGGGCCGTACGGCGGCCACCGTACTGGGCGCCGTGGGCGGCGGCTATGTGGGCCACAAGGTGGAAGAGCGCACGCGCACGCAGACGGTCTACCAGATCGCCGTGCGCATGGAAGATGGTTCAGTGCGGCGCTTTACCCGCGCCCAGCCCCCGGCCGTGGGCACACCCGTGGTGCTGCAGGGCAAGGGTTTCCGCGTGGACGATGGTGCCGCCATGCGCGCTGAAGAACCTTACCCGCGTGCACAGCCCGGCGCGGTGCGTGTGGCGGACACGTATTGATTCGACCGCAAATCCCCCAACAGAAAGCCCGCTGATTGCGGGCTTTTTTGTGGGATGAGCGTGGGCTACAGCACTACGGGGATCTCGGTCGCGGGTGGTGTATTGCGGCTGCGCCCGCAGCGCACCAGGCCGTCGATCATCACCATGCCAATGCCCGGGATGTCGCCCAGCTGCACGCTCTCCAGCAGCGTGGCGCCAGCCGTGTGCTGCGCCCGGTCCATGAACACAAAGTCCGCCGCGCGGCCCGGCTCGACCAGGCCGCAGTTCAGGTTGCGGATGCGCGCCGTGTTGCCCGTGGCAAAGCAGAACACCAGCTCGGCAGGAATGTCGGCAAAGCTCGATATCAGCGCAATCATGCGCAGCATGCCCAGTGGCTGCACGCCCGAGCCGGCCGGGCCGTCGGTGCCCAGGATCACGCGGTGCGGGCACTTGAGCTCGATGGCCGCGCGCGCGGCCTGGATGGCGATCTTCTCGTTGCCGTTGTGCACCAGCTCGATGGCGCGGGACGACTTCTCGCACAGCTCGCACACGTGCTTCCAGGGCAGCGAGGTGTGGCCGCCATTGATGTGGCCGATCACGTCGGCATCGGCCTCCAGCACCACGTCCTTGTCGATCAGGCCCGAACCCGGAATGGATGGCCCGCCCGTGTGGATGGTGCTTTGGATGCCGTGCTTGCGCGCCCACGCCACCATCTGCTGGGCCTCGTAGCCCGCCTTGACGGAGCCCAGGCCCACTTCGCCCAGCAGCGTCACGCCCGCGTCGGCCAGGTCCTTGAAGTCCTGCTCGGTCATGCCTTTTTCGATGACCGGGGCGCCTGCAATCACCTTCACGCCACCGGGGCGGAAGTTGTCGAACGAGCGCTGCGCGGTGATGGCCAGCGCCTTCAGGCCCACGATGTCCTTGGGGCGGCCGGGCAGGTGCACTTCACCGGCCGAGACCATGGTGGTCACGCCGCCGTTCATGGTGGAGTCGATCCAGCCGATCTGGTTTTGCCGCGGCGTCCAGTCGCCAAAGACCGGGTGAACGTGGCTGTCGATCAAACCCGGCGCCACGCAGGTCTGGCGCGCATCGATCACTGTCTGCGCGTGTTCGGTGTCGCAGTCCTTGTAACGGCCTACTGCGACGATGAGGCCGTCATTCACGACGATGGTGTCGGCGTCGAGGATGGGGCGGTCCAGGTCGCCCGACAACAAAAGACCGATGTTTTGGATGACGACCTTGCCCGACTTGCCGCCGGTTGCTGCTTCTGCCATGGATTCTCCTCGTGGGGTGGGGGCTCGGGCTCGTTGGGGCCCTCGCTCAGAAAAATCGTTGTGCCTGGTGCGTCCTGCGTGTCCTGATCCGAATGCTGAGGCGGGTACTGGCGACCTTCAGCCCATCACTTGCCCTTGGGCAGGCTGGGGCCTGGCGCAACGGTGCGCAGCACGCTGTCGATGACGAAGGACTCCCAGTGCACCAGGGCGTCGGGGGTCTCCAGGTCTTCACCCAGAAAGGCAGACAGTGTGTGCCGGTTGGACATGTAGAAGTAGCCCGTGGCGGCGATCAGCAGGTACACATCGCGTGCCGACACATCCTTGCGGAACAGGCCCTGGGCCTGGCCGCTTTCGAGCACGCGGCGGATCACCTCGATGGCGGGCGACGAGTATTCGCGGGCCCGCATCGACTTGGAGATGTGTTTGCCCTTGTGCAGGTTCTCGGTGTTGAGCAGCGTGATGAACTCGGGGTTCTTGCGGTAGTAGCCCACCACGAAGCGGATCACGGCCTGCAGGGCCTCGACCGGTTTGCCGGTATCCAGGTCGAGCTTGGACTCGGCATCGTTCATGCGCCGGTAGGTTTCCTCCAGCACCTCGATGAACAGGCCTTCCTTGCTGCCGAAGTAGTAATAGATCATCCGGTCGAAGGACTTGGCTGCCTTGGAGATCTTCTCCACGCTGCCGCCTTCGTAGCCGTAGCGTGCGAACACCTTGGTCGCCGCCTTCAGGATGTTGTCGCGCGTGGTCTGTGCGGCCTGCTCGCGCACGCCCGTCTTGCGGGCAGAGGTGGAGCGGGTGGGCGCTGTCCGGGTCTTGGTGGGAGTGGCAGACATGGCGGGTCCTGGTGGATAAAGTTGGCCCCCAAAGGGCGGGCCAGCCGGGGATCACTGCTCTGCGAACGCGCGTTCGATCACGAAGTCGCCGGGCTTCGTGGTGTTGCCTTCCTTGAAGCCGCGTTCTTCCATCATGTGTTTGAGGTCGCGCAGCATCTCGGGGCTGCCGCAGATCATCACGCGGTCTTCCTCCGGGTTGAGTGCGGGCAGGCCGAGGTCGCGCGCCATCTGGCCGTTTTCGATCACCGTGGTCACACGGCCCTGGTGCTTGAACGCTTCGCGCGTCACCGTGGGGTAGTACTTGAGCTGCTTGGAGACGATCTCGCCCAGGAACTCGTGCTGCGGCAGTTCCTGCGTGATGTAGTCGTGGTAAGCCAGTTCCTTCACTTCACGCACGCCGTGCACCAGGATGACTTCCTCGAACTTCTCGTAGGTCTCCGGGTCGCGGATCAGGCTCAGGAAAGGAGCCACCCCAGTGCCGGTGGACAGCATGTACAGGCGCTTGGCGGGCAGCAGGTAGTCGATCAGCAGGGTGCCGGTGGGCTTCTTGCCCACCACGATGGTGTCGCCCACCTTGATGTGCTGCAGGCGCGAGGTCAGCGGGCCGTCGGGCACCTTGATGGAGAGGAACTCCAGGTGCTCTTCGTAGTTGGGGCTCACGATGCTGTAGGCGCGCAGCAAGGGTTTGCCGTTCTCGCCGCGCAGGCCGATCATCGTGAAATGCCCATTGGAAAAGCGCAGGGCGGTGTCGCGGGTGGTGGTGAAGGAGAAAAGGCGGTCCGTCCAGTGGTGGACCGTCAGGACGCGTTCTTCAAGAAAGGCGCTCATGGTGATTTAGATGGATAAGTTGGAAGCAAATAAGAAAACTGGCTGAAGTACAGGCCCTGGAGCACACTAAAGCGCGATGTCCAGGCCGGAAAGCTTGTGGCTCACAACCCTCCATTGTTCCGCATCTGGGAGGGGAGGCTTTCTTTTGGTGATTGTGGGCAGGCCAGGCGCAAGCTTTTTGTTGAATTCAAGGAAAGATTCAAACTCGGCGGGAAGGTCCGTATCGGCGTAAATGGCGTTGGCCGGGCATTCAGGAATACACACGGCGCAGTCGATGCATTCATCGGGGTCGATGACCAGAAACTCCCGTCCCTCCTTGAAGCAGTCCACCGGGCAGACATCGACGCAGTCGGTGTACTTGCACCGAATACAGGCGTCAGTGACAACGTGCGTCATTTTGGGGCTCCTTGTGCACCATTTTTGGGGGCGCAAAAACACCATTGCGGACCATGAACGATTGCGCTACATTCGCGATAAATGTAGTGAACACAACATTTAAGTTAAGTGAATGCTACACAAAATGCAATGAGCGTACAAGCACTTGCAACAATGCAATGAATAGGCCGCCACGATGACTGAACACACCAAGACCGATGGTCTACCGGGCATGGATGCGCCAGAACTGCCGCAGGTGCTTGAGCGCGCCCGGCCTCGCAATGAGCGCATGAATGCCGCCAAGGTCGAGTGCAATGCGTGCCCGGTGCTGTGCCAGATTTCCGAAGGCCGTGCAGGTGCATGTGATCGTTATGCCAACCATGCCGGCGTGCTGGTGCGGCTAGACCCTGTGGTGCTGCTGCGCAAGACCCTGGAGGCATGCGAGGCCACACTGGTGCCGTTTGCGGGCCGTGTGGGGGCGAGCGATGCGCAGGAGGGTGCCGAGGCGGAACCGACGGTCGCGCCGCAGCCTTGGTCTGGCGATCTGCTGCTGTCGGAAGAGGTGTTCGTCACAGGCGTGGGTTCGTCCACCACCTATCCTGACTACAAACCGGCGCCGTTCATTGTCGGCTCCCAAACCGACGGCGTGGACATGGTGACCGTAGTCACCGAAGGCATCTTCAGCTACTGCAGCTTCAAGGTGAAGATCGACACCGACCGCTTCCTTGGCTCCGAGCAGGCCAATGTGCGCTGCAAAGGCGAGGTGGTGGGCCACGTGACCACGGCGGAGTATGGCTCGCAGATGCTGTCGCTGGGCGGCGTGCACCACCTCACGGGCGGCACCAAGAAGGAAGGCCGCGTCGCAGCCGAGATGATGCAATTGCTCGGCAACAAGCAGGCTGTGGAGTTCACCATCGACGGTGGCTCCCAACTGGTGATCCAGGCGGGGCGCGCACCCATCGTCAATGGTGTGGCAGAGCAGCGCATGCGCGTGGGCTGTGGCTCCGCCGCCATCGGCATCTTTGCGCGCCAGTTCTATGGCCACGCCGACGAGGTGGTGGTGGTCGACGACCACATCACGGGTGTGTTGACCGAACACCAGGCCGGTCGTTGCCTGGACATGAAGTCCTCGGGCATCCAGATGCGCGGGCGCAAGTCCACGCCGGGCCGTTACTTTCAGGTGGCCAACCCCGGCACAGGCTGGGGCGGCACCGACATCGCCGACCCGCTGTCGATCATCGAGGGCTGGGACGAATCTATCGCCTGGCCCGGGTTGCGCCTTTTGATGACGTCCACCACGGGTGAGCATGCAAGCTGGTATGTGCTCGACGACACTCTGGTCCCGGTGGAGGCGGAGATGCCCGCCGAAATCCGCCGCATTGTGGACCGCATCGGCGAGAACTGCGAGCCCTCGCTGGCCTCCGTGTTGTTCCTCGGCGGCGCAGGCGGCAGCCTCCGCGCGGGGGTCACCGAAAACCCGGTGCTGCTCACGCGTGCCATCAAGAATGCGCTGGTCAACGTGACCTGCGGCGGCGCACCGGCCTATGTGTGGCCAGGGGGCGGCATCACGGTGATGGCCGATGTGCTGCGCATGCCCGACAACAGCTTTGGCACTGTGCCCACGCCCGCCATCGTCGCACCCATCGAGTTCAGCATGCGCCGCGCGGACTACGAAGCGCTGGGCGGGCATACCGACCAGATCCGAAGCTTGCGCGAGGTGTTGGAGCGTGGTGCCTGGCACAACGACGGAGCACCGCAGGCGCGCGTGTGGCAGACCTTGCCCGCCGCCAATCCGTGGCCGTTGGGTCGTCCGCCCTTGCTAGGCTGAGTGGGTACACGCCGTGAACGCTTGTCGCAAGCTCCTGCCCGATGGCCGCTGGCATTTCCAGCATGGGCCGATGGACCTCATCCTCCAGGCTGAAGGGGGACGCGACGCCGTGGCGCAGGCGCACGAGCGCGCTTGGCACCGCTTTGAAGGGCTGCTGCAGGAGCTGGTGGACGAACTCCCCGGCCTGAGGGCGCCCGTGGGTGACCTCTGTGTGTTGCAGGGTGCGGTGGCGCGTCGCATGTGGGAGGCGTGCGCTCCTTACCGCGCAGGCTTCATCACGTCGATGGCGGCGGTGGCGGGTGCCGTGGCGCAGGAGATTCTGGCGGGCTATGACCAGCCAAGCATTGACCGTGCCTGGGTCAACAACGGAGGTGATATTGCCCTGCACCTGGCATCTGGGCAGTCCGTCACGGTGGGGGTGTACGCTGACATTGCAGCACTGAGCGCCGCACAGTTGCACAGCGGCCTGGTGCTCGACGGGAAGATCCGCGTCACCAGCGCCATGCCGGTGCGGGGTGTGGCGACCAGTGGCTGGCGCGGGCGCAGCCAGTCTCTGGGCATTGCCGACAGCGTCACGGTGCTGGCGCGCACGGCCGCGCAGGCCGATGCGGCGGCGACCATCGTGGCCAACGCTGTCAATGTGCAGGATGCGCGCATTGGCCGCATGCCGGCGTGTTTGGTGCGGGACGACAGCGATCTCGGTGCCATTCCTGTCACTGTGGACGTACCTGCTTTGCCAGAAGGGCAGGTGCGCCGGGCCTTGCAGCAGGGGCTGCAAAAGGCGCAAGAATTGCAGTCCGGCGGCTTGCTGTGGTTTGCACTCCTGGCGTGCCAGGGACAGTTTGTGGCAACGGCGGCACCAGAAGCCATTGCGGGTGCAAAGTGGCCGGCGGAATGGGTGACGGAATCGGAAGTTGGTTCAGTATTTGCTTAACGAATTGCACAGGTCTTCAAAAATGATCCAGATACGACGCGTTTTCACCCATCTTGAGGAAATCAGGCACGAATTCGGGCCGGTGGCCGATATGCCGCTTCTGCGTGGTGCCATCGGCGCGGTGCTGACCAACCCTTTTGCGGGCCGGTACGAGCCCGACATCCTCCCCATGATGGACGCCTTGCAGGACGTGGGGCTGGACATGGCCCAGCGCCTTCTCAGGGCCATGGCAGTGCCTGCCGAACGCATCGAAACCTATGGCAAGGGCGCCATCGTGGGGGCGGCTGGGGAACTGGAGCATGGCGCGCTGTGGCATGTGCCCGGTGGGTACGCCATGCGCGAGCTGCTGGGTTGGAAGGGCGACCGCAACGCTTACGCCAAGGGCCAGGCCGAAGAGAAGACGGGGCAGCCCGCCAACGCGCTGTCCATCGTGCCTTCCACCAAAAAGGTTGGAGGCCCGGGCGCAGCGCTGGATGTGCCACTGACCCACATCAACGCGAGCTATGTGCGCAGCCATTTCGATGCCATCGAAGTGCGTGTGCCCGGCGCGCCCGTGTCGGATGAAATCGTCTTCATCCTGGCCATGTCCACAGGCGCTCGCATCCATGCGCGCGTCGGAGGCCTGAAGGCCGCGGACATCAGCCAGTGGAACGGCCTGCGCTGATCTACTGCGTAAACACAAGACCCAAGGAGACCACAACATGCCCGCCAAGATTCGGAAGATCATTGTTCAAACTGACGAAGTCCGCGTGGAAATGGGGCGAGAATTGCAGCCGCCTGTGCGCAAAGCGCTGGCCATGGCCGTGATCGAGAACCCCTGCGCTGGCCGCTATGTCGAGAACCTCGATGAACTCGTGGCCATCGGCGAAGAGCTGGGCGCGCTGCTGGGTGCTCGCTGCGTTGCGGCCCTGGGCATCGCTCCCGGCCAGTCGCACAGCTATGGCAAGGCTGCCATCGTGGGCGAGGCGGGCGAGCTGGAGCATGCTGCCGCCATCCTCCACCCGAAGCTGGGCGCGCCACTGCGTGTGGCGGTCGAGAAAGGCGCAGCCCTTGTGCCTTCGAGCAAAAAGATCGGCGGCCTGGGTGCTGCGATTGACGTTCCCCTTGGCCACAAGGATGCCGCCTATGTGCGCAGCCATTTCGATGCGATGGAAGCCCGTGTGGCCGACGCGCCGCGCGCCAACGAAATTGTGGTGGCCGTTGTTGTCACCGACAGCGGTCGTCCGCTGGCGCGTATCGGCGGTCTTCAGGTTTCCGAAATCAAAGGCGAGGATGGCCTGCGTTGAGCGCGCACTACCATCCCGAGCACACCCACCGATCCCTTTCCCAACCCCACCTTTCAGGAGCTTCCCCATGACGATGCGACGAAACCTCATGCGTGCCACGGCCGCAGCCGCGCTGGCCCTCACGCTGGCCCCTGTGGTGCACGCCCAGGATGTCATCAAGATTGGCGAGATCAACAGCTACAAGGCGCAACCTGCTTTCCTGGAGCCCTACAAGAAAGGCATGGAGCTGGCGGTCGATGAGATCAACGCTGCGGGCGGTGTTCTGGGCAAGAAGGTCCAGCTCGTCATCCGCGACGACAACGCCAACCCAGGCGACGCCGTGCGCGCAGCCGAAGAACTGGTGTCGCGCGAAAAGGTCGATGTGCTCACTGGCTCGTTCCTCTCGCACATCGGGCTGGCGTTGACCGACTTTGCCAAGCAAAAGAAATTCTTCTTCCTCGCGGGCGAGCCACTGACCGACAAGATCGTCTGGCAGAACGGCAACCGCTACACCTACCGCCTGCGTCCCTCCACCTATATGCAGGTGTCGATGATGGTGCCCGAGGCGGCAGCCCTCAAGAAGAAGCGCTGGGCGCTGGTGTACCCCAACTACGAGTATGGCCAGTCTGCGGTGGCCACGTTCAAGCAGCTGCTCAAGGCTGCACAGCCCGATGTCGAGTTCGTGGCCGAGCAGGCGCCGCCGTTGGGCAAGGTCGATTCGGGCAGCGTGGTGCAGGCCCTGGCCGACGCCAAGCCCGATGCGATCTTCAACGTGCTGTTCGGTGCCGACCTGTCCAAGTTTGTGCGCGAAGGCAATACGCGTGGCCTGTTTCAGGGTCGTGAGGTGGTCAGTCTGCTGACGGGCGAGCCCGAATACATGGACCCGCTCAAGGACGAAGCGCCAAACGGCTGGATCGTCACCGGCTACCCCTGGTATGGCATCCAGACGCCCGAGCACAAGGCTTTCCAGACTGCCTACCAGGCCAAGTTCAACGACTACCCGCGCCTGGGCTCCATCGTGGGCTACAGCGCCATCAAGTCGCTGGCCGAAGGTATGAAGAAGGCCGGTTCCACCGACACCGAAAAACTCGTGGCCGCGTTCAAGGGCCTGCAGGTGCCTACACCGTTTGGCCGTATTACCTACCGCCCCGAAGACAACCAGTCCACCATGGGTGGCTATGTGGGCCGCACCAAGAACGAAGGCGGCAAGGGTGTGATGGTGGACTACCGGTACATCGATGGTGCCAAGGTCCAGCCTTCGAACGACGAAGTCAAGAAGATGCGTCCTGCTGAATAAGCAACAACCCCCCCTGAGACGCTTCGCGTCTTCCCCCTTCTCTCGCGCTGCGCGCGGGAAGGGGGACGCAGCCCTCGCTGCGGGGCGGCCCTTGCTCGGCTGCCCTGGTCTGGAGTGCGCCAGTTTCAACGCTTGTGGGCGGTGCGTAGTTCGCGCCGTGGAGACCAGAGATGGGTTTTTCGAGTTTTATCGTTCAGCTGCTCAACGGACTGGCGGGGGCTTCCTCGCTGTTCCTGGTGGGGGCCGGGCTCTCGCTGATCTTCGGCGTCACGCGCATCGTGAACTTTGCGCACGGCTCGTTCTTCATGGTGGGCATCTACGTTGCCTATTCGCTGGTGGCCAAGCTGGGTACGGGCCTGGGTTTCTGGCCTGCGCTGCTGCTGGCGGCCGTCGTGGTGGGGGCGTTGGGCGCTTTGGTGGAGGTGGTGCTGCTGCGCCGCATCTACAAGGCACCCGAGCTGTTCCAGCTGCTGGCCACGTTTGCGCTGGTGCTGGTCATCAAGGACGCCGCGCTGTGGTTCTGGGGGCCTGAAGAGCTGCTGGGTCCGCGCGCGCCGGGGTTGTCGGGCTCCGTCAATATCTTGGGTCGGCAGTTTCCGTCCTACGACCTGTTTCTGATCGTTGTCGGGCCGGTGGTTCTGGGCTTGCTGTGGCTGCTGCTCACCCGCACGCGTTGGGGCACGCTGGTGCGCGCCGCCACGCAAGACCGCGAGATGGTCAGCGCGCTGGGCGTGAACCAGGCCTGGCTGTTCACGGCGGTGTTCGCGCTGGGCGCGCTGTTGGCGGGCCTGGGCGGCGCGCTGCAATTGCCGCGCGAGCCGGCCACGCTGGAGATGGACCTCAACACCATCGGCGCCGCCTTTGTGGTGGTCGTGGTGGGGGGCATGGGCTCCATTCCAGGCGCGTATGTGGCCGCGCTGCTGATCGCCGAGATCAAGGCCATCTGCATCTGGCTGGGCGTCGTCGAGATTTTTGGCATCAGCGTGTCGTTCTCCAAGCTCACGCTGGTGGTTGAATTTTTGGTGATGGCCGTGGTGCTGGTCTGGCGCCCCTGGGGCCTCATGGGCAAGCCACAGGGCGTGAGCCGCAACACCGGCCTGCCCGAAGCGCCCCTGCGTGAGCCCGAGCGTTGGTTCAAGATCGGCGGGGCGGTGCTGGTGGCGGCGCTGGTACTGCTGCCGTTGCTGACCACGGGCTCGCCGTACCTCACGGTACTGATGATCGATCTGCTGATCGCCGCGCTGTTTGCGGCCAGCCTGCACTTCATCATGGGCCCGGCTGGGATGCATTCGTTCGGCCATGCGGCGTATTTTGGCCTGGGCGCCTATGCCGCCGCACTGCTGGTGCGTTCGGCGGGTATTCCCATGGAATTGGCGCTGGTGCTGGCGCCGCTGGCGGCGGCTGCGGGTGCGCTGCTTTACGGCTGGTTCTGTGTGCGCCTGTCGGGCGTCTACCTGGCCATGCTGACGCTGGCGTTTGCCCAGATCACCTGGGCCATCTGCTACCAGTGGGATGGATTCACGGGCGGCAGCAATGGCCTCACGGGCGTGTGGCCTGCAGAGTGGCTGTCGGACAAACGCAATTACTACTACCTCACGCTGGCCCTGGTAGTGGGCGGCGTGCTGCTGCTGCGCCGCGTGCTGTTCTCGCCCTTTGGTTATGCGCTGCGCGCAGGGCGTGACTCGGTGCTGCGTGCTGACGCCATTGGCATCGATGTGAAACGCATGCAGTGGACGGCCTTTGTGATCGCCGGCCTGTTCGCCGGCCTGGGCGGCGCGCTGTTCGCGTTCTCCAAAGGCAGCATCTCGCCCGAGACGCTGCACGTGGGCCGCTCGGTCGATGGCCTGGTGATGGTGCTGCTGGGTGGCATTCAGACGCTGGCTGGCCCCGTGGTGGGTGCCGTCACCTTCACCTGGCTGCACGATACCGTGGCGCGCAATACCGACTACTGGCGTGCCATGCTGGGCGCCATCATCCTGATCTTGGTGCTGCTCTTCCCGCAGGGCATTGCGGGCGCCATCAAGCAGCTCTTTGACAACCAGCGCGAAGCCAAGAACACGAAGGAGGGCAAGGCATGAGCTTGCTCAAAGTCACAGGCCTGGGTAAATCCTTTGGTGGCGTCAAGGCGGTGGATGGCATCCACTTCGAGCTGGCCGCTGGTGAGCTGCTGGCGCTTATCGGCCCGAACGGCGCGGGCAAGTCCACCACCTTCAACATGGTCAACGGCCAGCTGTCGGCCGACGTGGGCTCGATCCAGCTTAACGGCCAGGAGCTGGTGGGCCGCAAGCCTCGCGACATCTGGCGCATGGGCGTGGGTCGCACCTTCCAGATCGCCGAAACCTTTGCTTCGCTCACGGTGGTGGAGAACGTGCAGATGGCACTGATCTCCAGCGACAGCCGTTTGTTCTCGATGTGGCGCAAGGCCGCGGACCACAAGCGCGATGAAGCCCTGGCGCTGCTGGACCAGGTGGGCATGAAGTCCCAAGCCGATCGCCCCTGCAGCGTGCTCGCCTATGGCGATGTGAAACGGGTGGAACTGGCCATCGCCATGGCCAACAGCCCGAAGCTGCTGCTCATGGATGAACCCACCGCCGGCATGGCGCCCAAGGAGCGCAATGAGCTCATGGCGCTCACCAAGCAACTGGTGATCGATCGCAACATGGCCGTGCTGTTCACCGAACACAGCATGGACGTGGTGTTCGCCTATGCCGACCGCATGATCGTGTTGGCGCGCGGGCGGCTCATTGCCGAGGGCAAGCCGCTGGAGCTGCGCGACCACCCCAAGGTGCAGGAGGTTTACTTCGGCACCGGCAAGACCTTTGAGAAGAAAACGGCAGCCGCTGCTGCAGAGGCCGCATGAGCATGAAGACCAACGAACCCAAAGAACTGCTGCTGCAGGCCAAGGGGCTGCAAGCCTGGTACGGCGCGGCGCAAATCCTGTATGACGTGGATTTGGATGTGCGCCGTGGCGAAGTCGTGGCGCTGATGGGTCGCAACGGCGCCGGCAAATCCACCACGCTCAAGACGTTGATGGGCATGCTCGCCAAGCGCAAGGGCAGCATCCAGTTCATGGGCAAGGACATCTCCAAAAGCGACCCGCATGACGCCGCGCGCCTGGGCCTGGGTTTTGTGCCTGAGGACCGCCGTGTGTTCACCGACCTCACGGTGATGGAAAACCTGGAGGTGGGCCGCCAGCCTGCCCGCGCTTGGCCCGATGGCACGTCAGCCCCGGTGTGGACGCCCGAGCGCCTGTTCAAGCTCTTCCCCAATCTGGGCGAAATGCCTCTGCGCCCCGGCGGGCGCATGAGCGGCGGTGAGCAGCAGATGCTGACCGTGGCGCGCACGCTCATGGGCAACCCGTACCTGGTGCTGCTGGACGAGCCTTCCGAAGGCGTGGCGCCCGTCATCGTGGAGCAGATGGCACACATGATCCTGGAGCTGAAAGAGCAGGGCGTGAGCATTCTGCTGTCCGAGCAGAACATGCACTTTGCGGAGCTGGTGTCCGACCGCGCCTATGTGCTGGAGAAAGGGCAGATCCGCTACCAGGCCACGATGGCCGAGTTGGCCGCCAACGAGGAAGTTCGGCGGGCCTACCTCAGTGTTTGAAGACGTTCCCGGGCCTGGCCCTACCGGGCCGTGGCCAATGTGTCAGTGCGTTCCCAACCGGAGTGTTCACCATGCAAACAGCCCTGCGTCGTCGCTTTCTTCTTCAATCGGCCGCATTCACCGTGGCCGGAGCCAGTTTCCCCGCCACCTGGGCGGCGGGCAAGATCAAGCCCGGTGAGCGAGCGGCGCTCATCGTGGTCGATGTGCAGAACTGCTTCGTCCCCGGCGGAACCCTGCCGGTGGCCAAGGGCGACGAAGTGGTGCCGGTCATCAACCGCATTGCCACAGCGTTTGAGAATGTGGTGGTCACACAGGATTGGCACACCCAGGGCCACGCCTCGTTTGCCAGCACCCATGCGGGCAAGAAGCCGTTCGAGACCGCCAAGCTCAGTTACGGCCAGCAGGTGCTGTGGCCCGACCATTGTGTACAGGGCACCGACGATGCCGCCCTGCACAAAGACCTCAAGGTGCCCCAGGCGCAGGTGATTCTGCGCAAGGGTTTTCACCAGCATGTGGACAGCTATTCGGCGTTTGAAGAGGCCGACCGCAAAACCTCCACAGGCCTGGCGGGTTACCTGAAGCAGCGTGGCATCAAGACGGTGTTTGTCACCGGCCTGGCCACCGACTTCTGCGTGGCCTGGACGGCGCTCGATGCAAAACGTCTGGGCTTTGAGACTTATGTGGTCGAAGATGCCTGCCGGGCCATTGACCTCAATGGCTCGCTGGACGTCGCCTGGAACAACATGAAGGCCAAAGGCGTCAAGCGCATTCAGTCCAGCGACATCGATATCGCCTGATGGCGCACTGCTCTGGTGCGGCGGTACCAGGGTTTGACAGATTCACAACACCCCGCAGAAATGGTTGCACACCCGCTCCGCTTGCAGGGAAACTTGCGCCTTTGATGTAAGGAGCGTTTCATGAAATGTCGTGGGATGGATGACAGGGGCATCGACCGCCGGGTGGTGCTGACAACCCTGGCCGCCGCTGCTCTGGCAGTGGCTGGCCCGGCAGCCGCCGAGACCGGGGTGACGGACACCCGCATCAAGGTGGGGCAGTCGGCCGTTTTCACGGGGCCTGCCAAGGATTTCGGGGTGGACTACAAGGCGGGCATTGCGCTCTACTTTGACAAGGTCAACAAGACCGGTGGCGTGCAGGGGCGTTCGCTGGAACTCGTCTCCCACGACGATGCTTACGACCCCAAGAAAACCGCGGAGAACACCACACGCCTCATTGATGAAGACAAGGTTTTTGCCCTGATCGGCTATGTGGCCACCGGGAATCTGATCGCCGCCATGCCCATTGCCGAGAAGGCGGGCGTGCCCATGTTTGCGCCACTGGTGGGCACTACCTCGTTTCGCACCAACCACAACCGCTATCTGTTCCATGTGCGCGCCAGCTACGAAACGGAACTGCGCAAAATCGTGGGGCACCTGGCCACCCTGGGCATCAACAACATTGCCGTCATCTACCAGAACAGCGCGTTCGGCAAGTCCAACCTCGAGACCTGCCTGCAGATCGCGCAGGGCCTGAAGGTGAAGGTGGTGGAATCCGTGCCCATGGAGATCGCCGCCACCGACGCCAAGCCCCAGGTTGCCACGCTCACCAAGGCCCAGCCCGGTGCCGTGGTGATGATCATGGCCGGCAAGATGGTGGAAGTGTTCCTGCGCGACTACCGTGCCAGCGGCAGCGCGGCGCCGCTGTACACCATCTCCGTCGGCATCACCGACGCGCCGGGATCTGCGCAGCGCCTGAACGGCGGCATCGAAGGGCTGGTGACCGCCAGCATTGTGCCGTCGCCCCAGTCCAGCCGCATGCCCATCGTGGCGGACTACCGCAAGGACCGCGCCGACGCCGGCGAGAAGATCGACAGCTACACCATGCTGGAAGGCTACATCGCCGCGCGCGTGTTCGTCGAAGGCCTCAAGCGCGCGGGCCGCAACCTCACGCGCGATGGCTTCATCAAGGCCATGGAGGACATGGGGACGACCAAGCTCGGCGACTTCCCGCTGCAATACGGCCCGGGCAACCACAATGGCTCCAACTTCGTGGACCTGGAGATGTACACGCGCTCGGGCACCTTGAAGCGCTGAAGGCCAGGAGTCCGTTCGCCCCATGCACGCCACCCCCAGCGCCACGGCCACCGTCAACGGCCAGCCCTGCGCACTGCCCGCCACCGGTGCGGACGGCGCCACGCTGCTGCACGTGCTGCGCAACGACCTGCAGCTCAACGGCCCCAAGTACGGCTGTGGCCTGGGGCAGTGCGGCGCGTGCACGGTGCTGGTGGACGGCGTGGCCGCGCGGGCCTGTGTGATCCCCGCGCGGGGCGCGGCGGGGCGCGACGTGACCACGCTGGAGGGGCTGCCGGCGCGCTGCGGCCAGGCCACGGGGCTGCACCCGGTGCAGCAGGCCTTCATCGACGAGCAGGCCGCGCAATGCGGCTATTGCCTGAGCGGCATGGTGATGATGACCGTGGCCCTGCTGGAGCGCAACGCCGACCCCGACGAGGCCGCCATCCGCCGCGAACTGGCCAGCAACCTGTGCCGCTGCGGCACCCATGTGGAGATCATCCGCGCCGTGTTGCGTGCGGCCGTGCTGATGCGGGAGGCCAGGGCATGAGCACCACGCCCGCCGGCGCCTGGCCATTGCGCGCCCACGCACCCCTGACCCGCGCCGACTTCCATGCCGCGCAGGGTGTGCTGCTGGTGGTGCGCAACCCGCCGCCCGCGCCGCCGCCCGTCAAAGGCCAGCCCGCGCTGGTGGCGGGCAATCCGGCCGAGGGGGTCGAAATCCTGATTGCCGTGTGGGACGACGGCAGCGTGACCGCGCTCAACGGCCACGTCGACCTGGGCACGGGCATCCGCACGGCGCTGGCGCAGATCGTGGCCGAGGAACTCGATGTGCCGCTGGCCCGGGTGCACATGGTGCTGGGCGACACCGCGCGCGCGCCCAACCAGGGTGCGACCATCGCCAGCGCCTCGATCCAGATCCACGCCAGGCCGCTGCGCATCGCCGCGGCGCAGGCGCGCCACTGGCTGGTGGCGCGCGCCGCCGCGCGCCTGGGCGTGGCGGCCGACACCCTGCGGGTGCAGGCCGGGGTGGTGCAGGCGGCCGCCGAACCGGCGCGCCAGGTGGCCTATGGCGAACTGCTCGCTGGCGCGCACACCGCCCTGGAGCTGGCCGAGGCCACGCCCACCAAGCCCGCGGCCGACTACACCGTGGTCGGGCAGCCGGTGCCGCGCGTGGACATCCCCGCCAAGGTCCGCGGCGAGCTGGTCTTCGTGCACGACATGCGCGTGCCCGGCATGCTGCATGGGCGCGTGGTGCGCCCGCCCTATGCGGGCGCCGACCATGGCGACTTCATCGGCAACACGCTGGAATCGGTGGACCAGTCGTCCATCGCCCACATCCCGGGCATCCGCGCGGTGGTGGTGATCCGCGACTTCGTGGGCATCGTCGCCGAGCGCGAGGAGCAGGCCGAGCAAGCCCTGCGCGAGCTGAAGGTGCAGTGGAAGCACTGGCCCGGTTTCCCGCGCCAGGACAGCGCTGAAGCGGTGGAGCAGGCCATTCGCGCCAACCCCGCCACCCAGCGCCGCCTGGTGGACGAGGGCGATGTGGATGCCGCGCTGGCCGCTGCCGACCAGCCCATGCCGCGCACCTATGTGTGGCCCTACCAGCTGCACGGCTCCATCGGCCCCTCGTGCGCGGTGGCCGAGTGGCGCCAGGACGAAACCTCGGGCCGTGCCCGCATGGCCGTCTGGGCCGGCACGCAGAACCCCCATGTGCTGCGCGCCGACCTGGCCCGGCTGATGGGCCTGGCCGACGTGGACATCGACCTGGTGCGCATGGAGGCTGCGGGTTGCTACGGCCGCAACGGGGCCGACGACGTGGCGGCCGATGCTGCGCTGCTCTCGCGCGCTGTGGGGGCGCCCGTGCGCGTGCAGCTCACGCGCGAGCAGGAGCACCTGTGGGAGCCCAAGGGCACGGCCCAGCTCATGCAGGTGCGTGGCGGGCTCAACGCCGATGGCTCGGTGGCGGCCTACGACTTCGAGACCTCCTACCCCTCCAACGGCGCGCCCACACTGGCCCTGCTGCTCACGCGCACCATCGAGCCCGTGGCCCAGGCCTACGAGATGGGCGACCGCACCGCGCGCCCGCCCTACGGTTACGAGAACCTGCGCGTGGCCGTGAACGACATGGCGCCCATCGTGCGGGCCTCGTGGCTGCGCGGCGTCTCGGCGCTGCCCAACTCGTTCGCGCACGAGTCGTATGTGGACGAGCTGGCCACGGCGGCCGGCGTGGACCCCGTGGCTTTCCGCCTGCAGCTGCTGAACGATCCGCGCGCGGCCGAGCTCGTGCAGGCC
Organism: Acidovorax sp. ACV01; assembly: GCF_014851495.1. Classification (NCBI taxonomy): domain Bacteria; kingdom Pseudomonadati; phylum Pseudomonadota; class Betaproteobacteria; order Burkholderiales; family Comamonadaceae; genus Acidovorax; species Acidovorax sp. ACV01. The sequence goes on along the minus strand of NZ_JACUZT010000003.1, from coordinate 137,452 downwards.
ACGGCGGAAAAGGCGGGCTGGGTGCGCCGCACCGGCCCCTTGCAGCGCGGGCTGGACGGCGACTGGGTGCAGGGCCAGGGTTTTGCCTACGCGCGCTACATCCACAGCAAATGGCCGGGCTTTGGCGCCGCCTGGGCGGCCTGGGTGGCCGACGTGGACGTGAACCGGAAGACCGGCGAGGTCCACGTGCGCCGCGTGGTCGTGGGGCACGATGCGGGCCTCATGGTCAACCCGGCCGGCGTGGAGCACCAGGTGCACGGCAACGTGGTGCAGACCACCAGCCGCGCGCTCAAGGAGCAGGTGACGTTTGAGCCCGTGAAGCAGGCCGTGGACAACCGCGAATGGGGCAGCTACCCGATCCTGAGCTTTCGCGAAGTGCCCGTCATCGAGGTCATGCACATGCCCCGGCAGGACGAGGCGCCGCTGGGCTCGGGCGAGTCGTCCTCGGTGCCCGGCACGGCGGCGATCGCCAACGCGATCTTCGACGCTACGGGCGTCCGGTTTCGGGCGCCGCCGTTCACCCCCGAGGTGGTGCGCGCCGGGCTCAATCCCCTGCCCGGTGGGGCGGGCGAAGCTGCTGCGGGGGGTAGCCAACCCGCAGAACCCGCCGAGGTGTTGCCCACATTGGAACTCCCCGCGCCCACCGTGCCCGCCAGCGCCACATGGCCCACCCAGCGCAGCCCCTGGGCCCGCGCGCTCGCTCTCGTCGCTGGTGGCATCGCCATGGGCGCAGCGCTGCTGGGCTGGCGCCCGTCCATCGCGCCCGTGGTGCAGACAGCAGGCGCCGCGGTGTACAACGCCGCCACCATTGAGCGCGGCCGCATCGTGGCCGCCGCTGGCGACTGCGTGGTGTGCCACACCGCCCCAGGCGGCACGCCCAACACGGGTGGTCGTGCCATGGATACCCCCTTTGGCAAGGTGTACACCACCAACCTCACGCCCGACGCCGAGACCGGCATCGGCCAGTGGTCCTTCAGCGCCTTCCAGCGCGCCATGCGTGAAGGCATCTCGCGCGACGGCAAGCACCTGTACCCCGCATTCCCCTACACCTCGTTCGCCAAGATGAGCGACGACGACTTGACCGCGCTGTATGCCTACCTCATGGCGCAGCCTGCGGTGAGGGCCGAGGTGCCCAAGACGGAACTGGCCTTCCCCTTCAGCGTGCGCCCTTTGATGGCCGGCTGGAACGCGCTGTTCCACGACGCCACGCCCTTCAAGCCCGACCCGAATCGCCCGCCCGAATGGAACCGGGGCGCCTACCTGGTGCAGGGCGTGGGCCACTGCGGCGCCTGCCACACGCCGCGCAATGCGCTGGGGGCCGAGTTGGGCGAGGCTGCGTTCCTCTCCGGCGCCATGATTGATGGCTGGGAGGCGCCTGCGCTCACCGGCCTTTCGAAGGCGCCCGTGCCCTGGACGGCCGATGCGCTCTACGCCTACCTGCGCTACGGCCACAGCCCGCAGCACGGCAACGCCTCCGGCCCCATGGCGCCCGTGGTGCGCGAGCTAGCGCATTTGCCCGACGACGACATCCGCGCCATGGCAAGCTACCTGGCCTCGTTTACCGCTACGGAAGCGGCTACCCAGCCAGCCACCCTGCCTGTGTCTGACCCGCAGCAGCGCGCCCAAACCGCCGTGGCCCAGGCCGCCGCGCTGGCCCCGCAGCCCGGCCAGGCCCAGCGCCTGTTCGACGGTGCCTGCGCCGCCTGCCACCACGACGGCGATGGTCCGCGCCTGCTGGGCGTGAATGTGCCCCTGGCTCTCAACAGCAACCTGCACAGCGACCGGCCCGACAACCTGCTGCAAGTCATCGTGCACGGCATCCGCGAGCCTGCTGCGCGCGACATCGGCTTCATGCCCGGCTTCGGCCACGCACTCAGCGACGCGCAGATCACCGAGCTGGCGGGCTACATGCGCCAGCGCTACGCCCCCGGCCGTCCGGCGTGGCGCGATGTGTCCGAGGCACTGGTGCGTGTGCGGGCGGGGTCTGCGCATCCTTGATGAGATTTCAGGCCCTGGCGCAGGTTGGATAAGCGCGGGCAGCTATCAAAAACAGAGTGCGAACAAGGCGGCGTTCGGCACGACAATCGGGCCACCACGGCAGACCTGTGACCATGACTCCAGCCTTCCCTCCGCCATCGCACGGTGGCCCCCGTACCGGGCACCCGCGTGTATGCCACGCGCGCCTGGTGGCTGTGCTGGCACTGTGTTGTGTGGCGCTATCGGCCTGCGGGCCTGAATTGCAAGGGTCGCCCAAGCCGCCCAAGGCGTTTGGCCCCGTGCAGAGCAGCTGGTTCGGCTGCCCGCCCCTGCAAGGGGTTTACGCCTGGCCTCCAGTCGATGCCAGCGGCGTGCATGGCAACAGGCCGTCCAATCGCCGGTGGGAGCAGGGCGGGCTGCCCTTTTATGTCAATGGGCCCGAGATGCAGATATGGGTGCAGCAGGCGGGTGGGGAGATGACCCTGCGCACGCGCACCATCAACCGCGCACGCAACATACGCTCCTCCCTTACTCGCCGATGGAGCCTGGTCACCTACGGCGGCGCGCAGACGCGTTGCACCTCCGGCATGCTCGACGTGGTTCCCCAGGACATCCCCGAGGGCAAGGATGCTGGGGGCACGGGCGTTCTCCAGGGTTTTCGCCTTGCGCTGCTGAAGGATGGTGCGCTGGCTGTGGGCACCCGCACCGTCTCCACGGGGAACAAGGGCTCTTACTTCTCCTGGGGTGGCCAGTCCTACGGTACCTACGACGCGCCCGATGTTGAAACCTGGTCATGGTCCAAACTGACCCGCACTGCCCCTGGAGACCGGGAGCCCTCGATCGTGGATGCCTACGTGCCGGGTGCCAATGCGCCGTAGAGCGTATTTGCGCCCCCCCGGGTGGCGATGTAGGGTGCGCACCAGCCACGGGGCGGCGTCTGAAAAAAGCCGTGAACTTCCCCTTTTATCGCGCTACCGCCAGTGCTGCTACCTCGGCACAGTGGTATGAGGGCTTGGTCCATGGCGGGGCAGGCCCGGGTGCTTGTAGGTCTGCGGGCCTGCAACATGCACTGTGATCCGTCGGCCTGCCTGCGCGGTGGCCGAAGACTTTCCTCCAAGGAGCAGACCATGCCTACTGGTGAACTGGAAATCCACGCGATCGTGCTGCGCATGATGCGCGAAGGCTATGCCGCCCTGAGCGCGGCCCAACGAAGAATTGTGGATGCGTTGATGGCCGTGTGTTAGCGCGGCTCACAAAACTCCCCTGGCGGCGTTGTCCCGTCTTGTTGTACCGCCTGTGTTGCCTCGGCAGGTGCCAGCCCCCATGTGGCGCCTCTGTAGGCCGGTCAGTGTTTGCCGCCCGGTAGCGCGCGGCTATGTCCAATGGAGCAATGTGGCGTCTGCCCCCATCGCCTGCGCGATGAGGCGCATGTCGTGGTCGCTGACGGCAAACAGCCCAAAGCGGAACTTGCCGCCCCAATGCGTGCGGTCGTCCACAAACTCAAAGTCGTCCAGCAGCGGCGCAATCGCAGCCTCCCGCGCAGGCACATAGGCCACGTCCTTGCGAAACGGCACAAACCCGCCGCCCATGTCAAACGCATACGGATCGCCTGCCAGAACAATGCCGATGGAGACAAATGCCTGCAGCCGGTCCTTGCCACCCATGGTGACCGTGGGCGAGTAGTAGGCCACGCGGTCTCCCGGCTGGATGCGCTTGAGCGGCGCGGCCTTGCCATGGCACACCTGCATGTAGCCTGCGCCTGGCGCAGCACATCCGCGGCGAGCATGCTGGGCACTGGCCACCGCAATCCAGTTGCGGCGTGGTGGGGCCGCGGGGGTTTCTGCCACGAAGGGGGCCTGTGCCGCGGACATGGGCTCGGCGTCCCGCCACAGGGCTTGCTGAAGCAAGGCGTCGGTCATGGAAAGCTCCTTGAGGGGAAAGAAGCCGTGATGGTGCGGGTGCGCTGCTGACAGCGCAGTGTCAGTACCTTTGCAGCATTACCTCGTTGGCTGCGAGATCGTAAACACGCTCTTAGACGAGCTGTACCCATTGCCACAGCGCAAACCCGCCCAGCAGCAGTGCCGAGGCCTGGTTGATGCGCTGGCGCCAGGTCGGCGTGAAGCGCCGCCGCTGGTACGCAATCGCGCCGGTCAGCAGTAGCCACCACGCTGCCGAGCCCGCCAGAACGCCCGCCACCATCCACAGCGGGGACGGCATGGCTTGCTGGCCACCGCCCAGCGACCCAAACACCGCGATGAAAGAAACGATGGTGGCCGGGTTGGCCAGCGTCAACGCGAACGTGCCCGCAGCCAGGCCCAGCAGGCCACGCGCATCGCGCGCCGGTGCCGCAGTGTGGGCCACCGGCGCATGCCAGGTGCGCCAGGCCAGCACCAGCAGCAACGCGCCGCCGCCGAGCGCGAGCGGTGTCTTGGCGCTGGCGAGCAGGTCGATCAGCCAGCGCACGCTGAAGGCGCCGATGGCGCCGTACACCGCGTCTGCGGCAGCGGCGCCCAGGCCCGTGGCCAGCCCGGCCGCCAGGCCCCGCTCCAGGGTGCGCTGCATCGTCAGCAGACCAATGGGGCCGACGGGGGCCGCGATGAGGACGCCAATGATGGCGGCTTGGAGAAACAGGGTGAGTGAGGCGAAGTCCATGCACCAATGCTAGGGCGGTGGTTTGCGACGGAGAATGCAGAAAATTAGGTATTGTTAAATTTTGATTTCGATTTTTTCCGCTTGTACCGATAAAGGCTTTTATGGAAGTCGATGACAAGGCTTGGCGGCTCATCACCGCGTTGCAGGCCGATGGGCGTATCTCACTCAAAGACCTGGCGCACACGGTAGGGCTGTCGGTGCCCGCCACCTTGGAGCGCCTGCGGCGTCTGCAGGAGGCTGGGGTGGTGCGTGGCGTGCACGCCGACATCGACCCCGCCAAGGTCGGCTACGGCGTGCGCGCCGTGGTGGGCATCAACGTGCCGCAGCCCGGCAAGAAGGCGCTGATCGACAAGCTGCGCCAGTCGCCCCAGGTGCTCGAATGCCACCATGTCAGTGGCAACGACTCGTATGTGATGCAGGTCGTGGCGCGCGACCTGCCCGATCTGGAGCGCTTTCTGGGCGACATCAACGGCTATGGCGAAACACGCACGTCCATCGTGTTCTCCACCCCCATCCCGCTGCGCGGCCTGGCCCGCCCGGAGGCGGGCTGATCCACACCTCAGAACGTGATCTTTACGGACGCCGCACTACGCCGCGCGTCGCCGTGGAACACGGCCTCGATGTTGTTCCCGTCCGGGTCCAGCACAAACGCCGCGTAGTAGCCGGGGTGGTAGGCGCGTTCGCCCGGTGCGCCGTTGTCGGTGCCGCCATGGGCCAGCGCGGCTTGGTAGAAGGCATCCACCATCGCCCGGTCCTGCGCCTGGAAGGCCAGGTGCGTGCGGCCGGTCAGGTGGCCTTGCGCGGCGAGGCTGTGGGCGGACGACACAAACAGCTCATCCGCCCAGAAATAGCCCTCGTCCGCGCCACCCATCGGCACCTTCAGGGCCCCGAGCGCGGCTGTGTAAAACGCCTGGCTGGCCGCCAGATCGCGCACAACGAGCTGGATGTGGTCAATCAGCCGGCCCCGGTGCAGTTCCTGTGTTTCCATGCGGTTGTCCCTTCTTCAAGAAAGTGCGTGAAGACCCACGCGGTTGCCATCCAGGTCGTGGATGTGTGCAAAAAACCCCATGCCCGGCGGCAGGGCCTGGCGGGGCAGTGCTACCTGGCCGCCCTGGGCTACGGCGCGCTCCAGTGCGGCGTCGAGCGAGGGCGAGGCATCCAGGTACACCAGTGTGCCGCTGCCCGATACCTGCGGTGCTGTAGGGCCCATCATCAGCGCGCCGCCCACGCCGTCTGCAGCGCCGTCGTAGGGAAACACGGCGCCTTCGCTCGGGCCCATGTTCTCGCGGCGCATGGGCTGGCCCAGCACGGTTTCATAAAAGGCTTGGGCGCGGTCCAGTTGGGTAGTAGGGATTTCAAACCAGGTGATGGCGTTTTTCATGGAGGCTCCTTGTGTGTGAATGAAAGAAGGAAGCCTCGATGGTGTGCGTGGGCTACTGACAGCGGAGTGTCAGCAGCGTGTCATCGGGGTCACGCGCTGCGGCCGGGCCCCGATGCCGCCACCTGCGCCCGGAAGCTGCGCGGCGACAGGCCCGCATCGCGGGTGAAGGCTCGGGTGAAGTACGCCGGGTCGGTATAGCCCAGCGTGTAGGCAATGGTGGCCACGCCCAGGTGGGTGTAGGCCAGGTTGCGCCGCGCCTCGCGCATCAGGCGCGCCTCAATCAGCCGCTGGGCCGATACGCCCGTGGTGGCACGTGCCACACGGCTCAGGTGTGTGGGTGATACGGCCAGCGCACGCGCATAGTCCGCCACCTGCCAGTGCTCCAGAAAATGCGCCTCGATCAGCGCATCCAGCCGCTGCACCAGGCTGGACTCTGGTGCAGCGGTGTCGCCCGGGCTGTGGTCCTCAATGGCCCGCGCCACCCAGCCCAGCAGCGTGGCGCTCAGGCCCCGCAGCACCAGAGCACGCGCCTTGGCGCGGCCCGAAAACTCCTGCCAGATCTGCCCCATGGCCTGGCTGATGGGCGGGCTGGCGGTGACCACGGCGGGCCGCGCCAGGTCGCGCCGCACATCGCCCACCCGCACAAAAATTTCGTCCATCAATTCATCGGCCAGCGTGGCCACCCAGCCCTGTGTGTGTTGTGTGAACCGAAACGCGTGCACATGGCCCGGCGGCACGTTGATGAGCGCACCGGCGGCCAGCGCGTGCTGCTCGCCATCCAGGTGCGCCACACCGCCGCCCGACTCGATCAGCAGCACCTGGTGCAGCCGCGTGTGCCGGTGCGGCGCCAGCTCCCAGTCGTGCAGCACCGATCGCGCAGCAATCGTCTCGCAGTGCAGCACGTCGGGCAGGTGCTGCGACTCGCCGAACAGGCTGTACGACTGAATGCTGCTGTGGTTCTCGGCCATGTTCGAAAAGTGCATGTTCTGGCTCCATCCGTCCATTCAACGCGGCGACTGTGCCACGTATCTTTGGATGGTCCGTTTGACCCATGTCATCAACCCAACAGAGCGGCTCACACAACTCAGCGAAGCGTCCCTGGCTAGGCGTCCTGCCGCAGACAGTACAAGTAGTACGGCAAGGCAGGACAACAACGCCAGGGGAGTTTTGTGAGCCGCTCGCCACAAAGGAGACACCATGAAAACCCAGGTTTGCATCATCGGCGGAGGCCCCTCTGGCCTCATGCTCTCGCAGCTCTTGCACCTCAAGGGCATCGACACCATCGTGCTGGAGCGCCAAAGCCGCGAATACGTGCTGGGCCGCATCCGCGCCGGCGTGCTGGAGCACGGCTTTGCAGCCCTGATGCGCGAAGCCCAATGCGGCGAGCGCATGGACAAGGAGGGCGAGATCCACGACGGCTTCATCATTGCCCACGACGGCAAGATGGACCGGGTCGATTTGCACAAGTACAGCGGCGGCAGCTCGGTGGTGGTGTACGGCCAGACCGAGCTGACGCGCGACCTGTACGAAGCGCGCGACCGCATGAAGGGCATCGTCATCCACAACGCCGAAGACGTGCAGCCGCACGACCTCAAAAGTGCCAACCCGTATGTGACCTACCGCAGTGGCGACGAAGTGGTGCGCATCGACTGCGACTTCGTCATCGGCGCCGACGGCTTCCACGGCGTAAGCCGCAAGTCCATCCCGCGCGACGTGCTCAAGGAATATGAAAAGGTCTACCCCTTCGGCTGGCTGGGCGTGCTCTCGCGCATCAAGCCCGTCTCGCCCGAACTGATCTACGCCAAGCACGAACGCGGCTTTGCGCTGTGCTCGCTGCGCTCGCAGGTGCTGAGCCGTTACTACATCCAGGTGCCGCTGACCGACACCGTGGAAGACTGGTCCGACGAAGCCTTCTGGGCTGAACTCAAGCGTCGCCTGCCCGCCGAGGTGGCCGACAAGCTGATTACGGGTGCATCCATCGAAAAGTCCATCGCCCCCCTGCGCTCCTTCGTGGCCGAGCCCATGCGCTACGGCAACCTGTTCCTGGCCGGCGACGCGGCCCACATCGTGCCGCCCACCGGCGCACGGGGCCTGAACAGCGCGGCATCCGACATCTACTACCTGTACCACGCCATGGTCGCGCACTACAAGAATGGCGACAGCACCGGCCTCGACAAATACTCCGAGAAGGCCCTGGCCCGCGTGTGGAAGGCCCAGCGCTTCTCATGGTGGATGACGACCATGCTGCACACCTTCCCCGAGTCGCTGGCCTACGACCAGAAGCTGCAGGACACGGACTTGGCGTACCTGTTCTCGTCGGAAAAGGCGCTGGGCTCGCTGGCAGAGAACTACGTGGGGTTGCCGTTCTGAGCATCCGGCAATAGCACTGCCGCTCAATCAAAGGCTTGCATGGGGTTCCCTTATGCAAGCCTTTTTTGTGTGCGCGCGGTCGGCGTTGCGTGCAACCGGCGATCCGCCTGCTCACTCTCGGCGCGCACCATGGCCCGCGCATAGTGGTCACACACAGCCCCAATCACAAAGCCGCTTTCCAGGCAGTTGCCTTGCACAGCGACCTCCATCTGCTACGCAAAATTTAGGCAGAACTGATGCTTACGCCCACACAGCAGGCCCGATAGCATCGCACCAAGTTTTCAGATCATTTGCCCAACGGTGTCGAGGTGCGATTCGACGATGGCTTGAACACGATGAAGCTGCTGACGCAGCGTTTTGAGGCACTGCACTTCACACTCGATAGTGCCTATCAACAGCCAGGAAAATCTCAATAATGGATTGGGTACCGATAGTCTTCATTGTGTTCAAGGTGGCCGTGTTCGGCACCGGCATGTTCTTCGCCATCAAGTGGCATTACGACCAAGGGAAGAAGGCGAAGAACGAAGCCAGCAGATCGCCAATTCCGACTGAGCGCACGCCGGGCGCGGCGGAGTAGGCGGCTGATGCCTCGCGGCGGGGCCTACGACCAGAAGCTGCAGGACATGGACCTAGCTTATATGTTCTCGTAGAGAAGGCGCCGTGGTCGCCGGCGGAGAACGATTTGGGGTTGCCGTTTTGAGCATCTACGTGCGCCTGCGGCTCTGCTGGCTGGAGCTAGGTGGTACTAAAACCCGGGCAGAACGCATCGACAAAAAACAGGCTTGTTTGGGACAGTACCTGCGCACCCTTTCGTATGTCCCGATCACCGTCGGATTTAGCCCCTGAGCACTTCCGCCCTAACAGGGTGCAAAAGTCCGTTCGTTTGCCACGGGGTCGGTTGAATGTTGCAATGCGACCAAGCTTCTGGCGGTTTGAGGCTCGCTACTGTCACTGGTTTAGCGCCCATGACCGCATGGTTGGCTTCAAAAAAATGGGGCAACAGCATTGCAGCTGCTGCCCCGCTGGCGGCTTAGATTGTTACTGCGGCATTCGGCGATTTCAACGTCTTGTATGTGGCCCAGTCAGTTACTTGAGCCACCCATAGCCCATCATCAGCGTCGATGAACTGTATGAAGTGGTCGCGTAGGCCCGACGCCGTTGTGTTGAATCGGTTGAAGCACCAGCTCGATTCCAGGATTCGGACTGCACCGAAGCTCGCGAGCTCGTCGTACAAGGGTTGGTAGTTGCGCTGTTTGCGCAAGTCGTAGTCAAGAAAGAACAGTGCCACTTCACTTCCCCTTGGCCTTGACCTTCTGGGTCAGGGCGGATGCCGCCACCGATTTAACGGGAGCGGGCGTTTTAGGGTCGCGCAGCAGTTTGCTGGCTTGGGATGCCACGCGCGAGGACGTGGTCTCTGACTGTTTTACGGGCATGATAGGATTTCCTCGTTTTCGAAAGGTTGAGGCGGGATGCGCGCATCCCACTGAAGCCACACCGGCCTGCGGTCCGCGCCTTGTCTAGGGGTTGTGCGGTCCGCAGGCCTTTTCTATTTGGGCGACACGTCGGTGGCGTGTGCGTATCGCCGCTGAGCTATCTCATGATGAAGGCCCTTAATTTGTGCAGTTCTATCATTGTCCCGCTTGGATTAGATGAATTTACTTTAGAAAAAGATGGAATGTCAAGAATTTCCTGCTTGCTTGAAGATAGGCGGATTGTGAACTTCTTTATTTTTATCTGCAATGCTTCTGATAAAAAATCCGAATTCGTCGGATAGGGCATAAAATCTGGGCTTCAGTTCAGTGGGGACACTATGGAAGAGCAAGAGTCGCGGAAGAAGGATCGGAGTCCTAATTTCCCTTTCATTAGCTTAGAAAACGCCATCGCGAGGGCGAAAGCCTTTTATGACGAGGAGCGGAAAGGCGCTGCTCCCGTGACGCGTGCGGCCATACACTGGAAGTACAGCCCGAACAGCAGTGGCTTAATCCAGACGGTAGCGGCTTTGAAGAGCTATGGGCTTATGAGCGACGAAGGCTCGGGCGCAGATCGGCGCCTTAAGCTAACGGAGCTTGCTCTGCGAATTGTGTTGGACACTCGAATTGAGTCGTTGGAGCGGCAAGAGATGATTAGGCGGGCAGCCTTGAATCCAAGCGTCTCCGCAGAGGTTCACAGTAACTGGCCTGAAGGACTTCCCTCCGACGATACTCTGAATCACTATCTTGTCTTGGAGAGGGCGTTTGCTCCAGCGAATGCATATCGAGCGGTTAAAATTCTTAAGGAAAATCAACAGCTTGCAGGCATTCTTGGGGGGTTAAATTTATCTGAAGAAGTTGAGATTTTGGGAGATAAGGGTGCGCGCAATGTCGGTGATGGGTTGCCTCTCATATCAGGTATGGACGTGGTCGAAAGCCCCCGTCTCACGAACACTCAACTGACAAACCACCATCCCCGTTTTTACGGGGGGGGCGGCCCGGCGATGACCGCACCGGCTGGTGCGTTTATTGAGCAAGTGCTTGACCTTGACGGTAGGGCAATGCGTATTGAGTTCTCTGTCGCACCCACCGAGGACATGTATGAGTTCCTGAAGGACTACATCGAACTTCGCTTGAAGGCTATTCGACGTAAGGCAACATCTCCGCAACCCTAGGCTCAGGTCAAGGCCAGTTTCTAGGCAACTTCCTTGTGCAAAGAAAAAGCCCGGCACAAGCCGGGCATCGCACTTTCAATCCCCCATCACCTGCAGCTAAAACTGCTCGCACTCTCCACATCCCCCGTCCCGTTGTAGCGTGCTACCTTCGGGTACACACACAGCGGCCGGGTGCGGCTGGCAGACCAGGTCGCAGGCAGCTCGGCATTCACCACCTTGGCCCCCGCACCGCGTGCGTTCGCCGTCACGCTGTCGGGCGCCTTGCCTTGTTCCACCCAGGCCACCAGCGGGGCCAGCATGTCGAACTGGTCGGTGGCGGGGCCGCCGGAGCAGTGGTTCATGCCGGGCACCAGGTACAGGCGGGCAAAGTCGTCGGCCTTGCCGCCGTGGTGGGCCTGCACGCGGTCCATCCAGTGGGCGGTGTCGATGGGCGAGAACACGCCGTCGGCCACGCCGTGGTAGACCATCATCTTGGCGCCCCGGTTGCGCAGGGCGCCCAGGTCGGCGGGGTTGGGCGGCGTCATGTACGACCACGATGACTCGGTGTAGACCGGTGTGGTGGCGAACATCTTGAGGTAGTCCGCGTCCATGCTGAAGTTCAGCGCGTACTGCAGGCCGGTGGTGGCCTTGAAGGCGTCCAGGGTGGAGGGCGGTGTGGTGAACAAAAAGGCCACGGCCCCTGCGTCGCGCGTGGTGGGGGCGTTGAAGTGCCAGAACGCAAAGTTGCTGCCTGCCACGCCGGGGTCGAACCAGGTGCCGGTGTACAGGGCTTCGCCCTTGCTGTTCTTGGGCCCGGCAAAGATGCTGGCCAGCACGTTCTTTTGCTCGGCAGAGATGCACGATCCATCCCGCACAGTGTTGGCTGCGGTGCAGGTGGGCACATCGCGCTGCAGGTTGAATGCAGCCTGGCAGGCTTGCACGTCGTTCACCTGGCCGTCGGTGGCGCCGTCCAGCGCGTCGCAGCGCTCCACGATCTTGCGGCCGATGAGCTGGAACTCGGCGGGGCTCACGGCCTTGGTCAGGTCGGGCTGGCCGTTGGCTCCGGCTGGGGATGCCTTGGCGTATTGCTGGGCCTTCCACAGTTGGGCCGTGGCGGCCTTGGGCAGGCTGAAGCCGGGGTTGCCCGCCAGCACGCCGTCGTACTGGTCGGCGTAACGTGATGCGGCCACCATGGCATGGCGCCCGCCGTTGGAGCAGCCCGCGATGTACGAGCGGTCGGGGCCCTTGCCGTAGGCGCCCTTGATCAGGTCTTTGGCCATGGGCGTGAGGGTGCCCACTGCCTGGTAGCCGTAGTCGCGCCGGGCCTGGGGGTCCAGCCCGAAGAAGGGTGTGGGCGCGCCGTGGCCCGCGTCAGAGCTGAGCACGGCAAAGCCTTGCACCAGGCCGGGGGCCAGGGGCGCGGCGCCGCTCACCGCGCCGAGTGCGGTCACCACGCTGCCGTCCAGCCCGCCGTTGGCCTGGTGCAGAAAGCGGCCGTTCCACGCCACGGGCAGGCGCATCTCGAAACCGATGGCGTAGGCCGCGCCATCCACGGGGCCGGTGCGCTCTTTCATCTTGCCCTTGACGAGGCAGTGCGCGGGGACCTGGGTGGTCACGCCCTGCAGGGTCAGGGGGCCTTCCGGCACCTGCTCGGCGGAGGTGATGCGCGTGTCGGCCAGCGCCAGGCTGGTGGCCAGCGTGGTGCAGGACTGCAAGGTGGCGGGTGTTGCGGCGGCCAGTTGCGGTACGTTGGCGCGGGGCGCGGTGCTGCAGCCCGCCAGCAGCGCGGCGGCGGCCGCCAGGGCTGCCGTGGCTGCAGAGGCGGAAGATGTGAAAGAGGGGGCCAGAGCGCGGGGGCGCATGGGGAGGCGGGTGTTCATGCGGTGGTCTCCTGGGGGTTCTGGGGGCTGCCGCGCCATGGTGGCACGGGGGCGACCGGGAGGGAAGGGCCCTGGCCGAACGGTGGCCATGGCCCTTCCCGCACTTGCCCTATTTGCAGCTGAAGCTGCTGGCGCTTTCGATGTCACCCGTGCCGTTGTAGCGCGCGATCTTGGGGTAGGCGCACAGCGGGCGGGTGCGGGTGGCAGACCAGCTTGCGGGCAGCTCCAGGTTGGCACCGGCAGCATTGCCGGCGCCGCGCGCCTGGGCGACTACGCGGTCGGGGGCCTGGCCTTTTTCCACCCAGTTGACCAGCGGGGTCAGCATGTCGAACTGGTCCGTGGTGATGCCGCTGCCGCAGTGGCCCATGGCGGGCACCGGGAACAGCCGGGCAAAGTTGCTGGCGTCGCCCTGGTTGGCAGCGGCCACGCCCTTGTACCAGTTCACGGTGTCGTCGAACGAGAACACGGCATCGCCCGTGCCATGGAACACCATGACCTTGGCGCCACGGTTCTTCAGCTTGGCCAGGTCGGTGGCGTTGGGTGGCGTCATGAAGGACATGGACGATTCGGTGAATGTGGCGTTGGTGGCGAAGATGGACGCGGCCAATTGGTCGATGTTGGCCGTGGCCAGTGTCTGCTGCACGGGGGGCGTGCTGAACACGGTGCCGGAGGACAGTGGGTCGAGCACCTGGCCGATCACGAACTCCCAGGTCGCCCAGTCCTGGTTGGCGATGCCCGGGTCCAGCGGAAAGGTGCTGTAGAGGTTGGCGCCCGTGGATGTCTTGGCCCCGGCAAAGATGTCTGCCACCATGGTTTTCTGCTCGGCGGTCAGGCAGGTGCCGTCGCGCGCGCCGGTGCAGGTGGGCACATCCTCGGTCAGCTTGAACTGGGTCTGGCAGGCCGCCACATCGCCCACGATGCCATCGGTGACACCGTCCAGCGCATCGCACTTGGCCAGGATGCGGTTCGACACCATCGTGCGTTCAGCGGGGGTGAATGCGGTGCCGATGTCGGGCACCGGGAAGCCACCCAGCCAGGCGGGCGCGGTGGTCATCGCGCCGGGGGTGGCCAGGGCGGCGTACTTCTTGGCGCCCCACACCTGGCTGACCGCCGCCTTGGGCAGGTTGAACCCCGGGTCGCCCGCGAGGAAGCCGTCGTACTCCGAGGCCAGCCGCGACATCGCCACCATGGTGTGGCGCCCGCCGTTGGAGCAGCCGCCAAAGTACGAGCGGTCCGGCGCGCGGCCATAGGCGAGCTCGATCGCGTTCTTGGCCATGGGCGTGAGCTTTTGGGGCGCCTGGTAGCCGTAGTCCAGCCGGGCCTGGGGGTCAAAGCCGAAGGTATTGTTCTGCGCGCCGGTGTGCCCCGCGTCCGAGCTAATGACTGCAAAGCCCTGCAGCAAGGCGCTGGTCACCTGCACGCCGGAGCTGTAGGCGCCAGTGGCAGGCACCACGCTGCCGTCCAGCCCGCCGTTGGCCTGGTAGTAAAAGCGGCCGTTCCAGGCGTTGGGCAGGCGCATCTCGAAACCGATGGCGTAGCTCTTGCCATCCACGGCGCTGACGCGCGAGTGCATGGTGCCGGTGATCTGGCAGTGCGCGGCCACGGGGGTGCCCGCCACGGTGAGCGTGCCAGCGGTCACGGCGGTGGCCGTCGTGATCGTGGTGTTGGGGAAGTTGATGCGCGCCGCCAGGTCGCTGCATGACTTCAAGGTGCCAGGGCTGGCCGCTGCCAGTTGCGGCAGACCGCCATCCGATGACCCCCCTCCGCATCCGATCAGCAGGGCTGCTGGCAGGGCCGACAGGGCGAGGGGGTGGATGCGCATTCTTCTTTTCTTGATATTCATGCTGTTGTCTCCGTGATCTGAGGCCCAAGGAAACCCGCAGCGCGGCCTCAACGCGCAGCAGGGATTGGTGTGGCAAGAGAAGCGATTGCTACAAATTGAGTAGCTGTTAACGCTCTTCCATCAAGCGATGGCGGCCAATTTGGTCTTGATTTCGAGGGACTGCGCGATGCGCTGGCGCAGGATGGCGGCGCGCATGTCGAATTCGGGCAGCACCCAGTGGTTGAGGGCCTGGGCGGGTGCGCTCCAGCGTTCGGGGTTGTGCGCTGGCTCGTTCCCGCGCTCGGAGGAACCGGTGGGCTCGCTCCCACGCTCGCCTTGGCTGGCCGCGCGGATCTGGCCCCAGGCCCAGTCCAGCAGCACCAGCGCCACGGCGCGCAGGTAATCGTCGGCCACCCAGTAGGGCAGCTCGGGCTCGGACTGCGCGGCAATTGCCAGCGTCTGCGTGATCTCGATCAGCGCGTGGCGGCGCGCACCAGCGGCGGGGGAGGGTGTAGGGCCGGGCAGCGATGCCAACAGCGCCGTCAGGCCCTGGCCACCGTCGGCCAGCACCTTGCGCACCAGCAGGTCGATGGCCTGGATCTCGTTCGTGCCCTCGTAGATCATGGCCACGCGCGCGTCGCGCACGATCTGCTCGATGCCCCATTCGCGCACGTAGCCGTGGCCGCCAAACACCTGCAGGCAGGCACTGGCGCCGTGAAACCCCTGGTCGGTGAGTGCCGCCTTGAGCACGGGCGTGACCAGCGCGCACCAGCGCTGGGCCGCGGCGCGCTCGCCCGCATCGGGGTGGTGTTTGGCCACGTCAAGCTGCAATGCCGTGTGGTAGGCCAGCACGCGCCCACCGTCGATCCAGGCGCGCTGCGTGTGCAGGATGCGGCGGATGGCCGGGTGGTCCTGGATGAGGCTGGTGTCGGTGGCGCCTGGGGCGCGCATCTGGCGGCGCTCGGCGGCGTAGGCGCTGGCCTTTTGCCAGGCGGCTTCGAGCAGGCCAATGCCCTGCAGGCCCACGTGCAGGCGCGCCGCATTCATCATCACGAACATGGCGTTGAGGCCCTTGTTCGGCTCGCCCACCAGCCAGCTGGTGGCGTCGTCAAAGCGCATCACGCAGGTGGGGCTGCCGTGCAGGCCCATCTTTTCTTCGATGCGCTCGCACACCACGGCATTGCGCTTTCCGTCCGGCAAGACCTTGGGCACCAGGAACAGCGACAGCCCCTTGGGGCCCGCTGGTGCATCGGGCAACCGCGCCAGCACCAGGTGCACGATGTTGTCGGTCAGGTCGTGTTCGCCGCCGGAGATAAAAATCTTGCTGCCGTTCACGCGTGCACTGCCGTCGGGCTGCGGCACGCCGCGTGTGCGCACCAGGCCCAGGTCGCTGCCCGCGTGGGCTTCGGTCAGGCACATGGTGGCCAGCCATTCGCCGGTGGCGATCTTTTCCAGATACTGCGCCTTGAGTGCGTCGCTGGCGTGGTGCTTGATGCATTCATAGGCGCCATGCAGCAGGCCCGGCGCCATGGTCCAGCCGTGGTTGGCACCGGCCAGCCACTCAAACAGCACACATTCGAGCACCGCCGGCAGGCCCTGGCCGCCATCCTCAGGCGCACACGAGAGCGAGGGCCAGCCCGCCTGCCAGAAGGCCTGGTACGCATCGCGGAACCCTGCGGGCGTGTGCACCTGGCCTGCGTCGAAGCGGCAACCCTCCTCGTCGCCCATGCGCTGCAGCGGGGCCACGGCGTTGTCGACAAACTTGGCTGCTTCGTCGAGCACCTGCGCGGCCAGTTCGCCGTCGGTGTCGGCAAACGGTGGCAGCGCCTGCCAGCGGCTGGGCGCCTGCAGCACATAGGTCAGCAGATGCTGGATGTCGGCAAGGGCCTGGCGTGCTGGCATGGTTTGCTCACTATTTGATAGCTGATTGCGCTTTGTGGATAAGCGCTGGCGGCTCTTTTTGCTGGAAACCTTGAAAACGGGCGCGGCCCAGGCGAGCGCCACCGTGGAACTGGCTTTGCCAGGCCACGGGTGGCGTCCCCCTCAGGGGGAAGCGGCGAAGCCGCTCAGGGGGAACTCAAGAATCCGCGGTGAAGCCGATCTTCTTGATCAGCGGACCCCAGGTGTCGTACTCGGCCTTTTGCCAGCGGGCTTGCTCTTCGGGGGTGGAGCCGTGGGGCATCAGGCCCACGATGGCCAGGCTGTCGATGACCGACTTTTCCTTCAGCGCCGCGTTGATGGCGGCGTTGGCGGCGGCGATCACGGGCTTGGGTGTCGCAGCAGGCGCGTAGAAGCCAAACCATTCTTCGGTGGTCAGCTCAGGGAAGCCCTGTTCGGCAAACGTCGGCACATCCGGCACGTAGATGGAGCGCTTCGGGCCCGAAGTGGCCAGGATGCGGATCTTGCCGGCCTTGTAGTTGGCAATGAAGTCGCCATGCGGCGTGACCATGGCGGCGACCTGCCCGCCCACGACGTCCGTCACACCGGGGATGGAGCCACGGTAGGGCACATGGCGCAAGTCGACGCCGCTGTTGATGCCCAAGAGCGCACCCAAAAAGTGGGGTGTGGAGCCCGCACCGGGCGAGCCGTAGCTCGCGTCCTTGGGGTTGGCCTTGGCCCAGGCCAGGAAGTCCTTCACCGTCTTCACGCTGGCCGGCACCATGGGGCCCACGGCCAGGCCGTGGTGCATCACCGCGGCGATCGACACGGGCGCGAAGTCCTTGTCGGTGTAGTTCATCTTGCTGTAGATGTGCGGGTAGTTGGCCAGGGCCGACACCTGCGCCACGGCCAGCACCGAGCCGTCGGCAGGCGCTGCCTTCAGTGTCTCGAGCGCAATGCGGCCGCCTGCGCCGGGCTTGTTCTCCACCACGCCGGCGTTCTTGCTGAACGCGGTGCCGCCCCACTTCTCGGCCACGCGGCGCGCGACGGTGTCGCCCGAGCTGCCGGCCGGAAAGCCGAAGTAGACCTTGACCTGCTCGACCTGCGCGTGGGCAGCGAACGGGTGCAATGCGCCCAGCGCGGCGCTGGCGCCGAAGGCCTGGACGAGTTGACGGCGGGTAATGGTCATGGTGTTGTCTCCTAGTGTGGCTGGTGAAAATCAGAAAGTGCATGGGGCATGGGGAGCCCTCTCGTTATGTCGGCGCTGTGAATGGCCCACAGCGCGTAGAAACTGGCGCTGCGCAGACGCGCGGCAGCCGCGCAAGGGCCGCCCCGCCGCGCTGGCTGCGTCCCCCTCCCGCAGGAGAGGGGGAAGGCGCGAAGCGACTCAGGGGGTGCATCGGTTACCTCGGTGCCATGCGCAGGGCGCCATCCAGGCGAATGACTTCGCCGTTGAGGTGCCCATTGGTGACGATGTGGCAGGCCAGCTCGGCAAATTCCTCGGGCTTGCCCAGGCGCGGGGGGAAGGGAATGCTCGCGGCCAGCGACTGCTGCACGGCCTCGGGCAGTTCCTTCATCAGCGGCGTGGCGAACAGGCCGGGCGCCACGGTGCACACGCGGATGCCGTGCTGCGCCAGGTCGCGCGCCATGGGCAGCGTCATGCCCACCAGGCCGCCCTTGGAGGCGCTGTAGGCCTGCTGGCCCACCTGGCCGTCGAAGGCAGCGGCCGAGGCGGTGAACATCATCACGCCGCGCTCGCCATTGGGCAGGGCGTCGAGCTTGGCGCAGGCGGCGGCGAACAGGCGGCTCACGTTGTAGCTGCCGATCAGGTTGATGGTGACCACCCGCGTGAAGTCCTCCAGCGGCGCGGCGCTCCCATCGCGCTGCACGATGCGCTTGGCGCTGCCGATGCCGGCCACGTTCATGAGGATGCGCGCGGGGCCGTGGGCCGCAGCGGCTTTCTCCAGCGCAGCGGTGACGCTGGCGGGGTCGGTGATGTCGCAGGCGCAGGCAATGCCGTTGATCTCGGCGGCGACCTTCTCGGCCAGCTCGGCATTGCGGTCAAGCACGGCGACCTTGGCGCCCAGCCGCGCGAGTTCGCGGGCGGTGGCTTCACCGAGGCCCGATGCGCCGCCGGTCACGATGGCGGCTTGTCCCTGGATGTGCATGGTGGTTTCCTTGGAGGAGTCAGTGTTGGGGAACGATCGTGAAAGGCAGGGCGCCGCCGTGCAGCGCGTCGACCAGCGCAGCGCGGTGTTGCAGCACCGCGCGCTGGTTGATGGAGCCCTTGTCGGTGATCTCGCCCTTGTCGAGCGATGGCGGCTCGGCCATCAGGTGCGCGCGGGCCACGCGCGTGGCACTGCCGGTGGAGTGGGCCGCCAGCTGGTTGAAGACCTGCTGGAAGTGCTGCTGCACGGGCGCGCTCTCCAGCACTTCTTGCTGGCTGGCGCTGTCGGGCAGCCCGCTGAGCAAGCGGATGGCCGGCGTGGGCACCAGCAGCGCGCCGATCTCCTTGAGGTTGATGCCGGTGATCACGGCGTCCTGCACATAGGGTGCGCAGGCCGCGATGATCTTCGCGCGCATGGGGCCCACGCTCACGAAGGTGCCGGTACTGAGCTTGAAGTCCTCGGCAATGCGGCCGTCGAACTTCAGGCCCTTGTTCAGGTCGTTCTCGTCGATCCACTTCACCGCGTCGCCCGAGCAGTAGAAGCCCTCTTCATCGAAGGCGTCGCGCGTGGCTTCGGCATTGCGCCAGTAGCCGGGCGTGATGTTGGGGCCGCGGTAGCGCACCTCGACCTTGCCGTCCACGGGCACGAGCTTGAGCTCGAGCCCCGGCGTGGGCACGCCGATGTCGCCGGCCTGCACGTCGGGGCTGTTCACCGCCACGCAGAACGGGCAGCCTTCGGTCATGCCCAGGCCCGTGTTCATCACGATGCGCTCGCCCACCTCGCGCTCGGCGCTCTCGAACAGAGAGTCCCAGATGGGCTGCGAGAGCGCGGCTGCGGCAAAGAAAAACATCTTCACGCGGCTGAGCAGGTTCTTGCGCAGCTGCGCGTCTGTCTTCATGGTCTGTGCGATCACCTCGAAACCCGTGGGCACGTTGAAGTACACCGTGGGCGCGATCTCGCGCAGGTTGCGGATGGTCTCGGCCATGCCCTTGGGCGTGGGCTTGCCTTCGTCCAGGTACAGCGTGCCGCCGTTGTAGATGACGATGCCGAAGTTGTGGTTGCCGCCGAAGGTGTGGTTCCAAGGCAGCCAGTCCACCAGCACCAGGGGCTCTTCGGCCAGCACCGGCATCGACTGGTTCATCTGCTGCAGGTTGGCGGCCCACATGCCGTGCGTCACGATCACGGCCTTGGGCAGCTTGGTGGAGCCCGAGGTGAACATGAACTTCGCGATGCTGTCGGCCGTGATGGCGCTGTGCGCCGCATCCACGGCCGGCGTGGCAGGGGTGGCCAGCAGGTCGCTGAAGGCCACGGTGCTGCGGCCCGGGATGCTGCCGGTGCCCAGCACCACCTTCACGTCGTCGGCCACGGTGGCCTCGATGGCGCGCGCAAAGCGCGTGGCGTCGCTCGCGAACACCAGGCCGGGGGTCAGCGTGTCCAGCACATGGCGCAGCTTGTCGAAGTCCTGGCTGATGGTGGAGTACGCGGTGGAGACGGTGCACTGCGGCACGCCGGCCACCAGGCAGCCCAGCGACAGCAGCGCGTGGTCCAGGTCGTTCTCGCTCAGGATGGCCACGGGGCGCTCGGCGCTCAGGTGCATGTCGAGCAGGGCCTGGGCAATGCTGCGCGCGGCCTGCCACGCCTGGCCGTAGGTGATGTGGCGCCACTCGCCCAGGCTGCCGTCGGCGTTCTTCACGCGCTGGGCCATCCAGGTCCGGTCGGGCACGGTCTGGGCCCAATGCGCCAGCCGGTCGGTCAGGCGCAGCGGGTAGGCCTCCAGGTCTTGCGTGGCCCGCACGTAGACCACGCCGTCGTCGGCCTGGCGGGTGCTGACTTCGGTCACGCCAAAGCGCAGCGGCCGGTAGCGGGGGGAGGGGTTGGTTGCCGTCATAGGTGCTTTCGAGGCTTTTCGCGGGCGCGATACCGCTTTCTCAGTCCTTCTTGACCTTGGCGGCCTTGCCGTCGAGGAAAGCCCGCACACGCGCCTTGGCTTCGGGGGCGCTCTGGGCGATGGCGGCCATCATGGCTTCGGTCATCAGGCCCTGGTCCGACGGCTGCTCGGCGATGCGCGGCAGCGCGTGCATCAGCGCGTAGTTGGTCAGCGGCGCGTTCTGCGCAATGCGCTGGGCCAGCTCGAAGGCCTTGTCGAATGCGGTGCCGTTGGGCACGAGGTACTGCGCAAAGCCCACGCGCTCGCCGTCCACTGCGTTGTAGACGCGGCCGGTCATCATCATGTCGGTCATGCGCGCCGTGCCGATCAGGCGCGGGATGCGCACCGCGCCGCCGCCGCCCACGAAGATGCCGCGCGAGCCTTCGGGCAGCGCGTAGAAGGTGGACTCGTCGGCCACGCGGATGTGGCAGGCGCTGGCCAGCTCCAGGCCGCCGCCCACCACCGCGCCGTGCAGCGCCGCCACCACGGGCACGGGGCCGAACTGCACGCGGTCCAGCGCCGCGTGCCACATGCGCGAGTGGTGCAGGCCCTGGCCGGCATCGCGCTCCTTGAGCTCGGACAGGTCCAGGCCGGAGCAGAAGTGGTCGCCTTCGCCATCGATCACCGCCGCGCCCACGGAGGCGGGCAGCGTCTCCATCAGGTCCCGCAGCGCCAGGATCAGGCCGTCGTTCAAGGCATTGCGCTTGGCGGGGCGGGTGAGGCGGATGACCGCGATTTCCTCGTGTTCGCCACGGATTTCAAGGGAGATGTCGGAATGCTTGGTCATGGTGGTGTGTATGAGTTAGGGAAATTATGGTTATCAAAAATAACTAAAACAAGCCCGCAATGGTGCTCTTTGCTAGGTGGTTTCCCTAGCTTTCCGGGGCTGTCATATGGTTATGATAAATAACTAAAATGACACCGACTCATCGCAAGGACCCGCCATGAACGCCTTCATTCCCTACGGTATCTACTGGTCGTCCCCGTTTGCCAAGTGGCAGGGCTCGCTGGCCAACCTCAATGCCCTGCCGCTGGCAGCCACCGTGGGCAAGCAGGCGCTGGCTGCGCGCGGGTACGACCTGGCGGCGGTGGACCTGGCAATCCTTGGCATCACCAATCCGCAAAAGGGCAGCTTCTACGGCCTGCCGTGGGTCACGGGCCTCATGGGTATCGACCGCGTGGCGGGCCCCACGGTGCAGCAGGCCTGCGCCACCAGTGTGCGCGCGCTGCAGATGGCCGCGCAAGAGGTGGCCTGCGGCACCGCTACCAGCGCCCTGCTGGTGATGGCCGACCGCCAGTCCAACGGCCCGGTGGTGTACTACCCCGACTCCAGCGGCACCGGCGGCTATGGCATCACCGAGCACTGGGTGCCCGACAACATGGGCCACGACCCGTACGCCAAGAACCCCATGCTGCAGACCGGCGAGAACGTGGCCGCGCGCTATGGCATCAGCACCGAAGAGCAGCACGCGCTCAAGCTGCACCGCTACACGCAGTACCAGGCGGCGCTGGCCGACGACCGCGCCTTTCAAAAGCGCTACATGGCCGATGTGCCGATCACTGACTCCAAGTTCCGCAAGCAGACCGGCACGCTCAGCGCCGACGAAGGCATCTTCCCCACCACCGCAGAAGGCCTGGCCAAGCTCAAGCCGGTGAAAGAAGGCGGCACCGTGACCTTCGGCGGCCAGACGCACCCGGCCGACGGCAATGCGGGCGCCATCGTCACCACGCGTGACCGCGCACGGGCCGCGTCCATCGACCCTGGCATCGAGGTCGAGATCCTGGGCTTCGGCATGTCGCGGGTCGAAGCCGGCTTCATGCCCATGGCGCCGTCGCCGGCCGCCTTCAACGCTTTGAAGCACGCGGGCCTGTCCATCGCCGACGTGCACGCCATCAAGACGCACAACCCGTTTGCTGTGAACGACATCGCCCTGGCGCGCGACACCGGCTTTGCGTGGGAGCGCATGAACAACTACGGCAGCTCGATCATCTGGGGCCACCCGCAGGCGCCGACCGGCATGCGCGCCATCATCGAACTGATTGAAGAGCTGGTGCTGCGCGGCGGCGGCGTGGGCCTGTTCACCGGCTGCGCGGCGGGCGACACGGGCTACGCCACCGTGCTGCGCGTGACCGACAGCAGAACCAGTACAACCACCAAGGTCTGACCATGACAACAAGCACCGAACATTCCTTTTCTGCCCCGCTGAACGCCTGGCTGGTCGACGGCGTGCGCACGCCCATGGTCGACTACTGCGGGCCGCTGGGCCATGTGTCGCCCACCGACATGGGCATCAAGGTGGCGCGCGCCGTGCTGGAGCGCAGCGGTGTTCCCGCTGCCGATGTGAACTCGGTCATCACCGGGTCGATGGCGCAGGCCGACTTCGACGCCTTCGTGCTGCCGCGCCACATCGGCCTGTATGCCGGCGTGCCGCAGAGCGTGCCGGCCATTTTGGTATCGCGAATCTGCGGCACAGGCTTTGAGCTGTTCCGCCAGGCGGCGGACCAGATTGCCCTGGGCTATGCCGACGTGGCGCTGGTGGTGGGCACCGAGTCCATGACGCGCAACCCCATTGCCGCCTACACGCACCGCACCGGCTTCAAGCTGGGCGCGCCGGTGGAGTTCAAGGACTTCCTGGTCGAAGCGCTGATCGACACCGCCGGCCCGGTCACGATGATCGAGACCGCCGAGAACCTGGCCAAGCAATACGGCATCACGCGCGAGGAGGTGGACGCCTTCGCCTCGCAGTCGTTCGACCGCGCGCTCAAGGCGCAGGCAGACGGTTTTCTGGCGGGCGAAATCGTGCCGGTCATTAGCGAGAAGTTCGAGCTGGCAGGCTATGCCACGCGCGGCATCACCTTGCCGCGCAAGGTGGCGCAGCTGGACCGCGACACGCACCCGCGCCCCTCGCCCGTCGAGACGCTGGCGGGCCTGCGCACGGTGTACCCCGGCGGCGTGCAGACGGCGGGCAACAGCTCGGCCCTGGTCGATGGCGCCGCGGGCGCTATCGTGGCGAGCGACGCCTATGTGCAGCGGCGCGGCCTCAAGCCCCTGGCGCGCCTGCGCGGTGCCGCGGCCGCGGGCGTGGCGCCGGAGTACATGGGCATCGGCCCGGCGCCGGCCATCCGTGCGCTGTTGGCGCGCACGGGGCTCACGCTCGCGGACATTGGCCTTTTTGAAATCAACGAAGCGCAAGGCGCGCAGACCTTGGCCGTGGGCCGCGAACTGGGCCTGGATCTGAACAAGCTCAACGTGAACGGGGGCGCCATCGCCCTGGGCCACCCGCTGGCCGCCACCGGCGTGCGCTTGACGGTGACGCTGGCGCGCGAGCTGCGCCGCCGCGGGCTGCGCTACGGTATCTCCGGCGCGTGCGTGGGCGGCGGGCAAGGCATTGCCTTGCTCATCGAGAACCCGGATGCTTGAAGTTTGAGAGAAACAGGGCTCAAGCGCTTATGGGATAAGCGCGAGCAGCTATCGAAGTAATAGTGTTCAATTGAAGGTCACCATGAAAATCATCACTGCCGCCCAGGCCGGGGCCCTGATCCCCGACAACGCCACCATCTTCCTGGGCGGCCTGGCCGTCTCCAGCCTGCCCGAAGAAGTGCTCAAGGGCGTGGAAAAGAACTTCCTCGATACCGGCCACCCGAAGAACGTGACCACCTGGGCCTGCGGCGCCATCGGCAACAGCAAGGACGCGGGCATGGTCCACTTTGCCCACCCGGGCATGATCAAGCGCACGGTCGCGGGCCATTTCGGCCAGACCGGCGCCGAGATGATGAAGATGGTCTTCGACGGCGAGGTCGAGGCCTATAACTTCCCGCAAGGCAGTCTGTCGCACCTCACGCGCCACATCGCCAGCCGCAGCCCCGGGCTGCTGACCAAGGTGGGCCTGGGCACGTTCGTGGACCCGCGCATCGAAGGCGGCAAGCTCAACAGCAAGTCCACCGAAGACCTGGTCAAGCTCGTCGAGTTCAACGGCGAGGAGTGGTTGTTCTACCCCGCGCCCAAGGTCGATGTCGCCATCATCCGCGGCACGCTGGCCGACGAGAACGGCAACATCACGCTGGACAAGGAAGGCGTGCTGCTCGAGCAGATCAACATCGCCCACGCAGCCAAGGCTAGCGGCGGCATCGTGATCGCGCAGGTGGAGCGCATCGTCAAGGCCGGCAGCCTGCACCCCAAGTCGGTCAAGGTGCCGGGCGTGTCGGTGGACTACGTGGTGGTCAGCCAGCCCGAGAACCACATGCAGACCATCACCACCCAGTTCAACCCCGCGCTGTGCGGCGATGTGCGCGTGCCGCTCAACTCGCTGGCGCCCATGCCGCTGGACGAGCGCAAGGTGATCGCGCGCCGCACGGCGCTGGAGCTCACGCCCGGCGCCATCACCAACCTCGGTATCGGTATCCCGGCGGGCGTGCCGTCGGTGGCGGCGGAAGAGGGCGTGTCCGACCAGTTCACGCTGAGCGTGGAAAGCGGCATCACCGGCGGCATCCCGGCGCAGCTGGGCGACTTTGGCACGGCCTACAACGCCGACGCGATCATCGAGCAGTCGCTGCAGTTCGACTTCTACGACGGCGGCGGGCTGGACGCGAGCTTCCTGGGCCTGGCGCAGGCCGACAACCACGGCAACGTGAACGTGAGCAAGTTCAACGGCCGGCCCGTGGGCTGCGGCGGCTTCGTGAACATCACGCGGTCCACCAAGCACCTGGTGTTCTGCGGCACCTTCACCGCGGGCGGATTGGAAGTGCAAGTGGCTGATGGGAAGCTCACGATCGTCAAGGAAGGCCGCTCGCGCAAGTTCATCGAGAAGGTGGAGCAGATCACCTTCAACGGGCTGGACGCCGCGCAGCGCGAGCAGAACGTGCTGTTCGTCACCGAGCGCGCCGTGTTCCACCTGACCACCGAGGGCCTGGAGCTGACCGAGATCGCGCCCGGCATCGACCTGGAACGCGACGTGCTGGCGCATATGGGCTTCAAGCCCATCATGCGCAACGTGAAGACCATGGACGCTGGCCTGTTCCGCGCGCAGTGGGGCGGGCTGGCGCAGGCTATGGCGGCGAAGGCTTGAAGGGCTGCCGGTAGCCGCTGGCCCCGGTTGGCCGTGTAACGCAAGCAAGCTCCAGCTCAGAAAAAAGCCAGCGAACCCGAGGGGCGCGCTGGCTCTTTGCCGCTGGTGGCTGCAGTGAGCCGCAGCCCGAGCGCTACGACGCGCTCTGCGTGTAGACCTTTTGCAACAGGCGGATCAGCGTCTTGCGCTCGGCGCTCGTAAGGTTGGCCGTGGCGTCCACCTCCAGCTGCGCAGCCGTCTGCTCGGCCTGTGCGGTCAACTCCACACCGGCAGGCGTCAGGTGCAGGCCCATGGCGCGGCCGTCGCTGGGGTGTGGGCGACGCTCGATCAGCCCGCGCCGCTCCAGCGCCGCAATCAGGCCCACCAGATTGGGTGGCAATACGTTGAGCGTGGCGCACAGCTGGCGCGAGGTGATGCCGGGGTTGTGCGAGACCAGCGACAGCACCGAAAAATCCACCACCTTCAGGCGGTACACCGCCATGCGTTCCATGAACACTTCGATCACCGCGAGCGACGCGCGCCGCGCGTTGTAGCCCACCAGCGTGCGCAGAAAGCCGGTGTCCACGGACTCGGAGGCAGGGGCTGGGGTGGTTGGGGCCATGGAGGCCGTGGTCTTTTTGGTGGGGCGAACGCTGGACATGGGGCGATTGTGGCGGGGGTGGGCGCGGGTTGGCAGCAGTTCGCGAAAAATTTGATTCAAATCAGCCGTTAGCGCTTATTTGATGGCTGTTTGTTGCTATAAAAATAATAGTATTCAGTGTGCGGCCCTTGCCACACACGGCGCACCTGCGGAGCCCATTGCGCTTCAGGCGGGGCTGCGCAGCACGCGGCGGTATTGCACTGCCTCGGCCACATGGCCCACCTCGGTGGTGGGTGCGCCGGCCAGGTCGGCAATGGTGCGCGCCACCTTCAGCGCACGGTGTGTGCTGCGTGCCGACCAGCCCAGGCGCGCGGCGGCGGTGTTGAGGAACTTGGCGGCGGCATCTTGCAGATGCAGGTGGGTGTCGATCTCCTGGCCCTGCAGTGCCTGGTTGGTCTTGCCCTGGCGGGCCAGCGCGCGGCCGCGCGCCTGTTCCACACGCTGGCGGATTGCGGCCGTGGTTTCACCGGCGGGCGCCTGCACCAGTTGTTCGGCGGGCAGGGCGGGCACTTCGACATGCAGGTCAATGCGGTCCAGCAGCGGACCGCTGAGCTTGGCCTGGTAACGGTTCACCTGGTCCGGCGTGCAGCGGCACGCGCGCTGCGTGGAGCCCAGGAATCCGCAGGGGCAGGGGTTCATGGCCGCGATCATCTGAAAACGCGCTGGAAACTCCGCACGCTGCGCTGCACGCGAGATCGTGATGTGGCCTGTCTCCAGCGGCTCGCGCAACGCCTCTAGCGCGGCGCGGGGGAATTCAGGCAGCTCGTCGAGGAAGAGCACCCCATGGTGCGCGAGCGAGATTTCGCCAGGGCGTGGGGGCGAGCCCCCGCCCACCAGCGCCACGGCGCTGGCTGTGTGGTGGGGCGACCCCGTGGGCCTGTGGCCCCAGAGTTCGGGCCGAAAGCGCCCGGCCAGGCTCGCAATCGCGGCGCTCTCCAGGGCTTCCTGCACCGTCATGGCGGGCAGCAGTCCGGCAAAACGCAGTGCCAGCATCGACTTGCCCGAACCGGGCGGGCCTGCCATCAGGGCACTGTGGCCCCCGGCGGCCGCGATCTCCAGCGCGCGCTTGGCCGTGGCCTGGCCTTTGACATCGGCCATGTCGGCGCCGGTGGTGGTGGCGGTCAGGGGCGTGGGCTGCAGCCGCGTCCAACCGTCGTTGTCCACGGCCGCATCGCCCACGGCCGTGCTGCCGGGCGGCAGGAAGGCCCGCACCACATCCAGCAGGTGGCGTGCGCGCACCACCTGTGCATCGGGCACCAGGGCGGCCTCTTCGGCGCTGCCAGGGGGCAGCACCAGCTGCGCGTCGATCTGCTGCGTCTGCAGCGCCAGGCTGGTGGCCAGGGCGCCGCGCACCGGGCGCAGCTCCCCCGACAGCGACAGCTCACCCGCAAACTCATAGCCCGCCAGGCGGCTGCCGTCCACCTGCCCGCTGGCGGCGAGGATGCCCAGCGCAATCGGCAGGTCGAAACGGCCTGAATCCTTGGGCAAATCGGCGGGTGCCAGGTTCACCGTGATGCGCTTGTTGTGGGGGAACTCCAGTCCCGCGTTCTGCAATGCCGAGCGCACCCGTTCGCGGGCTTCCTTGACCTCCACCTCGGCCAGTCCCACCAGGGTGAAACTGGGCAAACCGTTGGCCAGATGCACTTCGACGGTGACAGAAGGTGCCTGCAGCCCCAGAAGGGCGCGGCTTTGCACCAAAGCAAGACTCATGAAGCGGTTTCTCCCCAGATGGGTGCGTTTTATGGTTTTTTTGCGCGGCCGGGTTGCATCGCGCACCAACAAGGTGCAGCATCGTCTGCGCGCACACCGCCACTGTACTTGGGGATCGGTGTAACGCAACGCAACGGCGATGGGGTGGATGCACCGGCGTGTGGCACGGTCCGTGCTTAAAGCGCTCGTCCCTACTTTGTCCAACCGGAGGAAACATGACCCGCGCCATCATCAAGACCCTGGGCGTTGCCCTAGTTGCAACCCTTCCCCTGCTGGCCAATGCCCAGCTCACTGGCAACGTCAGCCTGACCACCAACTACAAGTTCCGTGGCCAGGACCAGGACGTTTCCAAGTCCAAAGCCGTCAAGCCCGCCATCCAGGGTGGTTTTGACTACGCCTTCGGTGACTCCGGCTGGTACGTGGGCAACTGGAACTCCAGCGTGGACTGGCTGGCCAACAACTCCATCGAATCCGACCTGTACGGTGGCTACAAGTTCAAGGCCGGTGGCGCAGACCTCGACCTGGGCGCGCTGACCTACATCTACCCTGGCAACGCCAATGGCAACACCACCGAGCTGTACGGTGCGGCCACCATGGGCCCCTTCACTGCCAAGTATTCGCACACCATCTCTAACGACTACTTCGGCTGGGCTGGCGCCAAGTCCGGCTCGGGCCTCAAGGGCCGCAACACCGGCTACCTGAACTTCGCCTTCGCTCAAGAAGTGGCTCCCAGCGTCACTGTGAAGGCCTCGGTGGGCTTCACACGTTTTGCCAGTGACATCAAGGACCTGGGCGTGCCGAACTACATGGACTACAGCGTGGGCGGTGCCTATGACTTCGGCAGCGGCCTGTCGCTGGGCGCTGCCGTGGTGGGCGCCAACAAGAAGGCCTTCTTCGGCCATGTCAACAAGTCGCGCGTGATCGTCACGCTCACCAAAACCCTGTAAGCAAGTCTCAATGGGCGCACGGTGCGTCCATTGTCGGAGGAACCAAAATGAAAATGGTGACAGCCATCATCAAGCCCTTCAAGCTGGACGAGGTGCGTGAAGCACTGTCGGACATCGGCGTGCAAGGCATCACGGTCACTGAAGTCAAGGGCTTCGGTCGCCAAAAAGGCCACACCGAGCTGTATCGCGGCGCGGAATACGTGGTCGACTTCCTGCCCAAGGTCAAGATCGAGGCCGCCGTGGCGGATGACCTCGTGGACCGCGTGATCGAGTCCATCGAAAGCGCTGCCCGCACCGGCAAGATCGGCGACGGCAAGATCTTCGTGACCCACCTGGAGCAGGTGGTGCGCATCCGCACTGGCGAAACCGGCAAGGAAGCGCTGTAAGGGCGCGGCCGTACTACATCCAAGAAGAGAAACGCCATGAAAAAACTGCTTGCTTCTTTCATTCTGGGGTTGGGTCTGCTGACCATGGGCAACCTGTCCCTGGCACAGGCGCCCGCCGCCTCCGAGCCGGCTGCCGCCGCGCCCGCTGCTGCAGCCGCTCCGGCCGCTGAAGCCCCTGCTGCGGCAGCTGCCCCGGCGCCCGTTGCGGCAGCGGCTGCCGCTCCGGCCGCTGCCGAGGCGCCTGCGCCCGTGCCCAACAAGGGTGACACCGCCTGGATGATGACCTCCACCATCCTCGTGATCCTGATGGTCCTGCCCGGCCTGGCGCTGTTCTACGGCGGCCTGGTGCGCAGCAAGAACATGTTGTCCGTGCTGATGCAGGTCATGGTCACGTTCTCGCTGATCGTGGTGCTGTGGTTCATCTACGGCTACAGCCTGGCCTTCACCGAAGGCGGCGCCTTCATCGGTGGCTTTGACAGGCTGTTCATGAAAGGCATCTGGGACAACGCTGCCGGCACCTTCGCCAATGCAGCCACGTTCAGCAAGGGTGTCGTGATTCCTGAAGTGGTGTTCGCCGCCTTCCAGGCAACCTTCGCCGGCATCACCTGTGCCCTGATCGTCGGTGCGTTCGCAGAGCGCATCAAGTTCAGCGCCGTCATGATGTTCATGGTGCTGTGGTTCACTTTCAGCTACCTGCCGATCGCCCACATGGTGTGGTTCTGGATGGGTCCTGACGCCTACGCCTCCAAGGAAGTGGCCGACGCCATGACCGGCAAGGCCGGCCAGATCTGGCAGTGGGGTGCTCTGGACTTCGCTGGCGGTACCGTGGTGCACATCAACGCCGCTGTGGCGGGCCTGGTGGGCGCGTTCATGGTGGGCAAGCGCATCGGCTACGGCAAGGAAGCCATGGCGCCTCACAGTCTGACGCTGACCATGGTCGGTGCCTCGCTGCTGTGGGTGGGCTGGTTCGGTTTCAACGCCGGCTCTGCGCTGGAAGCCAACGGCTTCGCCGCCCTGGCCTTCATCAACACGCTGGTGGCCACGGCTGCGGCCGTGCTGGCATGGTCTATCGGTGAAGCGCTGATGCGCGGCAAGGCTTCGATGCTGGGTGCAGCGTCGGGTGCCGTGGCCGGCCTCGTGGCCATCACGCCTGCTGCCGGCAACGTTGGCATCGGCGGTGCGCTGGTGATCGGCCTCGTGGGCGGCTTTGCCTGCCTGTGGGGTGTGAACGGCCTCAAGAAGCTGCTGGGTGCGGATGACTCGCTCGACGTGTTCGGCGTGCATGGCATTGGCGGTATCGTGGGTGCCCTGCTGACCGGCGTGTTCAACGCCCCTGGCCTGGGTGGCCCTGGCTACGTGGCCGACTGGGTGACCGCCACCATGGTGACCTCTGCCGACTATTCCATCGCCGCGCAAGTCTGGACGCAGACCAAGGCCGTGTTGCTGACCATCGTGTGGTCGGGTGTGGTCTCCTTCGTGGCGTACAAGATCGTTGACCTGACGATCGGCCTGCGTGTCACGGAAGAAGACGAGCGCGAAGGCCTGGACATCACTTCGCACGGCGAAACAGCGTACAACCGCTGATCCGCCTGCGCCCCACGCGCTGCGGTGTCTGGTGGCACCGCAGCGTCGCAACAAGAACAAGCGAGTCACTCCTTTGGTTGTTGAGCCCGCCGGCAACGGCGGGTTTTTTTCGTACCGATGGGGGGCTCGCTGCCTGTTTTGGCATGTATGCCAGAACACCTATCCCCAGACCCGTCTCCCGGCAGCCCCCCAGTCATTTGCACAGGCGCTGTTCAAAAAATTCACGCGCTCCTTGTGTGGCGCCGGACATGGCTGCCGCTACGATGCAAGGCATGGACTTCGCCCTTGCCCAGATCGCAGAACGTGTGCGCACCGCCGCCGCCGACCAGACCCCTTTGCGCATCCGCGGCGGGGGCACCAAGGACTTCCATGGCCTGGCGCTGCACGGCGAAGTGCTCGACACCCGTGTGCTGCGCGGCATCGTGAGCTACGAGCCCAGCGAGCTGGTCGTCACCGTGCGGGCGGGCACCCCGCTGGCCGAGCTGGAGGCCGCACTGGCCGAACAAGGCCAGTGCCTGCCCTTTGAGCCCCCGCACCTCGCAAAAACCCCTTCAGACGCTGCCACCGTGGGCGGCATGGTGGCTGCTGGCCTGTCGGGCCCGGCACGTGCCAGTGTCGGCGCGGTGCGCGACTACCTGCTGGGCGTGACCTTGCTCAATGGCAAAGCCGAGCTGCTGACCTTTGGGGGCCAGGTCATGAAGAACGTGGCGGGGTATGACGTCTCGCGCCTCATGGCGGGCGCCTGGGGCACGCTGGGCCTGCTGACCGAGGTCAGCCTCAAGGTGCTGCCCGTAGCGCCCGGCGAGGCCACGCTGCGGTTTGATGGCATCAACCAGGCCGATGCCCTGCGCAAGCTGCACGCCTGGGGCGGCCAGCCGCTGCCGCTCAACGCCAGCTGTTGGGTGCAAGATGGGGGCGTGGGCACCCTCTATGTGCGCCTGCGTGGCGCGGTGGCGGCGGTGGAGGCCGCGTGCAAGACCATGGGGGGCACGCGCATGGACAACGCCACGGTCGCTGCCGACTGGACTGCCTGCCGCGAGCAGACCCTGCCCTGGTTCGCGGCCCGCGCTGCGCGGCCCGGCCATGCCCTGTGGCGCCTGTCGGTGCCCGCCACGGCCCCGGTGCTGAGCTTGCCAGGCGGCGCGCAGCCGCTGGTGGAGTGGCATGGCGCGCTGCGCTGGGTGCAAGCCCCCGAAGCTGCAGGCGACGCCCTGCGCGAAGCTGCCCGGGCTGTGGGTGGAAATGCTTCTGTTTTTGTAGCTGCTGGCGCAGGTGGATCAAGCGCCAGGGGCACATTTGACCTTCAATCCAAGGCGCTGGAGCACATTCACGCCCGGCTCAAGCACAGCTTTGACCCGGCCGGCATCTTCAACCCCGGCCGCATGGCGCGGGCCTGGTAGGCGCGCCATCACTGCGTCCTCCGCCATGCGACGCCTTCGCCACCTCACAGGACACCACCGCACGGTCGCCAGCAACCGGGTGCTGGGCCTGTTGCTCGCCTTCAATGCCGGGGCGGTCAACGCCGGAGGTTTTCTGGTGGTGCACCTGTACACCTCGCACATGACCGGCTTTTTGTCGTCGCTGGCGGACAACCTGGTGCTGGGCCAGATGAAAATCGTGCTGGGTGCCATCGGCGCGCTGTGGGCCTTCATGTCGGGCGCGGGCACCACCGCCATCATGATCAACTGGGCGCGCCAGCGCAGGCTGCGCAGCACCTTCGCGCTGCCGCTGGTGCTGGAGTCCGTGCTCATGCTGCTGTTCGGTCTGGTGGGCGCCATCACGCTCAGCTGGCCCACGCCGTTTGCCGTGCCGATGACGGTGCTGCTGCTGTCCTTCATCATGGGCCTGCAGAACGCGACGGTGACCAAGATGTCCTCGTCGCAGATCCGCACCACCCACATGACGGGGGTGGTAACCGACCTGGGCATCGAGATGGGCAAGATGCTGTACTGGAACCGCACCGGCACGGCGCCCGAATCCCAGGTGCGCGCCAACCAGGCCCGGCTGCGGCTGTTTGCTGGGCTGGTGGGCATGTTCCTGGTGGGCGGCATTGCGGGCGCGGCGGGCTTCAAGCATGTGGGTTTTGTGTTTGTGGTGCCCCTGGCGCTGGTGCTGCTGGCGCTGTCGCTGCCCCCGCTGTGGGCCGACCGTGCCCGGCTGCGCCACCCGTTGCGAAAGTCGCTCGCGCTCAATGTTCCGCTCGACCCACCCCTGGGCCCACCTGCTGACCCACCGGCCACGCGCTGAATCCGTCCTGAAATTTTCTGTTTCTTCGCCCAGGCATGCACCATGCAAACCCAGCTTTCCCCTGAATACCGCGCCCGGGCCGATGGCCTGGAGGCCGAATCCATCCTGCGCAAATGTGTGCACTGTGGCTTTTGCACCGCCACCTGCCCCACCTACCAGCTGCTGGGCGACGAACTGGACGGACCGCGCGGCCGCATCTACCTCATCAAGCAGGTGCTCGAAGGCGAGACCCCCACGCGCAAGACCCAGATGCACCTGGACCGGTGCCTGACCTGCCGCAACTGCGAAAGTACCTGCCCCAGCGGCGTGCAATACGGCCACCTGGTCGACATCGGCCGCAAGATCGTCGATGAAAAAGTGCCCCGCTCCGTGGGCGAAAAAGCCCTGCGCTGGGCGCTGAAGGAGGGCCTGCCATCGCCCCTGTTTGCCCCCGCCATGAAGGCCGGGCAACTGGTGCGCGGCCTGCTGCCTGCATCCCTCAAGGCCAAGGTGCCTGCGCCCCAAAATGCCGGGGCCTGGCCCACGCGCGAACACGCGCGCAAGGTGCTTTTGCTGGCCGGCTGCGTGCAACCGGCCATGATGCCCAACATCAACACCGCCACCGCGCGTGTGCTCGACGCCGTGGGCATCCAGACCGTGATCGCGCCCAAGGCCGGGTGTTGTGGCGCCGTCAAGTTCCACCTCAACGACCAGGAGGGCGGCAAGGCCGAGATGCGCGTCAACATCGACGCCTGGTGGCCGCTGGTGGAGCAGGGGCGGGGCGTGGCGGAGGCCATCGTCATGAACGCTTCAGGCTGCGGTGTCACCGTCAAGGAATACGGCCACATCCTGAAGGACGACCCGTTGTACGCGGCCAAGGCCGAGCGCATCAGCGCCCTCACGAGCGACCTCTCGGAGCTGCTGCCCGCCCTGCTGCCCGAGCTGGCCGACAAGCTTGCCGGGCGCGTGCAGCGGCCCGACACGCTGTTTGCCTACCACCCTCCCTGCACGCTGCAGCACGGCCAGAAGCTGCGCGGCGGTGTAGAGGCGCACCTCAATCAGCTGGGTTTCAAGCTGCGCACGGCGCGCAACGATGCCCACCTGTGCTGCGGCTCGGCAGGCACGTATTCGGTGCTCAACCCCGACCTGTCGTACCAGCTGCGCGACCGCAAGCTCGGTGTGCTCGGCGAGGCTTTTGGCGATCAGCCGCCCGACATGATCCTGTCGGCCAACATCGGCTGCATCACCCACCTGCAAAGTGGCACAGGCACGCCGGTGCGGCACTGGGTGGAGGTGCTGGACGAGGCGATGCGCGCGGGCTGAGCTTTCATGCGGTGATGGGCTGCTGGCTGGCAAATGGGGCCGCAACAAAGGCAGTTTGGTGCCTGTAGCCGCAACGCTGGCATGATCGAGGGTTTTGTCGCCCCCATTTTTGCCCCGAACTGCAACGCCATGACCGACTCCGTGTCCGCACAAGAACAACCCCACACAGCCCCTGCCGCACCGCTGGCAGCGCCTGTTGCGGCCGAGGCCGCCGCTGCCGTGGCAGCCACTGCGCCCATCGCGTCAACCGAAGCCGGGGCGAACCAGCCACGCACAGGCGGCTCGCGCCGTGGTGGCCGCAACCGCCGCAAGCCCGAGGGCCGCGAGGCATCCCCGGGCGCGGCAGACGCCGCAGTGCCCGCGGGGGCCGCACCTGGCGCGGGCCCACGCGCGCCCCAGCGTGTTCACCCTGCGCTGGAGCAACTGGCCGCGCTGTACCCCCCTCTGTTCGGCGCGGTGTTTCGCCCGCTCAAGCGGGGCATCTTCCAGGACCTGCTGGCCGCGCACCCCGAGCTGTTCGAGCGCGAGGCGCTCAAGGTGGCCCTGGGCATCCACACCCGCTCCACACGCTATTTGCAAAGCGTGGCGGCAGGCGACAAGCGCCACGACCTGCAAGGCCAACCCGTGGAAGACATGGCCCCCGAGCATGTGCACCATGCGCTGCTGGAGGTCTATCGCCGCAAGAAGGCGCGCGCCACTGAAGACCTGCTGCCCAAGCTGCGCAACCGCATGATGGCCGCGTTCGAGGCCTCGGGCCTCACGCGCGAGGCGTATACCGAGCTGGTGCTGAGCCGCGATGACGCCGCCAACGCCATCCTCGAAGAAGCCTTTGCCGAATGGTCGGCGCGCAACGCCAGGGATGAGGCCCTGCTGCGCGCCTTTGAAGCCAGCGGCCAGACGCTGGACGCCTTTGCCGACATGTATGGCATGGTGCCCCGCACGGTGGGGCAGCAGCTGGAGCGCGCGCGCCGGCTGGCATCCGCGGCCGCCGCAGCCGCCAGCGCTGCCGCCGCAGCAACACCTGCGCCCGAAGGCGCATAACTGACCCGGCTGCGGCTGGCCTGCAGGGTGTGACCACCCCACGTGCGTGTTGACAGTCGTGCCGTGTGCACGCGCGTTGGAAAGACCATGATGCGTGCGCCTGAAAAACTCATCTTCCTCCCGGGCGTGGGGGGCAACCCCGCCTTCTGGCGGCCTGTGGCGGACGCACTGCCACAGCCTGCAGCGCATGTGTTGCTCGGCTGGCCGTGGTTTGGTGCCGCGTCCCCGGCCGACCTGCCCGCCACGGGGGCCCGGGATATGCAGGACCTCGTGGCGGCCACCACGGTGCACATGGACCGGCCCTGCGCGCTCATTGCGCAATCGATGGGAGGCGTGGTGGCTCTGCTGGCCGCACTGGAGCGGCCCGAGTGGCTGACGCACCTGGTGCTGGTGGCGACTTCGGGCGGTGTCCCCATCGACGATCTGCACCCCGAGGATTGGCGCCCAGGCTTCCTGCAATCCAATCCCGCGTTTCCGCAGTGGTTGGCCGATGTGCGCCTGGACCTGTCCGCCCGCCTGCCCTCGGTGCAGGCACCCAGCTTGCTTTTGTGGGGGGATGCGGACGCCATCAGCCCCACTGCCGTGGGGCAGCGTTTGTCCGGGCTGCTGCGCCACAGCCAGATGCATGTGCTGGCGGGCGGTGGCCACGACCTGGCCGTGACGCACGCGGGCGCAGTGGCTGCGCACATTGCAGGCCATCTGCAGGGCGCAGCACAGCGCCCCAAGGCGTAGCGCACGGGCGGCTTAGAATGCCAGTTGTGACCCGGTTCATGGGTTGCCGTAAGCGTTTACGTCAATCAACGCGCCAACCAACACCGGCCCTGCCGGGGTGGTGGTCCCCGGTTCGCAAGTGGCACGGCAGGTCGTGCGCGCGGGCTGGGGGCGGCGCCTTGCTTGACCGGTTTGCTTTCTGGAACTTCAATGAACCAACCTTCGTCTCCTCGCACCTCTGGGTCCTCGTCCTCCAGGACCTTTTTCGGCCTGCGCAAGCTCCCTGCGCGTTCTGCGGCCTGGGTCACGCCGCTGCTGTTGTCGCTGCTCATGACCTTCATCGTGTCCCTGATCAGCACCCTGCGTGTGGTGGGCTTGTCGATGGACGTGCCCCGTCTCTGGATGAGCTCCTGGGCGTTGTCCTGGCTGGTGGCGTTCCCCACGCTGCTGCTGGTGCTTCCGCTGGTGCGCCGGGCCACGGCCGCCATCGTGGAGCCACAGGGCTGACAGCCTGGCCTCCCGGACCGCGCGGAAGCTGCTGACGCCCCGTGTCAGCAGCCTTCCGCCTGCGGCTTGAAGAGTCTGCACGCTACTGACATCAAGGTGTCAGTAGCAGACCCGCACCATTCGTCCCTCGCAGCTGCACACCATGATCGATCTGCCGATTGATCCCATTCACTGACCAGAGAGGACCCGCCATGACAAACACCCCCGCAACCATCCAGATTCCCGCATTCAGCGTGGCCGGCATTGCCGTGCGCACGCGCAACAGCGAAGAGATGAACCCCGCGATCGCACGCCTCGGAGGCCTGTGGGACCGATTTTTCAGCCAGAGCTGGGAGCGCAAATTGCCCAGCCGGGGCGACGACGGGCGGATCTTCGGTGTGTACAGCGGCTACGAGTCCAACGAACATGGCGCTTTCGATGTGACCGCCGGTGTGGCCGTGGCTGACCCGGATCTGGCTCAGGCCGTGCCCGGCGCCGCCCGCATCGATATCCAGGAAGGCGACTACCTGGTTTTCACCGGCCAGGGCGACATGCCGCAGATGGTGATCGACACCTGGGTTCGCATCTGGCATTACTTTGCCGAGAATACGCAGGTGCAACGCCGCTTTGGCACCGACTTCGAAGCTTATGAAGGCCCGGACCGGGTGGCCATCCATATTGGCGTCATGCTTCCAAATTAGTAGCGATCAGCGCTTGTTTTTCAAGCGCTATTGCCCGAAATCACTGAAAAATCGAGATCCCATGCGCCGCGCTGACCGCCTGTTCCAGATCGTCCAGCTCATCCGGGGGCGGCGCCTGTCCACCGCCGCCTTCCTGGCCGAGCGGCTTGAAGTCTCGGCCCGCACCATCTACCGCGATGTGGCGGACCTCCAGCACCAGGGCGTGCCCATTGAGGGCGAAGCCGGTGTGGGCTACCGCCTGGGCGCGGGCTTCGAGCTGCCGCCACTCATGTTCAGCCAGGGCGAAGCCAATGCGCTGGTGGCCGCTGCACGGCTGGCCCAGGCCTGGCTCGATGCCGGGCTGGCGCGCGAGGTGGAAGGCGCCTTGGGCAAGATCCTTTCGGTGCTGCCCCCGGCCGCGCGCGTGGCGGCCGAGGCGCAGGCGCTGTATGCGCCGTCCGTGGGGCTGGACCCGCGCGTCCAGGCCACCCTGCAGGCCCTGCGCGAGGCGGTGCACAGCCGGCATGTGGTGCAGATCGACTACGCCGACGTCCAAGGCCGTCCCAGCCTGCGCCGCCTGCGCCCGCTGGGCTGCTTTTATTGGGGCAAGGTCTGGACGCTTTCAGCCTGGTGCGAGCTGCGGGGCGATTTCCGGGGCTTTCGCATCGACCGCATCGTGGACCTGGTGGTGCTCGACGAACAGTTCCGCCAGGAGCCCGGCAAGACGCTGGCCGACATGCTGCGCAAGGTGGAGGCGGAGATGGGCTCGTGTCCGCCAGAGTGGCCGGCTGCGCAGACACCCGGGTTGAATGCCTGAGGGGTCCGCGCAGGCGCGCGCACCGGCTCGCATGCGTCAGGCGCTATCGTGCCGTCGTCACCAGCCCGTCCCGGTACCGCCGGCTACAAGGCACGCTGCTCCCATCCTTCATCACCAGACGCGCATCGCCGCTGTCCAGCGGCTCAATCTCGGCGATGGCGTCCAGATTGACGGCGTAGCTGCGGTGCACGCGCACGAAGCGTGTGGGGTCGAGCTGCGTTAGAAAGTCGGTGAGCGTGGAGCGCAGCAGGTAGTCGTGGCCGTTTACATGCAGGCCCACGTAGTTGGCCTCGGCCTGCAGCCAGGCGATGTCGCCCGCAGCGATCAGGAATTCGCGGCGCAGCTTGCGCACCAGGAAACGCTCGGGGCGTTGGGGGGGAGGGGCGGCCGGGGCCTCGGGCGTTGATGCCGGGGCTTGCGTGGCTGTGGCTGCCCCGGGCGCACCCGGCGCGTGG
Organism: Acidovorax sp. ACV01; assembly: GCF_014851495.1. Classification (NCBI taxonomy): domain Bacteria; kingdom Pseudomonadati; phylum Pseudomonadota; class Betaproteobacteria; order Burkholderiales; family Comamonadaceae; genus Acidovorax; species Acidovorax sp. ACV01. The sequence continues at coordinate 98,702 of NZ_JACUZT010000003.1, read as the reverse complement.
AGCGGCGGTTCTGGCTCTGCGGGCGGTTCGGGGGCATCCAGCACGCGGGCCTCGCCCTGCAGGCGCAGCAACAAGAAGCGGTAGCTGACCAGCGCACCCACGGTAAGCGCGTAGCTGCGCACATCCTTCAAATATTCATAACCCCACTGCGTCCACCAGCTGGGCGGCTGGTAGTGCTCGCCCAGGGCCGCGTAGCCCGCATGGCGCAAGGCCCACATGCCCGCCAGGTGCACGGTGCAGTACACCACGCTGGCCAGTACATGCCAGGGCAGATGGCGCCGGAGCGTGCCCCTGCGCAGCACAAAGCGCCGCTCGAAGGCCACCACGGCCGGGATCAGTGCTGCGACCACTGCCACGCTCGACAGCTCCCACAGCAGTGGCTCCCACGCCGCCACGGATCTGCCGGAGCCGCGCAGGTCGATCCAGGTCACCACCGTGTTGAAGGCTGCCTGCACCAGCAGCACCACGGCCCAGAAACCGACCTCGGCACGCCGCCGCAGGGCGCGGTCGTGGGGGTAGCGTTCGATCCAGGCGGGCGCGGGGGCGGTCATGGATGGCAAGTGTAGGCAGGGCCGTGCGCCGACGGGCGGGAGTTTCCCCCGGAGCGATTCCTTTTCGTCCCTGCCACCCGCCGCTCGTCCCTGCGGCGCCCCGGCCCGTCCCCTGGGAACACCGCACGATGGGGTGGGGGTCCAGCATCCCGCCCTGTGATCCACCCTGCCTGACTTGTGCTATGTCTACCCCTTCCTGCGCCCCCGCCCCCGTCCGCCGCCATGACATTGATACGCTGCGGGCGCTGGCCTTTGGCTTGGTCATCCTCTACCACGTGGCGATGTATTACGTGGCCGACTGGCATTGGCACCTCAAGAGCCCGCACGCGGCCGAATGGCTGCAGACCCCCATGCGAGCGCTCAACCTCTGGCGCATGGACCTGGTGTTCCTGGTCTCCGGCCTGGCCTTCGGGCTGGTGCGCCGGGGGCAGACGGTGCCTGGGCTGGCGCGGCTGCGCAGCCTGCGCCTGCTGATCCCGCTGGCTTTCGGCATGGCGGTCGTCGTGCCCTACCAGCCCTATGCTCAGGGGGTGGCCAACGGCCTCATTGCGCCAGGCTTTGGCGCCTTTTTGCTGCGCTACTACGCTGGCAGCACCTGGCCGGCGGGGGCGTTCGATGGCTGGGAGGCGGGCGTCACCTGGAACCACCTCTGGTACCTGGCCTACCTGTGGGTTTACACCGTGGTGCTGGCCGCGCTGCTGCCCCTGGCCGAGTCTGCCGTCGGCCTGCGTGTGCGCAGTGCCTTCCTCCACCTGCGGGGCTGGGCACTGGTGCTGATGCCCGTGCTGCCGCTGGCGCTGTACTCGGTACTGCTGTGGCAGCATTTCCCACCCACCCACGACCTGATCCATGACGGATGGCTGCATGCCGTGTACTTCACGGTGTTTGTCTACGGCTACTGGATCGGGCTGGATACCGGCTTGTGGACGGAACTCGTGCGCCTGCGCTGGCGCACCCTCGCCCTGGCGCTGGGGGTGTTGGCGCTGTACCTGGGGCTGCTCGGCTTGGCACAGCAGCACGGGGTTCGGGCCGCGCGCTTGCCCCTGCGCATGCTGGCAGACGTGTACCTGTGGGCCGCGCTGATCGCCATCCTGGGCTGGGCCCACCACCGCCTCAACCGGCCCTGGCCCTGGCTGCGCTGGGCCAGCGAGTCGGTCTACCCGTGGTACATGCTGCACCAGACGGCCATCATCGTGCTGGTGGTCTGGCTGGCGCCTTTGCAACTGGGGCCGGTGGTGGAGCCGCTGGCCCTGGCGGCCGGGACGGTGGTTCTGTGCTGGGGGCTGACCGCTGTGGTGCGGCGCGTGGGATGGCTGCGGCCGCTGTTCGGGTTGCCGGGCCGAGGCAGGGTGCCGATGGCCCAAGGGGCGGTAGCGGGTTTGCGCGCAGACCCGCTACCGCCGGTGCGTTGAGGGCAGCAACTTGCCCAGCCGGGACTGAGGAAGAAGGGCTTTCGGGGGGGGCCCGGAGACAATGCATCCATGTCGTCCAACTCCCATGATTCCACCGTCCTGCCCTTGGTGCGGCCCGCGACCGACGCCGACCTTGCCAGCCTTGCCCGCGTATGGCGCAGGGCCTGGTGTTCCGCCAACCCATCCGTGGCGTCGGTGGCTCCACCAGACCACTGGGAGGCGCGGGTCCGTGCGGAGTTTGGTCTGCCGTGTGTGACGCTGGTACGTGCGATCGGGCAAGAGGTCACGGCGTTTCTGGTGCTGGACATGGCCCACGCCCATCTGCACCAGCTGTTTGTGGACCCCGACTGCCAAGGCCAGGGCGTGGGGGCTGCGCTGCTGCAACAGGTGCATCACCTGTGCCCAGGCGGCTGGACCCTGCATGTGGCCACCGCCAACCACAGTGCGCGGCGCTTTTATGCGCAGCATGGCCTGGTGGAGGGCGCTGTTGATACCCATCCGGCCACGGGCCGGGAGCGCGTGCTGTGCCGATGGCTCCCCCCTGCGGCAGCGGCCGCAGGCTGAACACGTTCTGAACGTCAGGCCGCGAGCGCTGCCTCGATGTCGCCTGCCAGCTTCTTCGGCGCATCCTGCGGCGCGTAGCGGCGGATGACGCGGCCATCCTTGCCGACCAGGAACTTGGTGAAATTCCATTTGATCGCCTTGCTGCCCAGCAGCCCGGGGGCTTCGGCGGCAAGCCACTGGTACAGGGGCGACGCGTCGGCGCCGTTCACGTCGATCTTGGCCATCATCGGAAAGCTCACGCCGTAGTTGATCTGGCAGAAGCTGGCGATCTCGTCGTTGCTGCCGGGGTCCTGGCTGCCAAACTGGTTGCAGGGGAACCCCAGAACCACAAGGCCCTTGTCGGCATAGTCCTTGTGCAGTTCTTCCAGTCCGCCGAACTGGGGCGTGAAGCCACAGGCGCTGGCTGTGTTGACGATGAGCAGCACCTTGCCCTGGTACTGCGCAAGCGGCACGGTCTTCCCGTTCATCTGCTGGGCTTCAAAGTCGTAGATGCTGGTGGGCATGCGGAACCTCCGGGGTTGGAATGACGCCCCATGGTAGCCGTTGGCTCTCGGCGTGCGTGCCCCGCTCAGTGGGCGGTGGCGCCGGGGCGGCGAAACTGCAGCGCCGCGAGCAAGGACGCCAGCAGGATCAGCGCCCCACCCAGCACGGTGCGCGTGCTCAGTGTGGCTGCGCCCAGCAGGGCCGACGACACGCTCGCAAACATCACCTCCGACAGCATCACCAGCGCCGTGGTGCCCGCCGCCAGGCGTGCGGCGCCGAATTGCAGCGCCCAGTTGCCCAGCATCAGCACCCCCGCCAGCAGGAGGCCGGTGACGACCCAGGTGCTGTTGGGGGCGGGGAAGGGCTCGACCACGCCCACCTGCAGCCCGATGCCAGCCACGGCCAGCGCCATGAGCATGCAGCCGCCGAACATGGTGACCATGCGCGCAGGCCCCGGCACGGCGTGCAGGCGGCGCAGCGTGACATTGGTGAGCGCGAACATGAAGCCGCCCAACAGGGCCAGACCGTCGGCCAGGCTCAGGTTCTGCAGCAGGCGCGCCGCGGGCGCGCCCTCGGGCAACAGCACCAGCACCACGCCCGCGAAGGCCAGGGCCAGGCGCAGCAGTGCCGAGGGCGTGGGCCGCTCGCCCAGGATGCGCCAGGCCAGCAGCACGGCCCAGGCGGGCATCAGGTAGAACAGCAGGATCACGCGCACCACGTCGCCAATGGTCACGGCCCAGTTGAAGGCCACGTTGTTCAGGCCCGAGGCCAGCGCCAGCAGCCACAGCTGCGGGTGGTCGCGCACCTGCCGCAAGATGCCCGGCCGCCAGGCCAGCAGCGCCACCAGCACCACGGCGTACATCGACGCCGTGGCCCACAGCGGATGCAGCCCCGCCTGGTGCATGCGCTGGAACGGCCACCACGCCAGGCCCCAGACGAAGGCGTTGAACAGCAGGGCAGCAAAGGGCAGGGGTGAATGCATTGAGAATAAAAACAGGCTCTGGCGCTTGATGAATAAGCGTTAATAGCTATCAATTATGTAGCAAATAGTTCCATGCAGCACAGCCGTTAAAACTGGCACGCTCCCCTACCAGTGCACCCGTGGAACTGGCTCTGCCAGGCCACGGGGTGCGTCCACCTCCCGCGCAGCGAGAGAGGGGGAAGGCGCGCAGCGCCTCAGGGGGAGCCTTCCGTGATTCCAGGCCACCGGGTGCGTCCCCCTCCGGGGGAAGCGGCGCAGCCGCACAGGGGGGCTTCGCAATTGGGAGTCAGTGGTGCGTATCGTGCCGCGCAATGTGCAGCAGGTGGTTCACTTCGTCGCGGTAGTTGATGCAGTTGCGCTGGTGCCAGCGGCGGATGATCCACATGATCCCGGCCACCACGAGGCCGAAGGTGATGATCGCTCCAAACACCGACAGGCCCAGCTTGAGCGACAGGCTGTAGAACGCGCCCAGGCCCAGGATGCAGGCCTGTTCGTTGAAGTTCTGCACGGCAATCGAGCGGCCCGCGCCCATGAGGTTGTGGCCGCGGTGCTGCAGCAGCGCATTCATGGGCACCACCAGGTAGCCGCCCAGGCCACCCAGCAGGATGAGGAAGGGAATCGCCAGCCAGATGTTGTTGATGAACACCATCAGGATCAGCAGCAGCCCCATGGCAATGCCCAGCGGAATCACCTTGGTCGCCATGTCCAGGCGCATGCGCATCGAGGCCACCACCGCCCCCACGGCGGTGCCGATGGCCACGACGCCGGTGAGCGCCGAGGCCTGCGTGGTGTTGTAGCCCAGCGCCACCGCCGCCCACGCCAGCACGATGAACTTGAGATTGCCGCCCGCGCCCCAGAACAATGTGGTGGTGGCCAGCGAGATCTGGCCGAGCTTGTCGCGCCACAGGCGGCCGTTGCAGGCCCAGAAGTCGGGCAGCAGGCCCAGCGCGTTCGAGAAAATGCCGCGCGAAGTATCGCTGCGCATGGGGCGCATCTCCACCCCGGTGTGTGGGATGCGGGTGTTGAACCACGCGGCCAATGCGTACACCGCGATCAGCGCGGCAATGGCCGATTCGGCGGGCGTGTCCACACCTGTGTCGATCATCGGGATGTCGATGCCCAGCAGCAGGCGCGACAGGTGCTGGCCCACCAGCTGGCCGCCAAACAGCACGCCGAGGATGATGGACGCGATGGTGAGCCCTTCGATCCAGCCATTGGCCTTGACCAGTTGAGAGGCTGGCAACAGCTCGGTGAGGATGCCGTATTTGGCGGGCGAGTAGGCCGCAGCACCCAGCCCCACCACCGCGTAGGCAATGAGCGGGTGCGAACCGAACAGCATCATCAGGCAGCCCACCACCTTGATGGCGTTGCTGACGAACATGACCTTGCCCTTGGGCAGGGCGTCGGCAAAGGCGCCGACGAAGGGCGCCAGCACCACATAGAACAGCGCAAACATGGGCACCAGGGCCGCGCGTTGCCACTCGGGGGCACCTTCTGTGCGCAGAAGCTCCACGGCGGCCACGAAAAGTGCGTTGTCGGCCAGCGAGCTGAAAAACTGCGCCGACATGATGGTGTAAAAACCGCGCTTCATCGAATGGCTGTTGGCTGCATCAGTTCGGCTGATGCCCTGTTAAATGTGGGGACCCTGGCAAGTGACGGACGGTTATATCACGCGGATAAACGGCCACGGTGCCAGAATCCTGCGCGTATTCCCCGGTAAATCCCTTGCCCCACCTGGTCCTTTCCATGCCCCGTCCCATCGCCGCCACCATCCACACCGCAGCCCTGCACCACAACCTGGAGCGTGTCCGACAGGCGGCGCCCGATGCCAAGGTCTGGGCCGTGGTCAAGGCCAATGCCTACGGGCACGGCATCGAACGCGCGTACGAAGGCCTGCGCGGCGCCGACGGCTTTGCGCTGCTGGACCTGGCCGAGGCCGAGCGCGTGCGGCAGCTGGGCTGGCGTGGGCCCATCCTGCTGCTCGAAGGCGTGTTCGAGCCACGCGACCTGGAACTGTGCTCGCGCCTGGGCCTGTGGCACGCGGTGCATTGCGACGAGCAGATCGACATGCTGGCCGCCCACAAGACACAGGTGCCGCACCGCGTGTTCCTCAAGATGAACTCGGGCATGAACCGGCTGGGCTTTGTGCCCCAGCGCTTTCGCGCAGCCTGGGCGCGGCTCAACGCGCTGCCGCAGGTGGACGAGATATCGTTCATGACCCACTTCAGCGACGCCGATGGCCCCCGGGGCGTGGCCCACCAGCTGGCCCTGTTCAACACCGCCGCCCAGGACCTGCCCGGCGAGCGCACGTTGAGCAACAGCGCAGCCACCCTGCGCCACGCGGCGGACGCGCGCGTGCGCGCCGACTGGGTGCGCGCCGGCATCGCGCTGTATGGCAGCGCGCCCGACTACCCCGAGCATGACGCCAGCCACTGGGGCATGCGCCCCACGATGACGCTCGCCACCCGCCTCATCGCCACGCAGCAGCTGCAGGCGGGCGACACCGTGGGCTATGGCTCGCGCTTCACGGCCGAGGGGCCGCTCTTGATCGGCGTGGCGGCCTGTGGCTATGCCGACGGCTACCCGCGCCACTGCGATACCGGCACCCCGGTGCTGGTCAACGGCGTGCGCACGCGGCTGGTGGGGCGGGTGAGCATGGACATGGTGACGGTGGACCTCACGCCGCTGCAACAGGCGGGCGTGGCCGCAGGGTTTGGCGCGGAAGTCACGCTGTGGGGCCAGGCCAGCAACTGCACGGTGCTGGGCGTGGACGAGGTGGCCAGCGCTGCGGGCACCGTCAGCTGGGAGCTGCTGACGGCGTTGGCCCAGCGTGTGCCTGTGTCGGTGGATGGCATCGGCTGAGTCGATCCGTCGACAAGTTCACGCAAGGAGGGGCGCGGGGCTGCACTGCCGGGCCAAAGTGGTGTGAAATGGCGCGGCGCCGGCACCCAACACCGCCGGCCGCCCCCCTCTTTCCACCGCAGGTGTTTCCTCCATGGCCACTTCCCGCAGCGACCGCAACAGCAATAGCAAGAAAAAAACTTCCACCTGGCGCTCCGTGCGCATGCCCCACCACGGCACGGTGGCGCGCACCCTGCAGCAGCGCTACAGCCTGCGCTGGCATGGGCTGCTGATCGGCAGCTTCACGTTGCTGCTGATGTGGTGCACCTCGCATGTGCAGATGCTGCTGGGCGTGGAGTCGCTGGCGCTGCGGTATTTCGTCACCCTCTCGGTGGGCTACCTGGGGTATCTGCTGGTGCTGCGGGCCTGGGCGGCGCGGCTGGTGCGGCAGGACCGCGACACGGGTGGCGATGGCAGTGGTCCGGAGGTGCCCGACGTGTCCTGGCCTGGCAACGGGTCGTCCGGCGGTGGCAGTGGCCAGGTGCCGCTGCCGCGCACGGGCGGCGGTGATTTTGGCGGTGGCGGGGCGTCCGGCGACTTTGGCGGCGGGTGGACGCAAGGCCTGTCCAGCAGGGGCTCCAGCAGCGATTCCAGCGCGCTGGGCGACCTGGCCAGTGGCGCCGCCGACGCCCTGGGCAGCGCCGACGAAGGCGCCGTGGTGGTCGTGCCCGTGGTGGCGATCTTCCTCATCGGCGCGGCGATCATTTTTGGCGCGGGCTCGCTGGCGATGCTGTTTTTTGGTTGGGATGTCTTGCTGACCGTGGCGGTGGAGATCGCCTTCTCGGTGGCCACTGCGAGGGCCGCCGTGGGCGTGGAGCGCGAGGGCTGGCTCACGGCCGCCGTGCGCCTGACCTGGAAGCCCTTGCTGGGCGCGCTGGTCTGCGCCGTGGTGCTAGGTGCCACCATCGACCATTTCATGCCCGGCGTGCAGTCGTTGCCCCAGGCCGTGCGCGTGATCCAGGGGCAGTGATGGAAAAGATAAATTGCTACTAAATTGGTAGCTATAAATATAGAACTATCCAGCGCTAGATCCCAATTTCACCATTTTTCCTCTTTGAGCGGGGGGGCTGGCCTCCTGCGCCTCCTTCCCGTCGCTAGCGGCGGCAGTCCCGGCCGCCCTGGCAGCCGGTATCGATGGTGTCCAGGTTGCTGCGTACCTGCGCCAGCAGGGCGAGCAGCTGGGCCTGCGTGGCGTTGTCGCACCCTTTGAGCAGCGACGCCGCCAGCCCCCGGCGGGCGTCGCGCAGCGCCTGGTGCAGGGCCGCACCCTGGGCGCTCAGGCGCAGGCAGCGGCTGCGTTTGTCCTCGGCATTCGGTGCGCTCTCCAGCCAGCCCTTGTCCTGCAGCATGCCCACCATGCGGGCCACCTGCGCCTTGTCCGCGCCGCTGTGCGCCACCAGTTCGCGCTGCGTGGTGCCAGGGTGGCGGCCCACGAACATCAGCGCCCGCACTTCGTTGTGCGTCAGGTCGGGGTGGATGGCGGCCATGGTGCGCACCATGTGGGCCCGGTAGACATGCAGCAGGTCGTGCATGGCTTCAAAGACATCGGCGGGCGCGTGGGTGGTCATGGGGATTTGTAGTTGACAAAATCAACCAATGCGCTGATCATTGGTTGATTAAATCAACATTTTAAGTCATGAACGCACCCCTGCCTACCGCCACACCCCGCGCCGACGCTACGCACCTTGCCGTCGAACGCGTTCGCCACCCCTTGCAAGCCCGCCACCTCCAGGTGGTGCGGCGCACCGCCGTCAGCCCCGGTTTCGTGCGGCTCACCCTGGCCGGGCCCGAGCTGGCCGGTTTTGTGAGCGCGGGGTTTGACGACCACCTCAAGCTCATCCTGCCCCAGCCAGGCCAGGAGCGCCCGTCGCTGCCGTCGATGCAGGACGGCCGCCCCGTCTTCCCCGACCCACGCCCCGTGCTGCGCGACTACACCCCTGCGCGCCATGACGCCGCTGCGGGCGAGCTGGACATCGAAGTGGCCCTGCACGACGCAGGCCCTGCCACCGACTGGGCCGCGAGCGCCGCCGTGGGCCAGTGGGTGGGCATTGCCGGGCCGCGCGGCAGCATGGTCGTACCCACCGGTTTTGACTGGCATTGGCTGCTGGGCGACGAAACCGCCTTGCCCGCCATCGCCCGCCGCCTGGCCGAGCTGCCCGCGCACACCCAGGCCACCGTGCGCATCCAGGTGAGCAATCCTGCCGACCAGCGGGTCCTGGCCAGTGCGGCGCGGCTCGATCTGCAATGGGTAGACGCGCTGCCTGCGGCGGTGGAAGATCTCTCGCTGCCAACCGGTGCGGGGTTTGTGTGGGCCGCAGGCGAGTACAGCGACATGGCCGCGGTGCGCCGTGCCGTGCTGGCCAAGCCGGGCGTGGACGCCAAGCGCATGCGCATCTCCGCCTACTGGAAGCGCGGCGCTGCGGACCACCACGAAGACCTGGTCAGCGCAGCAGGGTAAGCCCCGCCGCTTGCTGCACCGCTTCGGTCATGTGGTGCAGCGCCTGCACGTTCAGGCGCCAGTATTGCCAGTACAACGGAACATCGACGGGCTTGCCCGGAATCAGCTCGACCAGCGTCCCGGCCTTCAGGTCGTGCTGCACCATCGGGTCCGGGGTCATGCCCCAGCCCAGGCCAGCCCGGGAGGCCATGACAAACGCGTTCGCCTCGGGCAGCCAGTGCACGGGCGGCGCGAGTTTGCGGCGCGTGATGCGCCCCACGAAACGCGCCTGCAGCGCATCCTTGCGGTTGAACACCAGCATGGGCGCCTGTGCCAGGGTGGCGGCGTTCACCCCCTGGGCAAAGTGGCGCTGCAGGAAGGCGGGGCTGGCCAGCGCGCGGTACCGCAGCGTGCCCAGCGGCAGCACCTTGCAGCCCTGCACGGGTTGTGGGTCGGCCGTCACGGCGGCCATCACGCGGCCTTCGCGCAGCAGGTTGGCCGAATGGTCCTGGTCTTCGACATGGATGTCGAAGGTGATGCTTTGGCCCTCCGCGGCCTGCGCCATGGCATGGGGAAACCAGGTGGCGAGCGAGTCGGCATTGACGCCGATGGCCAGGCGCGTGGACGTGTGCTGCCCGCCGCCGAGGGTGGCCAGCGCGTCGGCCTCGCTCAGGGCCACTTCGCGGGCGTGCCGGTACAAGGCCTGCCCGGCTTCGGTGGGCGTACAGGGCGTGGCACGGCGCACCAGCACCTGGCCCACGCGTTCTTCGAGCAGCTTGACGCGCTGCGACACCGCAGAACGCGTAACGTGCAGCACAGCGGCGGCGCGCTCGAAGCTGCCCTCGTCGATCACGGTGGCAAAGGCGTTGAGCTGGGCAGAGTCGAGGCGCATGGGTGGTTAGCAATTCTGACGGATCGTTAAAAAGTATAGCTGGCGTGACCATGGCACCCTGCCCACAATCCACGCCCATGAGCACCACCGCCTTTGTCCATGGATTCACTTCAACGGCCATTCTGATCATGGCCATTGGCGCGCAAAACGCCTTTGTGCTGCGCCAGGGCCTGCGGCGCGAGCATGTGATGCCGGTGGTGCTGGTGTGCGCGCTGTCCGATGCGGTGCTGTTGCAGGCGGGGGTGTGGGGCATGGGCGGGGTGCTGCTGGCGCGGCCCGAGTGGGCGCAGTTCATGCGCTGGGCGGGGGCGCTGTTTCTGGCCGCCTATGCCGTGCAGGCCGCCAGCCGGGCCTTCCAGCCCGCCCAGCTGCTGGTGTCCGCCAACGGGCCGGGCGCCAGCCTGCGCACTACCGTGCTCACGGTGCTGGCGCTGACCTGGCTGAACCCCCATGTGTATCTGGACACCGTGCTGCTGCTGGGCACCATGGCCACCCCGTACCCCACCTGGGGCCGTGCCACCTTTGCCGCCGGGGGCTCGCTGGCCAGCGCCTTGTGGTTCCTGACCCTCGGGTTCGGCTCGCGATGGCTGGCGCCCGTGTTCGCATCGCCCGGCGCATGGCGGGTGCTGGACGGGGTGACCGCAGCCACCATGATGATTTTGGCGGGTGTGATGGTTCTAAGCTAAGAAGGACAAGTTCGTTCCGCAAAACGGTGACTTGGGCGATAGTGGGGGACTGACTGACCTGGAGTGATTCCCCCATGCGTTTCAAGACCCTCTTGCTCGCGGCCGCGCTGGCCACGGCGCTTCCGATGGCTGTGCAGGCCAAGACCTTCCGCTGGTCCCGCTCGGTGGATATTTCCACCTGGGACATCCACACCCAGAACGTGGGCGTGAACAACACTATGCACGGCGCGGTGTACGACACACTGGTCGAATACAACAGCAAGACCTTCAAGCCCGAGCCCTCGCTGGCCACCGAGTGGAAACTCATCAAGCCCACCCAGCTGCGCCTGACCTTGCGCAAGGGTGTGAAGTTCAGCGACGGCAGCGAGTTCACGGCCGACGATGCCAAGTTCTCGCTGGAACGGGCCAAGGCCAAAAGCTCCAACTTTGCCGTGTACACGCAGGGCATTGACCGGGTCGAGAAGATCGACGCCTACACCATCGACATCCACTCCGACCTGCCCAACCCGGTGCTCGTGAACCAGCTCACCGAGCTGCGCATTCTGAGCAAGGCCTGGGCCGAAAAGAACAAGTCGGTCGAGCCCAAGGACATCAAGACCAAGGACGAAACCTATGCCCACCGCAACGCGCTGGGCACCGGCCCCTACCAGCTCAAGCAGTGGACGCCCGACCAGCGCGTGGTGCTGGAGCCCAACCCCAACTGGTGGGGCAAGGGCAAGTACCCCACCAACCTGACCGAGATCGTCTACACCCCCATCAAGGCCGACGCCACGCGCACGGCCGCGTTGCTGTCGGGCGAGATTGATTTTGTGATCGACCCCAGCCTGCAGGACCTGGCGCGCATCAAGCAGACGCCCAACCTGCAGGTGCTGGAAGGGCCGGAGTACCGCACCATCTTCCTGGGGTTGGACCAGTTCCGCGACGAGCTGCCTGGCTCGGACGTGAAGGGCAAGAACCCGCTCAAGGACCTGCGCGTGCGCAAGGCGCTGTACCAGGCGATCGATATCCAGTCCATCCAGCGTGTGGTGCTGCGTGGCCTGGCCCAGCCCACCGGCACGCTGATCGCCAACCAGGTCAATGGCTGGAGCAAGAAAGCCGACGTGCGCTACCCCTACGACCCCAAGGCTGCGCAGAAGCTGCTGGCCGACGCGGGCTACCCCAACGGCTTTGAAGTGGACTTTGCCTGCAGCGCGGGCCGCTACATCAACGACGAGCAGCTGTGCCAGGCCATCACCTCACACTGGGCCAAGGTGGGCGTGAAAGCCAAGCTGCGCTCGCTGCCGTTTGCCACCTACTTCCCGATGATCCAGCGCAATGAGGCGAGCATCTACCTGTTGGGCTGGGGCGTGCCCACGTTCGATGCGTTCTACAGCCTGCAGTCGCTGGTGCGCACAACGGGCGCGGGGGGCGACGGTAACTTCAACCTGGGCCGCTTCTCTGATCCGCAGATCGACGCCCTGGTCGAGCGCGTGAAGAAGGAAACCGACACCACCACGCGCAACCAGCTGATCGAGCAGGCGCTGATCAAGGAGCGTGAGCTGGTGTCGCACATCCCGTTGTACAACCAGGTGATTCCGTGGGCGGCGACGAAGAAGGTGGACATCATCCACCGTGCCGACAACCGCATCGACTGGCGCTATCTCAAGGTGAATTGATCACCTGCGCCCCGCAAAAAAGCCCCGGTGCTGCCAGAGCCCGGGGCTTTTTTCTGCCCCTCGCAGCAGGCTTCAGGCCAGGGCGCGCTGCACGGCGGGGCGTTGCAGCATGCGCTGGGTGTGGGCGTGCACCTTGGGAAAGAGCGCAATGTCCACACCATCGCTTGCCAGCCAGCTGGCGATGGTGAACAGGTACCCGTCGGCCACGGTGTACTGCGCGCCCATGACCCAGGGGCCGTGTTCTGCAGGGGGCAGGTAGTGGGTTTCAATCAGGTTGAAGCAGTCGGTCATGTTCTGCGACACCTTGCGCTGCATGGCGGCAATCGCTTCAGGATCGTCGGCCCAGCGGCTGGCGCGGGGGCGGTGCGCATGGGCGATGTGCACCGTGGAGGCGAGGTAGCTGTGGAACTCCTGCAGGCGCGCAAAGCCGTGGGCATCGGCGGGCGTCAGGTGCGCCTCGGGGAAACTCTGTGCCACGTAGGCCAGCAGCGCGGGTGTTTCGGTCAGGGTACCGTGTGGCGTGGCCAGCGCGGGCACGCGGCCCTTGGGGTTGACGGCGAGGTACTCGGGCGTGCGCTGCTGGCCCGCTGCAAAGTCCACGCGCATCAGTTGGTACGGGGCGCCGGCCTCTTCCAAAGCGATGCGAACGGCCTGCGCGCAGGTGCCGGGGGTGTAGTAGAGCGTGAGAGTGGTCATGGTTGATGCGCTATAAAATAAATAGCTATTGGCGCTTGATAGGTAAGCGCTAGTGGCCAATTTTCTTGAAATATTTCAGTACAGGCCTCGTGTGCGTGCCATCAGGCGGGTCAGGCCCAGCAGTGCATCGGTGTGGGGTGTGGCCGTAAGGGTGATCTGCCCCAGTTCGCGCACGGCGCCCACCAGCGCGTCGATCTCCATGGGTTTGCCGGCCTCCACGTCCTGCAGCATCGAGGTCTTGAATGCACCCAGCTTGCGCGTGACGGCGTGGCGGTCTTCGGGCTGCTGGTCAATCGGCAGACCCAGCTTTTCGCCAATGGCCTTGGCCTCCAGCATCACCGCGCTGACAAAGCCGCGCACCAGGTCGTCGTCCAGGATGCGGTCGGTGGTGGCGCCCGTCAGGGCGCTGATCGGGTTCATGGTGAGGTTGCCCCAGAGCTTGAACCAGATGTCCTTCTGAATGCAGTCGGTCACCTCCACGTCGATGCCACCGCGCTGCAGCGTGTCGGCCAGGGTCTGCAGCCGCTCGCTGCGGCTGCCATCGGGCTCGCCCACGATGAGGCGGTTGCCAAAATGCTGGCGCACGAAACCAGGCGATTCCAGCGAGCAGCTGGTGTGCACCACGCTGCCCACGACGTTGCGCGCCGGGATGGCTTTGGCAATCACGCCGCCTGCATCCACCGACTGCAGGGCATGGCCCTGCGCCGCGCCGCCAAAACCGTCAAGGAACCACCACGGCACGCCATTCATGGCCGTGAGCACGATGGTGCCCGGCCCGATGAGCGGTGCCATGGCGCGCGCCACATCGGGCAGGCCCGGCGCCTTGACTGCGACCACCACCAGGTCCTGCACGCCCAGCGCCGCCGGGTCGTCGTGTGCGGTGACCGCCGCCTGTGCCAGCGTGCCATCGGCGCGCCGCATGCGCAGCCCGTCGGCCTGCAGGGCGCGCAGCGTGTCGCCCCGCGCCACCATGCTGACCGGGTTGCCCGCCTGGGCCAAAGCCATGGCAATCCAGCCACCGATGGCGCCCGCGCCGTAGATACATGCTTTCATGGTTGTAGAGCCTTTGTCTTCCAGGGAGTGTGGTTCTGAATGGTTGCGTTTGGCTTCGTACGGACTTCAGTAGCCTGCCGGGCGCGCTGATGTGCCCACGGCACCGGCGCGAAAACGCCCCAGCAAATCCTGGGCGGCGCTGGCCAGCAGCATGGTATCCACCCCCACAGCCACAAACAGGGCACCCGCCGCCAGCCATTGGCGCGCCTGCGATTCGGTGGTGGCCAGAATGCCCGGCGCCTTGCCCGCGCGCAGGATGCGGGCGATGCCATCGTGGATGGCGGCCTGCACGTCGGGGTGCCCGGCATTGCCGGGGTGCCCCATGGAGGCTGACAGGTCGGCCGGGCCGATGAACACGCCGTCCACGCCCGGGGTGGCGGCAATCGCATCCAGATTCCCCATCGCTTCCACCGTTTCGGCCTGCACCAGCAGGCAGACCTGCTGGTTGGCCTCGTGCACATACCGGGGGTAGGCCTGCCAGCGCGACGAGCGGGCCAGCGCACTGCCCATGCCCCGCACGCCCTCGGGTGCGTAGCGTGTGGCGCGCACCAGCTGCTGCGCCTGCTCGGCGGTGTCCACCATGGGCACGAGCAGGGTTTGTGCGCCGATGTCCAGGTACTGTTTGATGAGTGCGGTATCGCCCACGGGCACGCGGGCAATGGGGTGGGGCGCCTGCGCGCCCGGGGGCAGGGCGCTGCTGGCGCTGGCAATGGCTTGCAGCTGGTGCAGGATGGAGCGCACATCGTTGGGCGCATGTTCGCCATCGACCAGCAGCCAGTCGTAGCCGGTGCCCGCGAGGATTTCTGCGCTGTAGGCGTCGGCCAGCCCTAGCCAGAGGCCGATTTGCGCCTGGCCCTGGGCCATGGCCTGTTTGAAGGGGTTGTTGGGTGTCTGCAATGTGAGCTCCATGCGGCGGTGCCAAGCCCGCCATCGTACGGGCTGTGGCCCGCGCGTGTTGGCACGGCCGCTATAGTCGGCTGCCCCCACCTCGGGGCTCCTTACCGATACCTGCCATGGCCAAAGAAAAAACGACGTTCACCTGCACCGAGTGCGGCGGCACCAGCCCGCGCTGGCTGGGCAAATGCCCGGCCTGCGGCGCCTGGAACACGCTGATCGAATCGGTGGCCGAGGCCGGGCCAGGCAAGAACCGCTACAGCGGATCGCAGTTTGCGGGCCTGGCCCAGGCGCAGGCGGTGATGCCCCTGTCGGCCATCGAGGCCAGCGATGTGGAGCGCACACCGAGTGGCATCGACGAGCTGGACCGGGTGCTGGGCGGCGGCATTGTGGAAGGAGGCGTGGTGCTCATCGGCGGCGACCCGGGCATCGGCAAATCCACGCTGCTGCTGCAGGCGCTTGATGCCCTGCAGCGCGCCGGGCTGCCCACGCTCTATGTGACGGGCGAGGAAAGCGGCGCCCAGGTGGCGTTGCGCTCGCGCCGCCTGGGGCTGGACCACAGCCAGGTCAACGTGCTGGCCGAGATCCAGCTCGAGAAAATCCTGGCCACCATCGAGTCCATGCAGCCTGCGGTGGCCGTGATCGACTCCATCCAGACGGTGTATTCCGACCAGCTCACGTCCGCACCCGGCTCGGTGGCCCAGGTGCGCGAATGTGCGGCGCACCTCACACGTTGCGCCAAGTCTTCGGGCGTGGCCATCGTGCTGGTGGGGCATGTGACGAAGGAAGGCGCCCTGGCCGGGCCGCGCGTGCTGGAGCACATGGTGGACACGGTGCTGTACTTCGAGGGCGACACGCACAGCCAGTTCCGGCTGGTGCGGGCCATCAAGAACCGCTTTGGCGCGGTCAACGAGATCGGCGTATTCGCCATGACCGAGAAGGGCCTCAAGGGCGTGAGCAACCCCAGCGCCATCTTCCTGAGCCAGCACAGCGAGCCCGTGCCGGGCAGCTGCGTGATGGTGACGCTGGAAGGCACTCGCCCGCTGCTGGTGGAGATCCAGGCCCTGGTGGACAGTGGTGGCCCCAGTCCCCGGCGCCTGTCGGTGGGCCTGGACAAGGACCGCCTGGCCATGCTGCTGGCCGTGCTGCACCGCCACGCGGGGGTGGCGTGTATGGACCAGGATGTGTTTGTGAATGCGGTGGGGGGCGTGCGCATCAGCGAGCCAGCGGCCGACCTGGCGGTGATGTTGTCCATCACCTCCAGCCTGCGGGGCAAGGCGCTGCCCCGGGGTTTCCTGGCCTTTGGCGAAGTGGGCCTGGCCGGCGAGGTGCGGCCCGCACCGCGCGGGCAGGAGCGCCTGAAGGAAGCCGCCAAGCTGGGCTTCAGCGTGGCGGTGGTGCCCAAGGCCAATGCGCCCAAGAAACCCATTGAGGGGCTGACGATCCACGCGGTGGAGCGGGTGGAAGAGGCCATGAACGTGGTGCGGGGGCTGTAAGCAATCCCCACAGCGTGGTGTGTGCTACGCCGTAAGACAATCGACCCATGAATTTGCGCAATATCTTGGTGCCCCTGGGCGCCGTGGGCCTGATCGGGTTTGGTTTCTACGCCTATGGCTGGGCCGGTGTGGCCGCCGTGGGCGGAGGGCTGGTCATGTGGGCCCTGCTGCATTTCACGCGGCTGGTGAATGTGATGAAGAAGGCCGCCAAGCGCCCCATCGGCTATGTGGGCAGCGCGGTCATGCTCAATGCGCGACTGGCCGAGGGCGTGAACCTGATGCATGTGGTGGCAATGACGCAGGCGCTGGGCGAGCTGCTGTCGCCAGAGGGCGCCGACCCCGAGATGTACCGCTGGACGGACGGCACCCAGTCGCACGTGACCTGTGAGTTCCGTCACGGCAAATTGGTGAAATGGACGCTGGTGCGGCCCGATACCAGTGCACCCGCCACACCGCAGGACTAGCCGCCGAAGGAGGCACTGGCGCAGCCGGGCCTGGAATGTCTGTGTGCCGTGGGGCGCCGCAATCGCCGTCGGCGGGGTGCGATTTGCTGCACTGCACCCTTTTGCACGGATTCCGTGCATGCGGCGGCCCCGTAAAATCCCTGTTTTGCGACCCACAGCAACCAAAGGATTCCCATGAGCCCCGTAGTTCCCTCGATGGCCGACCGTGACGGCAAGATCTGGATGGACGGCCAGATGGTCGACTGGCGCGACGCCAAGATCCATGTGCTGACCCACACCCTGCACTACGGCTGCGGCGCCTTCGAAGGCGTGCGCGCCTACAACACGGCGGACGGCACGGCGATCTTCCGCCTTGAAGAACACACCGAACGCCTGTTCAACAGCGCCAAGATCCTGCGCATGAAGATCCCGTTCACCAAGGAAGAGGTGAACGAGGCCCAAAAGGCCGTGGTGCGCGAGAACAAGCTCGAATCTTGCTATCTGCGCCCATTGACCTGGATCGGCTCGCAAAAGCTGGGCGTTTCCCCCAAGGGCAACCAGATCCACCTGATGGTGGCCGCCTGGGCCTGGGGAGCCTACCTGGGTGAAGAGGGCATGAAGCGCGGCATCCGCGTCAAGACCAGCAGCTACACCCGCCACCACGTCAACATCACCATGACGCAGGCCAAGGCGGTGAGCAACTACACCAACTCCATCCTGGCCAACATGGAAGCGCTGGACGACGGCTACGACGAAGCCCTGCTGCTCGACAGCTCGGGTTTTGTGTCCGAAGGCGCCGGCGAAAACATCTTTGTCATCAAGAATGGCGTGATCTACACGCCCGATCTTTCGGCCGGGGCCCTGAACGGCATCACCCGCAACACCGTGTTCCACATTGCCAAGGACCTGGGCCTGGAAATTGTGCAAAAGCGCATCACGCGCGACGAGGTGTACATCGCCGATGAGGCCTTCTTCACCGGCACGGCGGCCGAAGTGACGCCGATTCGCGAACTCGACCGCATCGAACTGGGTAAAGAGGGCTATGTGGGCTCGCGCGGCCCGATCACCGAAAAAATCCAGAGCGCCTTCTTCGACATCGTGGGTGGCCGCAATCCGAAATACGCCCACTGGCTCGCGAAAGTCTGACCAACCCCCTGAGCGGCCGCGCCGCATCCCCTTTCTTTCGGCTTTGCCGGGCAGGGGACGGCGCAACCGCTACAGGGCGGCCGTTGCGCTGCGTCTGCGGGCGTGTGCCGCACCGATTTCAGCATCGCCCCCCGCGCGATGCACTATGGAGAACTGATACCTATGTCGCAAGCTGCCGTTGAATTGCTGGCCAAAGACCTGAACGCCCAGGGTGGTGTTTTCTGCCCGAGCCCCAAGGCCGAGATGAAGCTGTGGAACAGCCACCCCAAGGTCTACCTGGATGTGGCCCGCACGGGCGAAGCCAAGTGCCCGTATTGCGGGACGGTGTACCGCCTGAAGGCGGGCGAACACGTACACGCTGGCCACTGATTGATGCCAGTTGCAACCGGCGGCGCATCGGTGTCGCCCACGTTGACCGTTGCGGTGCTGACCCACAACGAGGCACACCGGGTTGAAGCCTGCCTGAAGAGCGCCGCGTTTGCCGACCAGTTGCTGGTGGTGGACAGTGGCAGCACGGACGACACGGTGGCCATCGCCACGCGCCTGGGCGCCGAGGTCCATAGCCACCCCGACTGGCAGGGTTTTGCTGTGCAGCGCAACCGGTTGCTGGCGCATGCACGTGGCGACTATGTGTTCTTCCTGGATGCCGACGAAGTGATGACGCCTGCGTTTGCCCAGGAGCTGCAAGCCATCGTCCGCTCGGGCGAGCAGGCGGTGTGGACCATTCGCTGGCGCATGGTGGCTTATGGGCACGAGCTCACGTATTTCCGCTCCCAATCTCAGATCGAACGCCTGTTTGTGCGCGCGCTCGTCCGGGAATTTACCGGCGTGGTGCACGAGCAGGCCCAGCTGCATGCCTTGCCCGGCGGTGCAGAAGTGCCGCGTCGCCTCATCAAGGCGCGGCTGCTGCACTACTCCCGCACCACGGTGCGCGGCAGCCTGGAAAAGCTCACCCAGTACGTGATGCTGGGTGCCGCCAAGCGTGCCGAGAAGGGCCAGCGCGGCGGGGTGCTGCGCGGCCTGGCGTCGGGGTTGTCGATGTTCCTGCGGCTGTATGTGTTTCGCCTGGGCTTTCTGTGTGGTGGTGCGGGATTCCTGTACTGCCTGTTTGTGGCGCTGGAGGGTTTCTTTCGTTATGCCGCCCTGCACTACGACCGCGACAGCCTGACGGGGCGGGTGATTCGGTGATGACGTCTCAGCAGGACACCCGGCGCTGGTTTTCTCGCAGCGCCAGTGTGGGTGCGTTCATGGTTCCGGGGCTGGCGCTGTGGCTGCCCTCGGGCTATTCCTACGGTGCCGTCCTGCTGCTGCTGGCCACCCTGGCCAGTGCGCCGCTGTGGTTGCGCCGCCCGGCACCGCGTGCCGCCTGGTGGCTGACGGCGGCTTTTTCATGCATGGCTGCGCTGTGGATGCTGGATGTGGGTGCCACCTGGGGCTGGGGCAGCATGGACCGCCCGATCAAATACCTGCTCGCCTTGCCCTGCATCTTCTTTTTGATGACGTTCGAGCCCCGCGCCTCCTGGCTGTGGATGGGCGTGGCGGTGGGCGCGGTGGGCAGTGGGTTGGTCGCGCTGTACCAGACCTACGTGATGGCATTGCCCCGCGCGAGTGGTTTTACCAATGCGATCCAGTATGGCAACCTGAGCATGCTGCTGGCCGTCATGAGTGGCCTGCTGCTGGTGGTGCAGTGGAAGCGCTGGTTGCTGTGGCAGCGCCTGCTGCTGGCCAGTGCCATCCTGCTGGGCGCCACAGGGTCGGTGCTGTCCCAGTCGCGTGGGGGCTGGCTGGCCCTGGTGTTGCTGCTGCCGGTCAGCGCGTGGCTGCTGGTGCGTACCACGGGACAACGCCGCGTGTACTGGGGCCTGTGTGCGCTGGCGCTGGCCGCGGCCGCGCTGTCGCAGGTGCCCGCAGTGGAGCAGCGGGTGGACGAGGCGCGCCAGGAAGTGCAGACCTACCAGAACCACGGCGATGGCCGCAGCTCGGTGGGCCAGCGGCTGGCGCACTGGCGCCTGGCATGGCAGATGGGCTGGGACCGGCCCCTCACTGGCTGGGGCCGGGCAGGGTATACCGAGGAAAAGGCACGGCGCGTGGCGGCCGGGCTGGCGCACCCGGTGGTGCTTGAATTTGGCCATGCGCACAACGAAATCCTGGACCTGTTTGCCAAGCGGGGGCTGCCCGGTGTGCTGCTGCTGATGGCTTTCTACGGCATACCGCTGGCGATGTTCTGGCCCACGGCCTGGCGCATCCGCGATGGGTCTGGAAAGATGGACAAGGAGTCGCTTTCATTGTGCCTGGTGGGTGTAATGGTTCCCCTGTCGTACATCGGCTTCGGTCTCACACAGGTCTTCCTGGCCCACAACAGCGGCAACATGTTCTACCTCTTCATGTGCCCCCTGGTGCTGGCAGCCCTGCATGAGCGGCGCACGCGCATGGGCTGTCCCCGCCCGCTGTGAAATGAAGCACCCCCTGAGTCGCTTCGCGCCTTCCCCCTCTCTCGCTGCGCGGGAGGAGGACGCCACCGGTGGCCTGGCGAAGCCAGTGCCACGGTGGCACTGGCTTGGGCCGCGCCAGTTTCAATCGTTGCGGCTGGTGCCCAGCGCCATGGACTCCTGAGACGAGAGGCATTCTTCATGCACATCCTGCTGGTCAACAACTCTCCCATCCCGGTCTACGGCTATGGCGGTACCGAGCGCGTGATCTGGGACCTGGGCAAGACCTTGGTCCAGCAAGGCCACCGGGTGAGCTACCTGGTGCCCGAGGGCTCGACCTGCGACTTCGGCGACGTGCTGCCCATCCGCCCCGACGAGCCGTGGGAAGGGCAGATCCCGAAGGGCGTGGACATCACGCACTTCCAGTTCAACCCCCGCACCGAGCTGGCCAAGCCGTACCTGGTGACCGAGCACGGCAACGCGCGCAAGCCCAAGCCGCTGCCGCTGAACACCGTGTTCCTCTCGCGCGACCACGCTGCGCGGTACGGCTCTACCGAGTTCGTCTACAACGGCCTGGACTGGAGCGGCTACGGCCCGGTGGACTTTGGCCTGCCGCGTCCGCGCTACCACTTCCTGGGCAAGGCGGCCTGGGGTGTGAAGAACGTGCGCGGCGCGATCAAGGTGGCACTGCGCGCGGGTGTGGAGCTCGATGTGCTGGGCGGCACGCGCATCAACTTCAAGCGGGGCTTCCGCTGGACGCTGTCGCGCAAGATCCATTTCCACGGCATGGTGGGCGGTACGCAGAAGACCGGGCTGCTCAACGCATCGCGCGGGCTCATCTTTCCGGTGCGCTGGCACGAGCCCTTCGGCCTGGCCGTGATCGAAAGCCTGTACTTCGGGTGCCCGGTGTTCTCCACGCCGTACGGCGCGCTGCCCGAGCTGGTGCCGCTGCACTGCGGCGTGCTCTCGGCCGAGGCCGACGTGCTGGCCGAAGCCGTGCGCAACAACCGCTTCGATGCCCGGGCCTGCCACCAGCACGTGGTCGACCATTTTGGCGCCGAGCGCATGGCGCGCAACTACCTGCGGATGTACGAGCGCGTGCTGGCCGGTGAAAAGATCAACGCCCAGCCCCCTGTCATCCTGGGGCCTGCACGCGAACTGCCCTGGAGGCAGTGAAGCCCCCTGAGGCGCTGCGCGCCTTCCCCCGGAGGGGGACGCACCCAGTGGCCCGGCAAAGCCGGTTCCGCGGGTGCACTGGCGTTAGGGGCGCGCCGGTATTGGGGGCTCGCTTGGAAACAAAAATGGCAGATACCGCTTGTCTATCAAGCGGTATCTGCTATCAATCGAATAGCTTTACTGTGCGGTGAGTTGTGCCGCCATTTCGGCCAGCGCGGCCCGCCATTCCGCTTCCAGTGCGGCCACCAGCGCTGCGGCGGGCATGGGGCGCACCCCGGCCACACCCTGGCCGGCCCACAGCGAGAGGTGGTCGGCGCGGCCTGCCTCGGCGCTGGCGCGGCGCAGGGCGCCGGTGAGGGCGTTCTGCACGGGGTAGGCCGGCACATCGGTCTCGTGGGCGTGCAGCTTCTGCAGCATGGGGTTGACGATGCCGCGCGCCGGGCGGCCCGAGAACACGCGGGTGGTGCGCGTGTCGGTGGCGATGGCCTGGGCCATGGCGTCGCGGTAGGCGCGGCCGATGCCCGATTCGTCGCAGGCGAGGAAGGCGGTGCCCATCTGCACCGCCTCGGCCCCCAGCGCCTGCGCCGCGGCGATGCCGCGGCCATCCATGATGCCGCCGGCCGCGATCACGGCCACGCCGCGGGGGCGCAAGGCGTCGACGCACTGCGGCACCAGCGCCAGCGCGCCCACCATCGCAGCGGCGAAGTCGGCCTGTGATGGTACCCCCGCACGCATGGTGGAGCCAGCAGGCGCAAGGCCCTCGGCCTGCGGCCGGCCCGTGGGCAAAAAGGTGCCGCGGTGGCCCCCCGCCTCCATGCCCGATGCGCACACGGCATCGGCCCCCACGTCGGCCCAGGCCAGCGCTTCGGCCACCGTCGTGGCCGTGCCGATCACGTAGCAGCCCGCGCTGTGCAGGCGCTCGACCTGTGCGGCTGTGAGGATGCCGAAGGTGAAGCTGGCCACCGCGGGCCGGGCCTCGACCAAGGCATCGAACTGCGCACGGAAGTCCTCGCACCAGCGCGCGGGCACGGCGGCCTGCAAGCCGAACTCGGCGTACAGCGGCGCCACGCGCGCCAGCGCCAAATCGACGGTGGCGGCATCGGGCGTGGGCGTGTCCTGCACGAAGAGGTTGAGCCCGAAGGGCCGGTCCGTGCGGCGGCGCACCTCGGCGGCGGCCTCGGCCATGGCCGCCGCCGAGCGCATGCCGCAGCCCAGCGTGCCCAGCCCGCCCGCCGCGGACACGGCCGCTGCCAGGGCCGGCGTGTCCGCGCCGGTCATGGGCCCCTGCACGATGGGCAGGCGAAGGGAGAGGGCGGTGCGCAGGCTGCGGTCGGGCATGGTGACGTTCCGTGAAAGAAAGAAGGAAATGAAGTGGGAAACAAAGGGGGAAAAGAGCTGAAGGCGGTCAGTCGACCAGCACCTGCTGCAGCGCATCGAGCGCGGCCGAGCGGTAGCCCTGGCGCCAGGTCAGCAAGGTGGTGATGGTGGTGATCGGCTGCTGGCTCAGCAATGCCGCGTGCGGCGAGATGCTGAGCACCGAGCGCGGCACGATGCCCGCGCAGCCGCCGCCCGCCACGCTGGCCAGGATGGCGTGGTACGAGCCCAGCTCCAGCAACTGCATCGGCTGCCGCCGGGGCGCAAACCACTCTTGCGCGATGCGGCGGTAGGTGCAGCCGGGCTCGAACACCGCCAGCGTGCCGGGCTGCACCTGGTCGGGGCCGGCGGCATGCGGGTGGCCAGCGGGCAGGACCAGCAGCAGCTCTTCCGTGAACACCGGCCGAGTTTCCAGGGCCGGGTCGGCGGGCTGGCCCGGTGGCCAGGCCACCAGCACCGCGTCGAGCGCGTGCGCGCGCAGGCGTTCCACCAGCACGCGGGTCGCGGCGGTCGTCAGCTCCAGCGCCACGCCGGGCCACTGGCTGTGCAGCCGCGCCAGCGGCGCGGGCAGGCGGCTGGCCGCGGTGCTTTCCATCGACCCCAGTCGCAGGCGGCCGGCGGGCGGGCCGGGTTGCAGCGCCTGCCGCGCCTCCTCGGCCAGCGCGAGCAGCCGGTCGGCATAGCCCAGCAGCACCTGGCCCTCGGGCGTGAGCGCCATGCGCTTGCCCTCGCGCAGGAACAGCGGGGTGCCCAGGTCGGCCTCCAGCTGACGCACCCGCGTCGTCACGTTGGACTGCACACGCGACAGCCGCTCGGCCGCGCGCGTGACGCTGCCCTCTGCCGCCACGGTGCGGAAGATGTCGAGGGCGGCGAGGTCCAGAAGGGGTGGGGCTTTGTCCATCTTTAAAAAGTATGAATCACAAAAATTCAATCTCTTGTTAAGATGATAAACACCCTCCACCCCCGTGGCAACCCTCCGCCACCCTGTACCGTGAACCAGGCGTCTCTTTCTCCTTCCGCCCATCGGCACACCGACGGCACCGCCGCGCTGCGGGTGGCCCTGGCCGGCATGGCCGCACTGGCCGCGGCCATGGGCATCGGCCGCTTTGCCTTCACCCCGCTCTTGCCCATGATGCTGCACGACGGCGTGGTGGACATCGCCACCGGCAGCTGGCTGGCCACGGCCAACTACGCTGGCTACCTGGCGGGGGCGCTCTTGTACATGGCGTTGCCCTGGGTGGGCCGCCGGCTGGGTGGCGTGCCCGGCAATGCGGCCCTGGTGCGTGGCGGGCTGGTTGCCACGGTGCTGCTCACAGGGCTGCTGGCCCTGCCGTGGCCGGTGTCTTGGCCGCTGCTGCGCCTGCTGGCGGGCGTGGCCAGCGCGCTGGTGTTTCTGGGAACGGCCAACTGGTGCATGGGGCGGTTGGCGCACCTGGGGCGCCCGGCCTGGGGTGGGTTGATCTTCTGCGGGCCGGGGCTGGGTATTGTCATCACCGGTTTGCTGACCAGCGCCATGGTGGCGGCGGGCTGGAGCGCTGCCACGGGCTGGGCGGCCTTTGCGGTGCTGGCGGCGGTGTTGTGCACGGGTGCATGGCGCGCCTTTCACGATGGCGATGCGTCAGCCATCGGTACATCCGGCGCCGCCACCGTGTTGTCCATGCCCCCACCGCGCCCTGCAGCCGAGCGGTCGCTGCTGGCCGCCGCGTATGGCCTTGCCGGCCTGGGCTACATCGTCACAGCCACGTTCCTGCCGGTCATCGCGCGCGCCGCCTTGCCAGCGGGGTCGGTGTGGCCTGATCTGTTCTGGCCGATCTTTGGTGCGGGCGTGGCGCTGGGCGCGCTGCTCTCCACGCGCATCAGCCCCGCGCGGGACCGGCGCCTGCTGCTGGCCGTGGCCTATGTGCTGCAGGCGGGCGGTGTCGCGCTGGGGGTGTTGTGGCCCGGGCCTGCGGGCTTTGCGCTCGGCAGTCTGCTCCTGGGCCTGCCCTTCACAGCCATCACGTTCTTTGCGCTGCAGGAGGCCCGCCACCAGTGGCCGCAGGCGGGCGCGGGTTTCACGGGCTTGATGACCGCGCTGTATGGCATCGGCCAGATCGTGGGGCCGCCCATGGCGGCTGCGCTGCTGGCGCGCGCGGGCTCTCAGGCGCAGGGGTTCGATTGGGCGCTCGCCGTGGCGGGCTCGATGCTGGTGATGGGGGCGGTGATTTACGGCTTCATGGCGTGGCGCTGGCGCCAGCCGTGCTGACCGGCAACCGCAGCACGAAGCAGGCGCCGCCGCCCTCGCTGTCTTCGCAGTGCACGGTGCCGTTGTGGCGGCCCGCAATGGACCGCACCAGTGCCAGCCCCAGGCCCACGCCCCCGGCGCGTTCGCTGGCGCCGGGCAGCCGATAGAAGGGCTCGAAGATGCGTTCGCGGTGGGTCACAGGCACGCCCGGCCCCCGGTCGCTCACGCGCACTTCGGCATGGCCCTGGCGGCGGAGCACCGCCACCGTGATGTCACCTGTGCTGTAGCGGCGTGCATTCTCCAGCAGGTTGCGGATGGCGCGGCGCAGCAGCTTGGAGACGCCGAGCACGTCCACCGAATCCGAACTCACGTCCAGGTCGGCATCCACGCGCGCGCACTCCTCGGCGGCCAGGCCAATCAGGTCGACCAGCTCCACGGTGCCCACATCGGCTTCGCGCGCATCCAGGCGGCTGGCCAGCAGGATTTCGTCCACCAGCTGGTCCAGCTCGGCGATGTTGCGCAGGATCTCCTCACGGAAGGCGGGCGAGGGCTGCTGCCCGCCCATCAGCTCCATGCCCATGCGGATGCGGGTGAGCGGCGAGCGCAGTTCGTGCGAGGCGTTGGCCAGCAGGGATTTGTGCGACTTGACCAGCGTTTCCACGCGCGCCGCGGCGGCGTTGAACTGGCGCGCGAGGTCGGCCACCTCGTCCTGCCCCTGCTCGGGCACACGCACCGACAAGTCGCCCTCGCCAAACTTCTGCACGCTGCGCTGCAGCGCTTCCAGCCGCAGCGTGAGGCGCCGGATGATGGGGTACACGCCCACGGCCACGGCCAGGCCCACGATGCCTAGGAGCCACAGGAAGCCAAACGGCGGGCGGGTCCAGAACGCAGCGTCGCCCTGGTTGGGGCCACCGCCTCCCGGCCGGCCGCCGCCTCGGTCACCCCGGGGCTGGCGGGGCGCCATCTGAAGCGTGAAAGACTGGCCCGTGTCGGACTCAATATGGAACTCGGCCCCTTCGCCGGGTTCCGTGGGCTGGCGTGTGGCCAGGCCCTTCAGCACCAGGTTGCCCGTGGGGTCGCGCAGCACCATCTCGCGCGAGGGCGGCACAAACGGCTGGGTGGTCTGTGCCTTCTGCTCCTCGGCCATGCGCCAGGCCCAGCCTACGGTCAGCGTGAGCACCGCGATGCCGCCGACCACGGCGAGCCAGATGCGCAGGTACAGGCGGCGGGAAAAGGGGGTGGAGAGGGACATTCAGCAAAGCGGGGGTGCGCGCCGTGGCAAGGCCGCGCTCCACCGGTCAGTCTTGTTGTTTCGCGAATACATAGCCCACGCCGCGCACGGTGAGGATGCGGCGCGGGTTCTTGGCGTCGGCCTCGATGGCGGCACGGATGCGGCCCATGTGCACGTCGATGGAGCGGTCGAACGCCTCCAGCTCGCGGCCGCGCACGGCCTCCATGATCTGGTCGCGCGTGAGCACGCGGCCCGCACGCTCGGCCAGCGCCACGAGCAAATCGAATTGGTAGGAGGTGAGGTCGGCCAGCTCGCCTGCCACGGTCACGGTGCGGGCGTCGCGGTCGATCTCCAGCGTGCCAAAACGCAGCACCTGGGTGGTGGCCGAAGCTGTGCCGCCATCGGTGCGGCGGCGCAGGATCGCACGGATGCGCGCCAGCAATTCACGCGGCTCGAAAGGTTTGGGCAGGTAATCGTCGGCACCCAGCTCCAGGCCGATGATGCGGTCCATGGGGTCGCCCTTGGCGGTGAGCATGAGCACCGGCACCTGGGCCGCATTGCCTTGCAGCGACCGGATGCGCCGGCACACCTCCAGGCCGTCCATGTCGGGCAGCATGAGGTCGAGGATCACGAGGTCGGGCAGCGCCCCGGCGTCGGGCCCCTGCAGCTGCGCCAGGCCACTTTTGCCGTCCGCGCGGTGCGTGACCTGCAGGCCCGACTGGCCCAGGTACTCGCCCACCATCTGTGCGAGGCGGGCGTCGTCTTCGATCATCAGCAGTTGGGAGCTCATGGGGGCAGTGTAGTGGGGGGTGCCTCTCATGGTGGCGACGGGCCGTCACGCGGTTTTATCGGCCAGGTAAAGCTTCCGTAAAGCAAATCCCGGCGTGCCGTGCCTGGACGGGAGCCAACGGTCGATGGAGCGCAATAAAAAAAGCTCCCCTGGGGGAGCGTGAAAACGTGCCCTTGGCAGCACGGGTTAGATGCGGTCCGGTGACAAGCCCCGCTGGATGCACATGAGCCTCCAGGCTTTGGCGTCCAAGTGCCTCGCAGAAGTTGTTGTGCATGTGGTTTCGCCGATGACCATCGTGCCGCTCCGCGCCACCTTTGCATCTGGAGCAGGTGTGCCGGGACGGCCTTTGATGGATGAAGCACCACTGCGGGTCACGGCCGTTGGCGACAAGGCTCCGCCAAGCGTGCCCTTGGTCACCCGCTGATCTGACTTTCTCCAAACCACGAAATGTGCGCATGCCATGAACATGGGAGCTGCGGCTTCTTGTGCGTCCCCTGCTTTGCCTCTACGCTTGAGCGCATGAAACTCGTCTTTACCTCCTACATGGACGCGGCGAACCCCCTGGATTCAATGCGTGGGCCGCAGGCCAGTGATGTGCGGCAAGAGGGCGCTGAAATGGCGGCGAATGGGGCTTTGCAGCCAGAGACCAATGCTCGGGCCCCTGCATGAAATCCTCCGAGCACCGCTCCGCCGTGCAAGACCTTGGCATTTCCGTCGCTATCGTGGAAGACGACCCGCGCACCCGTGAGCGCTTTGCACGGGCGCTCGCGCGTGCAAAGCGCCTGTGTCTGGCCTATGCCGCGGCCACAGTGAGCGAGATGGTCGCCTGGCTGCGCGAGAACAGTGTGGATGTACTCTTGGTGGATCTCGGTCTGCCGGATGGATCGGGTCTGGAAGTGATCCGCCAGTGCCAGAAATTGTCTCCAGGTACCGAGATCATGGTCATCACCATGTTTGGCGACGAGGCGAACATGATGCGCGCTTTCGAGGCGGGCGCACGCGGCTACCTGCTCAAGGATGGCACCGAAGACGATCTGGCGGAACATGTGGTGAGCCTTAACGCAGGGGGCTCCCCGATGACGCCCATCATTGCGCGTCAGCTGCTGGCCCGGCTGTCTCCTGTGCCCTTGCCACAGGGGCCATCGCCAGTCGCCGAAACCTTGACGGTGCGCGAGAGGGAAATTCTGGCCAAACTCGCACGCGGATTTACCTATGCCGAAGCCGCAGAGATCCTTGGCATCGCGCCGTCCACCGTCCAATCCCATGTCAAGAATATCTACAACAAATTGGCCGTTCACTCAAAGACGGAAGCGATTTTTGAGGCACGACAGCTGGGGCTGTTGTAGCAAGCTCCAGTGCTTGGTGCGTGCGTGGGCATGGCGTGTGGTGGTGGCTTTGTCGATGCTTCTGTGCAGCGCGGTGCAGGCGCAGGGGGGTACGGACACGATTGACATTGCGCAGGCGTACCTGGAGCCGGAGGGGGCTCCGGCCTGGTCAGGACAGGTGAAACTTCCTCATCTTTGGGACAAGGCCTATCCAGGGCTGGCAGGGCGCGCCCGCTACCAGCTCGTCCTGCCCCCGGTCGCCCCGGACGGCGTGCTGCGGGGTCTTTATTTCCCTCGTGTGGGAAACCAGGTGCAAATATATGTGGGGGGTGATTTGATAGCGCATCGCGGCGTCCTCGGAGACAGCCGCAACGATGCAACCAAGGCGCCGCTGTGGGTGCCTGTACCTACAAGCCTCCTTTCCAGCACCGCTTCCACGGCGCTGGAGGTGCGTGTGGCGGTGCAACCCGTACGTTGGGGAGGGTTGGCCGCGCCACGTTTCGGGCCAGAGGCCACGTTGCTGCCGCAATACCGCGAGCGCTATATCTGGCGGCAGTGGGGCGCGGTGGCCGTGGTGTTTGCGCTGGCACTCACGGGCGTGGTTGCCGGGGGGCTGTGGCACCTGAATCGCGAGCCTGTGTATGGCTATTTTGCGCTTTGCGCGCCGTTCGGGATGCTGCGGTATGGCGATCGGCTGTGGGAGACATCCCCCCTGGGGTGGCCGCTATGGGGCGGCATCGTGGCTTTCTCGTTGACGGTTCACATGCTGTTGTTGGTGCGCTTCGCCTTGGCGCTGGTGGGCCGGGACGGCGTGGGGGCCAGGCGGGGCTTCTGGGTGCTGCTGGCCGCCGAGGCGTCACTGGTCGTGGGGGGCTTTGGGTTTGGGCAGCCCTGGTGCTGGACTGCCGCCCTGGCACTGCTGTTTGTGCCTGCCTTCTGGGCGTATGCCGTTGCTGCGCGAGAGGCGCTGGTGGCCCGGCAGCCCGAAGCCATCGCGTTGTGTCTTGCCAGCTTTATTCCCATCGGCGCAGGACTTTACGATTTCCTGGAAATTCGGGTGTCCACAGAAAGTGTGGGCCGTTCTTCTTATCTGCCACTGGCCACCATGTTGTTCGTGCTGCTCATGGGATGGCTCATCCTGAACCGCTACGCCCGGCAGGTGCGTGCCTACCAGGGGTTGAGCAATTCGCTGGACGAGAAGGTTCGCCAGCGCGAGCAGGAGCTGCAGGTCAGCTACGCCCTGTTGCAGCAGGAGCACGCCCAGCATGCCGCGCTCCTGGAGCGCCAGCGCATCATGCGCGACATTCACGACGGCGTGGGTTCGCAACTGGTGGGGTTGCTCAGCCTCATTGGCAAAGGCCGCACCAATGCCCAGCTGCGCGAGCACGCGAATGCTGCGCTGGATGAACTGCGCATGGCCGTGGATGCCATCCAGCCGGTGGGTGGTGATCTGGCTACGGTACTGGCCACGCTGCGCTACCGGATGCAACCGCGCCTGGCGGCCACAGGCATCCAGGTGGATTGGCAGGTGGAGGAGCTCCCCGCCCTAGAAAGTCTCACGCCGCACATGGTGCTGCAGATCCAACGCCTCCTGCTGGAGGCATTCACCAACGTGCTGCGGCACGCGCAGGCCAGCACCGTGCGGGTGAGTGCCCGCCATCAGGATGGGCCGGGCCAGCCGCCGCATCTGGTGCTGGAGATTGCCGACAACGGAGTCGGCATGGAGAGTTCGGCCCAGCTTGGAGGGCAGGGGCTGGCCAACATGCGGGCCAGGGCGCAGGCCATTGGCGCGCAGCTGGAGATCACGGCTGCGCCGGGTCAGGGGACCTGTGTGCGGGTGGCGTTGCCGATGGCGCCCGAACCCGTGCAGCCAGCCATACCAGCACCAGCACCGGCAGCCCCAGCATCGCGGTGGCCGTGAAGAAGTGCGCGTAGCCGAAGGCATTCACATAGTCGCCCGAGAAGCCCGCTACAAATT
This sequence comes from Acidovorax sp. ACV01, assembly GCF_014851495.1. Taxonomy (NCBI): domain Bacteria; kingdom Pseudomonadati; phylum Pseudomonadota; class Betaproteobacteria; order Burkholderiales; family Comamonadaceae; genus Acidovorax; species Acidovorax sp. ACV01. Next base: position 67,884 of record NZ_JACUZT010000003.1, on the reverse strand, counting down.
TGGGCAGCAGCAGCATCATCGAGCTGAACAGTGCGTACTGCGTGGCCGAGTAGCTGACGTTGGTCAGGCTCGACAGGTAGGCGATGAACGCGGCCGAGGCAATCCCGCTGGCCAGGTTGTCGGCCGAGACCACGGCGATCAGCGCGGTCACATCGTGCCCGTGGCCCGCCAGCCAGGCGAACAGCAGGTTGCTGGCGGCGCTCAGGATGGCGCCCAGCATCAGGATGCGCATCACGCCAAAACGCATCGACAGCACGCCGCCCACGAAAGCACCGGCCAGCGTCATGATCACGCCGTACACCTTGGTGACGGCGGCCACCTCGTCCTTGGTGAAGCCCATGTCCACATAGAACGGGTTGGCCATGATGCCCATCACCACATCGCTGATGCGGTAGACGGCAATGAGCGCCAGGATCAGCGCCGCGTGCCAGCCATAGCGGCGCAGGAAGTCGGCAAACGGATCCACCATGGCGCTCTGGATCCACTCGGCAGCGTTTTTGGCCGGGGGCAGTTGCACGGGCGCGGGCTCGCGCGAGAACAGCACGGTGATCACGCCCACCGCCATTGACGCCGCCATGGCCAGGTAGGCCGCCTGCCAGGCGCCGTTCTGGTACGCGGCCGCGCCTTGCGCTACCACCTGCCCCACCGCAGGGGCCACTTCGGAGCGCGCCGCAATCCACAACACGCCCGCACCGGCCCAGATCATGGCCAGGCGGTAGCCTGTCTGGTACGAGGCTGCCAGCGCGGCCTGGTGATTGGCGTCGGCAGATTCGATGCGAAACGCATCCAACGCAATGTCCTGCGTGGCTGAGCCAAACGCCACCGCGAGCGCGCACCACACGATGGGTCCGAGCGTCTGGCGCGGGTCGGCCAGCGCCATGCCGATGAGCCCGCCTACGATGAGCGCCTGCGACAGCAGCAGCCAGCTGCGGCGGCGCCCCAGCGCCTGGGTGAGCAGCGGGATCGGCATGCGGTCCACCAGCGGCGCCCACACCCACTTGAAGCCGTAGGCCAGGCCCACCCAGCTCAGATACCCAATGGTGCTGCGGTCAATGCCCGCCTCGCGCAGGCGAAAGCTCAGCGTGCCCAGCACCAGCAGCAGTGGCAGCCCGGCGGAGAACCCGAGCGTGAGCATGCGCAGGCTGGCGGGCTCCAGGTACACGCGCAGCGTCTGCAGCCAGGGCGTGCGCGGGGGCTTGTCCGGGGCGGTGGTGGGTGCGAGGCTGGGGCGGGAAGATGTGGAGGTGTCTGACATGGGCGAGCGTGGGTTTTGTCTATCATCGCCGACGCACCCTTGTAGCCAGCCTGTCGGCCTCCATCTGCGCGGCAGACTCTGGTGTGTTGTGTGCCAGCGCTGCTCATTATTCCTTTTGGGATTGCCTTGTATGTGTCTTTTCTGCCCCGCTCCCTCTGTTGCGCCGTCGTCCCCATGGTCGGCGCGCCGCGCCTTCCTGCTGGCAGCAGGTGTCAGCGCTGCGGCTCCCGTGCTGGCGCAGGTGGATGTGGGTACCGCGTCCAGCCTGCGCAAGCTGGTGCCCGCCGAGACGCTGGAAAACTCTGCAGCCCAGCAGTACCAGCAGATGCTGCAGCAGGCCAAGGCCAAACGTGCGCTGGCGCCCGACAACCACCCGCAGCTGCAGCGCCTGCACGCCATTTCAAAGCGGCTGATCCCGCACGCCACGCCCTGGAACGAGCGCGCCAGGCAGTGGCGCTGGGAGGTCAACCTCATTGGCAGCCAGCAGATCAATGCGTTCTGCATGCCCGGCGGCAAGATTGCGTTCTATACCGGCATCCTCGACCAGCTCAAGCTCACCGACGACGAAGCCGCGATGATCATGGGCCACGAAATGGCCCACGCGCTGCGCGAGCATGCGCGTGAGCGCATCGCCAAGACGCAGGGCACCAACCTGGCGCTGCGCCTGGGCTCGCAGCTGCTCGGCCTGGGAGACCTGGGCAATGCGGCTGCCAGCCTGGGCGGGCAACTGCTCACGTTGCAGTTCAGCCGGTCGGACGAGACCGATGCCGACCTGGTGGGGCTGGAGCTGGCCGCCCGCGCGGGCTACCAGCCTTCGGCTGCCGTGAGCCTGTGGCAAAAGATGGGCAACGCCAGCGGCAACAAGCAGGGCGGGCTGGCTTTCCTCTCCACCCACCCCTCGGGTCCGGCGCGCATCAAGGAATTGGAAATGAACGTGCCGAAGGTGCAGGGCCTCTACCAAGCCGCCCAACGCGGCTGACCTGTCGGGCGCCCCTGTGTGCCTGGAGCTATCAAATTTGATAGCTGCCAGCGCTTACTGAATAAGCGCTAGGGCCTGATTTTGTTCAAATTTCTGGCGCGACACCAGCGCCTGGGCCGGTCTGCGCCGGCTGCCAGCACACGGCCATGGGGCTCTTGCGCGAGAACAGCTCCACATGCGAGTCGATGGCGAACTGCACGCGCGCCAGGCTGGCATCGTCCTCGGCGCTGCAGTCGAAACGCAAGGCCTCGGTATCCGCGCGCAACACGCACAGGCCCCAGGGAAAGTGGGCCTCGCCATGGTGTGCGTCGTAGGTCACGCGGATCTTGCGGGTGAAGTGGTAACACAGGCGCTGCAGGTAGCGGCTGGCCTCGGTGGTGGGCAGGTGGCCCTGGCGTTGCATCATGGGTGCGGGGGGGTTGTTGTGGGGGAAAAGGGTTCGGACAGTGGCAGCGCTGCATCGGCCAACACCAGCAAATTGCCTTTCGAGCAGCGCTCCACGCGGGCCTCGACGCCATAGGCACGCTGCAGCAAGGCAGGGGTGAGCACCTGCGCGGGCTCGCCGGCAGCCAGCACCGTGCCGCCGCCCAGCACCAGCACGTGCTGGCAAAAGCGCAGGGCCAGGTTCAGGTCGTGCACGGCCACCAAGCCGATCGCGCCTTGCTGCTGCACCATGGCGCGCACGGCCTGCAGCACCTGCAGCTGCCAGCGCAGGTCGAGGGCGCTGGTGGGTTCGTCCAGCAGCAGCAGGCGCGGCGCGCGCACGATGACCTGGGCCAGACCCACCATCTGGCGCTGGCCGCCCGACAGCTCGTCGAGCCGGCGCAGCGCCAGCGCCTGCAGCCCCAGCGCCGCCACCACCGACTCGATGGCCGCCTCGCGCTGCGCGGTGCTCCATTCGCTGCGGCCGGCGCGCAGGGCGCTCTGCCAGGTCTCGTAGGCCACGAGCGAGGTGCTCTGCGGCAGTGCCTGGGGCAGGTAGCCCACGCGGCGCAGGCGTTCGCGCGGGGCCAGCATGGCCAGGTCGGTCCCTTCCAGCAGCACGCGCCCCTGTGCGGGCCGCAGCCCGGCCACGGCCTTGAGCAGCGTGGACTTGCCCACGGCATTGGGGCCCACCACGGCCACCAGGGTGCCGGCGGGCACGCAAGGCAGGTCCACGCCCTGCAGCACGGCCCGGCCGGGGTAGCCAGCGGTGAGTTGTTCGAGGGTCAGGCCCGTTGTCATATCAAGCCTCCATGGCGCTACGCACCCTCAGCAGCCAATGAAACTGGCGCGGCCCAGGCCAGCGCCCCCGCGCAAGGGCCGCCCCGCCGCGCTGGGGGCGTCCCCCTCCCGCATTGCGCGGCAATGTGAGAGAGGGGGAAGACGCGCAGCGGCTCAGGCGGTGATTCATGCAGCCCTTCTTTGGCGCAGCACCAGCACCATGAACAGCGGCACGCCCACCAGCGCGGTGATGATGCCGATGGGCAGCACCACGCCGGGCACCAGCGCCTTGCTCAGGATGGACGCGAGCGACAGCATCAGCGCCCCGGCCAGCGCGCTGCCCGGCAGGTAGTAGCGGTGGTCTTCGCCCAGCAGCATGCGCGCGATGTGTGGTCCCACCAGGCCCACGAAGCCGATGGTGCCCACGAACGACAGGGCGGTGGCCGCCAGCAGGCTTACGCGCAGCAGTGTCACCAGGCGCAGCCGCTCCACCGCGATGCCGAAGCTGCGCGCCTGGTCCTCGCCCGCGCGCAGCGCCGTGAGGGCCCAGGCCTGGTGCGCCGACCAAAGCATGCACAGCGCCAGCACGGTGCCCACGATGCCGATCTTGGTCCAGGTGGCGCGGCCCAGGCTGCCCATGGTCCAGAACACGATCTGCTGCAGCGCGTTGCTGTCGGCAATGAACTGCAGCAGCCACAGCAGCGCCTCGAAGCTGAACAGCAGCGCGATGCCGAACAACACCACCGTGTCCACGCTGGCGCCCTGGCGCCAAGCCAGCAGCTGGATCAACGCCGTGGCACACGCCGCTCCAGCAAAGGCGCACAGCGGCACCGCGAGGTTCTCGCCCCAGGCCAGCAGCGTGAAACCGCTGACCACGGCGGCTGACGCGCCCACCGCAGCGGCGGCCGACACGCCCAGCGTGAACGGGCTGGCCAGCGGGTTGTTGAGCGCGGTCTGCATCTCGGCCCCGGCCAGGCCCAGGCTGGCGCCCACCAGCACGGCCATCACTGCATAGGGCAGGCGCACTTCCCACAGGATGACCTGCTGCGCTTGCGGCAGGGCGTCGGGTGCGAAGAGGCCGCGCAGCACGTCGGCAAACGCGAAGGTGGAGGGCCCAAGTGCAATGTCGGCCACGGCGCTGGCGCACAGCACGGCCAGCAAGGTGGCCAGCAGCAGCAGACGCCGGCGCACGAAATGCCCGTAGCGCTGCGCGAGCGAATCGGTGGAGGCCATGGCTACGGGCAAGGGAGAGGCAGTGGCTGGGTTCAACGGAGGCAATTCCGGTATAGGGCGTGTGGTGCGCGAAAGGGTTTCAGAGCGTCCGTGTTTTTCAGCGGGGCTGCTGGGCCAATGCCAGGGCGTCGATGAGCCCCGGGGCCATGGCGCTGCCATGGTCCAGGCCGGGCAGCACGGCCATGTCCACGCGCAGCTCGGGCCACTGCAGAGCGCCCAGCTGGTCGGCCAGCGCCAGGGTGCGCTCGACCATGCGGCGCTCGACCTGTATGGCAGCGCGGGCTGCGGTGGGTGCCGTCTGCGCCTGTTCCAGGCTGCCCACGCGCAGCAGCAACTGCGCCCGGAAGGGGCGCGGCGCCATCGCGTGGACCTGTGCGAACTGCCCGGCCGTGCGCAGAAGCTGTGCGCCGTTCCACCACACCGAGGGGCTGGTGGCTGCGTACCGCGTGAATTGCGCGGGGCGCGTGAACAGTGCGTGCAGCACCAGCAAGCCGCCGAACGAATGCCCGCTCAGGGTCTGGCGCTGCGGGTCAATGGCAAAGGCATGCGCCACGCGCGGCTGCAACTCGCGCGCAATGAAGTCGAGCAGGATGTCAGCGCCGCCTGCTTCGGGTGTGGCCGTGCTGCCGGGCACGGGAGGTGTGTAGTCGCGCTGGCGTTCTGCCGGGTGGATCACGGCGTCACCAGGGTGGCCGATGCCGACCACGATGGTGCTGTCGGTGCCCATGTCTCCGGGCCTCCCCGCGCTGTTGCGGGCCAGCTGGGCCGCCAGTGCAAAGGCGGCGTTGCCGTCGAGCAGATACAGCACCGGGTACCCCGTGGCGGGCGCGGGGCCCGCAGGCTGCTGCACCCAGATGCGCCAGGTGCGGCCGCTGGCCGGGTCGCGCAGATCCTGCTGGTGCGTGCCCGGCAGCTGGGCGGGTGCTGCCTGCAGCAGCGGTGGCGCCGTAGCCTTGCCGTGGGCGCACCCACCCAGCAAGCCCAGGCTCGCACCGGCGCCTGCGGCAAGCAGTGCGCGGCGCGTACCCTGTGGTGACAGGAGCACGGGCATCAGAGGCTGGTCCAGTACACGCCGGTCAGCGGTATGGGCTGGAACTGGGTGAACAGGGTCTGCAGCGTGGCACGCGGGTCCAGGTCGGCAAACAGCGCGGGGTGCAGCCATTTGGCAAACACCTGCACCGCCACCACGTTGAAGGGGGAGTTGTAGTAGTGGTGCCAGATGGCGTGGGCGCGCCCGTTCTGCTGCACGGCCTCCAGCTGGGCGATGCCTCTGCGCTGGGTGGCACGCGCCAGCGATGCGCGGGCCGCCTCGGGCGTGGCGTCAGCGCCCAGCACGATGCGCAGCGGCGACTTCCCGGTAGTGGCCATGCTGCCGATGCCGGTGCCGATGTACAGCCGGGGCTGCGTGGCGATCAGGAACTCGGGGTTGAGCGTGCCGTGCTCGCCCGGAATGCGGCCACGCGCCACGTTCTCGGCGCCAGCGGCATCGAGCAGCACGCCCACCAGGCCCACCATGGTGGCGCAGCAGTCGTCGGCCAGCCCTACCCGGTTTTCGAGGAACACACTGGGGTGGCGGGTGCCGGCCGGCAGGGTGCGCAGGCGAGACTCGACCCGTTCGAGCTGGGCCCGCCACAGGGTGTTGAAAGCGTCGGCCTCCTTGCGCTTGCCCAGCACGGCGCCCAGCAGTTCCATGCTGCGCGGCGTGTTCCTGAGCGGGTCATGGCGGAAGTCGAGGAACACTACGGCGATGCCGGCCGCCTCCAGCCGGGCCAGGGTCTCGCGGTCGTTCATGCTCGGCCCATGGCCACCCGCCAGGCCCAGGATGGCGACCTGCGGGCGCAGCGCTATCGCCTGCTCGTCGCTGAAGCTGCCGGCGTTGTTGCGGCCCACGCGGGGCACCTTGTCGAGTTGCGGGAAGCGGCTGCGCCACTGCGCATAGCCGGCGGGGTCCAGCGTTTCGTAGTCGCCCATCATGCCCACCAGGCGGCGTGCCACGTCGTCGCGCTCGAACACGCCCAGCGCAGGCAACAGCCGGCCTTCACCCAGCAGGATGCGGTCCACCTTGGCGGGCAGGGTGACGGTGCGGCCTGCCAGGTCGGTGACGGTCTGGGGTGTGCCCTGGGCCTGTACCGGGGCTGTGGTGATGAGCACGGCGCAGAGCGCAACGCCCAGGGAGCCGAAAAAACGGGGGAGTGTGAAGGTCATGGACGGCTGCGAGGGCCTGGGGGCCCGCTGAAGAAGCTCCCAGGCAACAAGCAATATTGAGAATCATTTGCATTTATTATCGCAAGTTGCTAGCATCCCATGGCTCGGTGCCTGCCGTGTTTGCCCCGTGGAGAAAAACCTTTGCGCAAACGTCAGGCGTGGCCGGTGTGGTTCGGGTACATCCCATGCCAACCCCAGGGCCTGCACCTTTTCACTGCGCTTTCATCCACACCTTTTTGCATCTCCTCGCCCCTGCGCCCATGTCCGTTGTCAGCCCCTTGAATGTCCAGCCAGCGGCACCGCCGTCGGAGGGTATGCAGGCGTCGCTGCAGCGCCATCTGCAGCGGGTGCGGGTCTTGCGCCCCGGGCTGCACCTGCACGCCGACGATGCGGCCGACGCGCAGGACTTCACCGCCAGTGGCGACATGGATGCGGGGCTGCGCATCGTGGTGCTGCTGGAGGGCTCGGTGGACGTGAGCTATGGCCCGCGACGCGTGGCGCTGTCGAGCGCTACTGCCCAACGCCCTCGGGAGCCAGGGCTGCCGCGCGCGCTGCTGGTGTCAGTGGCCCAGCCCGAGCGCTTTGAGCGCCGCGCCCGCCGGGGGGCCTACGCGCGCCGGGTGAGCGTGGGCCTGGGGGGCGAGTGGCTGGAGCAGGTGGCTGGGCCCGCAGCGTCCGATGCCATCGAGGCCTTTCGCCGCCAGCACCTGGCCATGCACCACTGGCAGCCGTCGCCCCGCATTGCCGCGCTGGCAGAGCAGATCACCCATGCGCCGGACCTGAGCCCCCTGCTGCTGCACCTGTACCTGGAAAGCCGCGCGCTGGAACTGGTGGGCGAAGCCCTGGGCAGCCTGGCGCAGCACGCCCCGGGGCCAGCCCCAGCGCCCGCGCCCGCCCCGGCACCGGCCGCGGCGGCACTGCGCCTGCTGCCCCATGAGCACCAGCGCATGCGCGCGCTGCACGCCTTCTTGCAGACCGACGGTGCGATGGACATGTCGCTCGATGCGCTGGCGCGCCAGGCAGGCACCAATGCCAACACGCTGCAGCGGCACTTCCGCGCGGTGTATGGCACCACGGTGTTCGACTTTGTGCGCGAACACCGTCTGCAGCGGGCGCGCCACGCGCTGGAATGCGACGGCCTGACGGTAGGGCAGGCGGCCTTGGTCGCGGGCTACAACAGCGCCGCCAACTTCGCCACGGCGTACCGCAAGCGCTTTGGCATGCCACCCAAACTGGCCCGGGCACGAATCTGAAACCCCCCTGAGTCGCCTGCGGCGCTTTCCCCCAGAGGGGGACGCCGCCAGCGCGGCGGGGCGGCCCTTGCGCGGCCGCGCCCGCGGCAAGCGGCGCGGGCGGGTGCTGCAAACATCTTTGTTGGCCCTGCAAACACAGCCTGGCGGGCTGCGTGAAATCATCGCTGCATACCGGATGCGACAAGCCGGCACGCCTTGCAGCACATCCTGGGCACAGCGTCCTTCACAGCTCCAACACGGAGCAGGCTCGTGTTCAGAATGAAATCGCACTCATTCTTGTTTGCAATTCGGTTGCAAGGCATCCCTTTTTTGTTTTTTGACTCAGGACCGCTATGCACAGTTGCCGCCCATTCCGGGGTGCCACCCCGGCACACCCTTTTGCCTTGCGCCAGGTCGCCCGGGCCTGTGCGTGGACCTTGTTCGCCAGTGCCGGCGCAGCCTGGGCGCAAAGCCCGGCAGCCCCGGTGGTGCTCAGGGAAGTGACCGTGAACGCGGCGGCCGAGACGCCCGAAAGCCTGCCCGCTGCCGCGCCCGGTGGCCAGGTGGCCCGGGGCACGCGCCTGGGGGTGCTGGGCAATGTGGGCGTGATGGACACGCCCTTCAACATGACGGGCTACACCGCCGAAGGCATTGCCGACCAGCAGGCGCAGACCGTGGGCGCCGTGCTCAAGAACGACCCTTCGGTGCGCACCACCACCAACGAAGGCCACATCGTCGAGAACTTCATCATCCGGGGCTTCGGCGTGGGCGCCAGTTCCATGGCCATCAATGGTGCCTACGGCCTCGCGCCCGAGCAGAACACGCCCACCGAGATCTTCGAGCGCGTGGAAGTGCTCAAGGGCCCCGGCGCCATGATGATGGGGCTGCCGCCGTCAGGTGATGTGGGTGGCGCCATCAACCTCGTGCCCAAGCGCGCGGGCAAGGAGCCGCTCACACGCGTGACCACCACCTATTCGTCCCAATCCAACGTGGGTGTGCACGCCGACGTGTCGCGCCGCTTCGGCGAAGACCAGCGCCTGGGCGTGCGCGTCAACGGCGTGCTGTCGGGCGGCGAGACCTGGCTGGACCACCAGACCAAGGCGCGCGAGATCGGCCACCTAGCGCTGGACTACCAGGGCGACGGCTGGAACGTGGAGGCGGACGCCTATTCGCTCACAAACAAGGTGCGCAAGGGCTCGCCCATGCAGCCCATCATCACGGGCTGGACCACGGTGCCCAAGGCACCCGATGGTTCCACCAACTTCTTCTACGGCGAAGGCGTGTACAGCAACACGCTGACGCAGGGCCTCATCGTGCGCGGCCAGGCGCGGATCAATGCCGGCTGGACAGCGTTTGCATCGGCGGGCAAGGCCGAGCATGCATACGACGGCTTCATTTTCGGCACGCGCCCGGTGTGGACGGCGGCGAACGCGGCTTCGGGCAACGCCACGGGCACGGCCTACAACTCCTGGGGCGAGTACGACACCACCACGGCCGAGCTCGGCGTGCGCGGCCAGTTCAGCACCGGCGCCGTGGCCCACAAGCTGACGCTGGCCGCCAACGTGATGAGCTACCAGGGTGGCAGCCGGGCCAATGGCACGGCCGCCATCAACAGCAACATCTACAACCCCCGGCCCATTGCGATGCCGCCGGGCGGGGCGGCTTCCACCTACAACCCCCTCAACGACGACGTGATGACTGCAATGAGCGTGGTGGACACACTGGCGTTCGCCGACGACAGGGTGCAGCTCACCCTGGGCGTGCGCGCGCAGCAGGTGAACCAGAAGCTCAACAAGTACAAGGAAAGCGCCGTGACCCCACTGGTGGGCGTGGTCGCCAAGCCCTGGGGCGAGAACGTTTCGCTGTACGGCAACTACGTGGAAGGCCTGAGCGCCGGCACCACCGTGAAGGCGCCCTATGCCAACGAGGGCGAGACCTTCAAGCCCTACAAGAGCAAGCAGGCCGAGGTGGGCGTGAAGTGGGTTGCGGGCAGCCTGACGCAGACGGTGAGCCTGTTCCAGATCAGCAAGCCTGCCCTGATCGAAGCCAACAACCGCCAGGTGCTGGACGGCGAGCAGCGCAACCGGGGCGTGGAGTGGAACGTGTTCGGCCAGCTGACCCCGGCCCTCACGCTGCTGGGTGGCGTTGCCTACACCGAGGCCGAGCAGACCCAGACCGCCAAGGGCGTGAACCAGGGCCGTGCGCAGTTTGGCGTGCCCAAGCTCACGCTGAACCTGGGCGCGGACTGGGCCATCCCTGGTGTGCAGGGCCTGTCGGTGAACGGCCGGGTGAACCACACGGGTGCACAGTGGCTCACGGGCGACAACAGCGTGAAGCTGCCGTCCTGGACCACGCTGGATGTGGGCGCCCGCTATGCGACGCGTTTTGGCGCACAACCCGTGGTGCTGCGCGCCACGGTGACCAACCTCACCAACCGCGCTTACTTTGAAAGTATCTGGGGCGCGGGCCGGGTGAACGTGGGTGCGCCACGCGCCGTGCGCCTGTCGGCCTCGTTCGATTTCTGACGCCGCATTGCAGGGGCCGGCGTGCATCCTGGTGGGCACGCTGGCCCCTGCGGCACGCGCAGAGGCACAGGGCTACTTCAAAAATAATAGCCGTCTGCGCTTTCTGGATAAGCGCTAGAACCAAAAAATGCAAAAAAACGGCTTACGTCCCACCCACATAGGGGTTGCTTTGGCGCTCACGCCCGAACGTGCTCTCAGGACCGTGCCCGGGGATGAACACCGTCTGGTTGCCCATGGGCCACAAGCGCTGGGTGATGCTGTCGATGAGCTGCTGGTGGTTGCCCTGCGGGAAGTCGGTGCGCCCCATGCTGCCGGCAAACAGCACATCGCCCACAAAAGCACGGTCAATCTGCGGCGCATGGAACACCACATGCCCAGGGGTGTGGCCGGGGCAGTGGCGCACATTCAGCGTCTCGTCGCCAATCTGCACCGTGTCGCCGTCGTGCAGCCAGCGCGTGGGCGTGAAGTGCTGGGCGGGCGGAAAACCAAACATCGCGCTTTGCTGCGGCAGGCCGTCAATCCAGAACTGGTCGCCCGGGTGGGGGCCGACGATGGGCAGCGAAAGCCGCTCTGCCAGCTCGCCCGTGCCGCCCGCGTGGTCGATGTGGGCGTGGGTGAGCCAGATCTGTTCGAGCGTGAGGTCAAGGCGCTGGATTTCTGCCAGCAGCACATCCAGGTCACCGCCGGGGTCGATCACGGCGGCTTTGTGGGTGGCGTCGCACCAGACGAGGGAGCAGTTTTGCTGGAACGCAGTAACAGGGACGGTGAGGTAGCGGAGCATGGTGGGTGAGGATTGGTTTTGTGTATTTTGCGGGTCTGGCGCATGGCGGACGGGACAGGGTCAAGCCCGCGCCAGCCGATCAACGAGGAAATCCACCAGCACCCGCACGCGCAGCGGCATGTGCCGGTTGGCGGGGTACAGCAACGAAAACGGGCGGGAGGCACCGGCATGTGCGGGCAGCACCTCCTGCAAGGCACCGCTGTGCAGGTCGGCTTCCACAATGAACCGGTAGGTCTGCAGCAGCCCTGCGCCGGCACGCGCCAGGGTCACGGGGCCCAGGATGTCATCGGCGCAGCGCAGGCGGCCTTGGGTGGGCACCTCCACATCGCGCCCGGCCGCGTCGCGCAGTATCCACGCAACCGCCTGCCCGCTGCTGGGCAGCACGAACTGGATGCATTCGTGCGCCGCCAGGTCGGCCGCTTCGTGTGGCGTGCCGCAACGCGCCAGATACGCCGGGGCGGCGACCACCACCAGGGCGGCGTCTTCCAGCTTGCGTGCCACCAGCCCCGAGTCGATGGGGGCGCGACCGCGCACGGCCAGGTCAAAGCCTTCCTCGGTGAAGTCCACGTTGCGGTTGCTCAACTGCAGCTCCAGCTCCACGCCGGGGTAGGCCTGCGCAAATGCGGGCAGCAGGGGCAGGATGCGGCAGTGCCCATAGGAGGTGGGCAGGCTGAAGCGGACGAGGCCCGCCGGGCTTTGTTGCTGGCCTGACAGCTCGCGTTCTGCCTCGGCCAGCTGCCCCAGCGCCTGGCGGCATTGCTCGTAGTAGCGCTTGCCGGCGTCGGTCAGCCGCACCTGGCGTGTCGTGCGCTGGAACAGGCGCACGCCCAGGCGCGCCTCCATGCGTGCCACGGATCGGCTCACCGCCGCCGCCGTCAGCCCGGCCGCCTGGGCGGCGGCCGTGAAGCTTTGCCACTGCGCGGTCAGGCAGAACAGCTCGATGCTGCCCAGCTTCAGGTCGTCAAATTGGCGCGCCATGTCTTGTTTATTACTTCATGTAATCAGTGAAATTACTGGTGCCTAGTTTATTGCTGTTTGCATCGCCAATACCATCGCTTCACCTTTCCACCACGCCCCCAAGGCCTCCCCATGAAGCTGTACTTTTCCCCCGCCGCCTGCTCCTTGTCGCCCCACATCCTGCTGCTGGAATGTGGCTTGCCGTTTGCGCTGGAGAAGGTCGATACCGCGCGCCACCAGACGGCCGATGGGCAGGATTTCTATGCGATCAACCCCAAAGGCCAGGTGCCCGTGCTGGAGCTGGACGACGGCTCCCGCCTCACCGAAGGCCCGGTCATTGCGCAATACATCGCCGACCAGGCCCAGGCCACGCAACTGATGCCGGCCGCCGGCACGCGGGCGCGCTACCGGGTGATGGAGTGGCAGAACTACGTCAGCACCGAGCTGCACAAGTCCTTCACGCCCCTGTTCCACGCCGGGCTGGACGACAACGCCAAGGCCGCGCTGGCCGCCCTGCTGCGCAAGAAGATGGAGTGGCTGGACGCGCAACTGCAGGACGGCAACTACCTGACGGGCGAGCACTTCACGGCGGCCGACGCCTATCTTTTTGTGGTGCTGGGCTGGGCCAAGTTCGTGAAGCTGGACATCAGCGACCTGGCCCATCTGCAGGCGTTCATGCGCCGTGTGGCCGCGCGCCCCGCGGTACAGGCCGCGATGCGGGCCGAAGGGTTGCTGGGCTGAGACGCCGTTCATTCATCCATCCACAAGGAACACGCCATGCCTTACATCAACATCAAAGTGACGCGCGAAGGTGTCAGCAGTGCGCAAAAGGCCGCACTGATCCAGGGGGCGACCGATTTGCTGGTGCGCGTTCTGAACAAGGAGCCCGCCACCACCTTTGTCGTGATCGACGAGGTTGAGACCGACAACTGGGGGGTGGCCGGTGAGACGGTGACCGTGCGGCGCGAACGTGCCCGGGCAGTCGCCGGAGGGAATGCGCCATGAGTGACCCGCGCTTCGACGCAGTCGCCGCCGTGCTGCAGGAATATTTCGACGGCCTGTGCCACAGCGATACCCAGCGCCTGCGCCGCGTGTTCCACCCCCAGGCGGTCTATGCCTGCGCCACGGCCGAGCCTGCGGTGATCCTGCGCATGGAGGAGTATTTCCCCATCGTGGACCAGCGCCCCTCGCCCGCGAGCCGGGGCGAGACAGTGCAGGAGCGCATCCTGTCGATTGAATTTGCCGGGCCGGTGACCGCCCTGGCCAAGGTCGAATGCGCCATCCTGCCCAAGCACTTCATCGACCTGCTGACCCTGATCCATGTGGATGGGCGCTGGCAGATCATTGCCAAGGTGTTTCACTACGAGCTGGATCGCTGAGGCGGCGGTGCGCGCAAGCGGGGGGGCGACTTCCTCTTCTCGGAAGGACTCATTGATTGATAGCTGCTAGCGCTTGCCAGATAAGCGCTAGAGCCCAATTTGGCTAAAAAACCGGCGGCAGGCATCACCGGCGGTGGGCTCGCCTCACAGGTTGGTTGCCGCGACCACTTCCGACATGTCGGTCAGCCCCTGCAGCACCTTCTCGATGCCGTCCTGGCGCAGGGTCAGCATGCCGGCGGCCAGTGCCGAGTGGCGGATGTCCGAGGCGGGGGCGCGGTGGCGGATGTGCTGGCGAATGGTCTCGTCGCTCATCATCAGCTCATGGATGCCCAGCCGGCCGTGGTAGCCATGGCCTTCGCACTTCGTGCAGCCCACATGGCGCCACAGGCGCAGCTCGCCCTGTGCGCCGCCGTGCTGCTGGCGCCAGCGCGCCACCTGTGCCTCGCGGGCCTCGGGGGAGTTGTTGGTGCCGCTGTCCAGGTACTGCGATGCCAGGCCCAGCAGCGTGTCGTGGTCGGCCACACGCGGCTCGCGGCAGGCTGTGCACAGGCGGCGCACCAAGCGCTGGGCCAGGATGGCGAGCAGCGAGTCCGAGAAGTTGAACGGGTCCAGGCCAATCTCCAGCAGCCGCGCAATGCTCTCGGGCGCCGAGTTGGTATGCAGGGTGGACAGCACCAGGTGCCCCGTCAGCGAGGCCTCGATGGCGATGCGCGCGGTTTCCTCGTCGCGCATCTCGCCGATCATGATCACGTCGGGGTCGGCGCGCAAAAAGGTGCGCATGGCGGCGGCAAAGGTCCAGCCGATGCGCGGGTTCACCTGCACCTGGCGCAGGCCCTCCTGCGTGATCTCGATGGGGTCTTCGGCCGTCCAGATCTTGCGGCCTGCGGTGTTGATGTCGCGCACCACCGAGTGCAGCGTGGTCGTCTTGCCGCAGCCCGTAGGGCCGCACACCAGCACCAGGCCATAACTCTTTTGCACCACGGAGCGCAGCGCCAGCAGGTTGGGCGGGCTCAGGCCGATGTTCTCCAGCGGCAGCGGCTTGGCGCCGGCCAGCAGGCGCAGCACCACGTCTTCCAGCCCGCGCGAGGTGGGCACGGTGACCACGCGCAGCTCCACCGGCGGGCCGCCGAAGCGGGCGAAGTCGATCTTGCCGTCCTGGGGCTTGCGGTGCTCCGAGATGTCCATGCCCGCCATGATCTTGATGCGCGCCACCATCGCGAAGCGGTAGCGTGCCGGCAGCTCCAGGTAGGGCGTGAGGTCGCCGTCGATGCGCAGGCGGATGCGCACGTTCTGCGGAGCGGGCTCGGTCTCAATGTGGATATCGGAGGCGCGGTGGTGGATGGCTTCGTCGATCACCGAGTTGATGAGCCGTACCAGGGTGTTGTCCGACTCGCTGATCACGTCGGCCTGTTCGGAATCCGCGTCCGGGGCCGTGCTGCCGAGGTTTGCCGCCAGCTCGCGGGAGGTGGCGCGTGCGGCGGTGGCCGCGTCGGCGCCGCCACCGGGCTGGGTGCGGTAGGCGCGGTGGATGGCGGGCATCAGCGTGCCCGGTGCGGCCTGCAGCGGAAGGAGCCGGCGCTGTGTGAGAAACCGCAGTTCGTCCAGCAGCACGCGGTCACAGGGATCGGCCATGAGCAACACCAGCGCGTCTTCGCGGGCGATCAGCGGCAGCACGGATTCACGCTCTGCCACTGCGCGTGGCACCAGGGCCAGGGCCGTCGCTTCTGGCGCAATGTCGCCCGGGTGCACGGTGTACTCGCCCAGCCACGCGGCAATGACCTGGCGCAGCTGTTCCTGGGTGAGGACGCCGCCTTCCACCAGGATCTGCCCGATCAGCCGGTGTTGCCCGGCGCCGCGCTCCTGCAACTGCTTCTTGAGGCCGTCTTCCAGGGCCGAGGGGGACAGCATGCCCGCATGGACCAGCGCCTCCCCCAGGTGGCGTGCCTTGCCGACGGTGGGGTGGGGGGTGGAGAGCTGTCTCCACAAGGATTCCGCGTTGGCGGGGCGGAAACCGTGGGGCGGGGGGGCGGTGGAGGCTGCGGTGTCGGGCATCAATGGTCAGAGGCGGGCATCGTCAAAGGCTGAAGTCATAGTCCACCGTGATGGGCGCGTGGTCCGAGAACTTTTCACTTTTGTAGATGGATTCAGCACGTGCCAGCGCTGCGAGCGCGGGGGTGGCCAGGTGGTAGTCCAGCCGCCACCCCACGTTGTTGGCATACGCCTGCCCCCGGTTGCTCCACCATGTGTAGGCGGTGTCCGTGGCGGTAGGTTGTAACTGGCGGTAAACGTCTATGATGCCGCCGCCTTCATCAGTTGTGTGCAACAACTTTGTCATCCAGGCCCGCTCTTCGGGCAAAAAACCACTGTTTTTCTGGTTGCTGCGCCAGTTTTTGAGGTCAATTTGCTGGTGCGCAATGTTGATGTCGCCGCACAGGATGAAGTCGCGTTCCCCCTTGACTTTCATCAGATGGGGATGGAACTCGGCCAGAAACCGGAACTTGGCCTGCTGGCGCTCCTCGCTCGACGAGCCGCTCGGAAAGTACGCGCTGATGATCGACAGCTTGCGGGCCGGCGTGTCGAAACGCAGCTCCACATAGCGGCCTTCTGTATCGAACTCTTCAGAGCCATAGCCAATGACTACATCCGAAGGCTCGTGCCGCGTGTAGACGCCCACGCCGGAATAGCCTTTTTTCTGGGCATAGTGGAAGTGGCCTTGCAGGCCGGCCATCCGCTCGAAGCGGTTGGCCATGTCGGCCGCCTGGGCCTTCACTTCCTGCACACAAATACAATCCGGCCGCGTGGCTGCCATCCAGCTTTCCACGCCTTTGCTGGTGGCCGAGCGGATGCCATTGAGATTGAGGCTGGTTAACTTGAACAAGGAATTCCCCATGGTGGATGTTGGCGCGCAAACCTCTGGACAGGGCCAGCTGGCGCAGGATTTTGTACGTTTTGCCGTCGAATCGGGCGTGCTGCGGTTCGGTGAATTCAAGACCAAGGCGGGGCGCCTGAGCCCCTACTTCTTCAATGCAGGGTTGTTCGACGACGGCCGCAAGATGGGACGGCTGGCGGAATTCTATGCAAAAGCCCTGCTGGCCAGCGGCATCGAATTCGACATGGTGTTTGGCCCGGCCTACAAGGGCATTCCCCTGGCGGCCACGGTCGCGGTGGAGCTGGCCCGGCTGGGGCGCAACGTGCCTTTTGCCTACAACCGCAAGGAGGCCAAGGACCATGGCGAGGGCGGCACGCTGGTGGGTGCCCCCTTGAAAGGCCGGGTGCTGATCGTGGATGACGTCATGTCGGCAGGGACCGCTGCCCGCGAATCCATTGCGATCATCCGTGCCGCCGGTGCCACGCCGCATGCGGTTGCAATTGCGCTGGACCGCCAGGAAAAAGCCACAGAGAATGGCCAGGACGTGGACCACAGCGCGGTGCAGTACGTGCGCGATCAACTGGGCATGCAGGTGTGTGCCATCGCCCGGCTGGCAGACTTATTGCTGTATCTCTCGCAAAACGGGGAAGAGGGGATGCGCTCGCATCACGAAAAAGTGCTGGCCTACCGCCAGCGGTACGGCGTCAACGAAGGGTAGATGATTTGAGCAAGTCGGCGTGGATCATGGGCGGGTTGGTGCTGCTCACCCTGGGCGTGGAGCTGGCCTCGGCGCAGCCTCAGGAAGCGTCTGGCGGCATCTACACGTGTGTGGACCGCAACGGGCGCCGGCTGACGGCCGACCGGCCTATTCCGGAATGCCTGGACCGGGAGCAGCGCGAACTCAGCCCGTCCGGCATCACACGCCGCCAGATCGGACCCTCGCTCACGGAGCTGGAGCGTGCCGCCCAGGACGCCCAGAACCGCAAGGATGCGGAGGAGCGCGCCCGCATTGTCGAAGAGCGCCGGCGTGAACGCGTTCTCGTCGCGCGCTACCCCGACAAGGCGTCCCACGATGTGGAGCGCACGGCGGCCATCCAGATGGTGGATGACGTGACGGCTACAGCAGAAAAGCGAATCACCGAGCTGAAGGCGGAGCGCAAGAAGCTCGATGTGGAGATGGAGTTCTACAAGAAGGACCCCAACAAGGCGCCCATGACGCTGCGCCGCAAGATCGCTGAGATTGACGATAGCCTTGCCGAGCAGCAGCGCTTCATCACGGGACAGGACCAGGAAAAGCGCCGCGTGCACCAGCGCTTTGACGCTGAACTGGCCCAGCTGCGCAAGCTGTGGGACCCTCAGCGCGTGTCCCCCGCAGCGGCGGCTGCGAAACCCTCTGCCAGCGCGGTGCCTCCTGCGTCGGGAGCGCGATAGACGAGGTTGGGGGGCTGACCTGCCCAGAGCCCGCGCCGCGAAAATCACTTAACGCCCCGACTTCAGGATACAAAAAAACAAAGGGGCCTCGCGGACCCCTTTGTTCTTTGCGCCTGTGTTTACAGGTGTTGCAGTCAGCCCGCCAGCTTGGCACGCAGCAGGTCATTGACCTGTTGCGGGTTCGCCTTGCCCTTGCTGGCCTTCATCGCCTGGCCCACCAGTGCATTGAACGCCTTGTCCTTGCCCGCGCGGAACTGGGCCACGTTGTCGGGGTTGGCGGCAATCACCTCGTCGATGATTTTCTCCAGCGCGCCGGAGTCGTTCATCTGCTTGAGGCCTTTGGACTCAATGAGGGTATCCACGTCTGCAGCTTCACCTTCCCACAATGCATCAAACACCTGCTTCGCTGCATTGTTGGAAATCGTGCCATCGGCGATCCGGCCAATCAGCGCAGCCAGTTGCACCGAAGTGACCGGCGCTTTCTCGATGCCGATCTCTCCCAGGTTCATGCGCCGTGACACTTCGCCCATGATCCAATTGCTGGCCAGCTTGGGCTGACCGCAGGCCTTGGCTGCTGCCTCGAAATAGGCCGCCATCGCCTTGCTCTGTGTAAGTGTGGTGGCGTCGTATTCGGGCAGGCCGTAGTCCGCCACAAAACGCGCAGCCATGGTGCGGGGCAATTCGGCCATCAGCGCACGTTGTTCCTGCACCCATTGCTCAGAAATGTGTAGCGGAGGCAGATCCGGATCAGGGAAGTAGCGGTAATCCGCCGCGTCTTCCTTGGTCCGCATGGCGCGTGTTTCGCCCGTATCCGGGTCGAAAAGCACGGTGGCCTGCTGGATGGCGTGGCCGTCCTCGATCTGGTCGATCTGCCAGCGGATCTCGTAGTCGATGGCCTGCTGCATGAACTTGAACGAGTTCAGGTTCTTGATCTCGCGGCGTGTGCCCAGCGGGCCGCCAGGCTTGCGGACGGACACATTGGCGTCACAGCGGAAGCTGCCTTCCTGCATGTTGCCGTCGCAGATGCCGATCCAGGTCACGATCTTGTGCAGCTCTTTCGCATAGGCCACGGCTTCGTCGGACGAGCGCATGTCGGGCTCGGTCACGATCTCCAGCAATGGCGTGCCGGCGCGGTTCAGGTCAATGCCGCTTTGGCCGATGAAGTCTTCGTGCAGGGACTTGCCCGCATCCTCTTCCAGATGGGCGCGGACCAGGCGCACGGTTTTCTTTTCGTCGCCGAGGAAAAACTCCACCTCGCCGCCCTGTACCACCGGGATCTCGAACTGGCTGATCTGGTAGCCCTTGGGCAGGTCGGGGTAGAAGTAGTTTTTACGGGCAAAAATACTCACTGGCGCAATGTGGGAGCCCAGAGCCAGTCCTAATTTGATAGCGCAGGCCACTGCTTCGCGGTTCATCACGGGGAGCGTGCCGGGCAGGGCCAGGTCCACCGCGCAGGCCTGGGTGTTGGGCTCGGCGCCGAAGGCGGTGGGCGCGCGGCTGAAGATCTTGCTCTGCGTGGCAAGCTGGGTGTGGGTTTCGAAGCCGATAACGACTTCATAACCGTGGATCAATTTGCTGGTCGTCATCATGTCACAGACCTCCGGGTTGGCGGAGGTGGAAATCGGTGGCCTGCTGCAGGCGGTGCGCAGCGTTCAGAAGGCGGGCTTCCTGGAAGTAGTTGCCAATCAGCTGCAGCCCCACGGGCAAACCCCCTTCACCAAAACCTGCAGGCACGCTCATGCCGGGCAGGCCGGCCAGCGAGCCGGGCAGCGTGAAGATGTCGGCCAGGTAGTCGGCCAGTGGGTCGTTGCCATGCTCGCCCAGCTTCCAGGCCACGGTGGGGGCCACGGGGCCGGCGATGAGGTCGCAGCTCTTGAACGCGTTCTGGAAGTCGTCGGCGATCATGCGGCGGATCTTCTGCGCCTGCAGGTAATAGGCGTCGTAGTAGCCGTGACTCAGCACATAGGCGCCGATCATGATGCGGCGCTTGACCTCGTCGCCAAAGCCTTCGGCGCGGGTTTTCTTGTACATGTCCACCAGGTCGGCGTAGTCCTTGGCGCGGTGGCCGAACTTCACGCCGTCGAAGCGGCTGAGGTTGGACGAGGCTTCGGCGGGGGCAATGATGTAGTACACGGGGATGGACAGCTCGGTGCGCGGCAGGCTGATGGGTACGAGCTTGGCGCCGAGCTTTTCGTATTCCTTCAGGGCGGCGTCCACGGCGGCGCGCACATCGGGCGCCAGGCCTTCGTCAAAGAACTCGGCGGGGATGCCGATGCGCAGGCCGTCAATGCTGTCGTTGAGCTTCGCGCTGAAGTTCTCGGCAGGCACGTCGAGCGACGTGGAGTCGCGGTCCGGGTCGGGGCCGCACATGGCAGACAGCAGCAGCGCGCAGTCTTCGGCCGAGCGGGCCATGGGGCCGGCCTGGTCGAGGCTGGACGCAAAGGCGATCATGCCGTAGCGGCTGGCGCGGCCATAGGTGGGCTTGATGCCGGTGATGCCACAAAACGATGCGGGCTGGCGGATGGAGCCGCCGGTGTCGGTGCCGGTGACGGCCGGGGCCAGGCGCGCGGCCACGGCCACGGCGCTGCCACCCGACGAGCCGCCGGGAATGCGGCTGGTGTCCCAGGGGTTGCGCACGGGGGCCGGGGCGTCAAAGCCCACAGGGGCAACTGCGGAGTTTTCGTTGGACGAACCCATGGCGAACTCGTCGCAGTTGAGCTTGCCCAGCGTCACAGCGCCCGCATCGGCCAGCTTGGTGACGACGGTGGCATCAAAGGGCGACTGGTAGCCCGCGAGCATCTTGGAGCCCGCCGTGCTGGGGAAGTCGCGCGTGACGAAGATGTCCTTGTGGGCAATCGGCACACCTTCCAGTGCGCCCGCCGTGCCAGCGGCAAGGCGCGCATCGGCGGCCTGGGCCTGGGCCAGGGTGGCGTCTTCGTTCAGGGCCACATAGGCGCCCAGGTTCTGGTGCGCTTTGGCGCGGGCCAGGAAATGCTGGGCGGCTTCGACGGCAGAAAATTGCTTGTTGCGCAGGCCGGTGGCCAGCTCGGAAACGCCCAGGTCGTGCAGGGCTTTGGTCGTTGTTGTGCTCATGCGCGTCTCACTCGATCACTTTGGGGACGAGGAACAGGCCGCGCTCTACAGCGGGTGCGCTCTTCTGGTTGGCTTCACGCTGGTTGGGCTCGCTGGCCACGTCCTCGCGCAGCCGCAAAGCCACGTCCTGGATGGCAGCGACGGGGTGCGCCAGGGGCGTGATGCCCGAGGTATCCACAGCCCGCATCTGTTCCACGATGTCAAAGAAGCCATTGAGCTGAGTCAGCATGCGCTCACTTTCGGAGGGTGTCAGCTCAAGCCGTGCCAAATTGGCGATGCGGCCGATGTCCTGGGGGGTCAGTGCCATAGGGAGGAGAATCTAGAGAAACCAGAAGTAAAGCTGTGATCCGGGCCGCGCCGGAGGGAGTTATTCACAGGGGATGGGGTATTATCCCGGCTTTGCCGCAATACCCCCTTCACTGCCGGTTTTTGTGCGAAAAAAGCGATTTTTGACCCCCACCCACACCCTGACACACCTGGCGATGGCAGGCCGACGTGCATGCCGTGCCTGAGAGGATTTTTGAATGTTCGGAGCTTTCCGTCGGTATTTCTCCACCGACCTTGCCATTGACCTTGGCACCGCCAACACCCTCATTTTCGCCCGCGACAAGGGCATTGTGCTTGACGAACCTTCCGTCGTCGCCATCCGCCACGAAGGCGGGCCGCACGGCAAGAAAGTCATTCAGGCGGTAGGCCGCGAGGCGAAAGCCATGCTGGGCAAGGTGCCCGGCAATATCGAGGCCATCCGGCCCATGAAGGACGGCGTGATTGCTGACTTCGTGATCACCGAACAGATGATCAAGCAGTTCATCAAGATGGTGCACCCGCGCACGCTGTTCACCCCCAGCCCGCGCATCATCATCTGCGTTCCCTGCGGCTCCACCCAGGTCGAGCGCCGCGCCATCAAGGACGCTGCAGAAGCCGCTGGCGCTACTGCTGTCTATTTGATCGAAGAACCCATGGCTGCCGGTATCGGTGCGGGCCTTCCGGTGTCCGAAGCCTCGGGCTCCATGGTCGTGGACATCGGCGGCGGCACCACCGAAGTCGGGGTGATTTCGCTGGGCGGCATGGTCTACAAGGGCAGCGTCCGCGTCGGTGGCGACAAGTTTGACGAAGCCATCATCAGCTACATCCGCCGCAACTACGGCATGCTGATCGGCGAACCTACGGCCGAGGCCATCAAGAAGAGCATTGGCTCGGCCTTCCCTGGTTCGGAAGTGCGCGAGATGGAGGTCAAGGGCCGCAACCTGTCCGAAGGCGTACCGCGCAGCTTCACCATTTCCAGCAACGAAGTGCTGGAGGCGCTGACCGACCCGCTTAACCAGATCGTCTCCGCCGTGAAGAACGCGCTGGAGCAGACCCCGCCCGAGCTGGGCGCCGACATCGCCGACCGCGGCATGATGCTGACCGGTGGTGGCGCGCTGTTGCGTGACCTGGATCGCCTGCTGGCCGAAGAAACCGGTCTGCCGGTGCTGGTGGCGGAAGACCCGCTGACCTGCGTGGTGCGCGGCTGCGGCATTGCGCTGGAGCGCATGGACCGCCTGGGTAGCATTTTCACGAGCGAGTAAGCCTGCGGGCCTGTATGCTGCAGGCACTTTTTCGCTCTGAACTGCATGACCGCACCTGCTCCATTGCTTCTGTCTGAGCACATGCCCGTGGAGTTGCCTCCATGCGGCAAATCCTGACCGCTTCGCACGATGCCACTGGGTACTCTTGAGCGCAGCGCTCCCCCTTTCTTCAAACAGGGCCCTTCGGCCCTGTCGCGTTTGGCCGTCTACAGCGCGCTGGCGCTGTTTCTCATGGTGGCCGATGCGCGCTTTCAGCTCACCGGGCCTTTTCGGCAGGCGGTGGCCACCGTGCTCTATCCGGTGCAATGGCTGATGCTCAAGCCCGTGGAGTTTGCGAGCCACGGTGCGGACTATTTCCAGTCGCTGCAGACCGCCCAGGAAGGGCTGGATGCCGCGCGCCAGAAGATGACCCTGATGGGCCAGCGCGCCAACCAGGCGGAACAACTGGCCCTGGAAAACGGGCGGCTGCGACAGCTCTTGGCGCTGCGCGACCGCCTGGAAACCCCGGCGCAGGCCGCAGAGGTGATCTATGACACGGCCGACCCCTATACGCGCCGCGTGGTGATCGACCGCGGGCAGATGGGCGGCGTGATGTTGGGTGCCCCGGTGATGGACGAGGCGGGCGTGCTGGGACAGGTCACGCGGGTTTTTCCGCTCGTGAGCGAAGTCACTTTGCTGGTGGACCGCGACCAGGCCATTCCCGTGCTGAACGTTCGCACGGGCGCGCGCGGGGTGGCCTATGGCGATCCCGTGGCCGGACACGGCGGCGGCATGGAGCTGCGCTTCATGCCTGCGAATGCCGACGTGCGCGAGGATGACCTGCTGACGACCAGCGGCGTGGACGGTTTGTACCCCTCGGGCCTGCCCGTGGCACGGGTGCTGCGGGTGGAGCGCCGGGCCGACTCCGCCTTCGCCAGGGTCTACTGCACGCCCCTGGCCCAGGTGCAGGGGGCACGCCACGTGGTGGTCCTCCAGCCCTTGGCCGAGAACGCGCTGCCGCGGCCGGAGCCCGCGCACCCCGCGCCCGCGAAACGCGGAGGGCGCCGGGGATGACGAAGTACGTGTCAAGAAGGCGGTGGCTGGATCACGGCCTGCGAAAGGGTGAACCCCTTTCGAAAGGGAGCGCGCGATGATCATGCCGCGCGGCGAGCCGCTGCTGCTTCCGGTCAACCCGATATTTATTGTCGCCAGCCTGGCTGTGGGGCTGGCCATCAACATGCTGCCACTGGGCCGCATCGTCTGGACGCCCGATGTGCTGATGGTGCTGCTGGTCTTCTGGGGCGTGCACCAGCCACTGCGCATCGGCATGGGCGTGGCGTTCCTGCTGGGCCTGTGCATGGATGTGAGCCAGTCGGCGCTGCTGGGCCAGCATGCGCTGTCCTACACCGTGCTGTCGTTTGGCGCGATTGCCATCCACCGCCGCCTGCTGTGGTTCAGTGTGCCGTCGCAGGCCTTGCAGGTGTTGCCCCTGTTTGCCCTTGCCCACGCCATTGAGCTCTTGCTGCGGATGGCGTCCGGGGGCATATTCCCGGGACTGTGGAGTTTTCTCGCGCCAGTGCTGGAGGCCCTGCTGTGGCCTCTGGCCAGCTGGGTGCTGCTGGCCCCGCAGCGACGCCCGCCCGACCGCGACCAGAACCGGCCTCTGTAGCCCATGCCTTCCTTGATGCCAGCGCGTTTTGCCAACGGTCCGTATTTGCCCGTGGTCGGTAAGCACGGGACTGCGTGTGCCCGAATGGGGGGTAGGGCGTGACCGAGGTGCGCAGCAGCGAAGCCGATGCTTCGCGCTTTCGGATGCGGGCGCTGGTCATCGGCGCCCTGGTGTTTTTTGCGTTTTGCCTCATCGCTGCCCGGCTGGTGTATCTGCAGGTGGTCCGGCACGAAGACCTGGCGGCGCAAGCGGAGAGCAACCGCACGGCCGTAGTGCCCATCGTGCCCAACCGGGGGCTCATCCTGGACCGCAACGGCGTGGTGCTGGCCACCAACTATTCGGCCTACACACTGGAGATCACGCCTTCGCGCGCAGGGGTGCTGGACGAGACCATCGATGAGCTGTCCAAGGTGGTGGAGATCCAGAGCCGTGACCGCCGCCGCTTCAAGCGGCTCATGGAAGAGTCGCGCAACTTCGAGTCCCTGCCCATCCGCACGCGCCTGACCGACCAGGAGGTTGCGCGTTTTACCGCCCAGCGCTACCGCTTCCCGGGTGTAGACATCAAGGCGCGCCTGTTCCGCAACTATCCCATGGGCGATGTGGCCAGCCATGCCATCGGCTACATCGGCCGCATCAACCAGACCGAGAAGGCGCGCATCCAGGATTCCGAGGACGAAGCCAACTACCGGGGTACGGAATACATCGGCAAGCTGGGCATCGAGCAGAGTTTCGAGTCCGCCCTGCATGGCGCCACCGGGGTCGAGCAGATGGAAACGTCGGCGGGCGGGCGGGCGGTGCGCAAGCTGTCCAGCCACGCGGCCACGCCTGGTGACAGCGTGATGCTGTCCATCGACATCAAGCTGCAAAAGCTCATTGAAGACATGTACGGCAACCGCCGGGGTGCGCTGGTGGCCATCGACCCGCGCAACGGCGAGATCCTGGCTTTGGTCAGTAAGCCCACGTTCGACCCCAATCTTTTTGTCGAGGGGATTGACGTGGAGAACTGGACGGCGCTCAACGAATCCATCGACAAGCCTCTGCTCAACCGCGCCATGCGCGGCACCTACCCGCCAGGCTCCACCTACAAGCCCTTCATGGCGCTGGCGGCGCTGCAGCTGGGCAAGCGCTCGCCCAGCCTGGTGGTCAACGATCCGGGCTTCTACACCTTCGGCGGCCACACCTTCCGCAGCCATGAAGGTGGGCTGGGCGGGGTGGACATGCACCGCGCCATCCAGCAATCGAGCAACACCTACTTCTACTCGCTGGCGGTGGAGATGGGTGTGGATGCCATCCATGACTTCATGAAGCCGCTGGGCCTTGGGCAGGCCACGGGCATCGACCTCAATGGCGAGGTGCGGGGCACCTTGCCCAGCACCGAGTGGAAGCGCAATGCCTACAAGCGTCCCGAAATGAAGCGCTGGTTTCCTGGCGAAACCGTGTCGCTGGGCATTGGCCAGGGCTACAACAACTTCACCATGCTGCAGCTGGCGCTGGCGCAGGCCACGCTGTCCAACGGCGGCATCCGTTACCGGCCGCACATGGCCAAGGCCGTGAAGAATGCGGTTACGGGGGCCATCACCGAGATCCACCAGCCCCCCGGCGAAGACCTGGGCTTTCTGCCCAGGAACGTGGACATCGTGCGCAACGCCATGGTCGCCGTGAACAAGGGCGGCACTGGCACGCGCGTGTTTGCCGGGGCGCCGTACACGGCTGGGGGCAAGACCGGCACCGCCCAGGCGGTGACCATGGGGCAGAACGTGAAATACAACGCGAAGTCCCTCGAAGAACACCAACGCGACCATTCGCTGTTTACCGCCTTTGCCCCGGCCGAAAACCCCAGCATCGTGCTGGCAGCGATTGTGGAAAACGCCGGTTTCGGCGCAGCCCACGCCGCCCCCATCGCGCGCCGGGTGTTTGACTACTGGCTGCTGGGCGAATACCCCAACGAGGAAGACTTGGTAGCCGTGCAGAAAGGCCTGGCCTCCGCGCCGATTGGCAAGCCACGCAAGGCGAGCGAAGTGCAGATGATCGCTCCCTAAGCCATTGGTTCAAAAAAGATAGCTGGTAGCGCAATACAGATAAGCGCCAGGGCCTGTTTTTAGTAAGATTTTCGTTTCCAACCGGTCTCCGTCCCGCTCCGTCAGGCCCGTTGCACGGTGCCGGCCCGCCCAGCGGGCTGGATCTGGCTGAACACCAGGGCTGCCACGATCAGCGCGGCACCACCGAGCCCCGCCCAGCCCAGCCTTTCGCCCAGCAGCGCCCAGGCCGTCAGCGCGGCGAACACCGGTTCCAGCCCGAACACGATGGCGCTGCGCATGGCGTCCACGCGCTGCTGGCCCCAGGCCTGCAGCGTCACCACCACCACGCTGGCGAGCAGGCCCAGATACAGCAGGGCCAGCAAGGCATCCACAGGCAGGTCTGCCGCGGAACGCAGCCAGTCCATGCCACCGCCCTGCGCCAGCAGCAGCGCGGTGGAGGCCAGGGCCATCACCGTGGCTTGTGCGGCGGCCATGCGCGTGGCCCGCAGCGGCTGCGCCGCCGTGCGGCGCGCGCATTCCTCCAGCGCCAGGATGTACAGCGCGTAGAACACGGTGCTGGCCAGCGTCAGCGTATCGCCCAGGTTCCAGGGCTCGTTCTCATGGAACATCAGCGCCATGCCTGCACACGCCAGGGCGCACGCCGCCCACAGCCGCCAGCCATAGCGCCGGCCCAGGAAGGCCATGGCGATCAGGGGCACCACCAGCACGTTGAGCCCGGTGACAAACGCGTTGCGGTTGCTGCTGGTGCGCGCCAGCCCTTCGATCTGCAGCCAGAACGCCAGGAACAGCAGCAGGCCCAGGGCGCAACCCCAGCGCCGTTCGTGCCGCAGCATGCCGCGCCACAGCGGCGCCAGCACCACCAGCGCGATCACAAAACGCAGCCAGATGATCTGCAGCGCATCGAGCTGCGCCGAGAGCAGTTTCATCGCCGGGAAGGTGGTGCCCCACACCACCGTGACAACCAGCAGGGCCATCAGGCCCCAACGTTCAGTACGCATCGGAAGAATTCCCCAAAACCAAAAGAAAAAAGGGCCGCCGGTTGCCCGGCGGCCTCTGCGCTGCAGAGCGGCTCGGACGCGGGTCAGTGGCTGACCTGGCCCAGAAAGGCGCGGATGCGGTCGTTGGCCGGGTTGCCGAAGAACTCCTGCGGCGGCGCGTCGTGCGCGATGCGGCCCTGGTCGAAGAACATCACCCGGTCGGCCACCTCGCGGGCAAAGCCCATTTCGTGGGTGACCACAATCATGGTCATGCCACCACGCGCGAGGCCCCGCATCACGTCCAGCACTTCCTTGACCATCTCGGGGTCGAGCGCCGACGTGGGCTCGTCAAACAACATTACTTTGGGTTGCATGGCCAGCGCCCGCGCAATGGCCACGCGCTGCTGCTGCCCGCCCGACAGTTGCCAGGGGTACTTGTGTGCGTGGTCCTGCATGCCCACGCGGCCCAGCAGTTGCATGGCTTCCTCGTTAGCCTGGGCGCGCGGCGTGTGGCGAATGCGGCGGGGGGCCAGCGTCACGTTGTCCAGCACGCTCATGTGGCCGAACAGGTTGAACTGCTGGAACACCATACCAACCTCGCAGCGCTGGCGCTGCAGCGTGCCGAGGTCGTCGCAGACCTCCACGCCGTCGATGGTGATGCGCCCGCTGTCGTGGGGCTCCAGCCGGTTGATGGCGCGCAGCAGCGTGCTCTTGCCCGAACCGGACGCGCCGATGATGACCGTCACCTCGCCGGTGTGGAACACGGTGGAGACATCCTTGAGCACCTGGTGCGCGCCAAACGACTTGCACACCCGTTCGGCCACGATGTAGGGCTTGGGCTGGTGGGTCGCGGTCATTGGTTGCGCCCTTCCACGTCAAAGCGGTATTCCACAGCGTTGGAGATCTGCGTGACCAGCGTGGTCAGCAGCAGGTAGGTGACGGCCACCGTGGTCAGCGTGGCAATGGGCTGGAAAGTGGCCGACTGGATGCGGTTGCCCACGTTGGTCAGCTCCACCACGCCAATCGCATAGGCCAGCGATGAATCCTTGAGCAGCGCCACAAAGTTGCTCACCAGCGGCGGCAGCGAAATCTTGAACGCCTGTGGAAACACTACGTCCAGAAATACATGCACCCTCCCCAGGCCCAGCGCCCTGGCCGCCTCGGTCTGCCCGCGGGGCACGGCCAGCAGGCCTGCGCGCAGTGCTTCGGCGTTGTAGGCGCCCACGTTCAGCCCCAGGGCCACCACGGCCGCGGCAAAGTCGGGCAAATTCAGCCCCGGCACCAGCACCGGAAGGGCAAAGTACACAAACAGGATCTGCACCAAGAGCGGCGTGCCGCGGATGGCCCAGATGTACACGCCAGCAACCCAGCGCACGGGCGTCCAGCGGGCCGTGCGGGCGAGCGCCGCCGCCGTGCCCAGCACCAGGCCCACGGCACCGCTGACCAGCGTGAGCCACAGCGTGGTGCGCGCGCCTTCGGAAAACGCCTGGGCGTTGGGGCCGATGGGGTCGGGGAAGAACGACAGCAATTGGCCCAGCAACGAGAGGGCCAGCACCATCACCACCAGTGCAGCGACCAGCGTGGCATTGCTGCGCTGCTGTCGGGACCAGCCTTGTGGCCAAAGAGCGAGAAGCATGGATCAGACGACCGGAAGGTCTTGGTTGGAATCGGGCCAGCGGCAGGACCAGGGTGACGCCGCTAGAAACAGCAAAGGGTGCGCCAAGGGCCAGGCCCTGCGCACCCCATCACGTATTTTTAACTCAGTTGCAGCGCACGTCTTCTTTGAAGTACTTCTTGGAGACCGTGGCGTAGCTGCCGTCGGCCAGCACTTCGGCAAACGCCTTGTTCCAGGCATCGGCCAGGTCGGTGTTGCCCTTGGCCATTGCGGGGGCGATGCGTTCGATGAACAGCATGTCGCCCAGCTTGAAACCGGCCTTGGCGTTCTTGGCGGCGGCTTCCTTGGCCACGAACTTGTCGCTGACCCACGCGTCCACGCGCTTGGAGATCAGGGCGCGCTGGGCGTCGGTGTCCTGCGGAAAGTTCTTCACTTCCTTCACGCCGCTGACCTTTTTCACTTGCTCGAGGTAGCTGGTGCCGGTCTGCACGGCCACCACCTTGCCCGAGAGGTCCTGGGCGTTGCGGATCTTGGCGTCCATCGCCACGATGATGCCGCCCGAGCAGTAGTGGGGGTTGGCAAACGTGACAGCCTTGGAGCGCTCTTCGGTCACGCCGTGCGATGCGATCACGGCGTCCCAGCGGCTTTGGCCCAGGCCGGTCAGCAGCGCGTCAAACCCCAGGGTCTTCCATTCGAGCTTCAGGCCCATCTTCTTGACCACCAGCTCGGCCACTTCCACCTCGAAACCCGTGAGCTTGGTGCCTTCAAAGAAGTTGAACGGCGCGAACTGGCCTTCGGTGGCCACGATGATCTTGCCGTCTTTCTTGATTTCATCCAGCGTGCGGGCCTGGACGGCGAGGGCGGCGCACAGCGCCACGGCGGTGACAACGGCAGACTTGAAAAACTTCATGGCAGGGTTCCTGTGGGGGTGGTTCAGGTACAAAAAATCCGGCATGCGGGTAGGCAGGCCGGAGCGGGTGAATGCAGGCATCGCCAACAGCGATGGGCCTCGTCATCAAACGGAAATGCGCAGAAATTATAGGACGGGCGTTCGCATTCGGGCCATGCAGGGCAACCCCGATGACCTCGGGGCGCCCTGGTGGTAGGCCTGCCCAGCTTAGCAAGCATGATGCCATCCGGGGGCACGAGCCCCTTCGGGCCTCCGCTAGCGCAGGAACGCGTCGTAACCCGTCTTGAGGATCAGCGTGCTCACCACCACGATGAAGATGCCACGCACGAAACCCGTGCCGTGCTTGAGCGCCAGGTGCGTGCCCAGCAGGCTGCCCACCACATTGGCGATGGCCAATGTCACCGCAAAGTGCCACCACACATGGCCCTTGGCGGCAAACAGCGCAATGGCGGCGACGTTCGTGGCGCAGTTGAGCAGCTTGGCCGAGGCCGAGGCGTTGAGGAAGTCATAGCCCAGCAGCCGCACGAACAGGAAGACAAAAAAGCTGCCGGTGCCCGGGCCGAAGAAGCCGTCATAAAAGCCGATGAGCACGCCGATCAGGCTGGCCACCAGCACTTCGGTGCCGCCCGCAAAACGTGGGGTGTGGTGCCGCCCCAACTCCTTCTTGGCCAGTGTGTAGACCAGCACCCCCAGCAGCACCAGGGGCAGCAGCTTGCGGAGGAAATCGGCCGACATCACCGTGACAGCCCAGGCGCCGGCAAACGAACCCGCAAAACCCGCAGCGGCGGCAGGCAGCATGGCCGACCAGCGGACCTGCACGCGACGGCTGTACTGCCAGGTGGCCATGGCCGTGCCCCACACCGAGGCGGCCTTGTTGGTGCCCAGCAGCGTGGCCGGGGGGGCCCCGGGAAAAGCCGCAAACAGCGCCGGCACCATCACCAGCCCGCCCCCACCCACGATCGCATCCACAAAACCTGCCAGCAGCGAGGCCAGGGTAATAAAAATCCATTCCATCGCAGGATTTTCGCAGCTTGTCTGCTATGGATTCAGGACCTCCCAAGGCAGTGGCGAAAGGGAGGCCAGCGTGGAACAGGCAAGAAAAAGGCGCTGGGATCGCCAGCGCCTGGAAAAAAACCGCACCTCGTTGGGTGCTTGAAATTTGATTATTGGTAGAAAGGATGTCTCCTCGGGCCCCTCGCTTGGCACACCGAAGCGCGCTTTCGAGTGCCGCAACTGTAACGACTGCACTTCGCTGGTGCATTGGGGGTTTCCCGCCCCCGTTGTGGGGCGGTGAACGCGCCGCAGGGGGCGAAAACAGGGTGTTTGGGTTGGCACGGCTCGTGCAATTGCGCTTGTAACAATTTGCGAAAGGGAGCCGCCATGCGGGCAGTCAACCACCGGTTATTTGTGGTCGTGTCGTTGTGTCTGGGCCTGTGCGCCAGCGCATTGGCCCAGACGGCGCTCGATGCAGCGGGTGCGGTGGCGGCAGTGCCGTCCCCGCCCCTGACCCGCCCCGGGCTGGTGGCGCAGACCACCATCAGCGCGGCAGATACCGCGTGGATGATGACCTCCACGGCGCTGGTCCTGCTGATGACGCTGCCGGGCATTGCCCTGTTCTACGCGGGCATGGTGCGCAAGAAGAACGTGCTCAACACCATGGCCTGTGTGGTCGCCATTGCGGCGCTGGTCAGCCTGCTGTGGTTTGGGGCGGGCTACTCGCTGGCCTTCACCCCGGGCAGCCCTTGGTTGGGGGGATGGGAGCGCATCGGCTTTGCGGGCCTGGACTTTCAGCTCGCTGGCGGCAAGCTGGCGGTGAGCCATGTGGCACCGCACATCCCCGAGTCGGTGTACGCCATGTTCCAGCTCACGTTTGCCATCATCACCGCCGCGCTGCTGGTAGGGGCGTTTGTCGAGCGCATGCGGTTTTCCGCCATGCTGATCTTCATCGGCCTGTGGACCCTGCTGGTCTACGCCCCGGTGGCGCATTGGGTGTGGGAGCCAGGGGGCTGGCTGGCCCAGATGGGCGCGCTGGACTTTGCCGGGGGCTCGGTGGTGCACGTGAATGCGGGCGTGGCCGGGCTGGTGTGTGCGTGGTTCCTCGGGCGGCGCACTGGCTACGGGCGTGAGCCGTTCGAGCCCTACAACCTGGGGCTCACCATGGCCGGTGCGGGCCTGCTGTGGGTGGGCTGGTTCGGCTTCAACGCGGGCTCTGCCGTGGCCGCCGACGGGCGCGCCGGGCTGGCGATGGCGGTGACGCACCTGGCCGCAGCGGCCGGGGCCTTGTCGTGGATGTTGGGCGAATGGGTGGTGCGCGGGCGGCCATCCCTGCTGGGGCTGTGCTCTGGCCTGGTGGCGGGGCTGGTGGCCATCACGCCGGCGGCGGGGTTTGTCACGCTGCGCTCGGCGGTGGCGATTGGCCTGGTGGCCGGGCTGGCATGCTACTGGGGCGCCACGGGGCTCAAGCGCCTGCTGCGCGCCGACGATTCGCTCGATGTGTTTGGGGTGCATGGCATCGGCGGCATCGTGGGCTCGCTGCTCACCGGCGTGCTGGCCAGCCGCACCGTGGGGGGTGTCTCCGGCAGCCTGCTCACCCAGGCCATTGGCGTGGGGGCGGTGATGGCCTACAGCCTTGTTGCGACCGCCGTGCTGCTGTGGATCACCAATTTCGCCGTGGGCCTGCGGGTGGATGAGCAGAGCGAGCAGACCGGGCTTGACATCGCACAGCACCGTGAGCGCCTGGGGAGTTAATGAAGTCCACCCCTCCTGAGGCCCTGCGGGCCTTCCCCCCGCTCTCGCATTGCTGCGCAATGCGGGCAGGGGGACGCAGCCAGCGCGGCGGGGCGGCCCTTGCGCGGCTGCCCGCGCTTGGGCCGCGCCGGTCAGCGCCATGGATGACTGAAATGCCATAAGGAGCCGACCATGCCCGATTCCGACAAGCTCGCCATTGCCGCCCACCTGCATGTGCTGCTGCGCCGCAAGACGGGGCGCGTGACCGACACCGAATGGATGGCGGCCAACGCCGAATATGCGCTGGAGATCGTGCGTTTCGCACGCCGGCGTGCCCAGGAGGACAACGTTCCAGAGCTGGTCGAGTGGGCCGACCGCCTGGACCTGGCCATCCATGCCGCCCCACCCGCTGCGCCGCGCCGTCCCTTGCTGGATGTGGCCACGCAGGCCGTGCGCCAGCGCATGGCGGCGCCGCCCGCACCCGAGCCAGCGCCCGAAGTGCCTCGGTATGTGGGGGGAATCCGCTGACCGCGCCGCGGCCGTGTGGCCGGGGTATGACTGGGGCTGGGCGGGATCAGTGCGCTGCCGCGCCCTGCACGAACAGGCCCGCCGTGGGCAGCAGCCCGACCAGCTTGTCGTCGCCATAGGTGCGCATCACCTGCGAGATGACGACCTGGTAGCCGTTGAGCCACTGCGCTTGCGCCGCCTTGGCCTTCAGGTGGGCGGGGTGTTGCATCAGGGCCTGCAGGGCCTCGAGCGATTGCCAGTAATACACGTTGGACACGAGGCCCTTGCCCGTGTCCTCCCACGATTCCTCGCCCAGGTAGCCGTCGATGGAGCGGGCTGCGGTGGCAATCGCCTCGTCCAGGCGGTGGAAGGCGTCGTCGAACTGTTTGGTGGCAAAGATGAAGGTGGAGGAGTACATGGGCGCGATGGTACCCACGCTTATGCCGTGCGCCGCGCCTGGATGATCCATTCCGCAGCCTTCTCGGCCAGCATCAGGGTGGGCGAATTGGTGTTGCCGCTGGTGATGGTGGGCATGGCCCCTGCATCCACCACCCGCAGGCCCGCAATGCCGCGCACGCGCAGTTGGGAGTCCAACACCGCCATCGGGTCTTCATCCCGCCCCATCTTCGTCGTGCCCACGGGGTGGAAGATCGTGGTGGCAATGTCACCGGCCAGGCGCGCCAGGTCTTCGTCGCTTTCAAACTGCACGCCGGGCTTCCACTCCTCGGGCTGGTACTTGGCCAGTGCGGGCTGGGCCACGATGCGGCGCGTGACACGCAGGCTGTCGGCGGCCACCTGGCGGTCTTCGGCGGTGCTCAGGTAGTTGGGCGCAATGGCGGGGGCGGCCTTGAAGTCGGCGTTCTTGATATTCACCGTGCCCCGGCTTGTGGGGTTGAGGTTGCACACGCTGGCCGTGAAGGCCGGAAAGCTGTGCAGCGGCTCGCCAAACGCGTCAAGCGACAGCGGCTGCACGTGGTACTCGATGTTGGGCCAGGGCTGGTCCGCGCTGCTGCGCGTGAAGGCCCCCAGCTGCGAGGGCGCCATGCTCATGGGGCCGCTGCGTTTGGTCGCGTATTCGAGCCCGATCTTGGCCTTGCCCCAGAGCGAGCTGGCCATGGTGTTGAGCGTGGCCACGCCGCCCACCTTGAACACCGCGCGGATCTGCAGATGGTCCTGCAGGTTGGCGCCCACGCCGGGCAGGTCGTGCACCATGTCAATGCCGTGCTGGCGCAGCAGCGCGGCGGGGCCGATGCCCGAAAGCTGCAGCAGCTGCGGTGAGTTGACCGCGCCCGCGCTCAGAATGACCTCGCCCGTTGCGCGGGCCGTGACCATCTCCTGGCCGTCCCACACCAACACGCCGGTGCAGCGCTTGCTGCCGTCGGGCTGCGTCTCGACGACGAGCTTGGCGGCCTGCGCGCTGGTCCACATCTCGAAGTTGGGGCGGCCGTAGCAGGTGGGCCGCAAAAAGGCCTTGGCCGTGTTCCAGCGCCAGCCGCTCTTCTGGTTGACCTCGAAGTAGCCCACACCCTCGTTGCTGCCGCCGTTGAAGTCGTCGGTGGCGGGTATGCCGGCCTGCTGCGCTGCCTGGGAAAACGCGTCCAGCACATCCCAGCGCAGGCGTTGCTTCTCCACGCGCCACTCGCCGGTGCTGCCGGTGGCCTTGTTGCCGTGCAGGCGTTTGAAATTTTCATTCACGCCGCCGGGCTGGTCCAGGCGCCAGTGGTCCTCGTGGCGGCGGAAGTAGGGCAGGGCGTTGTCCCAGCGCCAGCTGGCGTCGCCGGTCAGCTCGGCCCACTGGTCGTAGTCGCGCGCCTGGCCGCGCATGTAGATCATGCCGTTGATGCTGCTGCAGCCGCCCAGCGTCTTGCCGCGCGGGTAGCGCAGCGTGCGGCCGTTCAGGCCTGCGTCGGGTTCGGTGTTGTAGAGCCAGTCGGTGCGCGGGTTGCCGATGCAGTACAGATAGCCCACGGGAATGTGGATCCAGTGGTAGTCGTCCTTGCGGCCGGCTTCGATCAACAGCACCCGGTAGCGGCCGTCGGCGCTCAGGCGGTTGGCAAGCAGGGCGCCGGCCGTGCCGCCGCCAATGATGATGGTGTCAAACGTGGTGTGGTCGCTCATGGGCAGGGGGCGGTGGCAATGTGTGGAAGGAGACGGAGGGCCATTGTGCGGACGGCGCCGGGTGTGTCGAGAGGGTCAGTGCCTATTGCTATTAAATATATAGCTATCAGCGCATGGTGGTAAAGCGCTGGTGGCCTGTTTGATATTAATTTCATGCATTCCTGGTCCGCCTGTGCTTGGCGCCCGGCCCTGGGGTTCCTCTGCACGAATCGCCGCGCCGCGTGCATCTGCGGTCTCGGGCGGTCTGCGGCGTTGCAAAACCTCGCAATAGCTACGGCTATTGCTGCGTTTTGCGCCTTGCAGTCCATCCCGATCCGCAGCGCACACTTTCCGCTCGATTCGTGCAGAGGATCCCTGGCGGGCATCAATCCTACGTGCCGCCTGCGGCTGGCTCCGCTACCATGCACCCTCCCTTGCATTCTTGGCGGCCCGCGCTGCCCAGTTCATGACCGACCCCGCTCCTCGCATTGTTAGCGCCGATACGCCCCAGGGGCCTTGTGCGCAGCTGCATGGGCGCTGGGGCGCGGCCGAGCTGGGAACCGGGGCGCACTGGGAGGCCGTGTCGGGCCAGCTGCGCAGCCACCCGGCCGCACCCACGCTGGGCTGGGACCTGACGCAACTGCAGTGGCTGGACCACGTGGGCGCCCAGTTGCTGTGGAACCACTGGCAGCATGCCTGGCCCGAACGCCTGGCCTGCACCGACGCACAGCGCGACATGCTTGCGCGCGTGGCGCAGTTCACCTGCACCGCGCCGCCGCCCGAGCCCTGGCGGCTGGGTGAGCAGGTGGACCACCTCGGGGTGCTGGTGCTGCACGGCGTGGACCATGCCCGCCACATGCTCGAAATGGTCGGCCGGCTGGTACTGGATCTGGGCCGCCTGGCGCGTGCCCCGCGCCGGGGGCCGTGGCGCGACGTCTCTGGCCACCTGTACCGCATGGGGGCCACGGCCCTGCCCATCACGGCGCTGGTGGGCTTCCTCATCGGTGTGGTGCTGGCCTACCTGATGAGCCTGCAGCTGCGGCAGTTTGGCGCCGAGTCGTTCATCGTCAACATCCTGGGCATCTCGCTCATCCGCGAGCTGGGGCCGATGCTGGCCGCCATTCTGGTGGCAGGGCGCTCGGGCTCGTCGATCACCGCACAGATCGGCGTGATGCGTGTAACCGAAGAGCTCGATGCCATGCGTGTCATGGGCATTCCCCACGGCTTTCGGCTGGTGATGCCGCGCACCATTGCGCTGGCACTGGCCATGCCGCTCATCAGCGTGTGGACCACGCTGGCAGCGCTGGCGGGCGGCATGCTGGCGGCCGACGTGGCCATGGACATCTCGCCCGGCTACTTCGTGCAGGCCCTGCCCGCCGCCGTCAAGATCGGCAACCTGGGCCTGGCCATGGCCAAGTCGGTGGTGTTTGGAGCGTTCATCGCGCTCATCGGCTGTCACTGGGGCCTGCGCGTGAAGCCCAACACCCAGAGCCTGGGCGAAGGCACCACGGCCTCGGTGGTCACGTCGATCACCATGGTCATCATCGTGGACGCTTTGTTTGCGGTGGCTTTCAAAAACATAGGCATATGACTAGTCCCCTGAGCCGCTTCTCGTCATCCCCCCAAGGGGGGACGCCACCCGTGGCCTGGCAAAGCCAGCTCCACGGTGGCACTGGCATGGGGACGCGCCAGTGTCAACGGGAGCGAGGCCATGACTGAGCGCATCGCCAAGCCCGAACACATCGCCGTCGCGCCCGGCGAGCCGCCCATCGTGGACGTGCAAGGCCTGTGGACGGTGTTCGGCAAGGGCGACGAAGCCTTTACCGTGCACCAGGACCTGAACTTCACCGTGCAGCGCGGTGAGATGCTGTCGCTGGTAGGGGGCTCGGGCACGGGCAAGACGGTGCTGCTGCGCCAGATCCTGGGCCTGGCCCGGCCGGCGCGGGGCCAGGTCACGGTGCTGGGGCGCCCGGCGTCTGAAATGGGGCGCGAGGGCGCGGCCAGCCGCGTGGGCATGCTGTTCCAGCACGGCGCGCTGTTCTCGGCCTTCAACGTGCTCGACAACGTGGCGTTTGCGCTGCGCGAGCAGGGCACCCTGCCCGACGACCTGGTGCGCGATGCCGCGCTGGTCAAGCTGCAGATGGTGGGCCTTCAGCCCGAGCACGCCACGCGCATGCCGGCGGACCTGTCGGGCGGCATGGTCAAGCGCGTGGCATTGGCGCGCGCGCTCATCATGGACCCGCCGCTGCTGCTGCTCGACGAACCCACGGCGGGGCTGGACCCGAGCAGCTCCGACGACTTCTGTGCGCTGCTGCGCGAGCTGCGGGCTGCACTGGGGCTCACGGTGGTCATGGTCACGCACGACCTCGATACGCTGTTTGCGCTGAGCACCCGGGTGGCCGTGTTGGCCGATAAAAAGGTCATCGTCACCGGACCGCCGCACGAGGTGGCGCATTTCCAGCACCCGTTCATCGAACACTTCTTCCTGGGTGAACGTGGCCAGCGCGCCATGGCCCCGGTGCAATCCGTGGAGCACGCCGTGGCACAGACCGCCGCCGCGCCCACGCCCGACAAGGAACCCACCTGATGGAAAACAAATCCCACGCCCTCGCCGCAGGCATCTTTGTGCTGGTGGTGGCCGCCATGCTGGCGGGCCTGGCCATCTGGCTCACGCGCGACAGCGCCAACTACGAGCAGTACGAGCTGTCCACCAAGGACGGCGTGAGCGGGCTGCAGCCCCAGGCCGCCGTGCGCTACAAGGGCGTGGCCGTGGGCAAGGTCACGCGCATCGGCTTCGACCCGCAGGTGACGGGCAACGTGCTCATCCGCATTGCGGTCAACGAGCAGGCGCCCATCAGCCCCACCACCTTCGCCGTGCTGGGCTACCAGGGCGTGACGGGCCTGGCCCACGTCCTGCTGGACGATGCAGACAAGCCCTACCCCGAGCTGCCCCCAGGCCCGAGCGGCCTGCCGCGCCTGCCCATCAAGCCGTCGCCGTTTGGCAAGCTCGCCGAGCAGGCACCCGCCATCCTCGCCCAGGTGGACGAAGCCACGCGCCGCATCAACCAGCTGCTGGGCGACACCAACCAGCAGAAGCTGACGGAGGCCCTGGGCAACATTGCCCAGGCGGCAGGCAGCGTGAACACCTTGACCCAGCGGCTCGATGCCACCGTGGCCCAGCGCCTGGACCCGGCCCTGGCATCGCTGCCCCCGCTGGCCAGCGATGCCCGCAAGACCCTGCAGTCGCTGCAGCAGGCCGGCGCCAGCGTGTCGGTGCTGGCGGCCGACGTCAGCAAGACCACGCAGCGCCTGGGGGCCGAGGGTGGCCCCATCGACCAGATCACCATCGGCACGCAGTCCCTCGCCCGCGCGGCCGACCAGTTCAGCACCACCACGCTGCCGCGCCTGAACCGTGCCGCCGACGACACCTCGCGCGCGGCGCGCCAGCTCAGCCGCACAGCGGGCGGCGTCACCGACAACCCGCAGCTGTTCATCTATGGGTCTGGCCGCATCCCGCCCGGCCCGGGTGAACAGGGCTTTGCCGCACCGTGAGGAGCGTTTATGACCAATACTATTAAAAACATAGCTGCTAACGCATATCAGTCAAGCGCTGGAGGCCTGTTTGCCTCTATTTTTTCTGTGGTGGTGCTCGGCATCGCAGGCTGTTCGGCGCTGCCCAGCCCGCCATCGCGCCCCGCACTGTATGACTTTGGCCCCGGCGCACTTGCCCCGGTGCCCACCGACCGCCGCGCGCCCCTGCCACCCCTGGCGCTGGCCGATGTGGAGGCCCCCGGCCTGCCCGAAGGGAGCAATGCCGTGCTCTACCGCCTGGCCTATTCCGACACCCAGCAGCTGCGCCCGTACAGCCAGGCCCGCTGGAGCCAGCCGCCTGCGCAGTTGCTGCAGCAGCGCCTGCGTGAACACCTGGGCCAGCGGCGTGCGGTGCTCAAGGCCGACGATGCTGCGGCCCAGGCACGCGACACGGCCCAGGGCAACCGGCTGCCTTCGGTGCTGCGCGTGGAGCTGGAGGAGTTCAGCCACATCTTCGTCCAGCCGACCGAGAGTGCGGGCGTGGTGCGCCTGCGCGCCACGGTGGTGGACCTGACGCTGTCTGGTGAAGTGCTGCGCGGCCAGCGCGTGTTCATCGCGCGCACCCCCGCGCGCAGTGCCGACGCAGCGGGCGGCGTGGCCGCACTGGCCGAGGCGTCCACCCAGGTGGCGCAGGAACTGGCCGCGTGGGTGGAACAGGTGGGCGACGTCCGCCAATGACGCGGCGGGGCAGCCCGCCGGGCTGAGCCGCAAGACGCTGCACAGACTTGCCCCAAGGAGCGCGGCGGGGCGCAGGCCATGGAGCGGGTGTTTCCTTGGGGGGAGTCCCCCAATCGCTGGACCGAAGTCCAGCGCATCGCGCATGTCTGGGTGGTGTGCTGGCGTGGGCACGGGCACATTTCCAACGGCCGCCGCAGTGCGTACCATGTCGCTTCCCGCATCCAAAAATCACACAACACATCGAGAGGGACGCCATGTTCATCGTCTGGGGGAAGAAACTCGTCTATCGAAAACTCGGCCATGTGGCCGATTTTTGTCCCATCTGCCGCAAACCACGCGCCTTCGTGCTGCAACGCCTGGGTTCAGCGGGGCACGTGTACTACATCACTGTGAGCCAGGGAGAACTGGTGGGCTACGAGCGCACCTGCGTGCGTTGCGACACCTCGTTCAATGCCGAGCCCACCCATTACGCTGCAGTGGCACCCAAGCCCGCGCCTTTGCCCGAGTTGGCGCGGCAGACCTTTCCGAACCTGGAGCAGGCCTGGAAGGAGCGGTTGGACCTGGAGCGGCAATTGCGCGCGGACCCGCGCGCCCTGCACGCCGATGACCGCAAGGCGCTAATCCGCAGCCCATTTCTGCTGCTGTCGCCCAAGGTCGAAAAGCGTTTTGCATCCACCCATTTCGACAAGGAGGTCGGCATCTCCGCCCTCGTCGCGCTGGGCCTGATGATTGCAGGGCCCGCCATCGTGCACAAGCTGTCTCCCGACTCGTCCGACCTGGCGGTGCTGGTGTTCATGGCCCTGGGCGTGCTGCTCGTGATCGTGCAGATGGTGCTGGCGGGCGGGCGGTTCATGCGGCGCGAGGTAGTGCCGGTGCTCGCCCAGTGCCTGCGGCCCCTGCAGCCCACACCCGGCGAGTTGCAGACCGTGATGGCAGAGCTCAAGGCCTTGCGGCACAAGATGGCCAGCAAGCTCAAGCTGGCGGAACTGATCGCGCACATCTGGGGCCCGCAGGGCGCCGCCGGGGCGCGCGGCTGAATCAGGTCCTTGGAACGTCGGTACGCAGGCGGGGCGAGACGGCGTACTCTCGCTGCGGTGCTGCGGTGACCGCGGCCTACGGCTGGGGTTTTTGGGGGGGCTTCGACACAGGCGCAGCGGCCACCGAAGGCTGCCCCTCGATCCCCGTCACCACCCGCGCATAGCGCGCAAAGCTCCAGTACGCCCAGGCCCAGTCCAGCAGCACCACCAGGCGGTTGCGAAAGCCGATCAAAAAGTACACGTGCGCAAAGAGCCAGAACAGCCACGCAAAGTAGCCTGAGAACCGCACCGGCCCGGCGGGCGAGGTGAGGTCCACCACGGCGGAGTTGCGGCCGATGGTGGCCAGGTTGCCGTAGTTGCTGTAGCGGAACGGCTGCGTGGGCTGGCCGCTGAGCCGGCGCAGGATGTTGGCGGCGGCGGCCCGGCCCATCTGCTTGGCGCCGGGGGATACACCGGGGACAGGCGTCGGCTCCTGGCCGGGCGCGTGGCTCTTGGCCGCAGCCAGGTCGCCGATCACGCTGATCTCGGGGTGGCCGGGCAGCGTGAGGTCGGGCGCCACGACCACGCGGCCAGCGCGGTCGGTGGTGCACCCGGTGGCCTCGGCCAGCTGGCGGCCCAGCGCAGAAGCGGCCACGCCCGCAGCCCAGACAATGCATTTGCTCTTTATTTGATAGCTATTTGCGCTTGATGAATCAGCGCTGGATGGCGATTCGACCATCAGTCCCTCGGCGTCAATGGCGGTAACGCGGGCGTTGATGCGCACTTCCACCCCCAGCTTTTCCAGCTGCTCCCTGGCGCGCTGGCTCAGCGTCTCCGGCATGGACTGGAGCACGCGGGCGCCGCCTTCGAGCAGGATGATTTTTGCACTGGCCGGGTCGATGTGCCGGAACTCGCCCGGCAGCGTGTGGCGTGCGATCTCGGCCAGGGTGCCCGCCATCTCCACGCCCGTGGGGCCGGCGCCGACGACCACAAAGTTGAGCCAGTCGGCGCGGCGCACAGGGTCCGTCTCTTTTTCGGCGGCCTCGAAGGCCAGCAGGATGCGGCGGCGGATCTCGAAGGCATCGTCCAGCGTCTTGAGCCCGGGCGCGTGGGTGGCCCAGGCGTCCTGGCCAAAATAGCTGTGCGTGGCACCGGCCGCGACGATGAGGTGGTCGTAATGCAGGGGTGTGGAGGGATGGGGTCCGCCCTTCAGGTGTACGGTGCGTGCCGCCACATCGATGTGCGTGACCTCGCCCAGCAAGGTCGTGACGTTGGGCTGCTGGCGAAACAGGTGGCGGATGGGCGCCGCGATGGCCGGGGCCGACAGCCCGGCGGTGGCGACCTGGTAGAGCAGGGGCTGGAAGAGGTGGTGGTTGGTCTTGTCGATGAGCGTCACGTCCAGTGCGGCACCACGCAGCGCACGGGCGGCTTCAAGGCCGCCGAAGCCGCAGCCGATGATGACAACACGGGGACGGGGCGAGGGAGCGGAGGAAGTGGTCATGCCCCCATTATTGGGGCTCGCAGCTTCCGGGCGGCCAGTGAAACTGGCGCCGCCTTGGGCAAGGGCAGCAAGCCAAGGCCCGCCCCGAGCGGCGCAGCCGCTCGGGGGATGTTCCACATCAAGCCATAAAGCCCAGGTTGGTCGGGTAGTCGGCCCCGCCGAAGTGGCTCAGGTTGGGCAGCACACCCGGCAGTTCGCTGTTGCTCACGCCGAACCAGCTGGCCAGCGTGGCCGCGTATTGGTCCACCGAGGTGCTGGGCAGCAGGCGACCCTGGCCCACATGCCATTGGTCGTTGGCATCGGCGGTGTTGGTGATGCTGACCGGTGGCGCCTTGCCGTAGAAGGCCTTGCCCTTGACCGCGCCACCCACCATGAGATGGTGGCTGCCCCAGCCGTGGTCCGAGCCGTCGCCGTTGGAGCTGAGCGTGCGGCCGAAGTCCGAGGCCGTGAACGCCGTCACCTTGTCGGCCACGCCCAGTTCGACGGTGGCGTTGTAGAACGCGGTCATGGCTTCGCTCACGCGCTGCATGAGCGTGGGCTGCTGCGAGATCAGGTTGTCGTGCAGGTCGAAGCCGCCGAGCGACACCATGAAGACCTGCCGTTTGCTGCCCAATGTGGTGCGCGCGCCGATGAGGCGGGCGACCATCTTGAGCTGGTCGGCGAGCGAATTGCTGGAGGGGAAGGCCGTGGCCAGGTTGACCCCGGCCAGCCCCGAGGTGATGGAGGCTTCTGCGCCCACGGCCCGCGCGGTGACGCGGTTGTATTCGTTTTCCAGCGTCTGGCCGCTGTTTTGCTGGATCAGCGAGCTGAGTGCCGCGCGCACGGCCGTGGAGCCATAGACGTTGTTCTTGACGCCGTTGATCGCGATCGCGCCGTTGGTGCTGACCTGGTACTGCAGCGCGGAGTCACCCGAGAGGAACACCGCATTGCCCGTGACGGAGATGCAGGTGAACAGCGAACTGCCGTTGGAGGACAGCGCCAGGTCGCCGATGTTGCCGCCCCAGCCCACGGTGGAGCCTTCGGGCGAAGACGACTGCCAGACCGACTGCTGGTCGTTGTGCGAGAACAGCTTGGGGGGCAGCGGGTACAGCGTGCGGTTGCTGCTGCTGTACTGCGCACGGGTGAGTGGCACCACCAGGGGACCCACGTTCAGCTGCACGGCGGCCTTGCCGGTGTTGAACAGGTTCGTCAGCCCGGTCATGGCGGGGTGCAGTGCGTACTGCCGCCCCCCGGCCAGCGGCGTGGTGGGGGTGAGCAGCGTGGGCGTGAGCGCGGACTTGGCCAGGGCAATACCACCGGCCGTCTGGCCGGCCCCGCCGCCACGGATGGCGTTGTACTTGTTGTAGCTGTCGTCGTCGTAGGTGATGACGGTGTTGCCGTAGTCATTGCCGCCGTACAGGAAGACGCAGACCAGCGCCTTGTAGTCCGTGGCCGTGAAGGCTGCGGCCTCGCCAACGGCCGCGAGATTGAGCGCAAAGGGCAGGGCCGTGCCCGCCATGCCCAGCTGGGCCGAGCGGCGCAGGAAAGCGCGGCGGGAGTGGAGTTCGGGTTGGAGGAGATGCATGGCGGCGCGCCTTATTTCTGGATCAGGTATTCGGCCGAGGCCATGACGAGGAAAATCGCGGCCGCCACGCGGTCGCGCTTGGCGTTGTCCGCGCTCGCGGCCGTGACGGCCGTGGTCTTGAGGGCATCCGCGATGAGCTTGATGGTGGCCGCAGACAGTTGGCCGCCTGTCATGAGCAGGTTGACCCGGTCGACCAGCGCGTCGGCATCGGCCACGATGGCCAGTTCGTTGGTGTAGGCCGCCTTGATGTCGACGCCGTTGTTGCTGGTGCTACCGTTGTTGGGCAGGTCTGGCGCGTTCACGAAGATGCCGTTGCGGATCACGCCCTGCATGTAGTTGAGGTAGCCGCCCACGCTGCTTTCGTTGACGAGCTGGAACTCCGGCGCCACGGCGCCCGCCGTGGCCAGGGCGGTCGAGGGCGGCACATAGCCCGGCCGG
Source organism: Acidovorax sp. ACV01 (assembly GCF_014851495.1). NCBI lineage: Bacteria > Pseudomonadati > Pseudomonadota > Betaproteobacteria > Burkholderiales > Comamonadaceae > Acidovorax > Acidovorax sp. ACV01. The sequence continues at coordinate 23,866 of NZ_JACUZT010000003.1, read as the reverse complement.
AAGAAGTTGAACACCGACGGCGAGCGCAGCGGGCTCTGCGCCAGGCGCGAACCCGCCGAGCTGAGGTCGCCGATCTTCCAGCTGCCATATTGCGAAGCGATGCCGAACGTGCGGCCCCACTGCACGAAGCGCAACATGGGTTCGCGCAGCCGGCCGAACATGGCGTCCGTGAGCCCGGCGGGCCCGCGTGCCTCGTTGTCCAGCAAAACCGCCTTGACCACGGCGCGCATGTCGCCGCGCACGCCGACACCGTTGTTGTTGAAGGCGGCGGCCACGCGGCTCACGTAGCCCGGCGATGGGTTGCTGGTGACCAGGCGCTGGACCAGCTGCTTGCCGATGAACGGCCCCACGTTGGGGTGGTTGAAGATGGTGTCCAGCGCGGTCTTGAGTGCCGCCGCGCCGGGGGTGCCGGCGGCAACGGTGGTGCCCAGGAAGGTGGCGGCCAGCGTGGAGTGCCGCGACTCGGTGAGTGCCATGGGCAGCCGCGTGAAATGGGTGCTGGGCACGGTGCGTGTGGTACCCGGCACGGTGGTCTGCACGTTTTGCGACTGGTCGTAGTCGTAGCCCGTGAACACGCGTGCCAGGTTGGTGATGTCGCTTTGGGTATAGCTGTCGACCACTTGGCCCGAGCCATCGCGCTTGGCCGTGCCGTCCTGGTTGAGGTCCACGAGCCCGATGGACATCAGCTGGAGGATCTCGCGGGCATAGTTCTCGTCGGGCTGGCGGCCCGTGGAGGGGTTTTCCTTCTGGTTGCCGCGCGTGTTGAGGTAGTAGCCCATCGCGGGGTTGAGGGTCACGTCCTCCAGCAGCTGGCGGAAGTTGCCGAAGGCATTGGCCACGAGCTGGTCCCAATAGTGGGCGATGGCGTGGCTGCGCCAGCTGAAGTCCAGGCCCGAGAGCGATACCACGCAGATTTCGGACAGCGCGAGGGCCACGCGTTTGCGCAGCCCGTCGGTGGACGTCATGAGCTGCTGCCAGATCATGCAGTCGCCCGGGTAGGTGTTGTCGTAGTACGACGTGGTGTTGTCCACCGTGTTGTAGCCACGCTGGTTCAGCCAGTCCCACCCCTTGGTGCCAACGGGCAGACTGAACTGGTTGTTGATCCAGCCGTCGTAGGTGCTGGCGCGCAGGGTGGCAATCTCGCCCGTCGAGGCCGAGAACTGCGCTTGCAGCAGGAAGCGGGCCGCCTCCGAATCGGTGCCGGCCTTTGTGTACGTGTAGGAGCCCGCACCCGGGGCCGGTGGAGGCGGCGGGGGCGGTGGAGTCGATGGCCCCGGCGCGGGCGTGGGACCGGGCGCCGGTGCGGGCCCGGGGGAGGGGGGCGTCGTGGGGCTGGGTGTAGGGGCCGGGCCGGGGGTAGGTGCCGGGCCTGGCGTGGGTGTCGGTGTGGTGCCTGGAGCGGGCGTCGCGGGCGGGCTCACGGTGTCATCGGCTGCGTCGCCGCCACCGCAGGCTGCCAGCGCCACGCTGGCCATCAGGGCGGCGAGCGTGGCTTCCTTGGGCAACGGGGCCGGGCGTGGAGCCGCCTGCGCGGTGTCGATTCCCTCTGCAACTTCGGCAGGCGCCGCTGCGCGAGGTTCCTCTTTCATCAGTGTCATGGTGGGTCTGCTAGTTGTTGGTAGCGGGAGCAACACCACACGCAGAGCTCTCAGGCGCCCTGCATGCATGGACGGTGCGCTTCGGTAGCTCTGCCATGGATGCCAAGGCCTGGTCCAAGTGTATGGATTTGCAACTGAGAGCCTGTTGGGCTAAATCGTTATGAATGACTACAACAGTCACCAAATGCAACGGTTTACGCAAAGAGGCTGGTTTCGACTAGGGCGTGTTCACGCCGGAACTTGCTGGGCACCCTGCGGCGGCTTGTCCGGCAGCGGTGTAGTCCAGAGGCCGACGTTCGCTGCCACCGGGAGCCTACGCGCGGCGCACTGCAGTGTTTCTACAGTGGGCTCATCGCTGTCCGGCACCGTTTACCGCCATATCGGTGGCATGGCCGCAGCGAGCCACTCTCAAGGATGAAGACCATGAATGAAGACACCGTCAAGGGCAACTGGAAGCAGTTCAAGGGCAAGATGATTGAACAGTGGGGCAAGCTCACGAACGATGACTTCGACGTCATCGACGGCAAGCGCGAGCAGTTCCTGGGCAAGCTGCAAGAGCGCCAGGGCATTGCCCGCGACGCCGCCGAAAAGCAGCTCAAGGAGTGGCAGGACCGCCACCCTGACTTTCGCTTCAACGACTGACCGGGGTCTGGTGCCGGGGCCAGCCCCCTGCGCCTGAGCCGCACGGGCAACCAGCAGGCGGCCGGCGCACCTTCGCACCGGCCTGCTCCCTATCCCCTACCTATCCAATTCGAGGAGAAACCCATGAAATTCGCACGAACTCTGATCGCTTCCGTGGCTGCTGGCCTGCTGGCAACCTCTGCCTTCGCCATGACAGCCCCTGAACACAAGGCCGCCAAGGACCAGATCTCGGCCGCATACAAGGCCGACAAGCAAAAGTGTGATGCCCTGTCGGCCAACGCCAAGGACATCTGTGTGAAGGAAGCCAAGGGCAAGGAAGACGTGGCCAAGGCCGAGCTCGAAGCCCAGTACAAGCCCAGCGCCAAAGCCACCCAGAAGGTCGCCGAAGCGCGTGCTGACGCAGCCTACTCCGTCGCCAAGGAAAAATGCGATGACCTGAAGGGCAATGAAAAGGATGTCTGTGAAAAGGACGCCAAGGCTGCCCATGTGAAGGGCAAGCAAGATGCCAAGGTCGCCGCGGTGCAGGCCAAGCCCGCGGACAATGCTGCCGAAAAGGGCGCTGCCGTGGCCGAGGCCCGCAAGGATGCCAACGCAGAAAAGAACGACGCCAACTACAAGGCCGCCAAGGAGCGCTGCGATGCGCTGTCGGGTGATGCAAAGTCCAAGTGTGTGGACGACATGAAGCGCATGTACGGCAAGAGCTGATCCCCTGTGGACCGCACAGTGGCCGGTACTCCCAGCCGCTGGCAGTCTTAGAAATGCCCCGCCCCGTGCGGGGTATTTTTTGTTGTGGGGTCCGGATGGTGCTGCGCGGTTGGCGCTGAGCTGACCTGCATCAACACGCCCTGGTGGCTGGCGGCCTAAGCTCGTGCCCTGTTTTTGTCTCGCTGCAAAGGGATTCCCATGGCACAACTCGAATGGTCGGACGCGCTGGCCCTGGACCTGCCCCTGATGGACGACACCCACCGCGAATTCGTGGATTTGCTGGCCGCCGTGCACCGGGCCGAGGATGGGCAGTTGCTCTCCGCCTGGCACGCACTGGTGGAGCACACCGACCACCATTTTGCGCAGGAGGACGGCTGGATGGCGTCCACCCGCTTTGCCTCGGGCAACTGCCACAGCATGCAGCACAGGGTGGTGCTGCAGGTCATGCGCGAAGGGGTGGTGCGGGCCGAGCAGGGCGACCTCCAGGTTCTGCGGGTGATGGCCAGCGAGCTGGCGCTGTGGTTTCCGCAGCACGCCCAGAGCATGGACGCTGCGCTGGCCCTGCACCTGTGCCGCGTGGGGTTTGACCCGGTCTCGGGCGTGGTGCATGCGCCGCACGCGCTGCCGGGCGAACTGATCCAGGGTTGTGGTGGATCGACCTGCTCCGATACCTCGGCCGGTGTTGCCGCCGCTGAACCCGCAGCGATGGCCTGAGCTCGTGAACACGTTTTGAGAGCCGGGCGCACAGCGCCGCTGCCTGCCGGTCCGCCCACGCGGCCAGCCATGGCGCGGCGCAAGCGTGCTTTCACCCGTGCGTGGGCTGCGCCGGTGTGGCATGCTGCCAAGTCTCTAGGCAAAGGTGGGCGGCATGACCGCTTTGCTCCATGGCCGAAATCTCTTCCACGGTGGCGCTGTACGACGACGCCGCAAGCCTGCAGGCCCTGCAGCGCTACGGCATTCTCGACACGCCGATGGAGCCTGCCTACGACGAGTTGGCCGAGATTGCGGCCCATGTGTGCGAAGCCCCGGTGGCCCTGGTCAGCCTGCTGGACAGCCACCGCCAGTGGTTCAAGGCATCGGTGGGGCTCCCGCTGCGGGAAACCCCGCTGGACCAGTCCGTGTGCCGCTACGCAGTGCGGCAGCCCGGTGTGTTCATCGTGCCCGACCTCGCGCAGGATGCGCGTTTTGCCCACTTCAGCATCGTGACCCAGGAAAACCCCTTGCGTTTTTATGCCGGGGCGCCTCTGGTCACGCCCGATGGTTATGCCCTGGGCACGCTCTGCGTGCTGGACCACCGGCCGCGCCAGCTGTCCCAGAAAGCGCAGGACATGTTGTCCGCGCTGGCGCGCCAGGTGATCCGCCTGCTGGAGCTCAAGCGCGCCAACGACCGCCAGGGCCAGATGCTGGTGGAGCTGGAAGAAGCGCGCCGCCAGATGGCCGTGCTGGCCCATACCGACGTGCTCACCAGCCTAGCCAACCGCCGCTCGTTCACCGCGCGCCTTGTGCAGGAGCAGGCCCTTTTGCAGCGCGACGGCGAACCCGCCTGCCTGCTGATGATGGACATCGACCACTTCAAGCGTGTCAACGACGTGCACGGCCACCATGTGGGTGACCAGGCCTTGCAGCTTGTGGCCACGCTCTGCCGCGACGTGTTCCGCGCGGCCGATGTGGTGAGCCGATGGGGTGGCGAGGAGTTTCTGGCCCTGTTGCCCGCCACCCGGGTCGACCAGGCCCAGGCGGTGGCGCAGCGCGTGCATGCCGCGCTGGCCGCCCACCCGGTGCCTGGCGTGGAGCCACCGCTGGTGCTGACGGTGAGCATGGGGCTGTCCAACTTTGATCCCCTGCGCCCGCTCGACATTACCCTGCGCGCGCTGGATTCGGCGCTCTACGCCGCCAAGCGTGAAGGCCGCAACCGCACGGTGGTGGTGTAGGGCCCTGTGCAGCGATTTGCTTCCATTTTGATAGCTAATAGCGCTTTTCTCTAAAGCGCTGGAGCCAATTTTCATCAAAATCCCAGCATTGCCTCAGTGTCTCAGTGCCCCGGGCTGCGGGGCAGCAGCAGGGCCGCCATGCACCAGGACAGATCCCGCAGGGCCCGGCGCATGGCGGGTGAATCCTGCACACCCACAGGGCTGGGATCGCTGCGCGGGCAAAACGCGGCCTCCAGCACCTGCTGCTTGGCGCTGACCAGCGCCACCCGGTCTTGTGCCCGCAGGGCGGCCATCAGCTGGTCGCGGTGGCGCTGCACGCGCTCGGCCTCTGCCAGTGTCAAGGTAGGTGGGTGCGCTCCGGCGCCTGCCGCCGGGCCGGCCAGGTGCTGCGCCCAAGACCGGGGCGTGGTGTGTGTTGTCATGCGGCGCTCGCTGGGGGCGTGGTGGGGTGCGCAACGGGTGGGGCCGTGGGGCGGCGTGGCGGGGTGGTGCCCTGCGACAGCCCGTACCAGTTCACCTTGCGGGTCGCCACCATCACGGCCGCCAGCACCAGGAACAGCGCAATCGCACCCACCGCCAGGGCCGTCTGCTCCAGCTGCAGCAGCACGTACAGCAGCCCATACAGCACCGCGATGCCCCCGCCCAGCGGAATGCCTCGCGCCAGGCTGCCCAGCATGTGGCTTGCGTAGTAGGCGAGCAGCAGCACGCAGGCGCTGGCGGCGACGGCGTACGAGATGCCAAACGGCAGGTGCTCCGACAAGCTCACTAGCAGCAGGAAGAAGCTGCACAACGCGCTGCCCACCAGCAGGTACTGCACCGGGTGCACGCGCAGCTTCTTCATCAGCTCGAACAGGCCCACGGCCACGAAGGTCAGGGCAATGAACAGCACGCCGTACTTGGTGGCGCGGTCAGACAGCGAATAGGGGTTCACAGGGTCGATGAAGGCCACGCTGAAGCTGTCGGCGCAGTCGCCGGGGGTGGCTTCGCCGGGCACGTAGTCGCTGCGGTTGCCGTCGTCCGAACCCCCCAGGCAGATGCGCTTGCCGTTGGCGATATCGGCCTGCGCCGTGGTGGCCAGCGACGACAAGCGCCACTGGGCCGAAAAACCGGTCTTCTTGACCTCGCGCTCCGCTGGCAGAAAGCGGCCCCCAAACGAAGGGTGGGGCCAGCCACTGGTCATATGCACTTCGGTGTTGCCGCCCAGCGGCACGAAGGCCAGGCGCTCGGTGCCCACCAGTTCCAGGTCCAGCGTGGCGGTCAGCCCGTCGGCCTTGCCGCGCACCGCTTCAGGCAACACGGCGTGCAGGCCCCGGCTGTAAGTGGGGTGGAAGGTGCCGGGCTTGAGGGCCAATGCATGCGAGTCCATGGTGAACTGCGCGGTGCGGATGCCGCGCGCATCCCCCACGGCCATCATGACGATGGGGGCGCCGCAATGCATGCGCGAGTTTTTCATGCTGCTCTGCGGTACCAGGCTTGCCAGTGACCCCCATTGCGCCGTCACGTGGGCCTTGAGGTTGAAGGTGTTCACCTTGTGCAGCCCGCGCGCACGTTCTTCCATCGCGGCGCCGGTGGTGAGCTTGAGCTGCTCGGGCATGGCGGTCAGCAGGAACTCGCGGCGCTGCTCCACCATGCGGCGCTCGTCGCCCTTGCCGGTCTCTACCTCCCAGCTCTCCACACAGGCGCTGTGGATCATCGGGCCCATCAGCGTCTGCGGCCCGGCCAGGCTTTCGGCCACGCTCTGCGCGGTGATGCTGCGGTAGCGCAGCCGGTCGCGCACCACGTCTTCGATCATGCCGAGGCCAAAGAGCAGCAGCACGGTGATGGCGGCCAGCGCGGCCAGTTTGGTGAACAGGGGGTGTTTGAACAAGAGATCCTCCACAAATGATGTTGTGGGGGCAGTGTTGTGGCCCGGTGTGAGGGCGCTATGAAGTTTGTGAGGCCAGTGTGAAGTCGTGGCTGCCCGTATCGCCATGACCTGCCAGGTCATCGACGGCCGCGCCCCTTGCGCCTACAAACGGCGCATTGCAACGAGGGGTTTCGGCATGCGTCATGTGGTTCCGGTGGTTCTGGTCTTGGTGGCAGTGGTCCATGCCCTGCCGCTGGTGGGCGTGCTGGGGGCGGGCAAGCTGGCGCAGCTGTACGGCACCCCGGTGCAGGATGCAGGCGTGGAGTTGCTGCTGCGGCACCGGGCCGTCCTTTTCGGGCTGCTGGCCGCCTTCATGGGGTATGCCGCCACGCGAGCCGAACTCCATCGGCTGGCCTTGGTGGCGGGGCAGGTGAGCGTGGTGTCTTTTCTGCTGCTGTCGTGGCTGCAGCGGGGCAGCGGCCTCAGCGCTCCACTGGTGATGGTCGTGCGGGTGGATGGGGTGGCGCTGGCCTTGCTGGTGGTGGCCCTGGCTGTGCACCTGCGCCGCTCGCATTAGCTGGCGGGAAACTCCAGTGCCACCCACAGTCCGGGCACTGTGTTGCGCACCACCATCTGTCCCCCGTGCAGCGCCATCACGCGCTTGACGATAGCCAGCCCCAGGCCCGATCCGCTGCGCTCGCCGCCCGGCCGTGCCGTGGTGAAGAAGCGTTCGCCCAGCCGGGGCAGCGCGTAGTCGGGCACGCCCGGGCCACTGTCCCGCACGGCCACGGTGGCGCTGTCCAGTTCCACCTGCACCGTACTGCCTGCGGGCGCAAAGTCGATGGCGTTGTCGAGCAAATTGGTCAGCGCCATGGTCACCAGCTCGGCTTCCCACGGGCCGCTGCGGCCCGCGCCCATCAGGGCCAGGGTGATGCCGCGTTGCGCAGCGCGCGCGCGCGTCTGGCCGATGGCGGCCTCGGCGCAGGCCTGCAGGGCCACGGGCGCGCGGCCCTCGGCGTGGTGGCGCTGCTCCAGTTTGGACAGCTCCAGCAGGCGGTCGATGATGCGCTGCAGGCGCTCGCTTTGCTGCACCACCTGGGTCGCGAATTCGGCGCGGTCGGCGGCGGGCAGGTCGTCCTGCAGCAGCTCGCCCGCGCCGCGGATGGCGGCCACGGGGCTTTTGAGTTCGTGCGTGAGGGCGCGCACATAGCCTTCGATGTAGTCGCGCCCTTCCAGCCGGGCGCGCATGCGGTCCATGGCGCGGGCCAGGTCGCCCAGTTCGCCCGGCACCTCGGGCACGGCCAGCGCCGTGGTGGGCGGGGTGCCGGGATCATGGCGCTCGCCATCGGCCGGGCCTTGCACGCTCAGGGCGTAGTCGCGCAGGCGGCGCACGTTCCACACCATCCACAGCGTCACCGCCACGCCCACGGCTGCCGAGAGGGCCAGCAGCAGCAGCCCGCCCATGAACACCTTTTGCTCGGCGCGGTCGATGAAGCGCTGCACGGTGCGCGTGGGTTTGGCCACGGTCAACACACCGGCGATCTTGCGGCCCTCGGGCGCCTGCACATAGATGGGGGCGGCCACATGCATCACGCCGCTGGTGTCGTCGTCCTCCACATCGCGCGTGGAGCGCGCGCCGTACTCGCCCCGCAGCGTGCGGGCCACATCGCGCCACTGCGAGTAGTCGGCGCCGATGGCGCGGTTTTCGGAGTCGAACAGCACACGCCCCGTGGTGTCGGTCACGTAGATGCGGTAGTCCAGCGACTGCTTGGAAAACCCCCAGATCGCTGCGTCGATGGGCCGCGTGGCATAGCGGCGCACATGCTGCGCAAACGGGCTGTGGCTGCTGTTGTCGGCCCCCGTCGCCAGGCGCCCGGCCGCCAGGTCGTCGCTGGCCAGCTCGGCCAGGATGTTGGCCGTGTCCACCATCATGTCCTCCATCACCTCGCGCACGCTGGGCTTGATCTCGGCCATGAAAACGCGCAGCACGAAGAATGCGGCGATGCCGTTGATCAAAAAGAACGCGAACAGCAGCCGAATCCCCAGGCGCATAGCTAGCCCTTTGCCACGCTCACACGCGCCGAAACAGGCGCGGCGCAAGCCAGCGCCACCGTGGAACCGGCTCCGCCGGGCCACGGGTGGCGTCCCCCTCCGGGGGAAGGCGCGCAGCGACTCAGGGGGGCTTCAGACATCGGCATCACACATCAAGGCAGTAGCCCATGCCACGGTGCGTGCTGATGTAGTCGCGCGCCGGGTCCACCTCGCGCAGCTTGGCGCGCAGGGTCTTGATGTGGGTGTCCACCGTGCGGTCGGTGCTCTCGCTGTCGTCGCCCCAGGCAGCGGCCAGCAGCGCGTCGCGCGAGTGGATGCGGCCTGCGCCGCGCAGCAGGTGGGCCAGCAGGCGGTATTCGCGCCGGGTCAGCGGCAGGGGCTGGCCGCGCAGGCTGATGCGTTGTCCTGCCTCGTCGTCATGGAAGAGCGTGGCGGCCGAAGCGGCGGGTGCTGCCGTGTGGCCGTTGCCCGCCCGGCGCAGCAGCGCCTTCACACGCGCCGCCAGTTCGCGCGGGCTGAAGGGTTTGGTCAGGTAGTCATCGGCGCCCAGCTCCAGGCCCAGCACGCGGTCGATCTCCTCGCCGTGGGCACTGAGCATCAGCACGGGGATGGCTGCGGTCTGCGCAGCATTGCGCACATCGCGCAGCAAATCGAGCCCGCTGCCATCGGGCAGGCCCACGTCCAGCACCAGGAGGTCAAAGCGGTGCGAAAGCATCTGCTGGCGCGCATCGTGCACCAGCAGGCTGTGCGTCACCAGCAGTCCGTCGCGCTCCAGTGCATAGGCCACGGTGCGGGCGATGGCGGGGTCGTCTTCCAGAAGCAAAAGCCGTGCGGACATGTCTCAGTCATCCGTTGTGCTGCGCGCCATCCGCAACGCCTGAAACTGGCACGGCCCAGGCGAGGGACGCCGCCAAAGGCGACTCAGGGGGAAACATGTCACCGAGCAATCAGGATGGGGAAGAGCTTGCCGAGTCCATCGGCCATCACTTCCACCGCCAGCGCCGCCAGGATCAGACCCATCAGCCGGGTCATCACATTGATGCCGGTCTTGCCCAGCACGCGCGCAATCGGGTCGGCCAGGGCGAAACACACGGCGGTGGCCAGGGCGATGACGACGCCGTAGCCCACCAGCGCCAGGGTTTGCCAGATGCCCTGGGCGCGGTCGGCGTAAATCACCACCGTGGACATGCTGGCTGGGCCCGTGAGCAGCGGGATGGTGAGCGGCACCACGGCAATGCTGCTGCCAGCGGCGGCTTTCTCGGCCCCTTCCTCATATTCGTTGGTGCTGGGCTTGGCCTCGGCGGGCTGGGCGTTGAGCATGTTCATCGCGCTGATAAGCAGCAGCATGCCGCCGCCTACCTGGAAGCTCTGCAGCGAGATGTTGAAGAAATCGAGGATCTGCAGGCCCAGCAGCGCGCAGGCTGCAATCACGCAGAACACGCTGAAGCTGGCCACCTGGATGGTGCGGCGCCGCTGCGGGTACGAAAACCCCTGCGTGTAGTGGATGAAGAAGGGGACGATGGCCAGCGGATTCACGATGGCCAGCAGGGTGATGAGGGGTTTGAGATCCATCAATGGCCTCCGGATTCGCCAGGCAGCGACAGGGTGGTGGAGTGTGCGGCGGCCGTGGCGGCGCCAAGGCCTGGGCGGGGGCCCGTGAATAACGCAATCTTGTCCATGAAATGCGGTCTCCTGCAAGAATGCAGCATTGGAACAGGTTCCAGGCATCCCAGTCCCTTTTGCGAGTGCGCTGGGCGCCGTCTTGCAACACCCCTTCAAGGAGCAGCAGCATGGGTCAGTTTGTCGATCTGAAATCAAGCGATGGTTTTACGTTTCCGGCCTGGGTGGCGCAGCCTGATGGGGCGCCCCGTGGCGCCGTGGTGGTGCTGCAGGAGATCTTTGGCGTGAACTCGCACATCCGCGCCGTGGCCGACCGCTTCGCGGCACGTGGCTACCTGGCCGTGGCGCCGTCGACCTTTCACCGCGTCCAGCAGGACGTGGACATGGGCTATTCGGGCGACGACATGAAGGCCGGCATGGCGCTCAAGGCCGCCGTGGAGGCGCTGCCCGCGCCGGGCGTGATGCCCGACATCCAGGCCGCCATTGACCATGCGGCGGCGCAAAGTGGCCGCAAGGTGGGCATCGTGGGCTTTTGCTGGGGCGGCCTGCTGACGTGGCGCGCGGCCTGCCAGCTGCAGGGCCTGTCGGCCGCTGTGCCGTACTACGGTGGCGGCATGACCACGCCCGAGGAGGCAGCGCGCCATCCGCAGGTGCCGGTGCTGGCGCACTTCGGCCAGCGCGACCACTACATCCCGCTGGATGGCGTGCAGGCCTTTGCCCGGGCCCACCCCGACGTCGAAGTGCACATCTATGAAGCCGACCACGGCTTCAACTGCGACCAGCGTGGCAGCTACGACGAGCCCTCGGCGATGACGGCGCGGGACCGCACGCTGGCGTTCTTTGACAAGCATCTGATTGCTTGAGCCCCCCGGAGTCGCCTGCGGCGCCCTCCCCCCGGGGGACGACGCCCTCGCTGCGGGGCGGCCCTTGCTTGGCGTCACTCGCCTGACCGCGCCCTCCGCGGGCGCCGGGTGTCGCGATGACTGCTCAATGTTTGGAGGTTGGCATGGCGAGTACGACGCGTATCCAGGTTTTGAAGCGATTTTTGCTGCTACCGCTTGCCTGTAAATCGCTGACAGCTATTGTTTTGATAGCGTTGGGTTTTCAGGCCCGCGCCGCCGACTACACCGGCCCGCTGTTCGACGCCCACCTGCACTACAACGAGGAAGCCTGGGATGGAAAAACCGGCCCCCATCCGCCCGCCGATGTGCTGGCGCGCATGAAGGCCAGCGGCGTGCGCGCCATCGTGGCCAATTCGCGGCCGAACACCGGCTCGCTCACGCTGGCGGAGTTGCCACAGACGCGCAAGGCAGGCGTCACCGTGGTGCCGTTTGTGCGGCTGTACCGCAACCGTGCGGACTATTCAGGCTGGTTCGCGGACGAGAGCATCTACACCATGGTGCAGGCCGAGCTGGCGCGCGGCACGGCGGCCGGGCCGTACCGGGGCATTGGCGAGTTCCACCTGTACGACAGTGCCAACGCCGATGGCCCGGTGGCCAAAAAGCTCATGGTGCTGGCCGAGGAGCGCGACCTGGTGGTGCTGGCCCATGTGGACGACGCGGCCATCGACCTGCTGATGGCCAATACGCCGTCCCAGGGCCGCAAGCTGCGCTTGATCTGGGCGCACACAGGCATTGGCGGTGCGTCGGTAGAGCGCGTGGATGCACTGATGGGGCGCTACCCCGGGCTGGTGGGCGAGCTGTCGTACCGGCCGGGCCTGGTGTGCGACGACAACCAGCTGTGCCCCGCGTGGCGCGCGCTGCTGCTCAAGTACCCCGCGCGGTTTGTGGTGGGTTCGGACACCTGGGTGAACCAGCGCTGGCAGCACTATGAGGGCCTCATGCAAGGCTACCGGCAGTGGCTCGGCGGTTTGCCCGTCGATGTGGCGCGGCGGATTGCCTGGGACAACGGGGCCGCGCTGTTTGGGGTGCCGGCACCGCGCAGATAGCGGCGCTATGGTGGCCCGGTAGCGGCGCTGACGCCAACACGTCCGTCGCCGCGTGGGGCCAGGCCCTATGATTTCCGGGCGGGAAGGGCGGCCTGGGGGCTCTTGCTTGCCACCCCGCAGTCCGGAAACAAGCCCTTGAAAACCACCACCACCTTTTCTTTCCCCCGTCGCCATCGCCCTGCAGCGCGCGTGGCCTGTTCATGGGCTTTGGCCGCCGCCAGCCTGGGGTTCGTGGCGCCAGCCGGTGCCGCCACCCCGTTCGAACCCGCGCAAACCGTGCAAGGCACGCCGCTGGTGCTGCAGGGCTCGGGCACCCGCTACCGCGCTGTGTTCAAGGTCTATGACATGGCGCTGTACCTGCCGCGCAAGGTCCGCACGGCCGAGGAGGTGCTGGCCACCACGGGCCCCATGCGCCTGCAGTTTGTGGCGCAACGCGACATTCCGGGCACAGACCTGGGGCTGTCGTTCATCAAGGGCCTGTCCAGCAACGCCACGCCGGACCAGATCCGGCGCCATACCCCGTCGAGCAACCGCCTGGTCGAGATATTCTCGGGCCGTGCCAAGCTGGCGTCGGGCGACACCTTTGCGATGGAGTATGTGCCGGGCAAGGGCACCACATTCTTCATCCAGGGCCAGCCGCAGGGCGCGCCGGTGGGCGATGCCGAGTATTTCGGCATGGTGCTGCGCATCTGGCTGGGCCCGTCGCCGGTGGACGCGTCTCTCAAGGAAGCGCTGCTGGCGTCCGGCCCGACCTGAGAGGCTGAGAGTCTTTTATCCATGCCCGCCTTGCACGCCAAAAAGCCCCGGCTCGTCGTTGCAAATGCTCGCCATAGCCCGAGCTATGGCTGTGCTTTGCGCCTAGATCCGAGGCGTTTTCGCGCGCCTTTCGGGCTCGGCTCAAAAACTCTCAGCCTCTGAGCGGGCGCCGGAGAGGCCGCCTGTGCTCAGGTGCCCGTGCGCGCCAGGTAGCGTTTGCGCCAGAACAGGGCCACCAGGGCCAGGGCGATGAAGACCATCGAGCCCAACGCCCACCAGAAGCCGTCGGCCTTGTGGATGAGGGGCAGAAACTCGAAGTTCATGCCGAAGATGCCCGCAATCAGGTTGAGCGGCAGGAACACCGCCGTCAGTGCGGTCAGCGTGCGCATGATGTCGTTGGTGCGGTTGCTCTGCACGCTGAAGTGCATCTGCACGGCGGTTTCGGTGCTTTGCTCCAGCCGGCGCACGTGGTGCACCACACGTTCGATGTGCTCCAGCACATCGCGGCTGCGCACCTTGAGCAGGTCCAGCTCGCGCAGGCCGAGCGGGGTCTCGGGCAGGGCCCAGGTTTCCAGCGCGTCGATCCAGTCCTGCACGGCGGTGCGCTGGTCTTCGCAGATCTCGTCCAGCATGTGCAGCGACAGGCGGGCTTCGAGCAGCGATGTCCAGTTCACGTAGCGTGCGCGGGGCTTGAGCAGTTCGTTTTGCCAGTGGTCGAGCTGGCGCGTGAGTTCGCGGCGCAGGTCCAGGTAGCCATCCACCATCAGGTTGACCACGCGCAGCATCAGGTCGGCCGGGCTGGTGGGCACGCGGGCGCCGGGCACAGGGCTGCTGCGGCCCTCGCTGGGACTGGTGGGCAGCGAGGCCAGCAGGCGTGTTGCATAGGCGTCGCGCACCGCGCAGTCTGCGGGGTGCACGGTCAGCAGCAGCTGGTCGAACACGGCAAAACCCACCGGGCTGGTGTCGATGCGGCGCAGCACAGGCGGGCCGCTGCGTTTGAGCGTTGGGGGCGCACCGGCGCCCGCCGCGCCGGGGGCGTCCGGGGCGTCGCCGTTCAAGGTGGCCAGGCGGCGGAACACCAGCAGGTCGTATTGCGAGGTGTAGTCGTAGTGCGAGGGCAGTTGTGCGTTGAGCAGGTCGGACACGTGCAGGTCCACCAGCTGCAGCCCCACCAGGGTCTGCAGGCTCGCCTGGATCTCGGCCAGCCGAGCCTGGAAGGCCGGGCGCGCGCAGGCGATCCAGACAAAACCCTGGGCGGGCATCTGCGTGGGCAGCTCGGTGAGCTCCTGCACGCCGCCGCTGTGGATGTGAAAAATACGCATGTGCCCCCGGTTTGGCAATAAAAAATGCCTCTAGCGCTTGTCTATAAAGCGCTAATTGCTATTATTTTCGGAGCAAACGCGCAGCATCGCGCGCAAAGTAGGTCAGCACACCATCGGCGCCTGCGCGCTTGAAAGCCAGCAGGCTTTCCATCATCACGGCGTCGTGATCGAGCCAGCCGTTGGCCGCAGCGGCCTTGATCATGGCGTACTCGCCGCTGACCTGGTAGGCGAACGTGGGCACGTGGAACTCGTCCTTCACGCGGCGCACGATGTCCAGGTAGGGCATGCCGGGCTTGACCATCACCATGTCGGCACCTTCGGCGATGTCGATGGCCACCTCGCGCAGGGCCTCGTCGCTGTTGCCGGGGTCCATCTGGTAGACGTTCTTGTCGGCCTTGCCTAGGGCGCCGCGCGTGCCCACGGCGTCGCGGAAGGGGCCGTAGAAGGCGCTCGCGTACTTGGCGCTGTAGGCCATGATGCGGGTGTGGATATGGCCCTGCACCTCCAGCGCCTCGCGGATCGCGCCAATGCGGCCATCCATCATGTCGCTGGGCGCGACGATGTCCACGCCCGCCTCGGCATGCGTGAGTGCCTGGCCGGTGAGGATCTCCACCGTCTCGTCATTGATGATGTAGCCGGTCTCATCCAGCACGCCGTCCTGGCCGTGGCTGGTGTAAGGGTCGAGCGCCACATCGGTCATCACGCCCAGGGCGGGGAATTCCTTCTTGAGCGCCCGCACCACGCGCGGGATCAGGCCGTCGGGGTTCAGCGCCTCCTTGCCGTTGGGCGTCTTGAGCGACGGGTCAATCGCCGGGAACAGCGCCAGCACCGGAATGCCCAGCTTCACGCAGTCCTCGGCCACCGCCAGCAGCAGATCCAGGCTCAGGCGGTCCACGCCGGGCATGGAGGTCACGGCCTCGCTGCGGCCTTGGCCCTCGTGCACGAACACGGGGTAGATCAGGTCGTGTGGCGTGACGGCGTTTTCGCGCACCAGGTTGCGGGTAAACGCATCGCGGCGCAGGCGGCGCGGGCGGTTCTGGGGGAAGGGGGCAGGGCTTTGGAGATGCATCGCGAGATTATGAATCCCCTGTGGCGCTGCCTGCCTTCCGCCGAAGGGGCTTCGGCATGGCTGAGCGCCAGTTGGCAAACGCCGGTGCCGTGCATTGAAAATGCCGCTTGTAACACCCCTTGCCCGGTGCTAAATTGGCGCCGGGCGGCTTGCCGCCCCCCGCTTTCCCTCCCTGAGCGGGGCCTCGGGTTGCAGCGATGCAAAACAGGCTTTCCCGGCCCGGCGGATTTGCCGGGCTTTTTTTTGGCGCGGCCCTGGGCGGCCTGCACGGGCCCTTAAACTGCCTCCATGCTCTGGGTCAAAGCCTTTCACATCGTCTTCGTGGCCAGCTGGTTTGCTGGCCTTTTCTACCTGCCGCGCATCTTCGTCAACCTGGCGATGGTGGCGCCGGGCTCGGCCGCCGAGCGTGACCGCCTGCTGCTCATGGCCAGGAAGCTTCTGCGCTTTACCACGCTGCTGGCTGTGCCTGCGCTGGCGCTGGGCGCGTGGCTGTGGATGGGCTATGGCATCGGCCGGGGCCCTGGCAATGGCTGGATGCACGCCAAGCTGGCGGTGGTGCTGCTGGTGATCGGCTACCACCACGCCTGCGGCGTGCTGCTGCGCAAGCTGGCCAACGGCACCAGCCGCAGGAGCCATGCGTGGTTCCGCTGGTTCAACGAGGTGCCCGTGGTGCTGCTGCTGGTTGCGGTGGTGCTGGTGGTGGTCAAGCCGTTCTGACATGGAACGCCCCCTGAGGCGCTGTGCGCCTTCCCCCCGCTCTCGCCGCGCTGCGCACTGCGGGCAGGGGGGACGACGCCCTCGCTGCGGGGCGGCCCTTGCTTGGCGTCCTGCGCTTGTGCTGCGCCCGTTGCATGCGCTGCGGGCCGCAGTGCGCACTGAACAACCCATAGCCTGAAAGCGGTGTCGGTGCCCAAGACCTCCGCCTGGCCCCTGGCGCTGATCTACACGGCGCTTATCGTCTTTGCCAGTCTGTTTCCGTTTGACGGCTGGCGCGCCCAGGGCATTGACCCCCTGGTGTTCCTGTTGGCACCGTTGCCCCCGCCGTACTGGACGGGCTTTGACATCGCCACCAATGTCGTGGGTTATGCGCCGCTGGGTTTTTTGCTGGTGCTGGCCATGTTGCGCTCGGGCTGGGGGCGTGGCGCCGTGCTGCTGGCCGCGCTGGTGGGCATGCTGCTGTCGCTGGCCATGGAGTTCCTGCAGATCTACCTGCCCCGGCGCGTGCCCTCCAATCTGGACTTGCTGCTCAACGCGGCGGGCACCCTGGCGGGGGCGCTGAGCGCCGCGCTGCTGGAGCGTCTGGGCGCCATCGACCGCTGGAGCGATTTCAGAGGGCGCTGGTTTGTGCAGGACGCAAGCGGCGCCATCGTGCTGCTGGCCCTGTGGCCCCTGGCGCTGCTGTTCCCGGCGGCCGTGCCGTTCGGGCTGGGGCAGGTGCTGGAACGGCTGGAGGCAGCGCTCATCGAGGTGCTGGAAGACACTCCTTTTCTGGACTGGCTGCCGCTGCGCGAGGCCGTGTTCGACCCCCTTTCCCCCAGCGGAGAGCTGCTGTGCGTGACGCTGGGCCTGCTGGCCCCGTGCCTGCTGGGCTACTGCGTGATCCGCTCCGTGGGCCGGCGCGCGCTGTTTGCCCTGGGTGTCGTCGCCGTGGGGGTCACGCTCACTGCGCTGTCGGCGGCCCTGAGCTGGGGCCCCGTGCATGCCTGGGAATGGATGGGCCTGCCCACACGTGTGGGCGTGTGGGGCGCGCTGGCGCTGGCGGTGCTGCTGCTGGCCCTGCCCCGGCGCGCCTGCGCCGCCGTGCTGCTGGTGGCCCTGGTCTGGCATCTGGCGCTGCTCAACCAGGCGCCCACCAGCGCCTATTTTGCGCAGACGCTGCAGATCTGGGAGCAGGGCCGGTTCATCCGCTTTTACGGCCTGGGCCAGTGGCTGGGGTGGCTGTGGCCCTATGCCACGCTGCTTTATGTGCTGCTGCGTGTGTCGAGGAGAGAGGGCGCTCCCTGAGCCGCCTTCCCCTCTCTCGCGGCGTGGGTTCGTAAAATGCAGGGATGAGCGACACCACCCCCGCACCGGCCGCAGCGCCCGGCTACTACCAGCGCCACATCTTCTTCTGCCTGAACGAACGCACCAACGGTGAGGACAGCTGCGCCCACCACAACGCCCAGGCGGGTTTCGACCGCTGCAAGGCCCAGGTCAAGGCGGCAGGCCTGGCGGGGGCCGGCAAGGTGCGCGTGAACAAGGCCGGTTGCCTGGACCGGTGCGCGGCTGGCCCTGTCGCGGTGGTCTACCCCGAGGGCACCTGGTACACCTATGTGGATACCGCCGACATCGACGAGATCGTCGAATCGCACCTCAAGAACGGCCAGGTGGTGGAGCGCCTGGTCACGCCGGCGGAACTTGGCCGCTGAATGCGCCTCCATCCGTCTCGTCGATCCATTTTTGAATGATTTTGGCTGCTAGCGCTTATCTATCAAGCGCAAGCAGCTATCAATTTGGTAGTAAATCCGTGAATGCCCAGACCGAACGCCTGACCCTGTCCGGCCCCGCAGGCGCCATCGAGGCCGTGCGTGACGCTGCCACGCTGGCTGATGGTGCTGCTGCGCCCCGTGGCGTGGCCATCATTGCGCACCCCCACCCGCTGTTTGGCGGCACCATGGACAACAAGGTCGTGCAGACGCTGGCGCGCGCCTTTGTGCAATGTGGCTGGACGGCCGTGCGCTTCAATTTCCGCGGTGTGGGTGGCACCGAAGGTGTACACGACGAAGGCCAGGGCGAGTTGCAGGACCTGCTGGCCGTGGTGGAGCAGGTGGCGCCCGCCGCCGCAGGCCAGCGCATTGCGCTGGCGGGATTCTCGTTTGGCGCGTTTGTCACCAGCCACGCGCTGGCCACCCTCTGGCCGCAGGGCCGCGTAGACCACGCAGTGCTGGTGGGCACGGCCGCCAGCCGTTTCACCGTTGCCCCCGTGCCGCCCGACGCGCATCTGCGCACCCTGGTTGTGCACGGCGAGCACGACGACACCGTGCCGCTGGCCGCCGTGATGGACTGGGCGCGGCCCCAGATACTGCCTGTCACAGTCATTCCCGCAGGGGGACATTTCTTTCACGGACAATTGCCGCTTTTGAAAAATCTGGTGGTGCGCCACCTGCAATCGAGGAGCTGAGCGCCCCGGTCCATGCCGGTTCGCCGGCCGCTCGCGCCGTGCGCAGGGCCCGTCCCCTCCCTCTCTTCCTCCCTTTTTTGAGCCTCTCCAGCCCCTTATTGCCCATGAAACGAATCTTGTCCGCGCTGCGATCCCTGGCCGTCTTTGCTGCCGTGGCGCCAGCCGCCTTCGGAGCCCTTGCCCAGGCGCCCCAGCCCCCTGAAATTGCTGCGCGCACGTATCTGCTGGTGGACGTCACGGCCAATCAGGTGCTGGCAGCCAAGGACATCGACGCCCCCGTGGAGCAGGCCTCGCTGACTAAGCTCATGACGGGCTACCTGGTGTTCGACGCCCTGCGCGCCAAGAAAATCGCGCTGGACCAGAAGCTGCCCGTGAGCGTGCGCGCCTGGAAGATGCCCGGTTCGCGCATGTTCATCGACCCCAAGATGCAAGTCCCCGTGGAAGACCTCATCAAGGGCATGATCGTCCAGTCGGGCAACGACGCGACCATGGCCCTGGCCGAAGGCGTGGGCGGCACGGCCGAGAACTTCGTCAAGCTCATGAACGACCAGGCCCAGGCCCTGGGCATGAAAGGCACGAGCTACAAGAACCCCGAAGGCCTGACCGAACCCGGCCACACCACCACGGCGCGCGACCTCTCCGTGCTGGCCGTGCGCCTGATGAAGGACTTCCCGGAGTACATGCACTACTACTCCACCAAGCAGTACAGCTACCCGGGCACCCCCGCGTCGAACGGCAGCAACCGCAACTCGCTGCTGTTCCGCGACCCGACGGTGGATGGCCTCAAGACCGGCCACACTGCGGCCGCCGGCTACTGCCTGGTGGCCACGTCCAAGCGTGAGTTCCCGGGCGTGGGCCAGCGCCGCCTGTTGTCCATCGTGCTCGGCGCCGCCAGCGAAAACGCGCGCGCGAACGAAAGCCAGAAGCTGCTGAACTGGGGCTATACCGCGTTTGAAGCCGTCAAGCTGTTCGACGCCGGCAAACCCGTGGCCACGCCCGCCGTCTGGAAGGGCACGGAAAACACCCTCAAGATCGGGCGCGAGGATGCCATCGTGGTGGCGGTGCCTGCGGGCAGCGCCGGCAAGATCACCACCCAGATCGCGCGCCCTGATCCGCTGGTCGCTCCATTCACCAAGGGCCAGTCCGTGGGCACCCTGAAGGTGGTCCTGGGCGAGCAGGCTCTGGCCGAAGTGCCCCTGGTGGCGCTGGAAGGTGTGGAGCAGGCGGGCATCCTGGGGCGTGCCTGGGACGCGATCCGGCTTTGGATTAAATAGGGTGCAACCCCCTGAGGCGCTTTCGCGCCTTCACCCCTCCTCTCGAATGGCTGCACCATTCGGGAAGGGGGACGCAGCCAGTGCGGCGGGGCGGCCCTTGCACGGCTGCCCTCACATTTGCCGCGCGCTTTCGACGGCCGTCGGCAATGGCAGGTTCAGGCCATCCGTGTGGCGTGGTTTTTTGAGAAAGCCGCTGCGGCTTGCCTCTTTACACCCTTGCTGCTACATTAGAAGGCTTTTCGGAAATTCCGAAGGGTTTCACGTTTTCGTTTTTTACGTTTAGGGACGTATTCATGCCAACCATCAATCAACTAGTCCGTCAGGGGCGCGAGGTCGAAAAGATCAAGTCCAAGAGCCCTGCGATGGAAAACTCTCCCCAGCGCCGCGGTGTGTGCACACGTGTGTACACCACGACGCCTAAGAAGCCTAACTCCGCTCTGCGGAAGGTCGCCAAGGTTCGCCTGACCAACGGTTTCGAAGTCATTTCCTACATCGGCGGCGAAGGCCACAACCTGCAAGAACACAGCGTCGTGCTGGTTCGCGGCGGTCGTGTCAAGGACTTGCCCGGTGTGCGTTACCACATCGTGCGCGGTTCGCTCGATTTGCAAGGCGTGAAAGACCGCAAGCAATCGCGCTCCAAGTACGGTGCCAAGAAGCCAAAGGCCAAATAAGCCCTGGCGGTTGTGTCTCCATCGGTGTTTGATTCGCCAGGCAGGCGCAGTCAAACGAAGTGACCCCAAGCGCGGTGTGTTCCGTGTGGGTCGAGTAAGTGGGGTTCTGAATGAATCTCGCGGTGTCTGAAAAGATGCCAACTGAAGCAATATGAGGTGAAAAAATGCCACGTCGTCGCGAAGTCCCCAAACGTGAAATCCTGCCGGATCCTAAGTTCGGCAATGTAGAGCTGTCCAAATTCATGAACGTGATCATGGAAGGCGGCAAGAAAGCTGTTGCAGAGCGCATCATTTACGGTGCCCTGGAACTGATCGAGAAGAAGCACCCTGACAAGGACCCGCTGGAAGCCTTCACCGTTGCCATCAACAACGTGAAGCCCATGGTCGAAGTGAAGTCCCGCCGTGTGGGCGGTGCCAACTACCAGGTGCCCGTGGAAGTGCGTCCTGTCCGTCGTCTGGCCCTGTCCATGCGCTGGATTAAGGAAGCGGCCCGCAAGCGTGGCGAGAAGTCGATGGCCCAACGCCTGGCCAACGAGCTGCTCGAAGCGACCGAAGGCCGTGGTGGTGCCATGAAGAAGCGTGACGAAGTTCACCGCATGGCCGAAGCCAACAAGGCATTCAGCCACTTCCGCTTCTAAATCGACGCATCGCTTCGTCGTCAAGCGCAAGGCTGCCGGCATTTTTGCCTGCAGCCTTGTGGCGATTGAGGCGGTCACAAAATTGACGGGCTGCAGCGCCACAATGGCGGCCCCGTCCCCCGAATAACACGACCCATCCAAGGATCCACCATGGCTCGCAAGACTCCCATCGAGCGCTACCGCAATATCGGTATCTCGGCCCACATTGACGCTGGCAAGACCACGACCACCGAACGTATCCTGTTCTACACGGGCGTGAGCCATAAGATTGGTGAAGTGCACGATGGCGCTGCCACCATGGACTGGATGGAGCAAGAGCAAGAGCGCGGCATCACGATCACCTCGGCTGCCACGACCTGCTTCTGGAAGGGTATGGACAACTCCTACCCTGAGCACCGTTTCAACATCATCGACACCCCCGGCCACGTGGACTTCACGATTGAAGTGGAGCGTTCCATGCGCGTGCTCGACGGCGCCTGCATGGTGTACTGCGCCGTGGGCGGCGTGCAGCCCCAGTCGGAAACCGTCTGGCGCCAAGCCAACAAATACAAGGTGCCACGTCTGGCATTCGTGAACAAGATGGACCGTACGGGTGCCAACTTCTTCAAGGTCTATGACCAGATGAAGCTGCGCCTGAAGGCCAACCCCGTGCCCGTGGTGATCCCGATTGGCGCGGAAGACAAGTTCACCGGCGTGGTCGATCTGCTGAAGATGAAGGCCATCATCTGGGACGAAGCATCCCAGGGCATGAAGTTCAGCTACGAAGAAATTCCTGCTGAGCTGCTCGAATCGGCCAAGGAATGGCGCGAAAAGATGGTGGAAGCTGCTGCTGAAGCCTCTGAAGAGCTGATGAACAAGTACCTCGAAGAGGGTGACCTCTCCGAAGACGAGATCAAGTTCGGTCTGCGTACCCGCACCATCGCCACGGAAATCCACCCGATGCTGTGCGGCACTGCGTTCAAGAACAAGGGTGTGCAGCGCATGCTGGACGCCGTCATCGACTACCTGCCAGCACCCACGGACATCGCGGATGTGACGGGTACGGATGAAGACGAAAACCCCGTGACCCGCAAGGCGGACGACGGCGAAAAGTTCTCGGCACTGGCGTTCAAGCTGATGACCGACCCGTTCGTGGGTCAGCTGACCTTCGTGCGCGTGTACTCGGGCGTGCTGACCAAGGGCGACACCGTCTACAACCCCATCAAGGGCAAGAAGGAGCGCATTGGCCGTATCGTGCAGATGCACGCGAATGAGCGCCAGGAAGTCGAAGAAATTCGCGCTGGCGACATCGCTGCCTGCGTGGGCCTGAAGGACGTGACGACTGGCGAAACACTGAGCGACATCGACTCCCAGATCATTCTGGAGCGCATGGTGTTCCCTGAGCCTGTGATCACGCAGGCTGTGGAGCCCAAGACCAAGGCCGACCAAGAAAAGATGGGCATCGCCCTGCAACGCCTGGCCGCTGAAGATCCATCCTTCCGCGTGAAGACCGATGAAGAATCGGGCCAGACGCTGATCGCCGGTATGGGCGAGCTGCATCTGGAAATCATCGTCGATCGCATGAAGCGTGAATTCGGCGTGGAAGCCAACGTGGGCAAGCCCCAGGTCGCCTACCGCGAAACCATCCGCAAGACGGTGGAAGAAGCCGAAGGCAAGTTCGTGCGCCAGTCTGGCGGTAAGGGCCAGTACGGTCATGTCGTGCTCAAGATCGAACCCAACGAAGCCGGCAAGGGCATCGAGTTCGTCGACGCGATCAAGGGTGGTGTGGTTCCTCGTGAATTCATCCCCGCGGTCGAAAAGGGCATCAACGAAGCCGTCACGCAAGGCGTGCTGGCTGGCTACCCCGTGGTGGACGTCAAGGTCACGCTGCACTTCGGTTCGTACCACGATGTGGACTCGAACGAACTGGCGTTCAAGATGGCTGCCATCTTCGGCTTCAAGGAAGGCTGCCGCAAGGCTGGCCCGGTCATTCTGGAACCCATGATGGCCGTGGAAGTGGAAACGCCTGAAGACTACGCCGGCAACGTGATGGGCGACCTGTCCTCGCGCCGCGGCATGGTGCAAGGCATGGAAGACATTCCTGGCGGTGGCAAGGCCATCCGCGCCGAAGTGCCTCTGTCGGAAATGTTCGGCTACTCGACCACGCTGCGTTCCGCAACGCAAGGTCGCGCCACGTACTCGATGGAATTCAAGCACTACAGCGAAGCGCCTCGCAACGTGTCGGAAGCCATCATGGCTGCACGCGCCAAGTGATGTGCTTTGGATGAAGGCCTGCCCTGGCAGGCCTTCATCCTTGATTTTTGATTAAAAATAGCCGTTGGCGCTTGCCTGTCAAGCACAAATAGCTATTAAAACAGTAGCAATATTCTTGCAATCTGCGACCCGGTGCCGTCCTGTTGCCCTGTGCGGGACGAACCAGCAATCGGGTGCAGACGTTAAACCCCAACACAGGCATTGCTCTTTGGAGATTCAAAATGGCAAAAGGTAAATTCGAACGGACCAAGCCCCACGTCAACGTGGGCACGATCGGCCACGTGGACCACGGCAAGACCACGCTGACGGCAGCGATTGCTACCGTGCTGTCCTCCAAGTTCGGCGGCGAAGCCAAGGCATACGACCAGATCGATGCAGCGC
>NZ_JACUZT010000031.1:0-249 GCF_014851495.1 Acidovorax sp. ACV01 | reverse complement strand
GGGCGCTTTCGCCACTCGTTCTGGAACGAGGTGTACGAGTCAGTGCTGGCCTGGTACATCATGCGCCCGGTGATCGTTGCCTTCATCAACCCCAAGTTGGGCAAGTTCAACGTGACGGCCAAGGGGGCGTGATCGAGAAAGCCTATTTCGACTGGACCATTGCACGGCCTTATGTGGTGCTGTTGGTGATCAATCTGGTGGGTTTTGCGGTGGGGATCTGGAAACTGTTCTCCTCCGCAGGCGACGAAA
>NZ_JACUZT010000030.1:0-255 GCF_014851495.1 Acidovorax sp. ACV01 | reverse complement strand
CTCTGGCCGACCTGCCCCAGGCCACGTTCGCCAACAAGGTGGAACTGTCGGCCGACAAGGTCAACGTGACCCGCGAAGTGGACGGCGGCCTGGAAACCCTGGCCTTGACCCTGCCTGCGGTCATTACTACCGACTTGCGCTTGAACGAGCCCCGCTACGTCACCTTGCCCAACATCATGAAGGCCAAGAAGAAGCAGCTGGACACCTTCAAGCCCGAAGACCTCGGTGTGGATGTGGCTCCCCGCCTCAAGACCC